>JAGHRS010000061.1 GCA_018066285.1 Candidatus Treponema caballi
CCAAAGCTTAGAGCCCAGATTATAGCTTTCAAGGGCGTTACCCCACCAGCCACCGAAAACGGTGCCAATCTCTGCAGACTTCGGCTTTTTCTCGCGGTCGAATTCCATCAAGGACATGACGACGGAATTTCCAAGAGATTCAGAAAGCACAAGATCATGGCCGTCAAAATCAAGGTCATAATTTAAGTTGCTAGTCTGTTTCAAGGCCAAGTCGCTCATGCCCTAAATATAATAATTTGTGTCAAAAAATGACAAAATAACAATTCAGAATAAAGCCATCTGTTCTACCTTTTCTTGATATTCAGGGCCCATAAGTTCCTTGTATTTTTCTTTTGAACCGTTGAAATAAAGTTTTTCTAGGCCCTTAATCATCTTGGAATTATTCCCCAAAATACTGCACTTGTCGAATTCAGCAACCAACGTAAACGGGGCATCGTATTCAGACAAGAAAGCAGGAATCGGAAGACTCAAAAACAAATCATAAAAACGTTCGTAATCAAATTCAAAATCATATTTAGCAGTATTCTTATATGGAATGTCAAAATAAGCGCAGTCAAATTTTGAATAATCAACGTCAAATAACGACAGCCTCTCCAGCCTCTCCAGCCTCTCCAGCCTCTCCAGCCTCTCTAGTTCTTCTATTCTCTGAAGTTCCTCTATACGTTGAACACGATTCTGCCATTCATCCTGAACAACCATTTTAACAAACTTGGAATACGCCCGGCGGCGATCATTCAAAGTACGCCCAGTAAGCATCAGCTCAGCGGTCAGTTTATACTCTTCGATTTCTTTTCCATAGATATAATTTTTACCAGAATTTCCAAAGCTGGCGCAATACTTATTCAAGCAGTCTACAATATCAAAAGAATTGTTCTTTATTCTTTCGATGCTATTCAAAAAATCATTACGAGAACACAGCGGCGGCTTATCATAATCAATTTGTCCTTTATGAATGTAAACCGCATCCAAAAGCTTTATAACAGCGGGGTTTATATCACAGCCTACAACGGCACCAAAACGCCCGGAAGCGGCCATGGCGTGCGTAATAGCCCCCCCCCCACAGCAAGCATCTACAATACGGCCACAACGGGGAATACACGCCACCACCTGTTCCGCGATAGCGTTCTTACTTCCCATGTATGGTAAGCCGTAATTCATAGCCAAGTAACAGACAATGTAAGCACACCAGCAGCAATCCAGTACACCGTTTGTCGTAAGTCACATTTAACGGCGTAAGGAATAGCCGCTAAAAAATCTATTACCATCAGTAACGTAGGCAGGATTTTTTCTGTAGGTATCATTTGTATAAATTCCTTAGACCCGATTCTATATTAAGTTCCAGGAGTAGGAGTAGACGGAGAACCCGTTGCAGCTGTCGGGTGCATGTGCTTAGATAAAGTTACGAAAGTAGAAGAGGCAAGAGCCTTCACTTCGACGTCAGCTTCAACATTTACAGCAGCCTTGACGCTTCCGCCACTTTCGACGTTGCCATCGGCGTTCACCGCGCCCGTAACCTTCAGGTCGCTTTCGACGGTTACAGTCTTTCCGGATGCAGGCGTAAGCACAATGGAGCCATCCTTCTTCAGTACGACCTTCTGTCCGAACTTCGAATAAAGGCAGCTTTCGCCCTCCTCCAGCTGTGGAATGTCGCCAGGCTTGCTCTGGCTACCCATTGCGATTCCAGCACCGCGGCAACCGCCAGGAAACAGCAAGAGCAGTTCAGATTCCTTCGGCGGGAAGGACGCCACACCATAGTGCTGCATGAACGTCACATCTTCGTGGCGTTCTTGACCAGGCAATTCAATGGCAACCAGCGGGCCGTTTTCGCCTTTTGAATTCTTGAAAGAGCGAATGACAGCCCGCGCGATCATTCCGGAAACAGCCTCCCGTATCGGGTCCAAAATATTGTCAAAGCCCATACTACCTCAGCTTGCTTCCGGTCTGCTTCGCAATACTTGCATAAATGTTCTTCTTCATCTTTTTCTTCTTGGCGAATGCCGGAGCCTGCTCGTAAAGGTCCGGCGGCACCAGCTGAAGCGTGCTTTGAATTCCGGAGCTTCCGAACGTGTAGTTCACCCGATTGATCAGGAACTGGCCATTCACACCGAACGCCGGTATTTCGGCAGTGACAAGAATTCCCGGAGCCCACAGCGGACCATCCGGCTTTTGACGCCATCCGATAACAGTCACGCTCAGGCTATTGGATGCAGCCTGCCTGTGGTGGGCCTCCCACTGGGCGCGGGCAAGGCAGTTCTCTTTCGTCGAAACCTGGTTATCCATAACCACCCATTCGCGCTGACGCTGCACCTGGTCGTCAAGAGCTTCTGCATAGGTCTTGCCCTTTGAATCATGGGCGGACACAACACGGTACTTTGAATAGCGCTCCGCGTTGCTGAAATTCCCCTGCATGGCCACGATGTTCTTTCCCTGAACAAGAGCCACAGAAGCGCTTCCAGAAGCCTTAGAAAAGAAGCTTACCTTTCCCAGCCCATCACCCACAGGAAACACCCTGCGTTCCTTGCAGACTTGGCGGATAAAGTCGAAAGCCTTCACGCCTGGCTTTGCAGAAATGGATTTTAAAGGGCTCCCGAAGTCAATTCCGGACGGGCTCGAATAACCAATGCCAAGCCCGGAACAGATACGACGGACAATCTCGTCCACCTTTTTGTTCTGGAACACAAGCTCAGGGCACCCGCACTTTACAAGGTCCACCGTGCTTTCTTTTCCTGAAATGACACAGCTGCAGGAATCAGGGCCAAGAGTCGGGGTGGTCGTTTCGTTGTAGCCCGAAATAACAACTTCTCCATCAAGCAGAACTTCCACGGAATCGTCAGGTAGCACCGGCACCATAAAAGGCTGTGCATCCGAAGTCTCACGGAATACCCCCAGCGAATAAGTGGCCGCGATCTGGTCCATGGAACGGACCACATTAACAGAATTAAAACCGCGGAACGACTTTCCGTTGCAACGGACTTCTACAGCGACGCTCATTTGCTACGGACCTTCACTTTGCCAGGCAAAATAAACATTCCTTGCTGCATGAAGTTTCTGGCAATAATTTCATCCACGCGGTCAACGTTACCGTACACATCGTAACAAAGCTGAAGAACATTCGTACAGGAAAGAACGTCCTTTTCCAGGATCACGGCCGTGTTCGCGATAACGTCGCGCAAATACTGCATAGCCGTTGCCTGAAGGTCCGAAAGTTTCATGTAGGTTTCCACATCTTCCACACCTTCGAACATCTTGTCGAAGGCATCGGAAACACGGTTCTGGCATTCCACAGCTTCGTCTACAGAATCAAATTCGCAATCCACCAAGGACACAACAACCATCGACGCGGCAACGTTACGAACGGCCGTCAGCAGAGCCTTCGCACATCCAGTGTAGTCCTTGCTCAGGTCAACATCAAGAGCCATCAAGTCGATAAATTCGTTAAGGTCGTCACGGCTGGAAACTTCGATTCCGAACATGTCTCCAGTTGCGCCCACAAGGTCAACAACGCGGGCGGCAAAGTCACCAGGTGCAGCAACAAGCACAGACATATTCGCCTTGATTCGACCAACTTCAGAAACGAATTCTTCGGCAACATGAAGAACCTGTCGAATGTCAAAGTAGGCATCGAGAATGCTGTTCGAGAAATCGACCACGGCGTTGAAAGTATTCATGCCATAGCCAGAAGCGTTGAACGATCCTGCCATGCTGTCGCGCGTTTCGTCCTTCATTGCGGAAGCCTTGGACTTCGTAGCGCCGCGGTTATCAATGACAACCGTCTTTTCCGGAAGAAGCCCTTCCTGCTGGAATGAAATTCTGCCGCGGATAAAGCCCAGCGCGTCCATGCCGAAGGTAAAATCCAGGCTGGTGCAGCGGGCATCAAAAGAACCTAGCCACGGGTGGACCAAACGGCCCTCGCCTTCCTGACCACACGCCTTGATAAGTTCATTCTTTGCGTTGTCGCAATCCTCGCCCACCAAGTAGAATTCCATGGATAGCGTCGGAATATTGCTGCCAAGATCGGTGCAAACCCATTCATCAGAAGCAGCCAGTTTGTTTACCTGAACTTTTCGGCCACCGCCACCCTGTGCGTTGTTCTTCACAAAGAAATGGGCACCGCGAAAACTCGCGGCGACAGCTTCAAAAGTATTGCCATCGACGGTTACAGATACTTTGCCAAGATTCTCATAATAAGACATAATCAATTCCCGAATACATAACCGGCAGTGTAGTCAATCACGCTGCTGTCAAAGTTGGGCCCCGGAGTCACCGTCATTCCCTTCTGCATTCCCGTAAAATCCACCTGAAGTCTGTTTGTTGTTGTGGACTTGCTTTCGGAATACTGACGCATTACCGGGACGCCTGCAGGGTCCCGTTCCTGCGGGATAGTATCGACACGGCGGGAAACAGATTGCTGAGGAATGACACCAAGATCGATTGCGTTCTTGGGCGTTTCAAATTCAACCTTCGGGCTAAAGAAATCAATGGCCTTGCCAATGACCGGAACTTTGCGCCACCAGTCAACAATTTCTTTTACTTCGTTTTTTATCTCAGCAAAAACAAACTTCCAATCATCCAAAGTTGCACTAGTCAACAAGTCCCAGTTTTCGATAGTCTCCTTGATCGCAACAGCCCATCCAGCAATGCCCGCGATAACAAACACAGCAGTTCCAAGAGACGTTCCAAGAGCTGCAGCAGCGGCACTCATTGCACCAAGCGCAGGAACAGCTACAAGGCTAAGCCCAGCAACCATCGCAGCTACTGCAGTATTTCCAACACCAAATTCTTCAACAAGTTGGAAAACAACATCAGCGACGACACCCAAAGACTCAGCAACACCAGGAAGTGCAATTCCCACTTCATCAATTTTTTTAGAAATTTTATCCGCGTAAACATCAATCTTTCCAAGAATTCTTTCGCCGTTCGAATCCCACCATTCCAAAACATTATCCATCAATTTATTTACTGATGGCATCAGGCCGTAAGCCACTTTTCTTTTGACGCTTTCAAACGCCTTGGAAACATCAAGAACCTTGTCTTCGAAATCTTCGGCGTTCTTTGTATCTTCCGGACTGAGCAAACCGCCAAGCTTTTCTCGACGATCCAGCAATTCTTTAAGGCCCTTGGAACCACCTTCGAGCATCGTCGACATTTTTAAAGCGCTTCTGCCAAACAGTTCGGCAGAAACTCTGGAACGATCCTGGGCGTTTGTAAGTTTCGTGTAAACGTCAGCAACTTCAAGCATAAGAGACGCAGTAGACTTCATTTGTCCATTACGTTTCTTTACAGAAATTCCCATCGCATTGAAAAGGTCCTTCATGTTCTTTTCACCGGCTGCAGCCTTGGCCACACCCTGAGTGAATTTCTTCATGTTGTTTGTAAACTCTTCAGAACTTACACCGCCGCGATTCGCTGCATATTGAAACTTTTCGAATTCAGAAGAAGCAAAGCCAAGGCTACGGGAAAGCTTCGCCACATTGTCACCAGCACTCGCCTGGCCATTCAAAAAACCATAAAGAGAAGATGCGGCACCACCGACAAGATTCTTGACAGACGAAACTGCACTACCAACAGCCTTGATGGAATCAATGGTTGCAGAAATGCCAGCAGCCTTGCCGATCTTGTCCAGCTTTTTGTTCAGCTGGCCGATTACATCAGACGCTTTGTTAGAGCTATTTTTTAGCTTATCGACCTTTTTGGCCGTTTGCTCTGCGCCAGATTCGGTAAACTTAACTTTCGCTTCAATCTTTGAATTTGCCATAACCCAAATATAAAATTTTTATGTCATATTTTGACACACAAAATAAAGCCAGGTAAAGAGAAAGTCCCCGGTAATCCGGGAGCCCACCCTACTTTTTGCGCGATTCGCCAAAGCTTGACAGATAGTCCATCGCACGGTCGAACCAGTATTTCATTTCGCCAATGGTCCATTTTTCCGTTTCGGACGGCGGGAAATGAAACACACCAGCAATCTTACATTCGTAATCCAGGAAGTGCGAAATCAGCTCGCGCTCTCGCTCTTCCCATGCGGAATAAAATTTGCGACGGCAACCACCAGATCATCCCAGTCTTCGCCCGGAATCATTTCAGCCTGAGTAGGCGTGTAACCAGTACCGACAACAATCAAGGCGAATTCAAAGTCGCCCTGGTCGCGAATGTTTCCGTTTTCGTCAACCTTGCGGGCATTCTTAATCTTGCGAATATCACCGGCGGTGTAGCTTTCCTTGATTTCGACTTCAGTCACAGTTTCGGAACCAAAGTTCCAGGGCTTTTTGAACTTGTATGTAGCCATTTTCAACTCCTTTTGTTATGGGTAACAAAGACAATATAGTGACACAGAAGGCATTCAACAATGATATTTTTTAACAGATTTTTCTTCAAAATAAAAAACCTAAAATTTTTAGGTTTTTTATAAAAAAGCCTTGACAAACCTAACATAATTAGGTATATTATAGACATAAAGGAAACAACAACCGAGGAATTTAAAATGATTAAAAGATACAAAGTTGTAGATCAAAACGGCTGCTATTACAAAATTTTCGACAACGTAGAAAACAAGGCTTTTCAAATCAAAGGTAAAGAAAAACTCATTGATTTCTTTAATCAGCACAAAAACGAATGTTACTAACAACCCAGGGCCGGGCGACCCACCAACCGCCCAAATTTTTAAAACATCAAAACGAGGTAAACAAAATGAAAAAATACATTCTACACATCACAGCTGGCGCTCCAGTCTATTACCTGAATGCCATAAACACTATTGCAGGCGCACTTATGGTAAACGGCGGTTACAACTCTACACGCCACAAAAACGGAACTTTTACAATTTGTTATGATTCCGCTGAAGAACTGGAAGAATCCATCAAAGCTGCCGCCGAAGAAATCAACGACGAACACGGCGAAGGTTCCGCTTCTTTTTCGGAAACCTCTATTTCTTACGATAGCGCATACAGTGAATTCGAGGTTACAGATGAAGATTAAAGAATATACAACCGCATGGCTTAAAGAAGAAATCCGGATAGCCCAAGAAGCCGCCGAAGCTAACCCGCACCTTGCCGCCACTTTGCCTCTGGGCGATCTGAAAAGATACGTTGAACACATCAGCGCAAACGCCAAGAGCAAAGGCAAAGTAACAAGCGCCCGCAAGGCTGCAAGCAGCGCCGCCAACGGCGCAAAAGGTGGCCGCCCCAAGGGTAGCAAGAACAAAAAAAAACAAATGGAGTCTGAAAAATGAATGACGTCCAATTAAAATATTCGTTAGCCGATGTTTTAGACGAGGCGAAAGTCGCCGTCCTTAAAAGAGATTTAAAACTAAAAGAGGTCATTAAAAATAACGGTGATCAAATCACAGGTCGTTTCATAATAGCATGGCAAAATTTGCTTTTAAAAATCCGCGACATTATTGTTGATGGTGTATTTAACAAAAACGAAATAACAAAAGAAGGCATTCACGGTTCAACCATTTTGAAATACCCGCCGTTTTTTACTGAATACAAAAAAATCCAAGACATTCAGCCAATAAAAGAAATTGCCTTAAATTTCTTTGAACCATTAAAAATCAAAGA
>JAGHRS010000056.1 GCA_018066285.1 Candidatus Treponema caballi
CTATATGCGTTTGTAGAAACCACTATTTTTCATAAAAAATAGTGGTATGACCATAGAAGAGCAGGAACAATTCGTTGTAAACCGGTTAAGGGAAGAAAGAGAAAGACATCACATGACGCAGCTGGAACTGGCACTTGAATCAGGTATCTCACAGAACATGATTGTGTACATAGAAGGAATGAAGCGTACGCCTACCCTTTCCACACTGCTCAAGCTTTGTGCAGCACTGAAGATTTCACCATCCATCCTCTTTCCCCAGGATCAGGCCCCTTCCTCAGAAACAGAACTGATTCAGGATATCAGTGCAGCAATTTCAAAGTATTCAATTGAAAAGAAAGTTTTTTACTGAGTATAACGCTCTGCTTCTTCTGTCTGAATCATTTCTACAGTGGTCAGAACTGACTTTATAAACATACGAAAAGCAAAACATGGCCCCCTAAAAGCGCCCCCGCAACGCCCCGCCGCGACAAAGATGCAACAGCTCACACCTCTGCAAAACCGGCGCGCGTGGTGGTATGCGGAGAAATCGCGCGGTAAGTGCAGTTTCTCTGCAGCGTGAAAAAAGGAGAAAATCGCGTTTCATCTAAAAACAACGCTTTTTGTTGTTTTCGCTGTAGTGAGACAGAAACTGGAAGTGCTTTCTTCTGGAGTGGCGTTCAAACAACAAGAGTCTTTCCTGTGAAAATACAGCGAAAACAGGCTTAATTGCGCGATTTCGCCGAAAAAGCGCCTTCCCCGCCTGCGGTGAAAAGAAACCAGCATGCGGAGAAACCGCGCAAAACTGTCTGCTTTCGATGAAGTCCGAATAATGCGTTTTTTCAAAATGCAGAGAAATCGCGCGGAAAACGCCTTTTCCGGGGTTTTAGGGGCGGAGCCCCTAGACGAGGGGGTAGCGTAGAAGACCGGAACGAGCGGAAGCGAGCGAGGACTTCGGAGCGAGGGGCAGGCGCCCCTTTTGAGTCATCCGCAGTTTTTCGCAAAATCTTCCCGCAATTCTTAACCTTTTCGTTGCAGGCGGTCTTTTCTCGTGGTACTTTGAAAGTATGATTGACAAAGTGTATCCAGATTCTTTGCGCGTTCTGGTAGCTGATGACAGTAATGCAGTCCGTACTCTTCTTGAGAAAAGTCTTGATGACTGGGGCTATGATGTCACTGTCTGCTCAAACGGAAACGATGCCTGGAAACTCATCAAGAAGGGCGATTATTATCATATCCTCATTTTGGACTGGGTTATGCCGGGACTTACCGGGCCTGAAATCTGCGAAAGAATCCGTTCCCTGAAAGACAATCTGTACCGCTATGTACTTATCCTTACTGCAAATGACAGTACGACAGATCTGATTTCCGGCCTGAACAGCGGCGCAGATGATTATCTGGTAAAGCCTGTTTCAATTCCTGAACTGAAAGCCCGGCTCAATGTCGCCAGACGCATGTTCAATTACGAGCGCTCTCTGCTCAACAAGGAAACGGATGTACGCCTGAGCTGCTATAAAACGCTTACGGAACTTGCTGAGGTTCGCGATTACGAAACCGGCATGCATCTTTCACGAATTGCGAGCCTTTCACGCCGTCTCGCACAGGAAGCGGGATGTGACAGGGATTTCTGTGACAACCTTGAGCTGTTCGCACCAATGCACGATATCGGTAAGGTTGGTATTCCGGATGGAATCCTGCATCTGCCGAGAAAGCTGACGCCTGTTGAATTTGAGATTATGAAGACGCACGCAGAAATCGGATATCAGATTCTTGAGGACAAGGATACGTTCGAATTTGCTGCCGAAATTGCCTATACACATCATGAAAAATGGGATGGCTCGGGATATCCGCGCGGACTGAAGGGAGAGCAGATTCCTCTTTCAGGCCGTATTGTCGGTCTTGTGGATGTGTACGATGCGCTTCGTTCTGTGCGTCCGTACAAAACGGCATTCAAGCATGATGATTCAGTAGAGTGGATTGTGAAGGCTGCGGGCAAATCGTTTGACCCGGATCTTGTGGATGCATTCCTGCACTGCGAAAATGATTTACGCGATCTGTTCAACATGCAGTACGAAAAGCTTGAGATGCCGGAGCTTGTTTCCCAGCGCGGCTTCATTGACGACGACTGATTCGCAGTCTGCACCGGTGGCCTAACCACGAGACGGCTTTCCGCTTACCAGGAAAGCACTACATCATCTTTTTCTGCATTATACTCACACACGACACGGCCGCCTTCACTGAGCGCGCCGAACAGCACTTCATCTGCAAGTGGCGCAGATATTGCCGCCGCTATGATGCGCTGCGCATTCCGGGCGCCGTATTCGCGTGACCAGCATTTCTTCGCAAGGAACGTGACAGCCTCATCAGTTGCAGAAAGCTCAACCTGCCTTTCTTTGAGGCGGCCGCCAATTGCTGCGATTTCGCTTCTGACAATGTCTTCCATAACGGAAAGCTCAAGGTGCTGAAACGGAATGATGGCGTCCAGGCGGTTCCTGAACTCGGGCGAAAACGCTTTTTCCACAGCTTCTTCTATGACCTGCGCCGTCTGTATGCGCTCGCCGAAACCGATGAGCGGCTTTTCAAGGTCAGTGCCGCCCGCATTGCTCGTCATGATGATGATTGTTCTTCTGAAATCTGCCTGCCGGCCCTGGTTGTCAGTAAGGGTGCCGTAATCCATAACCTGAAGGAGCACGTTGTAGATGTCGCTGTGAGCCTTTTCAATTTCATCAAGAAGAACAACGGAATTTGGCTCACGCCTGACAGCTTCTGTAAGCAGGCCGCCATCTTCAAAGCCGACGTAGCCGGGCGGCGAACCAATAAGACGGCTGACTGCATGCTTTTCCTGGTACTCGCTCATGTCAAAGCGGATGAGTTTAAAGCCCAGAGTGTCAGCAAGGGCGCGCGCGAGAGCAGTCTTTCCAACGCCGGTAGGACCTGCAAAAAGGAAACAGCCGGCCGGCTTTTCCGGGTTTCTGAAGCCCGCGCGGCTCTGTTTTACGGCACGGCTCACGGCGCTGACGGCAGGTTCCTGTCCGAACACGCGTGAAGCGAGCGTTGCCTCAAGGTTCCTGAGCTTTGTGCGCTCATCACTGCTGACAGCGCTGGCGGACACTTTTGCAATGGAAGCAACGACGTTTTCAATGGCGGCGCGGTCAATCATGCGCTTTCTGGCAGCTTTCTTCGCATGAAGGCGCATCCAGGCACCAGCTTCATCAATGACGTCAATGGCCTTGTCAGGAAGCTTTCTTTCGCGGATATACTGCACGGAAAGGCTTACAGCGGCACTCAGCGCATCGTCTGTGTATGTGACACGGTGATAGCTTTCGTAGCGTTTCTTAAGGCCCTGAAGAATCTGCTCTGTCTGGGCTTGAGAAGGTTCTGCTATGTCTATTTTCTGGAAACGGCGCGAGAGCGAATGGTCTTTCTCAAAGATGCGCGCGTACTCGTCGTACGTTGTTGAGCCTATGCAGCGGATTTTGCCATCCGCGAGAATGGGCTTAAGCAGGTTTGAAGCATCCATGGAGCCGCCAGAAACGGAACCGGCGCCAACTATCATGTGGATTTCATCTATAAAAAGGATGGCTTTTTCTTTTTTAAGGAGCTCTTCTGTAAGCCGGTGAAGCCGGTCCTCAAAGTCGCCGCGGAACCTGGTTCCAGCAAGCAGCGCGCCCATGTCGAGCGCATACAGCGAAAAGCCCTTGAGCGGCGCAGGTACCTTACCATGAGCAAGCCGCTGGGCAATGCCACGAGTAACGGCAGTTTTTCCGACACCAGCGTCACCCACGTGGATGGGATTGTTCTTTGTGCGGCGGCAGAGCACCTGAAGCGTTCTTTCTATTTCATCCCCGCGGCCGACAAGAACGTCATACGCGCCTTTACGCGCCTCTTGTACCATGTCGGTTGTATAGCGTTCAAGGAAGGTGCGGCGGTCTGAAGCGCGTTGCGGAATGCCGTCAGTTGTCTTTTTTATGCCTGCAGTGTCTGCAGCTGAGTCCGCATCCGAAGGAGAAGCAGCAGAAGTTGCGTCTGTTTCAGCTTCGTTCGGAACGGTGTCATCAGTGAAAGCGACCGGATTCACTGTTTCAGAGTTGTAGCTTGAAAAGCTCAGGACTTCAGTCAGCCGCAGTTTGGAAAGGCCACCTTTTGTCAGATAGTACGTACAGTATTCGCGAGGATCTTCAAACATGCTGGCAATGACATCCGGAACGTCAACGATATGCTTTTCCGCCCCTACGCAATGGATGACGGCGCGCTCAATCAGGCGCTGAAAGCCGAGCGTCTGCACGGGCTCAACGCCTTCTGCCACCGGCACTTTTTCCGTCAGGTATCTTTCAAGGCCGTTTTTTATTGATTCAACATCTGCACCGCACACAATAAAAAGATCATGAACTGCTTCAAGACGAAGGGCGGCACTGAGGACATGTTCGGGAGTCAGATATTCATGATGATGGTTCTTTGCATCAAGTAATGCTAAATCGAGAACCTTCTGAAGCTGCGGTGCAAGTTTCACGCAACCTCCAGTTCACAGCGGAGGGGGAATCCCTGGTTACGGGCATCTTTTACGACACGGTCGGCAAGCGTGGAAGCAATGTCAAAAGCGTAGACGCCAACTACAGCAGCTCCGTTTTTGTGGACGGTTTCCATAAGGGCTACTGCAGCAGAGACATTCTTGTGAAAAACAGTGACAAGAATGTCGACGACAAAATCCTTTGTCGTAAAGTCGTCATTGAAGAGAATCACTTTGTAATCAGCCGGGAAAGCAGTTTCATCCGTAACTTTATGGTCAGCGATGGTGCTTTCATCAAATTTCCATGCCATAACTCTGTGTAGTAATATAGCGCAAAATTGGCTGATTTCAAGGAAGATTTATTCCGAACATGAAATCATGCAGAAAAACAAGAAATATTTCGGCATTGTCTACAATGCACCAGTTACGCTTACATTCGCCCTGCTCTGTGTTGCAGAGCTCATCTTTCAATCAAAATTCTCTCCGGCTTTCCGGCAGCTGTTTATTGCACCAAGCCGTCCCGGAACAGAGATGGCCCTGCTTTTCAAAGTTCCCGCACAGTATCTGCGTCTTTTCCTGCATGTTTTTGCCCATTCTGACATTGAGCATCTGATAAGCAATCTGTCGTTCCTGCTTCTGCTCGGCCCGGGACTTGAAGACCGTTTCGGAGGTCCGCTGCTTGCGCTCATGATGCTTACAACAGCATTTGCGACTGCAGTCATAAACGCGTGCTTCATGAGCACAGGAATTCTGGGTGCAAGCGGCATTGTCTTCATGATGATCCTGCTTTCATCCTACACAACGATTGACCGTTCCCAGATTCCGCTGACGTTTGTCCTCATCTGCATTCTGTATATAGGAAACGAAATTACATCCCTTAAAACAGAAACGGCCTCCGGCATTGCAGCCCTTGCTCACATTACGGGCGGCATATGCGGAAGCCTTTTCGGTTTTCTTACCGTTCCTGAAAAAAAGACGGTAACAAGAAGAAAGGCGGCTCCAAAGGAACCGCCAAAGCCTACAGAGTAAAGCCGTTTGTCTTTGCAGCCAGGCTTGTACCAAGGTCTTTGTTTTCGCGTGACAGTTTTCCAACCGCACCAACCGTTTCGGAAATGGATGCAATGACCTTCTGCATCTGGCCTGCGTTATCACGGACAACAACTGCAACCTTATCAAGCTTATCCATTTCGTCCTGAATAAGGCCTGCACCTGCAGCCATCTCACCGGAACCAGACTGAATCTCAGCAGTGATATCCTGCATCTGGCGCAGAGATTCAAGAACCTGTTTTGAGCCTTCAGCCTGTTCTGCCATGGCAGCCGTTACTTCCTGAACAAGACCGTCAACAGCCTGAATCTGGTTGGAAATTGTTTCGAAAGCATCGTTAGCCTGAACAGACTCATCGACAACTTTCTGGATGTTATCAACAGTAGCTACCAGAACTTCTGCAATCTTCTTTGACTGCTCATTTGAGTCTTCAGCAAGCTTTCTGATTTCATCAGCAACAACAGAGAAGCCCTTTCCGGCCTCACCGGCATGAGCAGCCTCAATAGCGGCGTTCATAGCAAGCATGTTCGTCTGGCTTGTAATGGTACCAAGCACTTCGTTCGTTTCAAGAAGTTCCTGGGAAAGCTGGCCAGTTGTACGGACAGCCTCAATTACAGCTTCCATGAGAGTACGGCCGTTATCAGAGTCTTCCTTAAGAGCAGAAAACGTTTCACTTGATTTTGTAAGGTTTGTTGAAACAGACTGTATATTTCCAACCATCTGCTCAACAGCAGCAGCAGAATCAGAAACGCTTCGTGCCTGAGAAGAAACCTGATTATTCATGCTTTCAATATTACGTACAATCTCATGAATCGCAGATGATGTTGTATCAACTGAATTGGTAAGCGTAGAGGAGTTATCTGCAAGCGCGCCTGCGTTATCGGTAATATTGGCAATTGCGCTTTGTGTCTGGCCAACCGTGTCCGCAAGTCTGTCAGAAACCTTATCAAGGTCACCGGCTTCTTTACGAACCTCACCAAGAAGGCGGGAAAGCGTATCGCAGAAGTCATTGAAGTTGCTGCTGATACGGGAGATAACATCATTTCCCCTAACAGGAAGGCGCTTTGTAAGGTCTCCGCCACCAGCTGCAATTTCCTGCAGAAGATTTGCAATTGATGTCAGCGGCTTGACGATGGAACCACCGAAAAGACGGGCAATAAGAGCAACAAGAATGAGTGCAATAACCAGAACGATTACTGCTGACTTAATCTGAGACTGCAGCGTATCATTCATAACAGCTTTCGGAAGGAACATACAGACAGAGAAGTCAGTTCCCTCAATCGGTTCATAGAAACAGAGATACTGCATTTTCATTGCAGCATCTGTATAATCTGCATAACCTGACTCACCGTTGAGAATTGGATCCGCAATAGCAAGCAGCGCTTCATCATCACCGTCCTGAACGGATGGAGAAACTGCAGTTTTTGTTGCTTCATCAATATGAATAATCTTAGACTTATCCCAGTGATAGACATATTTTCCAGAATGGGAAAGAACCATAAAACGGGCATCATTACCAAACTTCTGATGAAGTTCGTTTTCAAGAGAATCAAGAGCTCCCTTGAGCAGATCCCAAGAAATTGAACCTGCGATAAGTCCGGTAATCTTTCCGTCCATTCCACGGACAGAATGAGCAACCATAACCTGAATCTGGCTGTTGCTCAAAGAGATGACCGGATCAGCAATCATAGAACGGTCTTCACCATTGAAGTTCTGTGTAACCAGATACTGGAAGTAATCACGTACGGCAATCGAGGAAAGAGTTGCATTTTCGGACTTATTGTCTGATGTTGCAAGGCCACCGAAGAACGGGTTTCCGCCTCCGGTCGTATAATATGTACCATCATGCCTGGCAAGAATGATTTTCTCAACCGTTCCCTGTTTTACAGGGTTCATCATTGTTCCTTTTGCTTCGTCCCACATGAACATCTGAACAACAGGAATCTGAGAAAATGATTTCAAAATAGAAGATCTGCTTTCAAACAGAGATTGAAGTCGCGATGAAGCAAGCTTGTCATACTCTGCCACATAATTCGCAGTTAATTCTTTATCCGATGTATAACCTCGGGCTGCTACTATAACTACTCCGAGCGCAAGCGGGATAAAAGCTAAAAACAGCATAATGATGGTTAAGCGTGTACGTAATGTCATGATTACTCCTTATCTTATAAACTATATCATATTTGGACGTGTTTTGTATAGAAA
>JAGHRS010000017.1 GCA_018066285.1 Candidatus Treponema caballi
AAATAAGGAAATGAAAGACAAATAATTGTTCTTTTAAAGAACAAAAGCCAGATTTATGAGATTTTTTTTCTCAAAAATCTGGCTTTTGTTTCAGGCCTTAAAATTGGAGACCTTTTTCAGTGGCCTCGTTTTTCAACGGGGCCTTTTCTTTGCTTTCACAATTTAATGGTGCTTGCGCACCATTAAATTAGTTGTATAACTCGCGTGCTGTGTACTTTGTATGCAGCAGGTGATGTGCCTTCTCACTGTTTGGCTCACCGAAGTACTCTTTGTAGATCTGAGTAATCAGTGGGTTCTGGTGTGAGCAGCGGATCTCGTGAGTTGCATCGTCCTCATACAGGGCAGCAGCTCTCTTCTCGCGAAGCTCATCGCAGTGACCGTATGGCTGTCCACCACCGGTAACACATCCACCCTTACATGCCATAACTTCGATGAAGTCGTAAGGTCTATCCTTTCCTTCAGCAGCTGCCTTACGGATTTCCTGGATAACAGCATCAACATTACCCATCTGGTGGATAACTGCGAGCTTAACCTTTGTTCCGTTAAGGTCAACTTCTGCTTTCTTAACACCTTCAAGACCACGTACTGGTGTGTAGTTAACGTCGCCGAGTTCTTTTCCGACAACCAGCTTGTATGCTGTGCGGACTGCAGCTTCCATAACACCACCGGTTGCACCGAAGATTGTTGCAGCTCCTGTGTATGGTCCGATTGGGCTGTCTGCTTCAGAATCAGCGAGGTCAGCAAAGTTGATGCCAGCCTGGCGGATAAGAGCAGCGAGCTCGCGTGTTGTGAGTACCTTATCGATATCCTGTGCGCCAGAAGACTTCATGTCGTCGTTGCGGCGTGCTTCGTAAGCCTTTGCTGTACAAGGCATGATTGAAACGTGGTAGATCTGGTCAGCCTTCAGGCCAGCCTTCTCAGCCCAGTATGTCTTTGTAACAGCACCCTGCATCTGCTGTGGTGACTTTGCAGAAGAAAGGTTAGGCAGGAAGTCATGGTAGTTCTTTTCTGCATAGTCAACCCAGCCTGGGCAGCAGCTTGTGAACATTGGGAGAGCACCGCCCTTTGTAAGGCGTGTAACGAGCTCTGTTCCCTCTTCCATGATGGTAAGGTCAGCAGCAAAGTTTGTATCGAAGATGTACTTGAAGCCGAGCATGCGGAGAGCTGTGTAAAGCTTTCCTGTGCAGAGTGTACCTGCTGGCAGGCCGAACTCTTCGCCGATTGCAGCGCGTACAGAAGGAGCAATTGATACAACTGGTGTAAGCTCTGAATCAGCAATCTTTGTGAAGACGTCTTCAATCTTGTTGCGTGTTGTGATAGCGCCTGTAGGACAATGTGCAGCACACTGACCGCAGCGGATACATGGGCTGTGAGCCATGTCTACGCCGGCAACTGGTCCGATGACAGTCTTGTCACCGCGTCCTGTGTACTCAAGGGCCCATACGTTCTGAACGATCTGGCAAGCCTCAACACAGCGTCCGCAGTTGATACACTTGTCGCGATTAAGTACGATTTCTTCGTATGAATCATCGATTGGCTGATTCTTAAGAATCTTCTTGAAGCGTGGTGCCTGGCGCAGACCGAAGTCAGCAGCGAGGTCCTGCAGTTCGCAGCTTCCGCTTCTTTCGCACTGCAGACAGTCAGACGGATGATTTGAAAGAATCAGTTCCAGAACTGTGCGGCGTGCCTTTGTAAGCTCAAGGTCGCTTGTTACGATGTTCATGCCAGGTGTACATTCTGTACAGCAGGCACGAGCCATACGTGCGCGTCCTGTGCGCGGGTCTACGTTCTTAACAACGCAGATACCGCAAGAAGCCCATGCTGGCAGGTCTTTGTTGTAGCACAGTGATGGAATCTTAACGTTCATCTGCTGTGCAGCCTGCAGAATGGTCGTACCTGGTTCTACAGATACTTCTTTTCCATTTATTGTAAGAGTAATCATTCTCTGCACCTCATTATTTCTTGTAAATTGCGTTGAACTTACAGTTGTTCATACAAGCACCGCACTTCAGACACTTGCTCTGGTCAATTGTCTTCCATGGCAGCTTCTTGCCTTCCTTAACTTCGCCCTTAGCGTTGTTAACGATAGCATTTGCAGGGCAGTTCTTAGCGCAAAGGCCGCAACCGATACACTTGTTCTCATCGATTGTGAACTGCAGAAGCTTCTTACACTTACCTGATTCACACTTCTTTGCTTCGATATGGTCAAGGTATTCCTGGCGGAACTTCTTGATTGTAGAAAGTGTCGGGTTAGGAGCTGACTGACCGAGAGCACACAGTGAGCAGGACTTCATAGCCTGACCAATGTCTTCGAGCTTCTGGAGGTCATCGAGGTCTCCGTTACCTGATGCAATCTTATCAAGGATTGTGAACATCTGGCGTGTACCGATACGGCATGGTGAACACTTACCGCAAGATTCATCAACACAGAATTCCATGTAGAACTTAGCAACGTCGACAACACAGTCGTCTTCGTCCATAACGATCATACCACCGGAACCCATCATTGAGCCAAGGCGTGTAAGAGCACCGAAGTCGATTGGTGTATCCAGGTTGTCAGCTGTGATGATACCACCGGATGGTCCACCAGTCTGAACGCCCTTGAATGCCTTGCCGTTCTTGATGCCGCCGCCGATTTCATAAATGATTTCGCGGAGTGTTGTTCCCATTGGAACTTCAACCAGACCTGAGTTCTGGATCTTACCTGTAAGAGCGAATACCTTTGTTCCCTTTGAGTCGTCAGTACCGATCTTGTTGAACCAGTCAGCGCCCTTTGTAAGGATGACAGGGATGTTAGCCCATGTTTCAACGTTGTTGATGACAGTTGGTGCGTTCCAAAGACCGCACTGTGCTGGGAACGGTGGCTTTGGTGTTGGCATACCGCGCTTTCCTTCGATAGAGCGCAGAAGTGCTGTTTCCTCACCACAAACGAAAGCACCTGCACCAAGGCGGATTTCAATGTCGAAATCGAAGCCTGAGCCCAGGATGTCCTTTCCGAGGAGTCCCATTTCCTTTGACTGCTCCATAGCAATCTTAAGACGCTCTACAGCGAGAGGATACTCTGCGCGGATGTAAACGAAACCTTTGTTAGCTCCGATTGCCTTACCGCAGATTGTCATTGCTTCAAGGATTGAGTTCGGGTCACCTTCAATTGTGGAGCGGTCCATGTAAGCTCCCGGGTCACCTTCATCAGCGTTACATACAACGTACTTTACGTCGCCTGTAGCCTTCATACCGGCTTCCCACTTTATACCTGTTGGGAATCCGGCGCCACCGCGTCCACGAAGACCTGATGCCTTGATTTCAGCGATAACGTCCTCTGGCTTCATCTCGAAGAGAACCTTCTCGAGAGCGAGGTAACCGTCGTTGGCGATGTATTCAGTAATGTCTTCCGGGTTGATGAGACCGCAGTTGCGGAGAACGATACGCTTCTGCTTCTTGTAGAACTCAATGTCCTCACCCTGAGCAGCTTCCTTACCGTTTTCCTTGTAGATAAGGCGTTCAACCTTAACACCCTTAACCATGTCAGACTCAACGATTTCGCGTGCGTCTTCAGGCTTTACTTCTACGTAGAGTGTGTCATCCGGCAGAACCTTAACGATTGGTCCCTTTTCACAGAAACCGAAACAACCTGTCTTCTTTACTGTTACTGTATCCTCAAGCTTGAATTCCTTGAGTGCAGCAACGAGGTTGTCATAAATCTTTTCTGAGTTTGAAGAAACACAGCCTGTACCGCCACAAACGAGAAGAACTTTTCCTTCGTTTGTCTTCTTCAGCATTTCAAGCTTTTTTTCTTCACGGAGTTTGTTCAATGCTTCGCGTGTGATCTTTTCCATTTCTGTTATCCTCCAGATTACTTTCTGTACTTGTCCAGAATGCCTGCAATCTGGTTCTTGGTGAGCTTACCATAAACTTCACCATTTACTGACATAACAGGTGCGAGACCACAGCAACCGATGCAGCGGACTGGTTCTACAGAGAACAGACCGTCATCTGTTGAGATTTTTTCTTCAGTGAGATTAAGAATAGAACGTGCTTCATCAATAAGGTCCTGGCCACCCTTCAGGTAGCAAGCAGTTCCCAGACAAATGCTGATCTTGTTCTTTCCAGGGCGCTGTGTTTTAAAGAGGTGATAAAACGACATAACGCCGTAAACGCGTGCAAGCTGAGTGCCTGTGCGTTCTGCTACAGCAGCAGCTGCTTCTTTGGAAATGTATCCCTGCTCTTCCTGAACCTTATGAAGGATCATGATAAGATTGCCGGGCTTTGTCTTCCATTCATCGATAAATGCTTCAAGTTCTTTTGAGAACCCTGCATTTGTAACGTAAGCCATGTAGACCCCCAAGTCTATCTATAAATTTTGTACTAATTAGTATATCTACTATTGTCAAAAAATACAAGGATGGAATGGGGCTGTGAGAGTGTAAGAAGTGCGGAAAGTGGCAGTGAAATGACGGCTTTTGTATTGTTTTTTGTCACTGTTGCGTTGAGCGCGGATGGAACTGACACGGATGTGACATATCCTGGTACGGATATGTTCAGTGTAAAGCGTGATGAAGTAAGTTCATCGGCCAGTTGCTGTCCGTACACTGCGGCTACAAGATCAGTGTATTCGTCAGCGGACATGGTTTCGCCCGTGAAAAGCGGAGCCATGAACAGCTCGGTGTACGAGGCGGTTTCTTCCGGTAAAAGGGATATGATGTACTGCGCTGTCTCTGGTGACAGGTTAAACGAAAGTGAACCTTTTCCTACGGCGCTGCCTTCTATGCGGATGGCATCGGGAAGTTTTGGAAGGATGGCGTCTGCGTTGTCAGGGCCTGTTGAAAGCGAAAACTGTGAGCCGTTCTGGGAAATGCCAGAAGCGGTGAGCCCGGCTGCTTTAAGCGATGAAACTGCCGGTCCCGTCTGAATGGTGCCCATCTGTTTGCCGGTAAGCGCGGTGAATGTTTTTGAAAGCTCAGCGCCGGTTCCGCTTTCAAAAGTCATGGAAACTGCGCAGTTTGCATCAAGTTTGACGGACAAAGCCGGAGAACAGCCTGTAATGAGGAAAAGCGCCAATAAGCAGGTGGCGAAAAGTAACGTGTAATTCTTCATATCACAAGTTAAACAACTCAGTTTACCGGAATGGTTACACGAAGACCCGTCGTCATGTACAAACCGGAAGCGAAGGCATTGAGTGGGCTGAGTGCGGCGCCTTTTGCATCGTTAAAGATGGTGTATGAAATATCCTGGACAAGCCGGGTTTCAAGACCGAACATTTCGAATGAGTTTGTCTGCCATGAAAAGCCGAGTATGCCTGGAAAGATTGATGCGGTAATCTCTTCTTCATAGTCGTCCAGAACCGGCGTTCCAATGGTGAAGACAGGGCCAGCGTAAAAGCGCAGGTTTTCACTTGTGGAAAGGCTCAGTACGAGAGGAATCTGGACAAGGTTCATTGTAGGGTCCCAGCGCACTTTCAGGGCAAGACCCGGCTTGAGTGACGCATCCGGGTAGATGCAGTCTACATCAAGAGTAGCGCCGCGGATGTTGAGCTTGAAGCCGCGTGGTGAAAGAAAGCTCCAGTTTACGCCGGCGGAACCGTTCAGGGTGAGAGCTGAAAGAAAAGCGTTGAATGCGTTTCCGAAGCCTGACGTTCCGCTGCTTTCAGAGGCATCAGCGCTGGTTTTGGCTGTTGCATCAGCGGTTGGTTCAACGGCTTTTGCAACCACCGTAGCGGGAAGAATCTGGCCGACGGCGCAGTACGCTTTCTGCCAGTAGCTCTCGTGAATTGATGACATTATGACGCCGTTGTTCGGCCCATCACTTGCTGCGTGGATGAACTGGTCATTTCCAATGTATAAGCCGACATGAGAAATCTTGTCACCTACGGTCTTGAAGAACAGCAGGTCACCCGGCTCTTTTTTGGCATCGGAAACGATTTTGACATAGTCGTACAGTTGGGCGACGGTACGGGGAAGATTCATATCAATTGCTTCCTTTCCGACGGTGAAAATGAGGCCGGAGCAGTCAAATCCGTTTTTGTCCGTTCCTCCGGTAACATAAGGGACACCAATGTACTCTTTTGCTTTTTTTATCAGAGCCTGACGCTGCTGCTCCGCCTGTGCGGTGTCTGAAGCAAAGACAAAACCGGCTGTCACTGTGAATAATGACAGTACCAAAACGAATTTCTTTAAGGAATGCATAGTAAAAGTATATGTCATATAAGTGATTAAAACAATAATTCGTTGGCAAAATTACAAAAAATGGGAATTTGTCATTGAAATACTAGAATAAAACGGATGATGGGTGTATTCTGAAAACATGAATAAATGCATGGATTATAAGAAGACAAAGCCTGAAGATTTTGAGCACACACGTGCCATTGCTGAATTCAGGGGAAAACTGTTTGAAGGCGACTGGCCGACATTGCCGGAAATGTTCCGTGTTACAGCAGCCAGATATCCTGAACGCAATTGTTTTACCGTTTTTGAACCGGACCGCATCACGCTGACGTATGCAGAAGCACTGAAAAAGCTAGAAATGCTTGCACAGTGGATGACGGAAAACGGCGTGAAAAAAGGTGACAGAGTTGCTGTTACCGGCAAGAACTCTCCTGAATGGGCAGTTGTTTATCTTGCTGCAGGATTTGCCGGTGCTGTCATTGTTCCGATAGATAACGGACTTCATGAGCCTGAAGCGGAAAACCTGCTCAAGGCATCAGGTGCGAAACTGATTTTCGTTGATGAAGAGAAATATGATTACTTTGCCGATAAGGCTGAGGAACTTGGCGTTACCGTCCGTGCATTGAATAAAAAGCGTCCGGAAACATATGTCTACAATCTTGAGCCAGCTGGAGCATATAAGCAGACAGTAGAAAACACACCATCAGGTGACGACCTTTGTGCCATCCTGTTTACTTCTGGTACTACGGGAAATCCGAAAGGCGTCATGCTGTCACATTCAAACCTGGTCATTGACTGCTACATGATACAGTCGCATATGTACATCTATTCCACGGATGTCTTCTATGCGCTGCTTCCAATACACCACGCATATACAATGCTCGCCGTTTTCATTGAGTCATGTTCCGTTGGTGCTGAACTTGTGTTCGGTAAATCCATGGCAGTCTCAAAGATGCTCAAGGAACTTAAGGAAGGCAAGATTACCATGCTTCTCGGTGTTCCGCTGCTGTTCAACAAACTGCTTGCAGGCATCATGAAGGGCATTAAGGCCAAGGGACCTGTCGTGTATGGCTTCATGCGCTTCCTTATGGGTTTCTCATACATTATGAAGAAAGTGACGGGCCATAATCCTGGAAAGAAGATGTTCAAGGCTGTTCTTGAGAAGGCAAGCCTTGGCAGTCTGCGTATCGCCATCTGTGGCGGTGGCCCGCTTGCGCCAAGCATCTTCAAGATTTACAACGAGATGGGTGTTGATTTCGTTCAGGGCTACGGTCTTACGGAAACGTCCCCTGTTCTTGCGCTGAATCCAATCTATCACTTCAAGATTGCCAGCGTCGGAAAATACTTCCCTGACTGGATGGATATGCGCATCGCCGATCCGGATGAGAACGGCGTTGGTGAGGTACAGGTTATCGGTCCTTCAGTAATGCAGGGCTACTACAATATGCCGGAAGAAACGGATGCTGTCTTTACGGAAGACGGCTGGTTCAAGACCGGTGACCTTGGAAAGCTCGACAGCGAAGGCTATCTGTACCTTGCAGGCCGCGCAAAGAACCTGATTGTCACAGAAGGCGGAAAGAACGTTTTCCCTGAAGAAATAGAAAACGCTTTCCAGCTTGTTGATGACATTGAGCAGATTACCGTTCAGGGCTATGTCATAAATGAAGAGACCAAGTCAGAGGCCGTTGAGGCGCTCGTTTACGCTTCAGATACTGCATACAGCCGCCTTGGCGTGACACGCGGAACTCCGGAAGGAGATGAAGCAGTACGTGCCGCCATTCAGGAAGCTGTGGATAAGGTCAACAAGACAGAGCAGCCGTACGCACGCATTTCAAAGCTTACGATGCTTGAAAAGCCGCTCGAGATGACAACTACAAAGAAAGTTAAGCGGCAGTATAAAAAGTAAAAAAAGTATTGAAAGCAGAAAAGACCCGGGCCGGCTTCTGAAAAGCCACAGAGGCACAAAAAAAGGCAGCCAACGGCTGCCTTTTTTGCTTTTAAAAGCGAATGCTGAAAAGCATTCGCAGGTGGTTTACAAGGATGTCACAATTTATTTAAGAAGACCGAAGAAGTCAATGTATCCTGCAACAAGAGCGAAGATGACGATAATAGGTGCTATCCATTTCAGGTAGAATACGACCCACTTAACCTTCGGGAACTTCAGTCCTTCTCCGGTATCTGCTTCAGCAATGAAGTTGTCCCATCCCCATCCCTTCTTGTGTGTACAGAAAAGCAGGAAGATAAGTGAACCGATTGGCAGCAGGTTCTGGCTTACGATGAAGTCTTCAAAGCCCTGGATGTTACCCATTGCTGTTCCTGCAAATACATTGCTCCATACGCTGAAGCCCAGTGTACATGGGGTTGCAAGTACAAGCATTGCAAAGAAGTTGATGATTACTGACTTCCTGCGGCTCCAGTTGAACTTATCCATACCGAATGCAACGATGTTTTCAAATACTGCAATTACCGTTGAAAGGGCTGCAAAGCACATGAACAGGAAGAAGAAGCTTCCGACAATGCGTCCTGTGACTGGACCCATTCCGTTGAAAACATTAGGCAGTGTTTCAAAGATAAGGCCAGGACCTGCATTCTGTGCAACGCCGTATGCTGTACAAGATGGGAAAATAATCAATCCAGCAAAGATTGCAACGAATGTGTCGAGTCCGATAACGCGAAGAGCTTCACCGTTCAGTGAGTGGTCTTTTTCAATGTAGGAACCGAAGATTTCCATTGAACCGATACCCAGTGACAGAGTGAACAGCGACTGTCCCAGTGCGGCGTAGATGGTATCAAAAAGGCCGTGTTCTCCGTTTACCAGGTTCTTGAAATCAGGCTTGAGGTAGAAGATATATCCTTCTTTTGCTCCCGGAATGAATGCTACATAAATGGCAAGACTAATCATGATGACAAAAAGTGCACACATCATAACTTTTGTAATGCGTTCAACACCTTTCTGAAGACCAAGAATACAAGCACCGAAGCCAAGGACAATTGCTACAACCATCCAGATAGACATGCTTACTGCGTTGCCTGTTGTTGCACCGAAAGCAGCGCTTACCTGAGTTGAGTCCATTCCGGCGAATTTACCGCCGAGTGTCTCAAAGAAATATTTCAGGAACCAGCCTGTAACACCTGTGTAGAACATCATAAGCAGGTAGTTGCCGGCTACCGCAAATCCGCTGTACCAGTGCCACTTTGAACCCTGTGGTTCAAGCTGTCTGAAAGCACCAGCCATACTCTTTCTTGAAGCACGGCCGACTGCAAATTCGCAAACCATTACTGGAAGACCAAAAATGGCCAGAAAGATTAAGTAAATGACAACGAAAGCAGCACCGCCGTATTTACCAGTGATGTAAGGAAACTTCCACACGTTTCCAAGGCCGATTGCACAGCCGGCTGAGAGCAGCAAAAATCCTAAACGGCTGCCCAGGGTTTCTCTTTTTTGTTCACCCATTTTTATCTCCTATCAGCCCGCCGCGGTTTCTCTCCAGAAAATGACCGCGCTCCTCATGCAGGCTTTTCTGTTATTGTAAAACGAAACATGTGTTTCTGTCCAGCGTTACGTTTTGTATGTTACCATGTAAATGATTTACGTATTGGATTTGTACTGCTATAATGGATGAAACTGAGGAGTGTCTGGATACATTTATGCGAAAACCTCTCAAAACAGTAGTTGCGAATTATTTCATCCTCTGCGGGGCTTGTTTACTTGGCTGCCTGTTTTTACTGCATTTCAGCATGAGGTCAGCGGAACGTCTTTCCGATGAATCACTATTCTGGAATACTGGCTGGACTGTTACGGTTCACAATGAGCGATATGAAAACGTAGATATTTCAACTTTCCTGTTTTCTGTTACAAATACAGGAGACCAGGTTATTATGGAAAACACTCTTCCAGAAACGGATGTAGAGAATCCAATTCTGCGCGTATATGAATGGTACAGTACCATAGATGTTTTTCTTGGTAAAAAGCAGGTTTATTCCTGGGGACATGATCTGTTTGATGCACATAAGAGTACCGGTTGCGGATGGCATTTCATAGAAACTGGCGCGTATCCAGCCGGAACACCGGTGAAGATAGTTCTGACTGTAACAGAGCCACGTTCATTCAGTTCGCTTAAACCTGTTTACTTTGGCGACGCATCCCGCAGCTATTCATCCTATTTCATAAGCAAGATGTTCATTCTTGCCTGTTCGCTGTTCTTTGTAATGCTTGGGCTTTGCGGTGCGATAATCAGTGTCGTTCTTGCTTTCCTGAAAAAGAACTGGCGTAATCTGCTTATCATTGCTTCCTGCTCATTCTGGCTTGGTGTTGTTGTCATGCACAATAATGGTTGCATGGTTCTGCTAACTTCTAATTTCCCGCTTGTCACATGGATGGAACATTTTTCCATTTATTGTCTTGACCTGTCGCTTTTTGCCCTGTTGTATTTCAGCATGACAACAGAACCATGGCAGAGACGTCTGGTTGGTGGTGGTACCATCCTTTTCGGTTTATATGTTGTAGTTGTACTTATTCTTCATGCGTTGAATGTCTGTCATCTGCCAGCGACCCGTTTGATTATGTATCTTCTCATTGGAATTCAGGTGGCTATTGCTCTTATTGTCGTTATCAGTAATTTTATAAAGACAAGTTCTTCTCTTGTTGTTCCATCATTGGGTTTACTTTCAATGGTTTTTGCTGTTGTGGTTGATATTGCCCGTTATGCCATCGTGAAGTATACGGCATTTCAGTCAGAGTACACAAAAGGAACACTGCTGGCTTTCGGAGCGCTGATTTTTCTTATCAGTATGGGGGTAAACTACATTTCTGAAGTTCATGTTTATGCTGAAATGAAAGCAGATGATGACATGAAGGCCCGTCTTGATTCCATGACAGCTGCGTTTGATGCAGCGGTTAAGATTGCAGCACCAAAAGAAGCTATGCTTTTGGAGGACTTTGAAGAGTCGAAAGAAAGAACCTGACAAATACAGTCAGTGATACATAAATAGAGTGAGGAAAGTAAAAAATGACATTTTTAGGAGCTCTGATCAGGACGGCAAATTACCTGCTCAGCAAACAGAAGTATAAAAGACAGTGTCTCAGATTGCAGAAAAATGGGCAGATAGAAGAGAGAAATGCTCTTGTCAATGTGCATGTCCCAGACTGGGCCAGATATATGGTTAATCTCATGGGATGCAAAAAATCAGAAGTGACTGTCATTGGCCAGGAGAATATTCCTCAGGATACGGCAGTGGTTTTCATCGGAAATCATCAGAGTTATCTTGATATTCCGGTTATGCTTGGCTATTCAGGCAAGAACCTTGCTTTTATAGCAAAGGCTGAAATCCTGAAGGTGCCTGTTCTTTCTGCCTGGATGAAACTTATGGAATGCGTCTTTATGGTACGCGAAAGTCCGCGGCAATCAGTTCAGGCAATGAATACCGCCGTTGAGAATGTAAAGAAAGGCTATTCCATGATGATTTTCCCGGAAGGCCACAGAAGCCGTTCCGATGAGATAAAGGCATTCCATCCGGGCAGTTTCAAGCTTGCCTTCCGCTCTGAAGTGCCGATTATTCCTGTCACCATAGACGGTACCTGGCATCTGTTCGAAGAGAAAAAGCGTCCTCAGGCAGCTCCCATAACGCTGACATTCCATGAGCCGATTCCGACTGCCGGATTGACACGTGAACAACAGGCTGCAATTCCTGAAAAAGTATTTGAAATCATTAAAGCAGACCTTCCTCTGTACAAGAACGGGGGACAATAAATCGTGAAGGTAAACAGGATAACCAGACGCAGAGTAATTGTCATTCTTTTTCTGTTCCTTCTGCTGCTTGTAGTGGGCGCAGCTGGAATAGGCGGTTATCTTGTTCACACAATTGAAACAAATCTCTCAATCGAAACAGAAAAATATATCCGCATAGTAAACAAGAAGACTTCCTCCCTTGTTCAGGACCGGATGGAAACAGCATTAAAAAACCTTGTTTCTGTTGCAGATATGATGGAATACGAAAACATCGAGGTTGATGACGCTTTTTTTGATTATCTTGAAACTGAAAGGCGCAAATTCGGTTTTGTCCGTATGTCTGTTGCTGAACTTGATGGCAACTACAGAACGACAGACCATCTTTCCATGAATGTATCTGAACGCCAGTATTTCCAGCAGGCGATGAAAGGTTTCCCGGCTATTTCAGAAGTTCTTGTTTCGGGTGTCAGCGGTCAGAACGCCATCATTTTTGCTGTTCCTGTGTATAAACAGGGCGTTCTTTCGTATGTCCTCACGGGAACCCACGAATTCCGCACGCTGCAGGACTTCTTCTCCCGCGGAACGTTTGAGGAAACGGGCGAAACATATATTCTGGATAAGAAGGGCAACATAGTATTAAGCTCGGTTGATTCAGAAGTGCGCATCAGCAAGGGTAACATTCTTGAATTGATAGCATCTGACTTTCCTGAAATAGACGGGAAGTTCTGCGAGCAGGCAAAGCAGATCCTTAAAAACGGTTCTGAAGGCTCTGTGGTTATCAGTGTCAGGGGAGACCCGTTCTACATAGGTTATTGCCCGCTCAGCATAAACGACTGGTATCTTGCAACTGTGTATTCGGGTGAAATATCTTCAGGAAATGCGCATATCTCAAAACTGCTGCTGTTTGGAAGTCTTTCACTTATTGCACTCATGATTATTATTGTTGCAATAACGCTTATCCTTCAGGTTAAAAATCAGAAGATTCTGCTGTCTCTTGCCTATGATGATCCTGTAACTGGTGGTGGAAATGAAGTCTGGTTTTCAGACAGATTCAAGGAGCAGATTCATCGTTCTCAGGAAGGAAGTTACGCTTTACTCACCATCAACATTGACAGATTCAAGGTTTTCAATGATGAGTTTGGTCATGACGAGGGTGACAGACTTCTGAAGGCTGTGTACACAGAGCTTTCTTCCATGTTGTTGAAAGATGAATATGCATCCCGTACCATATTTGATTTGTTCTGCGTGCTTATCCGTTATACATCTGAGAAAGACCTTGAAAACAGACTTATTGATTTTGTGTACCGCATTAACAGTCTTGATGAGATGACAGAACGGAAATACTTCCTTTCTTTCCGGATTGGCGGATATCACATATACGATAATACTACAGCGTATCACGTTGCACTGGATCGCGCGCTGCTTGCTTCAAACAAAGGGCATATGTTCTGTAACGGGCTTCTGAAACTTGGCTTTTTCAGTGATGCAAGCCGTCGGATTCTGCTTGAAGAGAAGAATCTTGAAAACTGTATGGAGCAGGCTCTTAAAGATGGCGAGTTCGAAGTCTACTATCAGCCTAAGTATTCGCTTTCCGATGATACAGTTGCAGGTGCTGAAGCGCTTATCCGCTGGAATTCAAGTGTCTATGGCTTTTTACCGCCTGACAGGTTCATTCCGCTTTTTGAACGGAATGGGTTTATCCGCCGGATTGATATTTTCGTGTTTGAGCAGGTGTGCCGCCAGTTCAGGAAATGGCAGGATGAAGGCCGGTCTCCGATTCCAATTTCAATTAATCTGTCCAGAACATACATAGACGATGTGTCTTTCTTCGATATCTATTCTGATCTTGTCATGAAGTATGATGTGGATCCGTCATTTATTGAGCTTGAGCTGACAGAAACAGTTGCTTTTGACAATATGGATAAACTTACGTCGCTTATTGAAGATATCCATCGTATTGGGTTCAGCATATCACTTGATGACTTTGGTTCCGGCTATTCTTCCCTGAATACACTTAAGAACCTTAAAGTAGATACTGTCAAACTTGATAAAGCTTTCTTCGATATTAACGGAAATGATACTTTGGACAGCAAGATTAAGGCAGATAGAATTGTTTCTTCTGTTCTTGATCTTGCCTCAGATCTTGCAATAAAAACAGTTGCAGAAGGCGTTGAGCATAAAAAACAGCTGGAATTCCTTAAAGGAACCAGCTGTGATATGGTTCAGGGATATATCTATTCCAAGCCGCTGAAACTTGCAGAGTTTGATGCACTCCTTAAGGTTCAGGCAGCTAAAAAAGAATAGATTTGCTTTTCTTACAGTTCGCCTGATTCAGCAGCACCAGGAAGTCCTATGTCCTTTCTGTAGAACATGTCCTTGAAGGAAACTGCTTCCATCGCCTTGTAAGAAGCCTTCCACGCTTCGTCGAACGTAGCGCCGAAAGCAGACACGGCGAGAACGCGGCCGCCTGAGGTGACCATGCCCTTTCCGCTTTCGTCAGCGACTGCACCTGCAACGAACACTTTTGCGCCCGCCGCCTCAATTGCCTTTTCATCAAGTGTAATCGGCATGCCTTTCTTGTATGCTCCCGGGTATCCGCCTGAAACGACGACCGGTGCGCACACAAAGCCCTTCTTCCAGCGGATGTCAAAGTCGCAGAGTGTGCCTTCTGTAATTGCCTTGCAGAGAGATGCGAAGTCGAAGTCCATGAGCGGCAGGACTGCCTGCGTTTCAGGATCGCCCAGACGCACGTTGTATTCAAGCAGCTTAGGGCCGCTTTCTGTCAGCATGATTCCAAAGAAGATGAAACCGCGGTAGTCCATTTCTTCAGCAATAAGGCCGTCCAGTGTCGGTTTCAGGATTCTGTCGTGGAACTGGACGAGCTGGTCCGCGGTTACGTCGGCTACCGGGCTGATTGCGCCCATTCCGCCGGTGTTCGGGCCTTTTGCGCCGTCCATGAGACGCTTGTGGTCACGCGCTGTCTGGAACGGGATGATGCGGGCCTTTCCGCTTTTTGCCAGTTCCGGAGTAACGGAAACGGCTGCGAGAATGGAAATCTCGACGCCCTGCAGATACTCTTCAATGACGACGCTTGCTCCGGCTGCACCGAGGGTTCCGTCGCACATGAAGTCATCAATTGCCTTAAGGGCGTCTTCTTTAGTTGCGGCAACTACGACGCCCTTGCCTGCTGCAAGACCGTCTGCCTTGATAACGATTGGAGCGCCTTTCTTTTCGACATAGGCGCGGGCAGCTGCTGCGTCAGTGAATGTTTCGCTTTCTGCGCATGCAACGCCATATTTACTCATGAACTGCTTTGCGAAGTCCTTGCTTGCTTCAAGATGGGCACCTTTAGCGCAGGGACCGACTGTCGGAAATCCTGCTGCCCAGAGCTTGTCAGCAACGCCTGCTGCAAGCGGGTCTTCAGGGCCGACGACGACCAGGTCTGGTTTTTCAGCGACGGCGGTGGCAACAAAGCCGTCAATGCCGGCTGCTGCAGGTTTTACATTCCTGCATTTGTTCTCGAACTGGGTACCGCCGTTTCCGGGGACGCAGACTACTTCATTTACAAGGGAACTTTGGGCAAGACGCCAGCTGATGGCGTGTTCACGGCCGCCTGAGCCAATCACGAGTACTTTCATACAGACATAATACTGAATTATTCAGGACAGCACAAGGAAGAACCGGGGTCTTTATAACAGGATTAGAGCTGCTTGATCAGTTGTAGGGTTTCCTCGAGAGGGAGTTCAATTTCATCAGCTATCTGTTCAGGCGGCAGTTTCTTTGACAGCTTTTTACTGATTAACTGAAGCAGTAAGTCTGTTGTGGCTTCACGAGCTGCTTCTTCGGCGGCTTCCTGTCGCTGAACAGCTATATCCATGTCATAGTCATATTCTGCAAGGAACATATTCCGAACCTCCGTTGCTTTTCGTGATAAGAAATCTGCAAGAATGCCGCGTTTGATGGACTCATTAATTGCCTTTTCAAAGCAGTCGGGCATGCCTGCCATTCTACAATTGTGAATTATTTCCATGAACTCACAATACTGCTTAAGGATAACACAGTTCTTAAGCAGCGGCAACTCAATTTCTGACTGGACATTCTTTACTTGAACAACCAGTTCGCAAGGAATTTTCTTGCTGTCCGGCTGTTCCAGAAATGAGTCAGAAAGACGCAGTATTTTTTCTTCCGGATACATCTCTTTTCCAGTATAGAGTACAAAGAATTCAGGCGTCGGAATTTTATACAGGGCACGTTTGTATCTTACTTCTGAAGGAACTATGCCGTACAGAATGTGCGTGAAATATTCCAGGAACCGTAGAGGCATGTTTTCATTTATAGTTGACTGGTGTTCTACTAAAACGACGAGTTTTCTGTTAATGAGCATGCTCACATCATTGTTGAATGTGTGATACATGCTCTGCGGAATTGTCTTTCGTTCCATAACGGTTTCCTCATACTTCAGATTGCTGGAAGTCAGCGCATTGTAAAGCGAAAGGAAATTCCGCTTGCCATCAACCTCATCATCGCCAAAAAGGTCCGCAAAAATAGAGGCTTTATACTGTCTGTTTTCTGTCATTACTACTCCTGCCGGATATAAAAATTCGACATAAGTAATTATTACCGTCGGAAGCGGAATTCTGCGGAAAATTGAGAAAAAGAATGTAATATTCAGAAATTTAATATCGCTTTTTAAGGGTGTTCATTAAAACGTTGAGGCATTCCTGATCAAGAGTGTCCAAAGAATCAAAAGCAGTAGCCAAATCTAATGCATTTCTTGACATGTTATTGTTAGGGATTTCGATAACTTTTGAATTTACTGGACCATTCACCAGATATTCGACTGTTACATTAAGAGCTCTGGCAATTTTGACACCAGCTTCAACATTAGGTAGTGAATTGTGTCCGGTAAGGTAGTTACATAATGTGTTTTTATTGATGCCTGTTCGTGCAGCAAGTTCCTTAATCTGAACATCCTGATACTTCATTTCGGCCTTCAAGTTTTCCTTAAACCCCATATAACAATGATACTTAAAATTAATGGCATTTCTTTGACAATAATTAAAAGTAATGTATAATTATTCTGAATAATTACAATTAATTACGCGGGTGCTAAAAGTAATTATGATGAATGTGCGTATGTGGTAAAGGAACAAGGACGGAAAAGAGTAAAATGAATTATACAGAATGTTACCAGATTACGATTGAAGAACGTGGTAGATTTATGCAGAACTATAACCATTGGATGAATATGTATGCTATTTTTAATGGTGCATTGTTGGTTGCATATACCAGTGATTTTTCAAAATGTAATATGTTCTTTCAAATGCTGATAATTCTTCTAGGTGTTTTTTCAAGTTTTTTATGGGTTTTGTCCGCAAGAGGATTCTACGATTGGATTAATTCCTGGATAAAAGTCGTTTCATTTTATGAAGCAAAATTGAAAAACTCAGAAGAAGACATAGACAATAACAGTGTTTATATATACAGGTTGTTTGCAGGAACAGGGAAAGGATTTCCATTTTCGACTCAGAAGTGTACGAAACTGTTTACCATAGGCGTTCTGGCAGCATGGGTGATGCTATTTGTAAAGAAGGTTGGAAAAACGTGTGGGAAGAATGAATGTATTGATTGCTGTTTAATAATTATTAGTTTGCTGTTAGTTGTTATCGGGGTTACTGTTGCTCTATGCAGAGCTAAAGAACATTTGAGTAACACACACAAAAAACTTACAAAGAAAGAGGATGGTAATAACAATACTCTTGATTCTGCAATGGAGGAAATATGCGGGTTTTAGTGAAGCTTCGTAGATTTATATTTGTTTTTCTGCTGTCTGTGTTTGTAATCTGTTGTTTTGTCAGCTGTCCTCATGAAGTTCATGTACATACTTTTAGTAAATGGTGGTACACAGATGAGTGTCATTGGCATGTATGCTCTGAATGTGGAGAAGAATTGGACTATGGTGACCATTCATGGGGAGAAGATGTTGTCGTGAGAGAACCGAACCATTTTAGTGGGGGAAAAACGGAAAAGACTTGTCTGATATGTGGTGGTGTCCATGCTACATGGACACCACGAATAGAAGACCATTCTTTTTCAACTGTTTGGAATTATGATGAAACTTCTCATTGGCATAAATGTGATTGTGGCGAAAAGGCAGACGTTAGTACGCATATATGGGATGACGGTTATGTTATTACATCCCCTTCCTGTGTAAGAGAAGGTGTAGTGAGATTTTATTGTACAGTTTGTGGCGTAAGGAAAGACGAAATAGTGCCACGACAGGAAGAACATCACTTCGTGTTGAACTATAATGATACTTCTCACTTTTTCGAATGCTTTGGGGGATGCGGTGAAAAACGGGGTGAAGAGCCCCATAACCTTGTTGTGTGCAGTGAGCGAGCTCCCAGTTGTTTAAGCCCCGGTGAGAAAGTCTGCGAATGCACGGTATGTGGATGGATACAGGAAACAGTAATTCCTAAGAAAAGACACACTTGGGATAATGGTATAGTAAAAACGCAACCTACACATACAGCTAATGGTTCAATGGAATATAGCTGTACAGTTTGTGGAACGATAAGTAGATCGTCAATTCCTGCAATCGGACATACTTTTGAAACTGAGTATTCAAGTGATGAGAAAACTCACTGGCATGTCTGTTCTTGTGGGGCAAAGTCCAGCGAAGAAAAACACACTTGGGGTAATGGTATAGTAATAACGCAACCTACGCATGCAACGAAAGGTTCAAAGAAATATTGCTGTACAGTCTGTGGAAGGGAAGAAATCTGGTCAACCCCTGCAATCGGACATACTTTTGAAACTGAGTATTCATTTAATGAGACTACCCATTGGCATGCTTGTTCCTGTGGAGCGAAGTATGATGAGTTTAAACACTTTTTTGAAGTTGTAGAGAATGTTTTGCCTTCATGTGTGACTCCGGGCAAATTAACAGAGCGGTGTCGTTTTTGCGGATATGAAAAAACGACAATTCGCCCTGTAGTCAGCCATGTATTTAGTTGGATGAAATCGGATTTCAATGTGCATTATCACGTGTGTAGCGAATGTGGAACTAGTGCAAATGATGAAGAACCACATACATGGGAAGCTTGTGAATCTTATTGTGGCAAATATAAATGCACAATCTGCGGAAGAGAAAAACAAGAATCAATTCCAGATGAAGAGCATCTTTGTTCGGATGAATGGAGTAGCGCTGATACTTTTCATTACAAGAGATGCAAAATCTGCACGAGCATGATTTATAGTGATGTCCACACTTGGGAACTATCTTATGTCATACCGGCTACCATGGATACACCTGGATTGACAGGGTTTCACTGCTCTGTCTGTAATAGGGAGAAAGAAGTATCGTTTGACAGCTTCTCCCAAGCCGGACTTAAGTATGTACAAGGTGAAACGTTAACGCAAGACGCTGGCACTTTATCAAGAGGTACTGTTATTCCTTCTTTGTATGCTTGTGATCATGAAGTAACATACCGTGAATGGTTTTATTATATGGATGGTGAGGTATATCAATTGGACTCGTATGGGGATTGGACGCCTATTCATCCTGTAAGAAATATCACACCTAGAGAAGTGCTCGTATATTGTAATCGCCGCTCCATTAATGAAGGACTGACTCCCTGTTATAAAATATATGGGTCAACAAATCCTGATGATTGGGGAGAAATTCCTACTTCCGCAAAGTCAGAAAATTGGGAGGCATGGAAAGCTGCTGAATGCGATTTCAGTGCCAATGGTTATCGACTCCCAACAGAGGAAGAGTGGGAATACTTAGCTCGCGGAGGGAAGGGATATTTCTATTCGGGAAGTGATACAATTGATGATGTTGCTTGGTATTCAGGTAACGCAGATGGTTGTACTCACGTAGTGAAAACTCTTGCTCCTAATGACTATGGTTTATATGATATGGCTGGTAATGTAGCGGAGTGGTGCTGGAAGGAGAATACAGCAACATTTCCCGCTCGAGGAGGTCATTTTGGGGCTCAGGATACGGTAATCTACACGTGCTTAAGAAATTCTGAATCGGGAAAGCGAAATATTACAGGTTTCCGTGTGGTTCGAACTGCTGAGTAACGACGGCTGTTCTTCCTCTCGTCTATGCAAAATACGCCTTTTGTGTTACCTTGTGTAGAAATAATACACGAGAGGTTAGAATGCTTAAAGGTCAGCATGTAATTGATCCAACGGATCTGTCCCTGCAGGACATTGATGAGCTTTGTACGCTTGCGGATCAGATGATTGTCGATCCAGACGCCTACAAGGATGTCTGTCACGGTAAAATTTTAGCAACCCTTTTCTTTGAGCCGAGTACACGTACTCGGCTTTCTTTTGAGGCGGCCATGCAGCACCTGGGCGGTTCAACGCTCGGCTTTGCTGATGCATCAGCTTCATCCACAACGAAGGGTGAGACGCTGGCGGATACAATCCGGACGGTGTCAAGCTACGTAGATGTCATAGCAATGCGTAACCCGAAAGAGGGAGCCGCGCTGCTTGCATCCCGCTACTCACGGGTGCCGGTCATCAACGCGGGTGACGGCGGACATCACCACCCGACACAGACGCTCACCGATATGGTGACAATCCATGCACTGAAAGGCGGTTTCTCCGGCCACACGGTCGGCTTCTGCGGCGACCTTAAGTTCGGACGCACCGTCCACAGCCTGCTCAAGACACTCAGCAGGTACCCTGACAATAAGTTCGTGCTCATCAGCCCGAATGAGCTGCAGGTGCCAGACTACATAACAACCCAGGTTTTGAAGAGATCCGGCCTTCCGTTCGAGACAGCAGAACGCCTTGAGGATGTAATCGGAGACCTGGATATTCTGTACATGACACGTGTACAGAAGGAACGTTTTTTCAACGAGCAGGATTACATCCGCCTGAAGGACAGCTACATTCTGGACCACGAAAAGATGAAGCTGGCAAAGGACAACATGATTGTCATGCATCCGCTGCCGCGCGTAAACGAGATTGCGACAGAAGTGGATGACGACCCGAGAGCGGCATATTTCAAACAGGTGCGCTACGGCATGTTCGCGCGCATGGCCCTTATCTCAAAGCTTGTGGGAGTGCTCTGATGTTAAACGTAAACACAATAAAGAACGGACTTGTCATTGACCACATACGCGCCGGAACCGGGCCGCGCATTTTCAGCTGGCTCGGCCTTGATAAGGCGGATTACTGCGTCGCGCTCATCATGAACGTTGAGTCAAAGAAATCGGGCACAAAAGACATCATCAAGATTGATAACATCATCAACATAGACTACTCGGTGCTCGGCTTCATCGACCCGAACATCACGGTAAACGTAATCATGGATGAGCATATCGCACGGAAGATAACGCTTTCTCTGCCTGAAAGAGTTGAGAACATCATCCAGTGCAAGAACCCACGCTGCATCACCAGTACCGAAAAGTACGTGCCGCATGTGTTCCGCCTTGTAGACAGGAAACGCGCTGAGTACCGCTGCGAGTACTGTGACAACCTGTACCGCGCCGGAGTTGGGGAGATTCTGTGAGCACGCTCATTGTGAACGCGCGCCTTGTCGATGCAGGCATGGACTGCCCGGGCTCACTTCTCGTCGCGGGCGGCCTGATCGCGGGCGTCTTCCCGGATGGCGCTGAGTGCGCTTCTGGCTCGCTTTCCAGTATTGAGTGCGCAGATGAGGCACCAGCCGCTTTCAAGGCATCGGGCGCGGTCGTCATCGACGCACATGGCCTTACTGTCATGCCGGCCTTTGTTGACATGCACGTCCACTTCCGCGATCCGGGCCAGACTCAGAAAGAAGACATCATCTCAGGTTCAGACGCCGCCGCTGCTGCCGGAACGGGAACCGTCGTCCTTATGCCGAACACCGCGCCGGTCGTCTCTTCAGGAGAACTGGCGCTTGCCAACAACAAAAAAGCTGCAGACACGGAAAAAGTACGCGCCATTCAGGTGGTGAGCATAACCCGCGGCTTTGACGGCAAAGATACCACGCACATTGATGAGGCGCTCTCCTGCTACGAAAAAGCGCGCGGCACTGCTGAAAGCGCGTTTGTCCCGCCTGTTCCCGTTTTCTCAGAAGACGGCAAGGACGTTGCGGATGAAGCGGTCATGCGGTCTGCAATGAAGAAGATATCGGCGGCGGGGGCGATTGTCTCCTGTCACTGCGAAGAGCCTTCACTTGTGCCAGCCGCGCGCGAGCTACGCTCGCAGAAAAAGTTCGCAGAAGCAGAGAAAGTGCTTGCGGACGCTGAAAACAGCTGTACCGGACGGAATATACAGATTGCCCTTGAAACGGGCTGCCGCATCCATATTGCGCACGCAAGCACTGCAGTTGCTTTAGAGGCTGTGCGCCGCGCTAAGCAGACTGAAAGCGGACGTGCTCTCATAACCTGCGAAGTTACGCCGCATCATCTTGGCTTAAGTCAGGACATGAGCGGCTTTGAAAGCGAACTCGTAAATCCGCCGCTTCGGCCGGAAGCAGACAGAAAGGCAGTTTTAGCCGCAATCGTTAACGGCACTGCTGATGTCATTTCCACAGACCACGCGCCGCACACCATGCAGGATAAAGCGGGTGGCGCTTGCGGCTTCACCGGTCTTGAGACTGCGTTTGCGGTATGTAACGAAACGCTCGTGCAGTCGGGGCTCATCACGCTTTCAAAGCTGTCAGAGCTTATGTCAGCGAAGCCGGCAGAACTGCTCGGACTGCGCGTCGGACGGCTTGCCCCGGGCTACGCGGCGGACATCGTTTTCGCAGACTGCACCCAGAAGTGGGTTGTAGAGCCTGAAAAGCTCAAATCCCGTGGAAAGTACACGCCGCTAGCCGGCAAAACACTGACCGGCCGCATCGTGAAGACGCTGCACGCCGGCAAAGTGGTGTTTGGGGAGTAACAATCTATATGACACCAATCCAGGCTATCCTTTTTCAGTTTCAGGATGAAAAGTACGGTGATTTTACGGCAAAGCTCGTGCCGACAGAAAAGCGCGAGGCGTTCATTGGCGTACGCTCGCCGTCTTACAAGAAGATTCTGCCGCTGGTGAAAGCGTTACCCGCCGCAGAACTTGACGCTTTCATGCAGGCGCTGCCCCATCAGTTTCACGAGGAAAACTGCCTGCATATTGCGCTCATCAACAGCATTAAGGACTATGACGCCTGCGTGGCTGAGCTAGAGCACTTCATGCCGTATGTCACCAACTGGGCGGTGAGTGACGGTCTTAATCCGGGAATCCTTGAAAAGAATAAGGATAAAATCATCGGCAAGCTGCGTGAGTGGATTGCTTCTGACGCGCCGTACACTAAGCGAATCGGCATGCTCCTTCTCATGAAGTGGTTCCTCGATGATGATTACAAGAGCAAATACCTTGAGTGGGCTGCATCCATCCGCTCAGACGAGTACTATGTGAACATGATGACAGCCTGGCTGTTTGCTGAAGCGCTCGCCAAGCAGTGGGACAGTGCTGTAACGTTTCTAACTGGCGCAAAACTTGACGTCTGGACGCATAATAAGGCAATCCAGAAGGCGCGGGAAAGCTACCGTATCACGGACGAGCAGAAAGCGTATCTGAAGACACTCAAACGGAAGCAGGCATAGAATGAATCCCTCTACCAGCTCTTCTATGCGGCATTTTTAGCAGAGCCGTCAATATAAATGGTCCAGGTCCTCATCTCCTGTGTACCATTGCATGGTCTTGATGTATTCTTCAGGAGTTACAGCCCAGGCATCTGGAAGTAAGCCGCGGCCTTCTATAAAATCCTTGCCATAGTCATAATCATGTTTTGTTATTCTATCAAGCGCTTTTGCATCGGGAAGATTCAGCTTTAAGCCGAGATTTTCAAATTCAAAATCGCAGGGTTGTCCATCCATGCCTTCAAATCCATATTTGGCGGCACCACGAGTATTTGTTCCAACTAAATAAATGTCATAATCTGTGATGGTAAAGTATATCTCGCCATTTGGTCTGCCATATACGTAGTCTGGATTGCATTTTGCAAGGAAATAGAAGCTTTCAGCTGCTGATGCAGATGAATTGTCGTATAAAATGATGATTTTGCCGGTATACCAGCCTAACTTTTTGAAAAAATTATTAGCCCAGGTTAAATGACCGCCGTTGTTACTTCTGAGATCAAAGATGATATTCTCTTTTTCCTGAGTCCCTTTTATAAATGGAATATCGCCCATGTTTCCGGAAAATGATGGAAGTCTGTAATAAATGGATTTTGCTGTCTCGTAGTATGTGTATTTCCATTCAGATGGATTAGAAGTCTGGTATCCTTTGTTAAAACCTATTTTTCCAACGCGCCAGTCTTTTTCACCATTGCATGGAAAATAAAACATCGTTTCGTTTTCTGTATATCCTTGAGCCTTCAATTCCTCCCTTGTGCCATAAATATTGGAAAAAGAAGTCGTAGTTAATGATACAGGAAGTGATAAACCAGGCATGTTTATATGAATATCAAGGGGATATCCATCTTCATCAAAATAGTATTTTAAATATATTTCCAGGAACTCTTCTTTTGTTGAAATATAATCAAGTTCATGAACATCAAATCCCCGCTCAACCATTTCATCATAACCGGCATATTCTGTCTGCATGACAGTTTCCAGCCTTATGTTTTCTTCAGGAACCGGAGTAGCCGGTGTAACTGCTGTAACTGGTTCAACAGGTTGTATTTCATTTGTTGAAGTACATGCTGTAACTGCAAAGATTAAAAAGAGTGAGAGTGTAAAATGTGTTTTCAAAGAAGCAGTTTTCATAATTCTTCCCTTAAGAATATCAGCTCTGACAGATTGTGTATATTACCAATACATGCACAAAAATGGTGAAAATTTGTGTATGAGCGCAAAATCAGAGGAAATCTCCTACAATTGATAGTAATCTCCTAATTTATATGATAAAATAGGAGATACAGGAGAATAATAAGGGATGCGGACTTTTGATTATTCGAAGCTGAATTGTTCCATTGATAATGAAATCATGGGGTTTGTTGCCAAAATATATGAATATAAGGGCAGACAGCAGCTTTTCATCAGCCAGAAAAAAGAAAAATTGGAAAAACTGGTTGAAATAGCCAAAATACAGAGTACAGAAAGTTCCAACAAGATTGAAGGTATTGTTTCTACAAATACCCGTATCAAACAACTGGTCCAGGAAAAAACTACTCCAAAAAACAGAGATGAAAAGGAAATAATGGGATATCGTGATGTCCTCAATAGTATTCACGAAAATTATGAGTATATCCCTATTACACCAAGTTACATTCTGCAATTACATAAATATCTTTATCAGTATGCAACCCCTGATTTCGGCGGGAAGTTCAAGAATGCTCAGAATTACATTGTTTCAAAGCTTACCGATGGAACTTCAAAAGTTCTGTTTGAACCGCTGAGTCCTGTCGAAACACCGATTGCAATGGAGCAGCTTTGTGAGACTTTTAGCAGGGCAATGAATCTTGGTGAAATAGATCCTCTTCTTTTAATAAGTAACTTCATAAAAGACTTTCTGTGCATCCATCCCTTTAATGATGGAAATGGAAGAATGTCACGCTTGCTGACAACGCTTCTGCTTTACAGATCTGGCTTTGTCGTCTGTAAGTACATAAGTTTGGAAAAGAAAATCGAAAAGACAAAAGATACTTATTACGATGTTCTGGAAACCAGTTCTGAAAACTGGCATGAGGGAACTAATGACAATACTGCTTTTATAAAATATCTGCTGGGAATTATTCTTGCAGCATACAGAGATTTTGAAGAAAGATTAAATCTTATAGAAGATAAAATCTCTGCGTACGAAATGGTTGAACATGTTGCAAAGACACAGCTTGGAAAATTCACAAAGAGTGATGTTCAGGAATATTGTCCAACCCTCGCCAGACAGACAATTGAAAAGGCCCTGAAACAGCTTTGCGATGAGGGTAAAATTGAGAAACATGGCCAGGCAAGTAAAACATTCTATGTAAGGAAAACGATATAAAAAAATAAATCTTCCTGTTTTCACCCTTTCGCGAACTTCTCCAGTAATTCGCTGATGCTATGACACGCTGTCTTGTCGAAAATGCGGGACAGGTAGTTGTCTACGGTGTGCGGAACTATGTTAAGTTCCTCGGAAATCTGCTCCTTGGTTTTCTGCCCAAGAAGCATCTTCATGATTTTCTGTTCCTGTTTTGTAAGTCCGTCGTACATGGTTTTATACGTAAAAAGAGACGGCACCAGATTCTGCTGGATAAAGTTTTCGCCCGTCAGAATGCTTCGGACAGCGTTGAGCAGTACCTTTTCGGGTGCTGCCTTTTCCACAAAGCCGTTAGCGCCTTCCTCAAGTGCAAGGGAGAGAATGCCGGGCTTTGCATACATGGAGTGCACAAGCACTTTGACCGACGGGTAATTCTTTCGGATAGTCTTCAGCAGATCTATGCCGCTTTCCTTCCCAAGAAACAGGTCAAGAATCACTAAGTCAGGAAGTGCTGTTTCTGCAGTGTCGGCTTTTGCAGACGCAAGAGCTGCAAGCTTTTCCTCGGCCTCTGCTGTTGTGTATGCAAAACCGGCACAGGTTATCCCGAGCTTTTCCTGTAAAAGCTGCCGTATGCCTAGATTCGTCGTCGTATGGTCTTCAACTATAAAGAAAGTATTGTCTGACATGCTCTCTGCTCCTTTTTCATGACATCCTGGAACATACCGGTTTGACCAGGCTTATCTGCGTTCCTTCTTCCGTGTCTGCATGTATAGTCAGCGTTGCGCCCACAAGGTTCGCCCGCTTTTTCATTCCTTCAATGCCAAAATGTTTCTGCTTATCAATGGCTTCAATATCAAATCCCTTGCCGTCATCACTGATGAACACATACAGGCCCCTTTCTTCATCGCCATGTTCATTTCTTATAAGGATGACGGCTTCATCCCCATGCGAATGCTTGACGCTGTTCGTCAGCGCTTCCTGAATAATCCTGTACAGATTCACAATCTCATCTTCATTCAGAAAAGTTGCATCCGTGTCTTCAAGTATGGAAAGCCTTATGTTGAAATCAGTGACTTCAAGCAGTTCTTCGCACAGGTTCTTTATGCACAGCAGAAAATCTTTTTTCGTGATATCTGGCGGAGAAAGATGATAGCTCATCGCGCGCACTTCTGTCAGTGATTTTGCAAGAATATCAGAAAGCTTTTCGCGGTTTTCAGCGACATCCTCCTTTTCGCACAGACTTTTGCAGTATCTGATGTTCTGAGCCACCGTGTCATGAAGTTCGCGTGCAATGCGGCCCCGTTCTTCTTCCTGTCCCTGAATGATGTAGCGTAGATAGGCATCTGAATCTTTAAGCCTTTTCTGCGTTTTCAGAAAGCGTATCAGGAGCAGCAGACAGCCTAGAATCATCAGGATGAAGACTATATCGAAGAAGATGAAATAAGTTGTGTAGTTGTGGACTATTTTTTCAAGTTCAAGAACATCGTTTGTCGGCTCTGGCATGGTTACCTTCTGTCTCTGACCTTTTCACAAAGAAGCGCTATGCCGTAGCCTGAGAACGTTGCCAGCAGCCGGTCAAGGAATGAAATGGGAATCTGCGCAAGGATGCACGACGCCAGTAGTGTAAAATGCTGCTGGACAAATCCTTCGGTAAACGTCTTTATGGGATTCATCTGGTCAGTAATTTCGTAGCACAGATAGTGGAAATAATCGATTATGCCGCTCGAAACGATGCAGCACAGCGATGAAACAAGCGATATCAGCAGCAGATACAGAAGCGTTATCGGCAGGTTGATTCTGAAGTTCTCCTTTTTCCGGGCAATCACCCACGTAGAAATGACAATCAGAATGCCGCAGATGCCGTACATCAGGATGAACGGATCAAAGAACCCTGTGCGGATTGTCCAGATAAGCGAGTTGAGCACGTTGTAGACAATGGAAACGCACAGGCCCGGGACAAGCCCCGAATAAATCACGACGGCAACCGTAAAGATGGTGTCAAAGAAAAGCGGAATCTGCAGGGTCTGGTAAAAAACGAACGTCGTCACCCAGTTCATGATTTCAGCCACGATGCAGATAAGAACGGTTTTCAATACTTTCTGATTTTTCATATAGATTAGTATACAGTACTTCTGCCCTGAAACAGTGGGAAAATATCCCAGAAAAGTGGGGATTATATCCCATGTGAAGCGTCAGCAGGCAAAAAAAACTCTTTCGAAGAGTTCAGGTGCACTACGGCACAAGTACCAACTATCTACTGCTGCTTCCTTCCGGACCTGACAGGGTTTGAAAGCGGACTTTGCATAGGACCTGAACTCATCGAAAGAGTCTTCAGTTGTAAGGTCTTAATCTATAGATAAGGCCTTGTAGAAGTCCGGAGAGAGGGGGATTCGGTCTCCAGTCGCGCACGTCCGTGTGCGCTCCTTCCGACCCGCCTCCGGCTGCTGTCGCGGACATCGTGTCCGCTCATCCTCGCACCTGCTCGGCGCAGCCTCCGGTTCGAATCCCCCACAGGTTCAAACCAGGCAAATCAGAAGTTATAAGGTCTTAATCTATAGATAAGGCCTTGTAGAAGTTCGGAGAGAGGGGGATTCGAACCCCCGGTACCTTTCGGTACGCAACCTTTCCAAGATTGTACCTTAAACCACTCGGACATCTCTCCAAAGTTGCTCTTTTTGCTTTTACTATGCTTGTTGTGATTGTGAATGAGATGCGGAGAGAGGGGGATTCGGTCTTCAGTCGTGCACGTCCTGTGCACTCCCTGCGACCCGCCTCCGACTGCTGCCGCGCACATCGTGTGCGCTCATCCTCGCATTCGCTCGGCGCAGTCTCCGTTTCGAATCCCCAAGTCTGTAAACCAGATAAATCCGAAGTTCCAAGGTATTACTCTATAAATAAAGCCTTAAAGGACTTCGGAGAGAGGGGGATTCGAACCCCCGGACCCTTGCGGGTCAACGGTTTTCGAGACCGCCCGATTCGACCGCTCTCGCATCTCTCCAAGCTTAAAAAAGCAAAAAAAAATGAGACTAAGAAGATTCGAACTTCCGGCCTTCAGATCCGCAATCTGACGCTCTATCCAGCTGAGCTATAGTCTCAAAAACGGCATTTTGTCGAAGGTTGCCTTCCCTTTGCGGAGCAGGGGGGATTCGAACCCCCGATACCCTTTAGGGGTATAACTCCTTAGCAGGGAGCCACCTTCGGCCTCTCGGTCACCACTCCAAGATGTTAATTATGTCTTTCGAATCCCAGATTTCTCTGGAATTATAAATCTACGGAGCAGGGGGGATTCGAACCCCCGGTACGTCGCCGCACAACGGTTTTCAAGACCGCCGCCTTAAACCACTCGGCCACCGCTCCATAAAAATCTTGATTAGAATACTAGAAAACCCTCAGTGTGTCAAGACTAGAGCTGTTTTCCAGTAGCGATTTTTTCCTTAAGGCGGTCAAGTTTCTTGCCTGTAAGGGTTGGCTCTTCGCCGTTGAGCATCTTTCTGAGATCATCCATCTCTTCACCTGAGAAACGGACACCCTTTTCCATGTTATTTTCAAAGGAAGCCGTTGCAAGAGGTGCGACCTTGCGCGTAATCTCAAGGATTGTCTCTGCATAATCGCGGATTTCCTTCTGAGCGTGGCTTTCAAGGCGCAGCTGCAGGAAGTGGAACAGGTTGTGCAGGTCAATCTGCCAGTACATCTCTGTGTAGAGAGAAAGCGGCAGGTTTACGCGTGCAAGTTCGCGTGCAAGACCGCCGTCAACCATCTCCTTGTATTCAGCGTATGCCTGTGTCTGGCCGGCTTCAAGCTTATCCTGAATGGAAGCTGCATATTCGTGTGTTACTGGCTCCGTGCTGCGTCCCTGCTTGTTGTCTGTGCTCTGTTTTGCGACATCCATATCTGCAGGCAGATAGAACTCATCGCGCATGATGGAATAGCGGCCTGAAATTTCGTTTACGCGTGCTGTTCTGTGGCGGATCCACTGGCGTGCGACGAAAATCGGCATCTTAACGTGGAAGGTAAGGATAACCTGCTCGAACGGAGATGTGTGCTGATGGCGCAGCAGGTAGTCGATGAGTCCTGCATCTTCGCGGACTGTCTTTGTACCGTCGCCGTAAGAAACGCGTGCTGACTGTACGATTCTGGAGTCACCGCCCATGTAGTCAACGAGACGGACAAATCCGTGGTTTAATACCTGGAACTCCTTATCAAGAATTTCTTCTGCTTCTGGAACAATGCAATGACCCATATCTCACCTCAAAAAAGTATCTTTATCTATAATGCCACATTTATGATGTGGTTTCAAGAATCATTTCTGCTGACTGGCAGCTCCTGCAGCTCCGGCTTTTGCTGCTGCGGCTCGCTTTATTGACTGAGCGAACACTTCGTTCTGGTCGCCACGTGTCGGAATGCTGAAAATCGGCTTTCCGCCATTATCCTTGCGGTAAATCTGCTCGGCATCTACTGCGTAGGCAGGACTGTCAGAATCGTTTATCCACCAGTCAAGGACTGTGATGACATAGTTAGTGTACTTGATCAGGTTGAAAATGTTCGCGTTCTTTGAGTTCTTTCCGCCAAGAAGGACATCGAGCCTTCGGGAAATGACATTCGGAACCGGGAAGGAATACTGGCTGAACACATGCTCAACGCCAAGATCGGTGCGCTGTGTGGCTTCTTTCGGGTTTTCCTTGTAGGCCAGGACGCATTTTCCAAGAATATAGTCAAACGCTGTCTTGAGTTTTGCAACGCGCGGTCCGAGCGGAGGTACAAGCTTATCTGGCTCAGGCCTGTCAAGGAAACGCAGGTCAAACTGAAGGCCAGCAAGGAACTGATTACGCGCATACCACAGCAGGTTACTCGTCGTCTTTTTTGCGAGAGCGGAACTTGCGTATTCCATGCTTGCCGTCAGATTACCGACATATTAACGCAGGATGGAACAGTAATTCTTTTCGAAAAGGACTTCACGGTACTCAACCCATTCAGAAAGGATGTGAGAAAGTGTGTCTTCGCCGAGAATCTCCGTAACTTCATCATCTGGAAGGAAATTAACATTTCTGAAGCCCATGAAAAAGTCTTCAATGATGCGGAGCAGGACAATCGTTACCTGGAGCGGGTTTTCACTGTTCAGGTAGTTGAAACCGTCAGGGAACTGATACAGTGGCTGGAAGTACGGGAACATATCCGGCATCTGATGGATGATGTTGAATCCGGCCTGCGGAAACAGTGCATCCAGAATCTTGAGCCCTTTCACGACCTGTTCACGGCTCGCCTGTTTCTGCTGGGCCTTCTTTGCTTCCTCTTTCTTTTCCTGAACCTCAACTTCAGAAACTTCAGGCTCCTTATCCGGGAAGACGAGTTCGAACTTTGTAATGCCAAGGAACGTCAGGATGCGCTGGCTTTCAACCTTCATGATATCCGGATACACGGTGATGTCGTTGCACGTCATCCTCAGCAGGAGCGGATACAGGCGGCTCAGCGTGTTTTCGTACAGATACAGCCATGCAGAAGCTGCGGCGCGGGCAACAAGCTGCATTTTTTCCGCTTTATCCGGATATGTCTTGGACGCTTCCATGGCAAGCCTCTGGATAACATCCTTTACGCGTTTTTCACCAAGGAAGTACACCTTGTAAAGGCAGGTGTATATTTCACGGGTAATGGGGATGAGCTGGGCGATTGACTGATTTGCATCATCTTCGGAAAGAACATCCAGATGCTTTTTTATACCGCTGATATCCCATGAACAGACGACGTTGATTGTCTTTAAATACGCGGTGGTTCCGGTTTTCAACTGCTCCTGGAAAGACGGATGAGTAAGCGCCACCATGGCTTTCAGTGAGCTTGAGAATATCTCCATGTTCTTGATGTGGCCCGGGAGCTGTGTTGAGATGAACGTCGGGGACACTTTATCAGAGCGGAGTGATTTAAAAAGAGCTGCCAGGAAAACAGGTTTTGGTTTGATGCCGAACTCAATGAGCAGGTCATCCATAATCTGCTTTGTCTTGGCGGGAACTGACGGAAGCGTGAGTTTCGGTCCTGTCGGCTTTGACGCGGCGGCAAAACCAGCTGCCTGAGACGCGATTTCTGAAGAAGTCGGACGTCCGCTTCTTCCGCCACCGCCTGGGGTGTCAGAAATCTTTCCGTTGACGACACGGTTTGAGGAATGCTTTACGGGAATGGCTTTTTCATCAAGGGGGCGGGACTTTTCAATGCCGACGGTACCGCCGAGCGTCTTCATCATGCGCTTTGCTTCTTCAGCATCTATAAGGCCGAGGTTTGCTCTTGTCCTGTCGAGTTCACCCGGTTCATACACCGCTTTTGGTCTTTCGTAGTCTGCCATAGTTACTCCGTTACATTCTGAGGGACTGTTTCCGGACTATTCCGGGGAAATCCTTCAGGTGGATTACTGTCCCATCCTTTGTTTTTAAATCACCGCTGAACATTCCGTACATGACGTGATAGTCGGAACGCAGAATGAGCATGCTGTCTATCCTGTGATTTACAGAGATCGGTTCAAAGAACAGGTCAATCATGCTTTCTGTATCCTGAATGATCCATTTGCCTTCAATGCCGAATGGATGAGTTATCTTTACGGGAGGAAGCGGCGTTATGTCGCTATCAGTATACAATACATTCTCGTTGTATGTCGCACTGTCAGTCGCAGAAATTGAGCTTGCTGCTATGTGGAATGACAGTTTCTGGCCGTTTACGGTGCCAGTTGCAGTCAGTTCCTCAAGCTTTGACCTGAGCTTGTAGTAGGCGCGCCGGTATACAAAGAGTCCTGAGCTTTCTTCTTCAGTACACTTGTGGAATGCGCCTGATGTGATGTTGGTGAGAGAGCCCTTTATTGCGCCTGCACCGCACAGTGTCGCGGCGCATTTCTTTTTTGTCGGTGCCGGTGTTACGGAAAACAGCTCTGCATAATCTGGTGAATCTGACTTCAGAAGGAAAGCGCCGGTGAAAGAAGGCTTTGTTGAATCGCCCTTTACGTTGAAATAGAGCGACATGCGCTTTTTCTTCCGGTCCCAGCCGACACGGACGTATCTGTTCTGCATGTACGTTGAGCAGATTGCCTTGTTCAGGTTTTTGGAAAGCAGACGGCGCATACCGAAAACAGAACGGTACGAATGCCGCTTTCCTGTCTGTCTGTTCCAGAGGATTACTTCCGCGAAACAGTAGTATTTGACGTCCAGCAGTTCAACAATGCCGATGTATGCATCCGTGAGAAAAGAAAAAGAAAGAGTTGCCCTGATGCGGAAATTTGAAAAAACGGGCAGCAGGGGTAAGTCGTGAAAATGATTGGTGATGTCGCTTATATCAAGCCTGTCCGGAGCAGCAGAAAAGGAACCGAAAACCGGTTTGCCGTCTTGAATTATCTTTTCCGGAGGAGCTGTGAGCTCTCGTGTATACATTTTCTTATCCTTATCAGGATAATTATACTCTAATGAGGTGAAAAGGGCAAATAACCTTGCCGTCTCGATTTTTAGGGGCTATCATTAATGTATGAGCATTCTTCTTTATTCACTGGGAGCTGCTGAGGAAGTCACCGGTTCCAAACATGTATTCGAGATTGATGGCCGCCCGTTCCTTGTGGACTGCGGAGCGTTTCAGGGAAAATGGAACGACGCAGACTCTAAAAACAGGGATTTCAACATTCCCGCTGACAAAATAGAAGCGGCCATCCTGACCCACGCACACTACGACCACTGCGGTCTGCTGCCTGTGCTCGGCAAGAAGGGCTTTACCGGCAACATTTATGCAACACCTGCAACACGTGACCTGGCCAGCCTTATCATGATGGATAGCGCAAACATTCAGGCCCACGATGCCGCATACCGGAAAAAGCAGGCAGCCAAAAAAGGCGAGAAATACACGTGGAGCCCGCTTTTTGATGAAGGCGATGTTGTCTACACAACGAACCAGATAGTCGGCGTTTCCTACAACAACAGGATGTACATTGCTCCGGATGTGAGCCTTGAGTTTTACGACGCGGGCCACATTTTGGGCTCAGCTTTTGCGAACGTGACAATCAGCGAGCGGAAGGCTTTCGGCCGGACAAAGGAGACGACCATTCTGTTTACGGGCGACCTTGGCCGTAAAAACAAGCCGATTATCCGGGACCCGTCAACAAAAGTGCCGGCCCCAGACTATATTGTGCTTGAAAGTACATACGGCAACAGGAAGCATGAAGACCAGAAGGTAGCTCTTGATACGCTGGCGAAAGTCGTCAGAAAGGCGATAGACAAAAAGGGAAAGATTATCATCCCTGCATTCGCTATAGAAAGAACGCAGGAACTCGTCTATTACTTCCACCTGCTGTTTGAGCAGCGTAAGATTCCTGACATTCCGATTTACGTCGACTCTCCGATGGCGACAAACGCGACAAGTATCTTCCAGGTACATCCGGAGTGCTATGACGAAGAGATTCACGAAGCGTTTTTGACGCATCACAAGAACCCGTTCGGATTCAACGCGCTCAATTTTGTGACGAGCGTAGAAGAGTCAAAGGCGCTGAACGAGAAAGACGGCCCTATGATTATCATAAGTGCGGACGGCATGTGTGAAGCGGGACGTATTGTGCATCACCTTGCAAACAACATCGACAAGGAAGAGAACACCATCCTGCTTGTCGGTTTTATGGGCGAAAACACACTTGGCCGCCGCCTGCAGAACAGGGAGCCTGAGGTCAAGATTATGGACCAGTGGTACCAGGTACGCGCGGAGATTGAACAGATCAACGCATTCAGTGCGCATGCGGATTATACGGAGATTATTGACTGGCTGAACTCGATAGACACGAGCCGCCTGAAAAAGATTTTCATGGTTCACGGCGAACCTGATGCGCAGGCGTTCCTGACAGAGCGCCTTCACGAGGCGGGCTATAAGAAAGTGCAGATAGTGAAGTACGGCGAAAGCTACGAGTTGTAACGGTGTGCAAACACGCAATAAAAAACGCCATGGATGGCATTATTTAACCTTTACCACGGCTTGGTTTTCTGCATCTCAGCCATCTTCTTTACAAACGCTTCCTTGTCGTTGATCATCAGGACGGGCTGGCCTGTTGCATCAATCGTGTCGCGCCACATTGAGCTTTCAGGGCTGACTTTGTTTCTGTGGTGTGTGACGAGCTTTATCGGCAGATGCACGTACTTGTCGTGTACCAGACCGATGACGATTTTCGTCTTTCCGGCCATTGCGGCGTGAACGGCGTTGTTGCCGAGGCGCTCACAGTAGATTGAGTCAGACGGATTCGCGCAGGCAGAACGTATCTGGTAGCTTGGGTCTATGTATTTCAGGTTGATGTGAATACCTTTTTCCTTGAAGTATTCAGTTATCTTATCTTTCAGGAAAACGCCGATGTCGCTGAGTTTCTTGTTGCCGGATGCATCCGTGCCTTCAACCGCTTCTGCAAGGTCCTGACCCGCGCCTTCTGCAACGATGACGACCGCGTGCTGCCGTTCTTCAAGACGGCGCTCAAGCTCGCGCAGGAAGCCGTTTTCGCCTTCAAGGTCAAACGGTACTTCCGGAATAAGGCAGAAGTTTGCTTCGTGGCTTGCCATGGCTGTTGCCGCTGCAATAAAGCCGGATTCGCGTCCCATCAGCTTGATCAAGCCAATGCCGTTTATGTGTGAATGAGCTTCCATGTGCGCGGCTGAAACTGCCTCAGTCGCCTTCTGGACGGCGGTATCAAAGCCGAATGAACGCTGGATGAAGATCAGGTCGTTGTCGATTGTCTTCGGAATGCCGATGACGCTTATCTTGAGGCCACGCTTTTCCAGCTCGTTTGCCACATCCAGAGCGCCGCGCTGAGTGCCGTCACCGCCAACGATGAAGAGCATATTCAGGTTCAGAGCTTCAACAGCGTCTGCAATCTCTTCGACGCGGTTTCCGCCACCACGGCTTGTTCCAAGAATGGAACCTCCGCTTTTGTGAATGTCATCGACAAGGTCAGGATTCAGGTCTATCGGTTCGAAGCCGTGGTCTGGAAGAAGTCCCTTGAAGCCAAAGCGGATTCCCCTGATGCGGCGGACTCCGTAGCGGTTCCACAGACAGCGTACGACAGCGCGGATGACGTCGTTCAGTCCCGGACACAGGCCTCCGCAGGTGCAGATACCGGCGTTGACGTGTTTAGGATTGAAGTAAATCTTTTCGCGCGGACCTGCTTTCTGAATCAGGTTTTTCTTGAACTCATCTTCAGAATGTTTTGCATCATCCTCGCTGTAGACGTCAACGGTGTAACGGATATAGTCATCGTCGCGGACGTAATTTGCGACGTAATCACCAAATGTAGTGGAAAGCTGAATAGGTGAAGGCAGCTTGCATTCGCCAAGAGTTTCAACTGTAAAATCAAATGTACCTTTCATGAACAGGCCTCCAACCCTAATTCTACGGCTTTCGCTCGTTTTCGGCAATAGAAACGCGTGTGATGATAAATCTGTGCGGGAAATAGTAGGAAAGAGACGTTTAATCTGCTATACTCGACCGTATGAAGCAGACAAAGCCGTATACCGTCATTTATTCGGATGACCAGATTGTAGTTTTCAATAAAGCCTCAGGCATTCTCGTTGCCGCAGACCGCTATGACAAGGATGCGCCGCGTCTTGATGTCCTTGCAGCTGAAGAGTTCGGCAAACTGTTCGCCGTTCACCGTATCGACAAGGATACGTCAGGCATTGTTGTGTACGCTCGTACTGCGGATGCGCACCGTTCGCTTTCACAGCAGTTTGAGAAGCGCGAAATACACAAGACATATCACGCGCTTGTTCACGGCCGGCCAGCGTGGACTGAGTATTCATCAACAGCACGGCTTATGCCCGATGGAGACGCACGTCACCGGACGGTAATCAACAAGCGTTTTGGAAAAGACTCACGGACAGACTTCCGTTTCATCGGGCAGTGTGGTCCTTATTCCTGGATTGAAGCGAAGCCGGTCACCGGCCGTACGCATCAGATACGCGCACATCTTCAGGAACAGGGAATAAGCATAGTGTGCGACCCGCTCTACAGCGGCAACCAGAAGCCGGTGAAGCTTTCTGACATAAAGAGGAGCTGGCACGGCGACCCGTTTGAGGAGCGGCCGCTGCTTGCACGTCTTGGTCTTCACGCATACCGTATCGAACTGACACATCCGGTGACTGGTGAGCAGATGACGTTCACCGCTCCGTATCAGCGCGACATGGACTCGCTCAGAAAGCAGCTCGCTAAGCTGTTTGACACTGATCCGCTGGCAGGTGAGACCTCAGCAGGCACAGAAAGAGGAGAAGAAGCATGAAGCGCCTGGTAAGTGTTCTTATCCTGCTGTTATGCGCGGCCGGAGTGTGGGCTGAGACATCATTCAGCATCGGACCTGTTCTAAACTGGTCCTGGGCGGATATCCGCGAGTACGTCATCACGTATCCGAGTTTTGAGAAACTGAGTGAATTGGACTGGGATGCGCATAATGTCTGGCAGTATGGCGTAAAAACTGAACTTACCCACAACAGATTTGTCTTTACCGGTGATATCATGATGGCTGCGGAAACAGAAAGTGGCCTTATGCAGGATTATGACTGGTTTTATTTACTTGTGAATAATCCTGATCATCCTACGGATATGTTTACTGAGTTTTCAGAGCACGAAATAACTCTCTATCAGAAAAACCTTATCAATCTTACTGCCGGTTGGAAAGTGGTAAACCGAAAGAATTTCGCACTGACACTTGGCGGAAGCTTTCAGTATTTGAAGACATATCTTAAGGGACACGATGGTTACGTGCAGCATTCCTGCTATGATGACAGGAATGATGTGGGATATACAAATCAGAATGTATCCCCTTATGATCCAGACAGAACGAAGTATCCTGTATCTGGGCCTGCAATCTGGTATCAGCAGGAAATTGAATCACTTTGGTTTGATGTCAGAACAGATTTCATCCTTTCATCAGTATTTACTTTGAGTGCGGAAGCAGGAATATCACCGTGGCAGATATATGATTGTGATGATTACCATTATTATATGGGAAGTACTCAATATGTCTGGTACTACGATAAGCCTAAGAGTACTCTTATGTACAGAGGATTGCTTTCTGTGTCATGGAATTTCGGAAAGCGAAGCAGTCTGATTCTTTCAGGTGATGTTCAGTATTTACCATATGCAGATGGTAATTCATATAAACATACATCAGCAGATTCTCTGTATCAGTATGCTCAGCTTGGTGCTACTGATTATCTTGGCTGGGATGTTTCCCTGTCGTATCGTATCCGGATATTCTGAATGCGCCGGGCAGCCTGTTCCTCAACGATGAACCAGCGGTTGCCCACCTTAAGCTTTTCCCCGTTTTCAGGCAGATAACCGAACTGTTCGAGCAGCCATCCGCCAATCGTGTCGCAATCCTCAGATGCAAGATTCAGCTTGAAGTTCGTGTTCACATCCGTGATGAGCATGTCGCCCGGCACGAGGAACTCGCTTTTACCAGTAACGCGGATACGCTTTTCAGGCGGCACGGGATGCTCTGCGTACTCATCCGTCATCCTTCCGAAGACCGCGCGCATGATGTCGACCATGGTGACGATTCCCGCGTTGCTTCCGTGTTCATCCACAACGACGGCAAAACTCTGCCGTGTGGCGCGGAAACGCTTCAGGAGCGTTTCTACGGGGACAGTCTCCGGAATGAAAAGTACCGGCCGCATGACGTTCTTCGCCTTGAAAGTGGCACGGTTTCCAGAGAAAAAGAGGACGCGCTTGTAGTGTACAAGTCCTGTAATGACGGCCTCTCCCGCTGTTTCTGTGTTTTCTTCGCTTGTTCCCAGCACCGGCAGACGCGAGTAGCCTGAGCTGATGAAAGCCTGACGCGTTTCTTCAAAGTCTGCGTTTTCATCGAGCGTCTTGACCAGGGAGCGGTGGCGGCAGATGTCACGGACGCGCATATCGTTGAACTCAAAAATCTTGTTGAGAAGCTCTTTTTCGTTTCCTTCGAGTGTGCCTTCTGCGCTTCCCATTTCGATAAGCGCCTTAAGCTCATCCTCAGTGATTTCAGGCTCATCCGTAGTCCAGAGGTGTTCAGCCGCCCGTGCAAGTCCGTCAGTGATGAACGTGAACACCTTGATGACAGGCGCGAGGATCTTTTCAAGAATGGCGAGCGTTCCGGCGGCGCTCTGCGCTTTTTCGACCGGCTTCCAGGCAGCGAGCGTTTTAGGCAGCGTCTCACCGAAAATAACGATGATGATCGTCATGATGACTGTTGCAATTGCAACGCCGTCCTGGCCTGCAAGGTCAATGGCAAGCGCCGTGGCAAGAGATGTCGCGAGCGTGTTGATGAAGTTCGTGCCTACAAGAACGGTCGTGAGCAGCTTATCCATCTGGCTTTTGAGCTGTTCAATGAGGCGCGCCTTTGGTTTGTTGCCGTCAATGAGCTGGCGGAGCGTTATTTTCGAGATGCTTAAGAAAGCCGTTTCGCTTGATGTGAAGAACGCGAGGATGCGGACAAGCAGCAGAAGGAAGACGACGGTTACTATCTGGGCAATCATGTGGTCTCCTTCTTGATGATGACTTTTGAAATGCGCCGTCCTTCCATGTTCTTGACGATGAACACCAGACCGGGAAGTGCGACGACAGCACCCTTTTCGGGAATGCGTCCGAGCTGTTCCAGCATCCAGCCGGCGAGCGTGTCAGACTCGGTGGAGCTTATGTCAATGCCGAGGCGCGCACAAAGGTCTTCTATGCGGATGGCGCCGTCCGCTATGTGATAGAGCTCGTTGACCTGAATGAGTTCCTGCATCTGGCGCGCGCTGAATTCGTCGCTTACGGTGCCGAAAAGCTCACGGGTTATGTCCTCTATGGTCAGGAGGCCTGCTGTCTGCGAGTATTCATCCAGGATGATGGCGATTGACTGATTGTTTGCACGGAGCGCTTCCTGAATGGAAGACATCTTCTGCGTTTCAGGAATGAAAAGCGCAGGCCGCATGATTTTCCGCACTTCAAACTCCCGTGGCTTATCCGCGTAATCAAGTACATCCTTCATGTAGAGAATGCCTTTAATGTCATCAATATCATTGTCAAACACCGGGAACCGCGAATAAGACGTTTTCTGCGACAGTTCGATGACGGTCCGGTAGTTTGCGTTTATCGGAACAGCCTTCCAGGTTGTGCGGGGCTGCATGATGTCTTTTGCTTCAAGGTCGGTGAATGAGAAGACTTTGTGCATCATCGTTTTTTCGTCTTCTGCGAGAACGCCTTCTTCTTCGCCAACTTCCATGAAGGTCTTGATGTCTTCTTCGGTGAACGTTGCAGCTTTCTTTTCAGGCTTAACACCTGCAATCCGTGCGAGAAGGAAGACAAACTTAGTGAAAACGGATACGAACGGCAGCAGGATTGTCCTGAAGAACATGGCATATCCGGAAAGCGCGAATGCGATTTTGTCCGGATAGCGTGATGCGATGGATTTCGGGGCGATTTCACCAAAAATCAGCAGAAGGATTGTTGCAACAAATGTAGCTGCGGCAATTCCGGCGTTTCCGAATAAATCCATTGCAATGGATGTGAGGATGGCAGAAAGACCGATGTTAACGAGCGTGTTTCCCGCAAGAATTGTGTTGATGAGCTGCTCCTTATTGTCGAGCAGTTTTCCCACGCGGATGGCACGGCGGTCGCCTTTCTGACGCAAAAAGCGCACCCTCAGCTTGTTGACTGAAAGGAATGCGCTTTCTGCTGCAGAAAACAGCATTGATAGTGTTATGAGAAGGAGCGAAAGAAGTAGTTTTAGCGGTATGTTCAGCTTACTGTTCCTCTGTCAGTTCCTGCTGCTGAAGGAGAAGAACCTGTTCCTTCATCTGCGGGAGCATTTCGCCAATCAGAATGCCCGTTTCTGAGGTCGGGTCGAGATTGTAGGCACGCTCCATATAATCGAGCATTTCAGGAAGCATTTCAAGCTGCATGGAGAAATAGGAAGCATAGTACAGGCATTCCTGCTTCTGTGATGTTGTCAGGAAATCGTTTTCAGCAGTTTTTGCAAACTCATCGATTGCTCCAGCGTAATCTCCTGAATACATGAGCATTGTTGCTTCCTGCTCGGCTGCAACGAGAAGATATTTTCCTACCAGACCGGATTCATTTGTCGGGTCAATTGTCGGGATTGTTGACATAAGCTCATAGTATCTGCCGACATACAGTTCCGGAATGGAGCTGACCAGTTCATCAATGATTCTGACGCGTTCTGCGCCCTGTGCTGTCTCAAGTTTTGCCTCAAGGGTTGCAATCGTTTTCTTTACGGCTGCAGCAGACTTTACGTCGTTTATCAGGTCATCGAGTGTGGTGACGCCATCCTGATAGGCGATTTCGTAATACGGAACGCCTTCCAGGTCGCAGGCGATGATGGCTGGGCATGTGCTTATTCCGCAGGTACCGGTCAGAAGCATCAGCTGTGTGTATGCCTCATCGGTCATGCCGGAAACGTCAGAAGGTACATCCACGGTAAAGAGGATGAACTCTTTGCCCGCTTCCTTCATGAATTTCTTGTTTGAAAGGAAGTTTGCCATGAGGTCAGGACTGAGGCCATCCCATTCGTTTCCACTGAAGAAAATGAGCAGGTCTTTCTTCTGTTCTTCTGCGTACTGTGCAGCTGTGCTGAAGTCAGTTTCCCATGCGACAGGTGCTTTGTTGCAGCTGAAGAAAGCGAACGTGCAGGCTGTAATGAGCAGTGTTGAGAGGATAACGCGGAATGTCTTTTTCATGTCAAATCTCCTTTTATGCAGATTTTACAGTGAGTGCGGTCTTTTGTACAGACTGCCGGATCCGGTCAGAATCCGGCAGTTGTTATTAGTTGAAGTAGCGGACGCCGGCTGCGAAGATGTTCTGGCACTTGTCGCCGCCGATGTTCTTGATCAGGTCGTTTGAACTGCCGTCAGCCTCAAAGCCCATAGTGCGCTCGCTGTGTCCCATCTTTCCGAGTACACGGCCGTCTGGGCTGGTCATGCCTTCAATGGCGAACTGTGAGCCGTTCGGGTTGTCAGGTTCGTTCATGACAGGCACGCCGTCTTCGTTGACGTACTGGGTGAAAATCTGGCCCTTGGCGAACAGGTCTTTTGCGAGCTGGTCGCTTATGATGATGCGGCCTTCGCCGTGGCTGATCGGAACGAGGTGCGTCTTTGCTTCAAGAACGGTCGGATCCAGTGCCCAAGGTGAAGCGGCTGATACCATGCGTGTGCGTACGACGCGGCTGATATGGCGGCCGATGCGGTTGAAGGTAAGGGTCGGCATATCCTCAGAAGGTGAGAGGATCTTTCCGTATGGAACGAGACCGACCTTGATGAGTGCCTGGAAGCCGTTACAGATACCGAGCACAAGGCCCTTCCTGTTGTCGAGCAGGTCCATGACGCCGTCTGAGATGCGGCTTTCGCGGAGTACGTTGCAGATGAACTTTCCTGAGCCGTCCGGTTCGTCACCGGCAGAGAAACCGCCTGAAAGGGCGAGAATCTGTGCTGTGGAAAGTTTTGTCTGCAGTTCCTTGAGTGAGTCTTCAAGGGCGGCTGGTGTATTGTTTCTGAATACGACGATGTCAGTGTCAGCTCCGTTCAGGCGGAATGCGCGTGACATGTCGAACTCGCAGTTTGTTCCCGGGAATACTGGGAGCAGTACCTTTGGCTTTGCGCCCTTCAGGATGTTGGCTTTCGGGGCTGTTCCGCTTTCATCAGCTGAACGGGCCGCTTTCAGGGATGCGTGCTCGTCGAGTGCGAATGACGGAAGCTTTTCAACGGTGCCTGCCTTTTCTTCAGCCTGACTTACCTTTGAAACCGGCGGGAAGACGTTTGCAAGTGGTGCTTCCCAAGCCTTCTCTGCTTCTGCAAGGTCAATGACTGCCTTGCGTGCGTTGATGACAGGCTCTGCTTTTGTCATACCCATCTTCAGGGCCTTGGTGCCGAGTGTCTTTTCAAAAGCGGCAACGTTTTCTGCGCTTACTTCAGCGATGATTGCTCCGTACAGCGGGATGAACAGCTGCCATGACGGACACTCATGTCCGTTTGCAGTAAGGATTGCTTTCTGGACTGATGTGTCAGCCTTGAGGGTGTTGAAGAATGCATCGTCAAATGCGAAACCGATTCTGTTACCGAATGCCATCTTGGTGACTGCTTCTGCAATACCGCCGGCAGCAACAGGGTACTGGGCGTTCAGGACGCCGTCCTTGTTCAGGGCGTAGAGCTTGCGTGCGTTGTCAGTGAAGTCGGCAAAATCTGGTGTCAGGTCGGCGTTGTATTTTACAGGAACCAGGTAGACGCTGCTGCCTGCTTTCTGGAAGGCGCCGCCCTTTACGTTGCGTGCGTCTTCAATGGTGACTGCGAATGAAACGAGTGTCGGCGGTACGTGGATGTCAGCGAATGTTCCTGACATACTGTCTTTTCCACCGATTGATGCGGTGCCCATTGCCTTCTGTGCAGAAAGTGCGCCGAGCAGGGCGGCTGCAGGCTTACCCCAGGCCTTTTCGCTTGATGTGCGCTCAAAGTATTCCTGGAATGTCAGGCGGCATGTTTCAGGGTTGCCGCCCAGTGCCGTGATGCGTGCCAGTGAATGAAGGACGGCTGTCTGGGCACCGTGGTACGGGCTCCAGCTTGCGACGCGCGGGTCGTAGCCGTAGGTCATGAGGCTTGTCGTTTCTGTTTCGTATGGTGGCAGGACCGGAATCTTTGCTGCGCAGCCAGACTCTGGTGTGCTCTGGTACTTACCGCCCATCGGGAAGATGACGGTTGAAGCTCCGATTGAGCCGTCGAAGCGTTCTGAAAGACCGCGCTGTGAGCAGACGGCCTGGTCAGTCATGTTGGCCATCCATGCGCGCTGGAGCTTTGAACCCGGATGCTTGCACGGACCTTCTGAACATGGCTCGTTCAGGATTGCGGCAACTGAATCGAGTGGCGCGCAGAGCGGTGAATCCTTCTTTTCAGGAGAAGTGATTGCAGCCTGTGCGTTGCGGCTTGCGCCTGCTGTATCGAGGAATGCGCGGTCAATGTCGACGATTGTCTTGCCGCGCCACTTCATGATGAGGCGGTTTGTATCAGTGACTTTAGCGATGACGACCGCGTTAAGGTTTTCTTTTGCGGCAGCAGCGATGAGTGCGTCGACGTCCTTTGCGCGGACAACGAGAGCCATGCGCTCCTGGCTTTCTGAAATGGCGAGTTCAGTTCCGTTAAGACCTTCGTACTTTTTTGGAACTGCGTCCAGGTTGATGTCGAGGCCGGGAGCGAGCTCACCGACAGCGACTGAAACACCACCGGCACCGAAGTCGTTGCAGCGGCGGATCATGGCGGCTACTTCGCGGTTACGGAACAGGCGCTGAATCTTGCGCTCTTCAACGGCGTTTCCTTTCTGGACTTCAGCAGCAGCTGTCGTGACAGACTTTACGTTGTGAGCCTTTGATGAGCCTGTTGCACCGCCGATACCGTCACGGCCTGTACCGCCGCCGACGAGAACGACGATGTCGCCAGCATCCGGTTCTTCACGCTTTACGACGTCAGCAGGAACAGCCGCGATGACGGCGCCCAGCTCCATGCGCTTTGCTTCAAAGCCCGGGTGGTAGATTTCGGCAACCTGGCCTGTGGTGAGACCAATCTGGTTTCCGTATGAACTGAAGCCCTGAGCGGCTTCTCTTGTAAGCTTAATCTGCGGAAGCTTTCCTTCGCGTGTCTGTTCCACTGGGCGGGTCGGGTCAGCGGCGCCTGTTACGCGCAGTGACTGATAAACCCATGCACGGCCTGAAAGCGGGTCACGGATTGCACCACCGATACAGGTAGCAGCGCCACCGAATGGCTCAATTTCTGTCGGGTGGTTGTGTGTCTCGTTCTTGAACTGGAGCAGCCAGCGTTCTGTCTTTGGAGCGGCGTCTGCTTTTGCGGCGCCGGCGCTTGTGTCAGTTACATCAACATCAATGTAGATTGAGCAGGCGTTTATCTCTTCTGAAAGTTCAATATCATCAAGCTTTCCATGCTTCTTAAGGTATTTTGCTCCGATGCAGGCCATATCCATGAGGGTTTCTGGCTTGGCGTCCGGGGCATCGCTCTTGATGCGGTCGCCGTAGAGTTCTGCACGCATTGCGCGGTACTCGTCGAGTGACATCTGGAGCGGGGCAGACAGCTCACCGTCAGCAATGCTGATGTCGTCGAGCACAGTGTTGAAAGTGGTGTGGCGGCAGTGGTCAGACCAGTATGTATCAAGTACGCGGATTTCAGTTTCTGTCGGGTCGCGGCCTTCCTTCTGGAAATAAGCCTGCAGGAACTTGATGTCCGCCATATCCATGGCAAGACCCATCTTGTCGCGGATGTCAGAAAGTGCTTTTTCATCGAGCTTGATGAAGCCGTCGAAAACGGGGATGTCACCAGGCTGCGGATGGTCAATTTTCAGTGTTTCAGGGATTTCAAGCTTTGCAAGGCGGGAGTCGACCGGGTTGATCAGGTACTTCTGGATTCTCTCAACGTCAGCGACGGAAACGGTACCAGAAAGGATGACGAGCTTTGCACAGCGTACAGCCGGTGCCTCGCCTTCCTTAACAGCGGCCTTCAGCCCGGATGTGAGCAGGTTCAGGCACTGCTGGGCTGAGTCTGAGCGCTGGTCATACTGACCTGGTAGATACTCCCATGCAATGACCGTGTCCTTTTCCGCAAGTGGGATGTGGGTAAAGTAGCAGATATCGCTCTGCGGCTCCGAGAAAATGCGGCACGCGGCTTCCTTCGCCGTTTCGTCAGAAACATTTTCAATATCGTACCGGTTCAGATAACGTACACCGGTAACTCCAGCAACACCCAGGAAGCCGGTAATCTCTGAGAAGATTGAACGGGCTTCGTTTTCAAAACCATTTTTTCTTTCTGTGTAAATGCGGAACATTTTCTCAGTATAGTAACATTTTCAATTTAACTCAATTGGTTGCAGTCATACTGCAGAAATTTCTAGTCGTTCATCTTGATGAGTCCCGCAGTCGAAACGATGACGACAAGCCCCACCACAAAGACAGCGCACCATGCGTAGAGCAGCCCCGCTTTCCAGGGAGTAAGAGAAGCTGCCATCAGCACAATGCCGCAGACAAACATGAAGCGTCCAGCGCGTTTTGTTGCACGCTTTTTGGCGCTGGCGGCCGCATCCTCAGGCACGTAACCGCCGTGGGCTGCCTGCACCTCAATGTTGATCAGGCTGACCGGCGTTTTCGGCAGATAGTTTCCGATAAGTGCGATGATGAAACCCATCAGCAGCATGATGATGAGTAGCAGATCTATGTTGTGGCCTAGAATGAAAGCATAATAGCAGCCGCCCACAACAGCACCTGTCAGCGGCAGGCAATAACAGCATGCAAGCCTCAGCGCCGCGTTGAACCCAGGCTGTGCGTTGAAGAGGCCGCACATCAGCATGGTCAGGGCAGCCAGCGCGATGGGCACAATGTACACGGGGATGATGCGCGGGCCCCATCCGTCCGGGGTGCCATCCGCAGTGAAATGATACGCAACCGTATCCGGCAGCGAATTCCACAGGATAATGCCCGCCACCATCGGCAGCAGGCAGATCAGCGTCGCAATGACGAACGTCGCGTTGATGATTCGCGGATTACTTGAATGGTCACTTTTTTCCATCTTCATTCTCTCCTTGCTGGCTTGTGTTGTCTGAAGCTGCGTCCTTGAACTGCGCGAAATACAGCATAAGGTCCTCGAAAACGGATGTGTTCAGGTCGTAGTAAATGAAGTTTGCCTTTCGTGTCTCCTGCACCAGGTCCGCTTTTTTCAGCACCGACAGATGATACGAGACCGTCGCCTGCGTCATGTCAAAGTTCGCTGCAATATCCCCCGCAGATTTCCGCCCATCCTTCAGCAGAAAAAGGATTTCGCGTCTGACCGGATCCGATAAAGCCTTGAAAGTGTCCTGAAACGCCACGCGCTGCCTCCGTATTTAGAAAGTCATCTATTTAGAAAACTTTCTAAATAGAATGTACAGCAGGATGTGCGTGATGTCAAGGATAAAGCAGATTCTCTGGGCGCTCCTGCTTCGCAGGCCCGGCTTTCCAGGGCTCCGGCTCCCGCCTCCGACCAGCCGTGCGCTCCGCGCCCGCCTGTTCTCGCTCCGCTCGCCCTTCCAATCCGTAGCGCATTTGCTTTTAAAAAGCAAACCAGGCAGAAGGAGCTTTTGAGAGAGAAACAGGGGGGGGGTAAAATACTAGAATTCCGACGTTTACCGACACAAAAAGCACATTGTTTGAAGAGGTGTGTCGGTAACATACTAGTAATAAGTCATTTACCGACACAAAAAAACAAAACAGTGTCGGTAAAGCATCGTATTCTAGTATTTTACCGACACAATGCTTTCAAAGCATCTTGAAAAGTGTCGGTAACATGGAAGATACCACCCCTTTACTGATAAGCGTATCTGAAAACAGGAAAATTAGTGTCGGTAACATGGAAGTAATTGCACGCTTACCGATACACGCATCCTCAAGCAAAAAAAACAGTGTCGGTAAAGCACTAGAATTTTGGCTTTTCCCGACACGCGTCCGCGTGTCCAATCTCTTTAGAGTTGCTTTCTTAAAGATTCTCACATCTTTTTCATGGAAAAAACATCAAATTAAAGAGTTTTTTCGTCTGTTTTTTGGATTTTTTGCCATCCGCCTGCGTAAAAGGATATATGACACATAAGATTTCTTTTGAAAACAGAACACCGGCTTTCTCTGAAAGCGTTTTGAACCCTTTGTCACTGGATGAGTTGCCGCCTGACATCGTGCAGGCTCCCATGAAAGCGTGGATTTCCATTCTGGATGCGCGAATTCTTCAGAAGGAGAAACAAATTGCTGCTGCGCCAGAAGGTACATTGTGGATTTTCAATAGACGAGGATATCCCCGTTTCTTCTGGAAGCGGCCCGGGCGGCATGAGGTGTATCTTGGAAAAAAGCAGCGAAAGCTTATCTCGCAGCTGGCACAGAAACAGTATGACATAGACATGTGCCGCCGCCTCAAGAAGCAGCGCGCTATCCTGCAGGAAGCCGTTCGCTGTTATCAGCCGGAGGAACTGGACGCTTTGTTCCCAAGCGAACATCCTGCTCTCCAGCAGTGGATTAAGCCCATCCGAGTGGAGAAGGAGCAACTCGCCCGCATGTGGGAAACGCAACTGATCACCGGTCCGAGACTTGGGTTTGCGGGAGAAGCTGCAATCCTTGAGACAGACTTCGGACTCAGAGTACGTTCAAAATCCGAAGCGATGATTGCCGAGCGTCTGAAAAAGCATGGCATCCCTTTTGTGTACGAATTTCCGCTCGGTTTTGGGAAAGCCGAAACGTTGCATCCTGATTTTTACTGCCTGAATCTGCAGACACGGCAGGTTGTCATCTGGGAGCATTTTGGCATGATAGACAACGCTGTCTATTTTGAAACGGTGGTGTCGAAAATCAAACGCTACCGGATGAGCGAAGTCTGCCAGGATATGAATCTGATTTTCACGATGGAGACGAAAAAGCAGCCGCTTTCATCTGCGTGGATTGAGCGGGAAATCCAGCGCGTGCTTATTTGATGGTCAGCGTATCGTTCCCGGGCTCAGCCGCTCTGCGTTTCGGGCAGCGCACCAGGTGCCTTTTTTCAGAGCCATCTCTACATTGCAGCTCGTCATGTACTCGTACAGGAAGCCTGCGTTGAAACTGTCGCCGCATCCTATCGTGTTGACGGCGCGCACTTTTTCTGAGGCGCATTCGTACAGTGTGCCGCGGTCTGCAGCAAGCGTGCTGTCGGCTCCCCTCGTGACTACTATGATGTTTCCAAGCTCACGACTCTTCTCACAAATCGCCGCGGCAAGCTCGTCGGCCCCGCGCATGAACGTCTCGCGGAACTCAGCCTCGTTAATTTTGATGATGTCCGGCGTGAGTGCGGGCGGGCATGCCTTGAAAGCTGATGCGGCCTTATTTGCAGATGTTGCTTTGTCCGCTAATGAGCACTCGCCACGGACGCTGGCAGGCAGCAGGCTCAGCAGGTCATTTCCGCGGAAGTCGGCCATGAAGAGAGCGCCTGCTTTTTTTGCAGCGAGCGCAATCTGCTGGATGGCATCCTGCGGCCAGAAAGCGGGGCGGCTTCCTGCGAACAGAAGTGCCGTACGGGGCAGTGCGCCCGCTGCCTTGAAAGCTCCTGATGCCCTATCTGCCGCTGCGTTCTGAGAAGCGGCGCTGTCTTCCAGCTCTCTGTAAGTTCCTGATGCCTTGTTGTCAGACGAGGCCTGGCAGGCAGGCGCGCTGTCTTCCAGCCTGTTGAAAGCGGACGCCCGGGCGAGCGCGGTTCTGAGCGTGAAGAGCAGGTCGCTGACGGGCGCTTCGTCTTCGGGAGTGGGCTCTTCTACGACGAGCTCGGTGACTTCGCCTGCCGCCTCATCAAGAAGCGTGCAGCACTCGCGCGTATATCCCGGGATAAGCACGGCTTCCGGATTGAGGCCGTCACGGGCGGCGAGCTGCAGGAAGAAGTCGGCGTTCTTTTTGCCGAGCGGGCAGATGAGCGTGATGTCATCCGGGGCGGCCGGGGCCTTGTAAGCACCTGATGCCTTATTGTCAGACGAGGTCTGGCAGGCAGACTCGGGCGGGCAGGCCTTGAAAGCGTCTGATGCCTTGTTGTCCGGGGCGCATTCAAAAGCGAGGCTGTCTTCCAGCCCGCGGTCAGCGTCATCAGCTTCCATCAGTTGAACAAGGACGCGTGCTGAGTTTACGGCTTTTCCGGATGCGTCGTAGATGTACGAGCGCGATCGGTTTACCTCTCCCGGTTTCAGGCTGTCAAAGGTTATCGTTTTCTGAATGCCGGCGCTCAGGCAAAGCGTGACTATTGAGCTCATTCGATCTTTATCTCCATGAAGTAGAGGAAGGATTGCGCCTCAGGCAGTGAGAAGCGCCCGTCTTTCATCTTGTTGGCGAAAGGGTCTATTGCATATCCGTGGGCGCTGGTGAAATCCGCGTTCTTGAAGATGCAGGCGTCGAACATCGTGCTGTCGAATGATGTCGCGTCAAAGCATGTATCCGTCAGGTCGCAGGCAAGAAATTCGCTTTCACGGACAGTACATCCGATGAACGTGGAACCTTTCAGGCGGTTTGACTCAAACACGCAAGAGTTGATGAGCGTGTCGTTGAATGAAGGCGTGAAGCCGAACTTGTTGCATCCGCCGAACGCAAGGCCCATGAGCTTGCAGCTGTCAAACGTGACGGTGTCGAGCGTCGCATTGTCACAGCGGGTGAGAACGAAGTCACAGCGGGTGAACGTGCAGTTCCTGAAGACCGTGCGCTCAAGGTGTGCTTTTACGAAATGGCAGCCGGTAAAGGTGCAGTTTTCAAAGTCATTGTCGTGAACGGCGAGTTCCGCAAAATCCACAGATTCGTACGCTTTCCCCAAATGCTCCGGACCGCTTTTAAGCTCATCCAGCTGCTTATCCGCACTCGCCGGCTCATCCTCTTTCTGTTCCCGTTTTGCAGCCTCCGCCGCGCGCTTTGCGGAGTTCCTGACTTCATCCATATCAAAGATGTCGAACATTTCAAGCTGACTGTCGTTTTCTTTATCTGATGCCATGCTCAAAGTATACACAGTGAAGCGCCTTTTCGCTATACTATGCGGTATGAACCAGTTTATTTATGAAACGCATCTTCATACATGCGAAGGAAGTGCCTGTGGCGTAACACGCGGCGCTGATTACATCGAGGCTTACAGCAAGGCAGGATATGCCGGCATCATGGTGACTGACCACTTTTTCAACGGCAACTGCGCTGTCGACAGAAGCCTTCCCTGGGAAGAAAAAATAGAACTGTACTGCAAGGGATATGAACACGCCCTTGAACGCGCAGAACTCTGGAACAAGGCAAACGGAACTGATTTCAAGGTTTTCTTTGGCGTCGAGTTCACTTTTGACGGAGATGACTATCTCCTGTACGGCATCGACAAAGCCTGGCTCAAGGCTCATCCTGAGATGATGAACTGGACGCACGCTGAACTTTTCGAGCAGATTAAGGCCGCCGGCGGGCTTATGGTTCAGGCGCATCCATACAGAAAGCGCGATTACATCAAGAGAATCAACCTGCATCCGGAAAGCGTACACGCCGTTGAAGCGTTCAATTCAGGCAACAACCCTGAGGAAAATCCGGTTGCGTTTACGTACGCCCGCGAGCACAATCTGCCTGTAACAAGCGGATCTGACATGCACCATTTCAGGCTTCCGGAAGCGGATGAACTGCCGTTTGGAGGCATGGCTTTCGATACGCCGCTTGAAACAATCGGCGACTACATAAAGCGCGTGAAAGCTGCGGGCGAGGCCTTGAAAGCGGACCCTTCAGCAAGCCTTACAAGCGGATATGTTGCGCTGCATGCCGGAGACCCCGCGTAAGGGATGTGATTGTGCAAAAATGAAAAAACGGCTACTCTAGCGTAGCTGTTCTTATACAGAATAACAAATAGACGGAGGTCGCGAAAAATGGAAGAAATTTTAAATTTACTGCAGGAAAATGCAAGGTTGTCAGCTGCCGATATCGCCGCAATGACAAAAAAAAGTGTGGCCGAAGTCGAAGCCATCATCAAGAAACTTGAGGATGACGGATACATCATCAAATATTCAGCAATCGTCAATCCTGAGAAAGTGCAGGAAGAGTCAAAGTCAGTCCGTGCAGTTATCGAGATTCAGGTCCAGCCTGAGCGCGAACACGGATTTGATGCAATCGCCGAGCGCATCTGGCGCTATCCGCAGGTAAAGTCTCTGTACCTCATGTCTGGCGGATACGATCTGCAGGTCATCATTGAGGGCGACTCACTCCAGGATGTTGCATTCTTCGTTGCAAGAAAGCTTTCTACGCTGAACGGCGTCAGAAGCACAAAGACACATTTTGTGCTCAAGGCTTACAAGGAGAATGACACGGTTCTCGTGGATGAGAAGAAAGATTCTCGTGAGGGAGTTACCGCATAATGTCAGACGATTCTTCATCACAAAATACGCGGCCCGACCGCTTTTCCGAAAAAATGCTCAAGACGGAGCCTTCGGGCATCCGTAAGTTCTTTGACCTGATTGCAGGCAGCCCTGACATCATCTCACTCGGTGTCGGCGAGCCTGACTTTGCGACTCCGTGGATTATCCGCGAAGAGGCGTTCTATCACCTGGAGCAGGGCCACACGGCGTACACCTCAAACTGGGGTCTGCTCGAACTGCGTGAGGAAATTGCAAAGTACGAAGCGCGCTACAACATGGATTACAACCCTAAGAACGAAATCCTCATCACGTTCGGCGTTTCAGAGGCGGTCGACGCTGTCCTCCGCGCAATCCTGAACCCGGGGGATGAGATTATCGTCTGCGAGCCGTGCTACGTTTCATATCAGCCGTTGGCCGCCCTGTGCGACGCAAAGCTTGTGCACCTGGATACATCCGTGAACGGCTTTTATCCGACTGCAGAGCAGCTTGAGGCGGCCATCACACCGAAGACGAAAGCGGTCATGATCTGCTCACCAAGCAACCCGACAGGTCGCATGATTCCGCCGGATGAGCTTGCAAAAATCGCTGAAGTCGTGAAGAAGCACCAGATCTGGGTGCTGAGCGACGAGGTTTACTGCGAGCTTGTGTACGACGACCACAAGCATGTTTCCATCGGCTCATTGCCGGGAATGAAACCATATACTATCGTCATGAACGGCTTCTCAAAAGCGTTCGCCATGACGGGCTGGCGCATCGGCTACATCTGCGGACCGGCTGACCTCATCAAGCAGGTGCATAAGCTGCATCAGTATTCATCAATCTGTGCGCCGACCATGTCTCAGTACGGCGCTATTGAAGGCCTCCGCTCGGGTGCTGACCAGGTTGAGAAGATGCGCATTTCCTATCAGCAGCGCCGCAACCTGATGTACTCAGCGTTCTGCGATATGGGACTTCCGTGCATTGAACCGGAGGGCGCGTTCTACATGTTCCCGGATATCCGTAAGACAGGCCTTACCTCAGAGGAGTTTGCGACAAAGCTCATCAATGAGTACAAGGTCGCCGTTGTTCCAGGAAACGTGTTTGGCAAGGGCGGTGAAGGCTTCGTCCGTTGCTGCTACGCTACTGACATCAACAAGATCAAGATTGCGCTTGAGCGCATAAGGGATATGCTTAACGCCTACTGCTGAGATGAGCATTCTTTCACTTGATGGAGTTTCCTACACATACACAACATCCTCTGGCAGGCAGATTGAGGCGGTGAAAGCCGTCTCGTTTTCTGTCGAGTCAGGCGAGTACATTGCTGTCCTTGGGCGGAATGGCTCGGGAAAGAGCACGCTCGCCCGCCTGATTACGGGCTTCCTCGAGCCGGACGCGGGCACGGTGACGCGCGCGAACTCTATTTCGGGCATAGTTTTTCAGGAGCCCAAGATGCAGATAATTGCGAGCATCGTCCAGCGCGACACCGTCTTCGGCCCGGAGAACCTGGGCGCATCCAAAGATGAGGCCGCCCGTGTTGCAGGCGCGCTCCTCAACGTGGTTCGCCTTTCAGAAAAAGTGGACGCCCGTACGACTGAGCTTTCCCTGGGCCAGACGCAGAAGCTGGCGCTGGCCGGAATCCTCGCTATGGAACCGGGGCTGCTTGTCCTTGACGAAGCGGTCAGCATGATAGATGCCGCTACGCGCGATGAAATCCTCGACTTTCTTGATGAACGCCATCACGCAGGCGATACCATCATTTCAATAACCCACGACATTTCAGAAGCGATGCGTGCAGACCGCGTGCTGGCTATGGAAGACGGCGCCCTTATCGCTGATGAAAGCGTCGCTGCGTTCCAGGCTGACACCGCGCTGAAAGAACGTCTGTTCGGCGCGGGCGGAGGCCTTAACAGCGAACAGGTGCCTTCTTCTGAACAAGAGCTTTCAAAAGCAGATACGCGCGAGTCCCTCCGCTTTGAAGACGTCACCTTCTCGTATCCCGGTGCAGACAAGCCGCTTTTTGACAGACTGAACCTCGCTTTTGAAAGCGGCACCGTCACGGCGGTCATGGGCGAATCTGGTTCCGGCAAGTCGACGCTGTTCGAGCTTGCGGCCGGGCTTCTTGTGCCTGACTCAGGCGCTGTCCGCGGAACAAGCCGGCCGGCGCTTGCGCTTCAGGAATGTGAAGGCGCCCTGTTCGAAGTATTCACTGCCGATGATGTGGCGTATGGTCCGCGTAACGCCGGCCTGACAGGCAAGCTTCTGAAAGAGCGCGTTAAGGCCGCCATGCAAAAAGCAGGACTGCCGTTCGCTGAGTTTGCAGACCGCCCGATTCTTGCGCTTTCAGGAGGCGAGAAACGGCGCGCTTCTCTTGCTGGCATCATTGCGCTCGACAGCGACATCATCATCTTTGACGAACCATGCGCGGGCCTTGATTCTGTAGGAAAGCGCCGCATTGCAGACACACTCCGTGCGCTCGCCGACGAAGGCAAGACAGTCATCTTCTCGACACACCGCGATGAGGAAGCGACGGTAGCTGACCGCGTTATCCGGATTACGGCGGGCGCCGTAAAAGCAGACTCAGCTGCTGTTGAAGCAACCAGCCCGGACAAAGCCGATTCTGCCGCCTCTGCTGAGAACGCCACCGCGCTTCCTTCTCTCGAGCCGCTCGACAACGGATTCCTGTCGCGCCTCAAGCAGACATCAGGCGGCGTCTTCCAGAACAAGCGCTCGCCTGTAAGCAGACTGCCGGCCCCGACGAAAATCCTGCTGTTTCTTGCGCTGTTCATCACATCCCTCGTGTTCCAGACCTGGCTGCCATGCCTCGTGATGGCCGGCGTTTCTCTCGTGTATGCGCTTTGTGCGCGCCTGCCGCTTATCCGGCCGGTGAAGACACTCTTGAAGCTCCTGCCGTGGCTCCTGTTCTTTACGCTCATCCAGATGCTGCTCATGCCGGTTACAGCGGACGATGTGCTTCTCTGGCAGCTTGGTATTCTGAAAGTGACCCGGATGCGCGTGAATGGCATGCTGAAAATGCTGCTTCATCTCGTGCCGGCTATTTTCTCGCTCTACGCGTTTCTCGCATCAACAGACGAGTCCGATCTTGTGGATGGCCTTAAGGCGCTCATCCCGGGAAAGACGGTTGCGCTGACGGTGCTTGTCATCATCCGTTTCATCCCGCTGCTTGCAGACGAGGCAGCGCTCATCATCAAAGTGCAGCTCATCCGCGGTGGCCTCAAGGATACGCGCGGATTCATCAACCGCATCCGCTCGCTGCTGCCGCTGTTCGTACCGCTCATCAGCCGCACACTCGACCGCGCCCAGGACATGGCAGACGCGCTGACCGCCCGCTATTTTTGAGAAAATCAGTTTTTAGAAGAGCTTGGTGAAATCCATCTTGTTGTAAAGAATCCGATGGATTTGAACCGTGTCGCCTTCAACAATGTAAAAGAGATAGTAATTGCGCACAGGACAGATTCTGTAGCCTTTGGCTTTCAGATGCACATCCTGTGGCTGGTGATGGGAAAAAGGAAAACGGTCCAGACTTTTTGCTCTGGAATACAGTTCAGCCATGAAAGCGTCCGGAGATTGCTCCAGAACGATTTCCCAATAGTCTTTGATTGCCTGTAAATCCTTACAGGCAGAATCAAGAAAGTTTACTTTATATGTTTTTTCGCCCATTTTTTACCCATTACCTTCGTGAATACGGTATCGATGTCCTCCCCCTTGTCACCGTTCGCAATGTCCATCTGTGCCTCGGCGAGTTTTGCGTAGACCGTGTACTTTGTAAGTTTTTCTTCAAGGGTGAGCGGTGCTGACTCGAGCGAAGCAGCAACCGAAAAGAGCATGGTCGCAAACTCTTCAAGAGATGAGTTCTGGATTGTCTTCTTTGTGCTATACGCAGGAGAAGGCTCGGCAGCCATGAAACCCTGAAAATCGTTTGTTACAGGGTAGACCGTAACTGGATGATCCTGTGTGTCTCTAAGCAGATCCGTCCGGTTGTCGATGAGCATTTCGTACGTGACGCCGTAAATCTCTTTCAATTTTCGGATAACCTCAACCGGCGGTTCGACCTCGCCCGTCTCATATTTCATGTATGCCTGCCGCGAAATACCGAGCAGTTTGGCCATGGCTGTCTGTGTGTAGCGATTGTCCTCGCGAAGTTTTATCAGAATGTCTTTCATACCTATAATATAGTGCAAAATCAAGAAAATGACAAGAAAAGAATTCAAAAATGACAAGAAAAGAATTCATAATCGGAATGTTGCGGGCGTCTCGGGCACGCCAGCCTGCGTCTGCCGCGCCCGCCGGGCTTTGCGCGGTTCCGGGCAGCCGCCCTCCATTCGGAAGTGTGCTGTCGCCCGCTTCCGAACGCTTCGCGCCGCTACAATCCCTGACGCGCTTGCTACAATGCAGAGACGTCAAGGCGCGTTCGCAGCGCTCACTTAAAGCCTTGACATCCCTGCTTTGCGGGTGTATCCGCAGTCTACACCCGCAATCCCTGACGCGCTTGTTCTGATAAGGCATTTGTCCGCTTTTAAGGCTTGGCCTTGGCCGTTGATAAGGCTATTACTTGCAAAAAAGAACTTTTTCCGCTTTTAAGACTTAGCGTGCAAGCGAAATTTGCTTTATTTTTAAGAAACTGGTCCCCGTGAAGGCCGGATTTCGCGTTTTGGGGACCCGCATTTTGGCCTGAATCAGCAGATTTACTTGAAAGAAGCATGAAAAATGCGTAAAAGTTACTGGCTTTAAAAAGCGATACGGCGAAAAACTTACTTTTCCCACTATTTCTCTGCACAGTGCGGGTCCCCAAGATGGGCAAAAAGCGCAAAAGGGGGCCCAGATGGCTCTTTTCTGCGTTCTGGGACGCGTCAGCGTCAAGGCGCTAGAGGGGGCAGCGTAGAAGACCGGAGCGAGCGGAAGCGAGTGAGGACTTCGGAGCGAGGGGCAGGCGCCCCTTTGGAAAATTGCCCTTTTTGGCGAAATCGGCTACCATATCGTCATGGACATTTCAACTGAGTTTTGTCCGCACTGTGGCAAGGCGGGATTGCAGTATCCTGCGGGGCGCAAATGGGTGTGCCCTGAGTGCGGGTTTACGTTATATCAGAATGTGGCGGTCGGGGTCGGCGTCATCTATTACACGGAAGGCAATGAGGTGCTGTTCGAAGTGCGCGGTAAGGAGCCGAAAAAGGGCTGCATCACGCTGCCGGGCGGATTTGTTGATCCGGGCGAGAGCGCTGAGGAGGCCTGTGTGCGCGAGTGCCATGAGGAAGCGGGCATCGATGTGGCGGCGGATCAGCTTACTTACGTGGCGACTGCGCCGAATGTGTATCCGTACAAGGACATTACGTATCACACGTGCGACATGTTTTTCAGTTGCCCGGCTGACACGAGACAGCTTACGAAGCTTGTGGCGCAGGAAGAGGAAGTGACAGGTTTCCGCCTGATTCCCGTTCTTTCTCCGGATGATGTGGATGCGCTGCCCATTGCGTTTGACAGCGCGCGCGTCGCCCTGAAAAAATGGGCTGTGTCTCATCCGCTCTGCTGGTGATGGCAGATAAAGCCTGTTTTTGAGATCAGACGAGATGACTGACAAGAGCGCCGCGTATCCTTCTTCTATTGATAATCTTCCCATAACGGCGTTTCTGGATGAGGCGGCTTCTCTTCTTGCGGGGCCTGAGCGCGCGCTCGTGCTCACTGCCGAAACGGGTGCCGGTAAGTCTACCGCGATGCCTCTTGCGCTTTTAGAGCACTTCCCCGGCAAAATCCTGATGCTGGAACCGCGCCGGATTGCAGCCCTCGCCGTTGCGTCGCGCGTAGCCACGCTTCTTGGTGAGGAAGTCGGCGAAACGAGCGGATACCGCATGCATCTTGAGACGTGCGTGTCGTCCAGGACGCGCTTTGAGGTGCTGACTGAGGCTATCCTTGTGCGCATGCTGCAGGCGGACCCGTCGCTTGAGGGCGTGTCTGTCGTCGTGCTCGATGAGTTTCACGAACGCTCAGTGCACTCTGACCTGGCGCTCGCGTTCCTGAAAGATGCGGCCGCATTGCGCGACGACCTGCATATCCTTGTCATGTCCGCTACGATGGATGCCGAGCGTGTCGCGTCGTACCTGGGCTGCCGTACGTTCAGCGTGCCCGGCCGCCTGTTCCCAGTTGATGTGCAGTACCGGCCCTACGCGGATGGCTTGAGTTCGTCAACGGATGTGCGCACGGGCGGCGGTATGGGCTTTGCCGCACGTGATGACGTCGCCGGAAAAGCAGCGCGTGCCGTGTTGGATGAGCTTCCGGATGCGGATGGAGACTTGCTCGTATTCCTGCCGGGCCTGTCGGAGTTGAACCGCGCGCGCGATTTCATTCAGGACGCGCTCCCCGGAGTCGGGATGAGGCTTGCGGATGGGGATGAATCCTCGGGTGTGGATGTGCGCATCCTCCATTCATCAACGCCGTTTGCTGAGCAGAAGCGCATTCTAGCCGGCTCACAGAAGGCCGCGCGCCGCGTCATTCTGGCGTCTTCAATTGCTGAAACTTCAATCACGGTGCCGGGCGTTACGGTTGTCATCGACTCGGGCCTGTCCCGTGAAAGCAGATATTCTCCGGCGGCTGGCATGAACCGGCTCGTTACGCTTACCGAAAGCGAGTTCTCCGCGGGGCAGCGCGCAGGTCGTGCAGGCCGTGTTGCGCCTGGAACATGCATACGCCTTTGGTCAGAGGCTGACTCGCGCATAAAAGACGCGCCACCTGAAATCATGCACACTGACCTGATGCCGGTGGTGCTTGAGTGTGCGCTGTGGGGCGTGCGTGACATTGGAGCGCTCGACTGGCTTGATGAGCCGCCTGAAAGCGCGTGGAAAACGTGCTCTGACCTGCTCAAGACGCTCAGCTGTCTCGATGCGGATGGCGCCATCACCCAGAAAGGCCGCGATGCACTGAGCCTCGGTGTTCATCCGAGAATCGCATGCGTTGCGCTCACGGGTGGAGCGGATGCGCTTGACTACGCGTGCAGGTATGGCGCACAGGTTTCCCGCGGCATGAACGCTGCGGCTGTCCGGCGCGAGGAAGAGCGCCTGAGAAACGCGCTCGAAAAGCGGCTTGCGGCTTGCGGCGCGCGCGCTTCTAAGCGAACAAATCACCAGTCTGCTGACACCTGCTTGAAAAGCGGACCCGCTTCCCAGCAGACAATTCTTCAGTCTTCAGACGCAGCCGGCTTACCGGGAGCGGGCGCGCTCTGCCTGCTTTCGGGCTTTCCGGACAGGCTCGCTCATCATGCTGAAAGCGGCGTTTACCAGTTCCCGTCGGGCAGAAAGGCGTCGCTGCCACGCGAGTATCTTGCAAAGACGAACGATGCCGCGCTTCCCGAATGGATCATCGCGCCCGACGCAGATGCCGGCGAACGAGAAGGCCGCATCTACCGCTGGGAAGAAGCCGGCGCCGCACAGGCCTTGAAAGCGGATTCTGCCTTATCTGCGTGGCTGGCCGCGCACCAGAGTGTGCGTGTGGAAGCGGAGTTTGTGGGAGCCGCCGGCGCGCAGAAGCTTAAGAAAACCGAATATACCTGCTTTGGCGACATTATCCTGAAAGAACGCCGGCTTGAGGCGACCGCTTCTGACAGCGCTTCTGCGTGGGAGACGCTGGTGCGCAAAAGCGGCATCCGCGCCTTGCCGTGGAACGAGGCTTGCGACGCGTTCCTGCTCCGCTGGGAGTTCCGCGTGCGTCACGAGGCGGGCGCCTCAAAAGCGGATAAAGCCCAAGGTGTAACGACCGGTGTCTCAAAAGCGGAAGAGCGCTTACACGAGCTCGCGGCGCATCCGGAGGGGTGGATCACGCCGTTCATTCCGCGGGATGGCCGACTGTCTGCTCAGACGGTGCTTGAGGCGCTGCGGTATGCGCTTGACGGAGAGGGCGTTGACCGCGATGTGCCGCATAAACTGAAACTGGAAAATGGCCGGGAGCGCCGGCTTACGTATGAAGTGCTTGATAAGGCCGCGGGGCCAATCCCTGTGCTGGAAGTCATCATCCAGCAGATGTTCGGCTGCACTAAGACGCCGACCGTCATGGGCGAACCCGTGCTTTTAAGGCTTCTGTCCCCGGCCCGCCGTCCGCTTCAGGTAACGCGTGACCTCGCCGGCTTCTGGCAGAACACGTGGCCTGAAGTCTGTAAGGAAATGAAAGGCCGCTATCCGAAGCACAACTGGGATCGCGGCCTGTTTATCGACGAGTAGCGGGGCAGGCGCCCCTGTGGATTTTACTGCTTGGTGAAGAGCATGGAGAACATTTCGTAGCCTTCAATTTCCATTTTTAATGTGGTGCCATCTGCGGACAGGGTTCCGATGAGGCCGTCGTAGGCGAAGGATGTGTCGCTTATTTCGATTTTGCCTTTTGCGCTTGGCAGAAGGTCTGATGTGGTGTCGTATGTTTTGATGGTGTCGCCTTTGATGACGATTTTTCCGCGTGCATCGGTGGAAATCCAGGTGCCATCGTAGATTGAGGCTTCTGCGCATCCGGTGAGGATGAGTACTGCGAGCAGGATGATGAGGGAAAGAAGTACGTTTTTCTTCATGTGTATCTCCTTGTTATGAGGGCTGATGTTATGCTAGCAGAAAATGCGCGTTTTGTCCAAAAAAAGACCACCCGGCGGCTGTTGCGCGCGCTCAGGTGGCCTTTTGAAAGCGGACGGGGTTCATCCGCAGGGAAGCTTACTGCTTCTTGAAGGTGTCAGTATGTGTACCGACTTTGTATGTGAATGATTTTTTGTCTTTTGCCAGTGTTCCTGTTGTATTGACTCCCAGGAAAGAGAAGGTGATTGTGTTGTCGCTGACAGAAACTGTTCCTGTATAAGCAGGCTCTGATTCCCATGCTGCAGTTGGTTCATCATCTCCCTCGGACCACATTAAAACAGCGGCTTTATAAGCAGCAGTTGCGTCATACCATTTTACTGTATTGCCTGAAATTACCATTTTTACTGTGTATTCTGTACATTTTCCAGTAGCTTTATTAGAACCAATCCATGTTCCATCGATATTGGTTTGAAACATGCCGTCAAGCAGGCTGCAGCCTGTAATGAGAACGGTGACAGTCAGCAATGCAATCAATGAAAGAATGATTTTCTTTTTCATACATACTCCTTTAGCAATAGATTTGGGAAATATTGTTTCTTATACATTATTGTAGAGCACGGAAACTGTTATGTCTAAAAAAAGGCCACCCGGCTGTGTGTGAGCTCAGGTGGTCTTTCTTCTGAAAGCGGACGGGATTCATCCGCGGGGAAACTTACTGCTTTACGAAAACCATGCTCTCAGGCTCTCCAGTTAATTCATCTTCAATGGATAATGTAATGCTTGTTTTATCTGCTGAAAGAGTGACAGGCAGTGCGACGCCTTCAATGGTGAATGAAGGTGTTGTTCCGCTGACTGAGTAGGAACCGGACATGAAAGGTGTTTCTTTCCATTCAAGTTCAATATCTTCTGCCAGCTGAGGGTATTCAGCATAAAGCGCAGCAAGTTCTTCTTGAGTTAAACCGGCTGTCATTACACCTTTCATAAACTGGTTCATGGAACAGTCATCGGTGATCTGATATACAGAAAAAGCTGTACTTGTAATTTCAAGTTTCATAATGACAGCCTCAAAGGTCGGAGATTCTGGGTCTTCTTCATCGATGTGACATGATTTTGTGGAGAGCCAGGTTCCTTCCAGATTGAGGGTTTCCGGGGTCGATTCTGGAACTTCCGGTTCTTTCGGGCAACCTGTGAAAATAAGTGCTGCTGTGAGCAGAACTAACAATGCAAGAATAGTCTTTTTCATAGTAAACTCCTTTCTTAAGGTCACAAAGAGGGTTTCCTGGCGACCTGCTTTTTAATATCACATTCAGTCTACCCCCCCCCTTCCATTTTGTCAAGAAAACCCGTGAAACCTTTATTTGTAAGGGTTTTTCGAGTTTTTGGGCAAACCAAAAATTTTAAAAAAAACTGTTGACAAGTTTAGTGCATTAGTGTACTATCCAAATAGTACACTATAACAGAGCAACGGATGAGCATGCTGAACGTGCAGCGAGCTTATCCGCTTATGAATAGTGCAGGCCAGCATCGGAGAGTGAGGCTGGACAAGAGAGTTTATTGGAGGTTTGTAATGGAGTTTGACAAAAACGTTCCCATCTACATTCAGATCATGGATGAAATCAAGCGCCGCGTCATCGCGGGCGATCTTCATCCGGGTGACAAGGTGCCGTCGGTACGTGAGCTCGCGGAGGAGCTTAAGGTAAATCCGAACACGATTGTCCGCGCTTTTCAGGAACTGGAACGCGCCGGCATTACGGAAACGCGCCGCGGCATGGGCACATTCATTGCTGAAGGAGAGGGTATGAGTGCAGTTGCATTGAAGGATCAGATGGGCAGGGCAGAAGCCGGCTCATTCGTGGCAAAAATGCGGGAAGCAGGCATTGCGGATGATGAGATTATCCGTCTGGTGAAAGCCGCTGTTGAACTGAAAGCAGAATAAGGAGAGATACATGGAAGAGATTTTACGGATTGAGGGCGTTTCAAAGAACTATCTTCTGAAACCGGCATTGAAGGATGTAAACTTCACCCTTAACAAGGGACGCATCCTGGGTCTTATGGGACCAAATGGAAGCGGCAAGACAACGCTGCTCAAGATTATAGCAGGCCTGCTCCTTCCTACAGGCGGAAAAGTTACCGTATGCGGAAAACCGGTGGGCGTTGAAAGCAAGCAGCTTGTGTCTTTCCTGCCAGACAGGAACATCATGTACCCGAACATGACCTGCCAGAATGCCATTGACTTCTATGCAGATTTCTTTGCTGATTTCGACAAAAACAAGGCAAAGGACATGCTTGACTTCATGAAGCTTTCTGCTGATGAAAAGGTAAAGACAATGTCAAAGGGTATGGTCGAAAAGATGAACCTGACGCTGACTTTCTCCCGCAGGGCAAAGCTCTTTGTTCTTGATGAACCACTTGGCGGCGTTGATCCTGTGGCACGCGAACGCATCATTTCAACAATCATCAAGACATACACGGAAGATTCATCCATCATCATCAGTACACATCTGGTAAACGATGTTGAGTCAATTTTCGACGACGTATGCTTTATAGGTAACGGCCGGATTAAGCTTGCCGGCAGCGCGGATGACCTTCGCACGCAGTATAACACATCCATTGACCAGATTTACATCAAACTGTTCTCAGATGACTGGTCAGACACTTTCAAGGAGGCTGCAAAATGACTTCAGTAATCAGACAGGAATGGAAGAGACGCTCTTCTAATACGTATACATCCAGCATCGTACTTGCGGCAGTTAATCTGCTCGCACTGGCACTGTTCTATTTCAATCCTGACGGAGGACCCATACTGCCATTTCTGCCAGATTGGGTAATGAATGAACTGCTGATTCCGATTGTCATCCTCATTGATACAGTCGGATTCTATCTTGGCCTCATGTTCGACAATGCATCAAGCATGAAGGACATGCTCTTCAAGGACAACGGTTACCTGATGAAGCTGCTTCCGGTTAACAGCTGGAAGCTCATTGGCGGCAAGTACATCACCGGCATCTGTGAGCTGCTTTTCTTTGGCGTTCAGTGCCTTGTCTACCTCCTGATGTTCGGTCTTATTGCATCAGATGGTGAATTTGTAATATCTGATTGGAGTGGCCTGACAGCAGGGAATATAATCAGCTTTGTCTGCATGCTTATTTGTGCCCTCATTATTGTATGGCTGTTCGTGAACACGCTCATCAACATGGTACGCACGGTTACTGCAGTCATCACCAAGAGATGGAAGGTTCCAAAGGCTGTCATCTACATTATGTTCATCCTGATTACCTGGCTGACACTCAAGTGGACGTTCACCCCGCTTTTCAACTTTCTTGATAGTATTGATCCTGTTGATATTGGTATGGATCTTGCATTCAGAGACGCCTCCTCAGCTTTCATGACAGGCGTGCATGCCGGATGGCTTGCTGACGGCATTCTGATGGTAATCTGCGGCATCTACTACGCAATCACCTGCGTTCTGTACGACAAGTTCGTGGAAGTGTGAGGGAGAGGTTTATGAGAGATATAAATAAGAAAATAATGTTCATTATGTGGGCTGTGGTGGCGGTTTTTCTGGTGGTCATTCTGACGACGAGGAAAGTGACCATTAAGGAACGCAGCTTTGAGTATTCTGATGACGGCATTACCATTAACATTGGATCTTCCGGTTCACAGATTATTCCTGCAACTGCTGAGGATTTCAACAAGACATACACGTTTGCCGGATCAGACCTCAGAAACATGGAAATCAGTCTGGTAAGCGCTGATGTGATTCTTGAACCGGGGGATGGAGACGAAATCGTCGTTGCAGTGAATGGAAATGGATGGCACAGAGAAAACGAGCCGATTGTTTCTTATGAAAAAAAGACGCTTTCTCTGAAGACACCTAAGGATGCGTACAAGAACAAGACGTACCAGGGAAGCAGAATCGTAACGGTAAAAGTTCCGGTTGCCGCATCAAAGTCGTTCCTTGATGCAGAGATTGCGACGGTTTCCGGTTTGATTTCAACAAGCGGCATTTCGTACGATACGTTAACTGCTGAGTCTGTCAGTGGCGACATCGTTGTGGCAGATGCAGTCAGAAGCGCTGAGTGCGAAACTGTTTCTGGCGACGTAACATTTGAAACGATTGAGCCGCTTTCCGACAACAGCAGGTTCAACTCAGTTTCAGGAAACATCAGCCTGCGCCTTCCGTCAGATAGTTCTTTCAACTTGAATTGGGCGACTCTGTCCGGTTCTGTAAGAAACGGCTTTTCAAGCGGAAAAGCAGAAAGGAGCGGCTCTTTCAGTGCTGGAAACGGAAAGCCGAAAATCAGCATGGAAACCGTCAGCGGAAACATCCGCGTCACAAAAAACTAAGAAAAGCAGGAGTATCTGCATATAAATGAACGGGGGAGTCAGAGCCTACCGTCTGGTCTGACATGCTGCGGCGCTAAGGTATTTCACTCGCGCGTAAACGCGCTCGGGGCCGATGCATGTCATCCCCGCCGTTCTGCTTTTAATAGCCAAACAGGCGCTTGCGCCTTCCACGCCAGCTGAGTGCGTACTGTAAATCACAATTTGCAGATTATGTTTAGTTTTAAAGAGAGGAGGGGGATACACCGGAGGTTAGGCTTAAAGACGCCTCGCCCGCGAGCGCGAAGCGCGAGTCGGATACTTTAACTGCGGAGCGTTTTTGAGACTGACCGCAGGTGCATACCCCTCCGGTCATTAAGAATGAGAAAAATCTGTTTTTTTGTGTTTTACAGTACGCTGCTCAGGAACTGCTGGGTGCGCTCTTCTTTCGGGTGGTTGAAGACCTCGTCCGGTGTTCCTTCTTCAAGGATGACGCCATCGTACATGAAGAGTACGCGGTCGGCGACTTCCCTTGCAAAGCCCATTTCGTGCGTGACGACGACCATCGTCATGCCTTCATCAGCGAGCTGCTTCATGACACCAAGAACTTCGCCGACCATCTCCGGGTCAAGCGCACTGGTCGGTTCATCAAAGAGCATGACGTCCGGGTCCATGGCGAGCGCGCGCACAATGGCGATTCGCTGCTTCTGGCCGCCAGACAGCGTTGAAGGATACGCATCTGCCTTGTCAGCAAGACCGACGCGCTCAAGCAGGGAACGTGCTTTTGCCTCGGCTTCTTCCTTAGTTTTCAGTTTAAGCGTTACCGGCGCGAGCGTTATGTTCTGAAGAACGGTCAGATGCGGGAACAGGTTGAAGTGCTGGAAGACCATGCCCATCTTCTGGCGGTGCAGGTCAATATCGCACTTTTTGCTGGTGATGTCCTCGCCTTCAAAAAGGATGGTGCCTCCATCCGGTTCTTCAAGACGGTTCAGACAGCGCAGGAACGTACTCTTTCCAGAGCCGGACGGACCGATGACGACGACTTTCTCGCCCTTTTCAATAGTTGTGGATATATCACTCAGGACGACAAGGTTCCCGAAACTTTTCTTAAGGTTTTTAACGTCTATCACTTTTTGCCATCCTCTTTTCAAGAGCTTCGAACAGCTTGGTCAGTCCGAGCGTCATGCACAGATAAATGATTGCGCATGTCAGAAGTGGAATCCATGCATTGTACGTTGCATTGCGGATCATATCACCAGCCTTAGTCAGGTCAGTTACTGCGATAAAGCTTGCGACAGACGTTTCCTTAATCAGAACGATGAACTCAGACGCATACGTCGGCAGACATGCGCGGATTGCCTGTGGAAGCACGATTTTCCGCAGGGTCTGCCAGCGTGAAAGACCGAGCGAACGGCCTGCTTCTGTCTGACCGATGTCTATTCCCTGAATGCCGGCACGGAAAATCTCTGAACAGTACGCGCCGGAGTTTATTCCGTATGCAATGATGGCAACGAGAAGACGGTCCCATCCGAGCGGGGCAAAAACGACAAAGTAGAAAATCATCAGCTGAGTTGCGAGTGGAATACCGCGGATGACCGTTGTGTACGCTTCAGAAATGCCCCGAAGGATTTTTTTACTTGAAATTTTCATTAATGCGGAAATGCCGCCAAGAACGGTTCCGATGAGGACAGCGCAAAATGCAATAAGAACAGTAATTCCCAGGCCCTTCACAAGAAGAATCCAGCGCCCTCCATAAATCATTGTGTCATAAATTGATTGAAACATAATAAAAAGTATACCATAATATTCTCGCAAGGGTATATACCCTTTTTTTACAGGAGGATGTTTTGAAACACATCAGACTTATCAGTATTTTCCTGGCTCTGGTACTTGTTTTCTCAGCAGTATCATGTGCAACAACAAAGGAATTCGTTCCGAATGACAACGACATCGTTGTTCTCTTCTCAAATGACGTTCACTGCGGCATTGAAGGCAGCATCGGCTATGCTGGCCTCGTAAGCTACAGAGACAGCCTCAAGGCAGAGACACCGTACATTGTAACAGTAGACTGCGGAGACGCTGTACAGGGCGAAGTAATCGGTACCGTTTCAAAGGGCGAGTACATTGTCGACATCATGAACAAGTGCGGCTATGACATTGCCGTTCTCGGAAACCACGAGTTCGATTATGGCATGCCACAGTTGGCAAAACTTGTTGCAAAGGCAGACTACACCTACCTCGCAGCAAACCTGCACTTCTCAGGCAAGAACGAGACATTCCTCGGCGACACAAAGCCATACGTCATCAAAGAGTTCGGTAACAAGAAAGTCGCTTTCATCGGACTTGAAACACCAGACAGCATTACATCATCAACACCATCCTACTTCCAGGAAGATGGCGTTTACGTCTACACATTCGACACATGCCGCGACGGTTCCCTCCTCAAGACAGTCCAGACAAACGTAAATGCAGCCCGCAAAGCAGGTGCTGATTACGTCATTCTTATGACACACCTCGGCGATGAAGCAGTTGCATCAGGTAGCACTTCCCTCGCAGTCATTGCAGGCACAGAAGGCGTTGATGCCGTTCTCGACGGACACGCACACAGCGTCATCCCATGCCAGAAAGTAGCAAACAAGAATGGCGAAGACGTCATCCTCTGCTCAACAGGCACAAAGTTTGAAAACCTCGGAAAGCTCACCATTGCAGCTGACGGCACAATCACTTCAGAGCTCGTTTCTGGCTGGGAAGGCAAAGATGCAGCAACAGCAGCATTCATCGCCGACATCCAGGCATCATACGAAGCAGCTATGAAAGAAGTTGTTGCAACAATCGACGCAGGTTTCAGCATTTCACGCGCAGACGGCTCACGCGCAGTCCGCAACAGTGAGACTGCAATCGGCAATATGTGCGCCGACGCTTACCGCACACTCGCAGGCACAGACATCGCTTTCGTAAACGGTGGTGGAATCCGTGCTGACCTGCCAAAAGGCGACGTAACATACGAAGACATCATCAAGGTTCATCCGTTCGGCAACCAGCTGACAGCCGTAAAGACAACCGGCCGCCAGATCCTTGACTGCCTCGAACTCGCATGTAAGAACACACAGAAAGAAGGTTCTGCTAACGGCAAGGCTCTCGGTGAGTCTGGCGGCTTCCAGAGCGTATCAGGCCTCAAGTTCACACTCGACACATCAGTCGCTTCCTCAGTCGTCCTCGATGACAACGGCTCATTCGTCTCAGTTTCAGGCGCACGCCGCGTCCAGGACGTACAGGTACAGAAAGACGGCCAGTGGGTTGCGCTCGACCCGGATGCAACATACACCCTCGCAAGCCACAACTACATGATTAAAGATGGCGGCGACGGCTTCACCATGTTCCAGGGCGACGAGCTCCTGATCGATGCCGGTACACTCGACTACCAGGTTCTGCTGACCTACATCACCGACACCCTCGGCGGAAAGCTCGCAGACAAGTACTCAGCCCCAGAAGGCCGCATCATCATTAAATAAAAGGCTGAGCGAGTTTGCAACTGCAAACTCGTTAAGTAAAAGAAAAGAGATTCTCTTTTCTTTTACGACGGGGCGCCTGCCCCTCGCTTCAAAAAAGACCGCAAAGTTGCGGTCTTTTTTTTCGCTACCCCCTCTCCTAGGGGCTCCGCCCCTAAAACCCCACAATTTGCGTTCAAGGCCTGGCGCGCTGTTCGCAGGTAAGGCATGAGAGCGCCTTCAAGACCAGACGCGCGCCTTCAGTGTGGCTACAAAAAAAGCGAGTTTTTCGCGCACCTTCTCAGGATCTAGCGGACGCTCCTTTTCTTCAAACGTAATGAGCAACGGGCGGTCAAGAAATGTGCCTGAAAAGCTAAAAAGTTCCAGTTTTTCCTCGTTGCGGATCCTGTAGTTTCCGTCATCCATAAGGCCTAGATGCTCCCAGACGAACTCGGTGCGCGTCTCGGGTTCCAGACAGTAAAAGTCAGGATGAAACTGCTTGTTCCCGCCAGTTGTTGCTACTGTAAGCGGATACTCATAACGGAACGGGATGCCGCATTCATCGAGCAGGCCCGCGATGAGCAGTTCGCTTTTTGAGCGCATCCTTAAGCCGCCTGTCGTTTTAAGTATCTGATCCCCGTTTTTGAAGCTCTTGCGGTTATATTTGACAGCGCTCCATTTTTCAGCGTAGGCGGCATCGCTCAGTGTCACTGGTTCGACAAGGACTTTACGAGCGGGCTTCAGGTGAGTCCACAACGAGCTTATAGGATAATTCTCGTTCAGCGCGATGAGCGGTGTAAGCAGGGCGAGTTCGGCTTTGATACGGGCAGCAACCACGCGGTCATACGCTTTCTGGGCGAGCGCTTTTGTAAGTTCAAAGTCGCTTTTCCTGAGATAGCGCCGTTTGCCATTGAGCGCGTGGTAGTATCTTCCTCCATGGATGCGGAGACTTCCTGGAGGCCCTGCCTTTATGGATGCAAACTCATCCTTGAGCTCCGAAAAGCGCGTTTTGACCTGGATCATGAAAGTTCTGTCAGGTTTTATTCGATCAAAATGTTTCATGCTTTCTTTTATGGGTAGGGCAAGGGCACTTTTTACGCGGAAAAATTGATTTTTTGCAAAAATTAGGCACATTTTATGGATTTGCCTGAAAAAGTGCCTATGGATTTGCAGTGGAAAAGAGAATGAGCTCTTTTTTTATAATGCTGGCACGGTGAAAGAGGTGATTTTTCAAGCAAACTGTGCTTTTTGGGGGCAAGCGCGCGCGGTTTAGTTGTAACTGATGGATTCGCATATAAAAGTATGGGCACATTTTCGCTTTTGGCGGGAAAATGTGCCTATTTTTTAGAGAAAACCAATTTAAAAGTGTACGTAGCTGTTTCTTGGGCTTGTTTCAAGTGCGCGCCCATGCCTTATTTGCGAATCAGGTCTTGTCAGCTTTTTTTTCCATGCGCGCGATTTCTTCTTCGACGTGGATGACGAAGTTTTCGCCCCAGTACTCGCAGAGCAGGGTTCTGGCATCATCCTGCAGTTCGGGGATGACGGTCTGGCGCATCTGCATGATGTTGTTGTAGAGGTAGTATCGCGTCATCCGCTTGACTTCGTTGATTTCATCGGCGGGGATTGGAAAGCGCCAGGTGGGCTCGCCGTTTTCATTGGTGCCATCCGCTGTCTTGTGCTCATCAAGCCACGTGCTGATGACGGTGAAGACGCTGGCGGCCGAGCAGACCATCTTGAACTTGTGCAGGCTGTCGATTTTGCGGTGGGAGCTCATGCCCGTGTTGACGACGTATTTATAGACCTCGGCCTCTATGCCGACGTATTTTTTGAGCTTCTGCCCCAGGAAAAAGAAGATGAGCACGTCATCGGCCATGTTGCACTGCGTGTAGGGAATTTCGTCGAACGCGGATGCGTACACATCCCGCTTTACGAGCTTGCCCCAGATGTTTGCGGTGAACGCTTTGCCTAAAAGCCAGCTGCGGAAGACTTCGTGGCCTTCAATGGTGCCATAGTGGATGGTGCCGTAGCGGTTTTCTTCAGCATTCTTCCATTCGCCGTTGATAAAGCCACCCGCGGTTGAGTGTCCGTGAACGAGGTCCGCATCAGTTTCGACGGCGACATCGTACAGCGCTTTGAGTGCGCCGGGAGCCATCAAGTCGTCGCTATCAACCTGCGTTATGTAACGCCCGCGCGCATTGATGACGGCTGTTCTGCGCACTTCGACAAGACCGCGGTTCTCGTGGTGACTGATGAGCCTGACAGGCAGGTCGAGCTTTCGTGAAAGCCGCCTGACCACCCGCTTTGTGCCGCGCCCCGCCTCATCCGTGCCGTCTGAGCAATCGTTTATGATGAGTACTTCAAAGTCGGTGAACGTCTCCTTCTGCGCGGCGACAGACGTCAGGCAGCGCTCCAGGAAGCGCTCTGTCTGAAATACTGGGATGCACACGCTTATTGCGGGCGGCGTTTTGCTGTTGCGATGCGGGAACAGGCTCATGTGAAACTCCTATGATAAGTGTAGCACAACACCACGCCTTATGCAGCGTGGCACAAGGCGTGGTGTTGATTAGGGGAAGGGTTTAAACCCCAGCTTCGCCAAATACAATGTTGGCTATTGCATGATATGAACCATTATTGTATTGACATGAGGTATTATCGAGGTACTTTACTCCGCTTGTAACATCGTAGCAGTTTGCTACAAATTGCGTTTCATAACCATAATATGATGTATTTCCCTGAGGGATCTGCTGTTCGTATTCCACCCGGAAGCCAGAATTGAGTGTACTTTCGTAGAAATTATAATCATCAATAGACGCAACCACTTTAGCAGAGAAGGTTTCAAGGTCTATTTCAACCAGACGGGTAGCGGTGTTTGATGTGATTTTGTCTTTTCTATCCAAGGCATACACGCCCGCTTTATTACCCGTTTCGACGGTAAAATCGAGTTCGTTGGTATAGAGGAACGTTCCACCATCAGCAATAATGAGTTTTTTCGGCAGTATGCCCACAATTTTCTGTGGATTTGCAAGTTCCCCCTTTCCTTCATTTGCAACAGAGTAGGTTACAGGAATTGTTACTGTCTTTTCCTTTGTGTGAGCCGCATCTGCAAACAGTTTTGGATAATAATACTGGCCTTCTGCATAAACATCTGTTATGAGAGGAACAGTAAGTGATGTGTTTATTGCCGGCATACCGAATGCTTTTTTCTGTGCGAGGGTTTCATAATCGGCAACGATGATGCCGCCTCTGTCTATGAAGCCGTTATCACCTGCATTCATTTCGGTCAAAGCATAGTCATTGTATGGATATGCGGGGGGCTCGTGCCACATTTCATACTGGTGGAACAGAACATAGATGCCGCTTTCATCAACATATAAGTCGTTGAATGTGTACTCCTTGTTTTCAGTCTGGTTATTTACCTGTGGAATGGTGACAGTCGCATCCTTAATCCAGGAACCGTCGGTAAGTGACTGTACGCGCAGTTTTACGGAAGCTGCTGCAGAAGAATCACTGGTAAGGAGACTGTAGAGGCGTCCGTTGAAAGGGTAGATGACAGGTGGTTTTTCGTCCCCCATATTGTCATAGTACGGGTTTTTCTCAAGCTTAAGTACACCGGGTGTTGTTGGAGTAAGTGTCAGTTCTACAGGTAATGTACCAGGCGTAAACTGATAGCAATATACCTCTTCGGTTACATTATCGAGCAGAATGGTGACTACTTTGTCTCTGGATGCATCGTAAGAAAGACCTTGAATAATTGAGTTGTCAAAATCCTCCATATTAAAAGTGCATTTAACAGTTTCACCTTCCAAAGGGATGGCGTTCATTTTGTTTAAATTGGCAATGTAGAGCGTTCCTGCATTGTCGGTACAATAAAACGCGCCGTAAGATAAGGCATCGACTTCCCTGCCTGGTAATGTCAGATAGCCATCTGTCTGTGAAATTTCAGTCAGGCGATAATAATCAGGTGTGTCACCTACACTTTTATCAACCAGCACAATCGGCATATCTATTATCCGTTTCATCTGAACAGTCAGTGCCAGGTTAGCGTTAGATTTTTCCAGAGTGAATTTCTGCTTATCAGATGCATACACAAGCTTTCCGCCGACTTTGACTTCGACAGTCAGGTTCATTTCCATGCCAAGCGGAATGCCGGTGAATGGATCGAATGTGTAGTTTTTTAGAGCAGCCAGACTGTCCGTCTTTGTCTGTGTGCTGTCGTAACTGGTACCGTCGGTGCTGTACAGATGCAGGGTAATGGTACAGGTTGTGCTGTCGGAAACTGCAGCTCTGCTGATGGCAGATATCATTTCGTCAGTAACTCTGAACGAGAAGCTGCCAGTCTCATGTTTTGGAGAAGCCAGTCCTCCGCATGATGTGAGCACAAGTGCTGAAAAAGCAAGCAGCACTAAAAAAAGTATGTGTAACTTTTTCATAAATAATATATTGATACT
>JAGHRS010000046.1 GCA_018066285.1 Candidatus Treponema caballi
GATATTAATTACTGTATAAAATTACAAATTTGTTTAGTGGATAAGAAATTGCGCGCCAAGTTCATTCATTTTCGTGAAAAAACCAGGGAATGAAACAGCACAACATTCAGGATTTCTGACAGACACCTCACCGGATGGAAGTCCAAGTCCCAAACATGCAAGACTCATTGCAATACGGTGATCGCCGTAACTTTCCACTTCTCCACCATGCAGACAGAATGCTGGATTAGCACTGCCGTCTTCAAGGGATGGGCTGTGTCCGCGGATGATGAGGCAGTCGCCATGAAGCGGATTGTCTTCCGGCAGCGAAAGGCCGTCGGTCACGTCTGCGCCAAGCTTCCTAAGCTCATTCTGCATAGCCTGAACGCGGTCTGTCTCTTTGCTTCTGCAGACGCCCGTGTCATCAAGAACAACAGTACCTTCAACGAAACACGCAATGACCGCGAGTGCGCATATTGCATCCGGGAACGCAGAAACGGGGATGCGGCAGACGGTGCCATCTGCTTTCAGAAAGCCCGTGCTGTCAGAAGCAGCATCGGCTTTGACGGCGAGGCGTGCTGTCTTTGAGCCTGCAACGCTAAGGGAGCCTGCAACAGCGCCGTCTGCTTTGTCAATGCTGAGCGCGGCCCCGAAAGCGCGGAGAACATCTACGACAGCAGCGTCGCCCTGGCTTCCGGAAACGTCAATGCCGTCAACAGTGATGTCACTGTGCGACAGGAGAGCTGCTATGAGCGGGAACGCGACGCCTTCCCAGTCAGAAGGGATGACCGAGCGTTTTGCCTGGACGGTCGCCGGGCCGCGCGCGCTTATGTGACGGTAATCATCTGAAATTTCTGTCTTGACGCCTGCAGAAGCGAGCCACTGTTGTGTCATCGTCAGGTACGGCGTTTCCTTTGGATCGGTAAGTTCCATGGTAAGCTCCCCTTCCATAAGCGGAGAAGCCATCATGAAGCCAGAAATGTACTGGGATAAGCGGCCATCAGTTACAATATGCCCCGCGCTGATTCCCTTGCTGATGACGAACGGCGGAGCATTGATGCCTTTTCTTGTAGTTTCTGCAACAGCACCCAGCTGACGGAGCGCATCAAGCAGGTGGTTTACCGGACGCGTACAGATTGATTCATCTCCCGTAAACGTGACGCTGCCGCCAAGTCTGCTAACAAGAGCCGCAGCGACCGGCGCGAAAAAATACAGCGTAGAGCCTGAGTTGCCTACATCAACGGGGCTGTCCGGAATGCGGAGATTGCTTCTGGCGCCGGTTACCTTCCATACGGATGCGGGCGTTCCAAGCGGCTTTCCTGAAGCGTCGACCGCACAGCCAATGTCGACTTCCGCACCAAAAGCGCGGGCCGCCCGGGCTGCTGAAAGGCAGTCTTCACTCGGCAGCGGGTTTTCTACGTACGACACGCCGTCCGCAAGCGTTGCAAGCAGCAGTGCGCGGATGGTATGACTCTTTGAACCAGGGACAACGATTGTCCCGGAAAGTGTGTGATGTGAACAGGATACTTTACTCATGCTTTCAGTATAGCATTATCCGCTTTTTTGATATACACAGTTTCCCATCCAGGAAATCTTAATCTCTATGGAGTATCTTTGAAAATTGTGCTATATTAATGAAAACTTTGTCATTTTTGAGGCATCCGGCAGTTTACCGCCTGTCTCTTTGAGGAGAAATGAGAAATGAAAAAACGTGCTCTTTTAAGCGTCTTCGTTAAAGACGGCATTCTTGAGCTGGCACAGCAGCTGATTGCTGCTGATTGGGAAATTCTGTCTACTGGCGGAACAGCAAAACATCTTACTGCAAACGGCATTCCTGTAACGGATGTAAGCGCAGTCACCGGTTTCCCGGAATGTCTGGACGGTCGTGTAAAGACACTACACCCTGCAATTCACGCAGGTATTCTTGCAATGCGCGACAACAAAGACCACATGGCTAAGATTGCAGAGCTCGGCGTTCAGCCAATCGACCTTATCTGCGTAAACCTCTATCCATTCTTCGAGAAAGTTCAGGCAGGTCTTACATTTGAGGAAACTGTCGAGTTCATCGATATCGGCGGTCCGACAATGATCCGCGCTGCAGCAAAGAACTATCAGGACGTTCTTGTTCTGACAGATCCTGCAGACTATAAAGAAGCCCTTAAGGAAATCAACGGCGGAGCAAAAGACCTGAAGTTCCACCGCCGCCTTGCCGGAAAGGTCTTCAACCTTACTTCAGCTTACGACGCAGCAGTTTCACGCTTCATGCTCGAAGAAGAACTGCCTGCTTACTACGACATGCCGCTCGTTAAGAGCCAGGAACTCCGCTACGGCGAGAACAGCCACCAGAAGGCCGCTCTCTACGTCATGGCTGACAAGAAGGGTGCATTCAGTGGCATGAGACAGCTTCAGGGCAAGGAGCTTTCCTACAACAACATCCGCGATCTGGATGTTGCATGGAAGGGCGTCTGCGCTTACAACCGCTTCGTAAAGAACGCACAGCCTGTTTCAGGAACAGACTACTCAAAGTACGAAGGCATCATCTGCGGAAAGGACGCTGACGGAAACAAGGCTGCTCCTACCGGCACACCAATCACTGCAAACTTCGCAGGCGCCGCATCAAGCGTCTTCACCATCGCACTCAAGCACAACACACCGTGTGGAGCTTCCCTCGGCGCAACAGTCCTTGAGTCTTACAAGCAGACATACGACTGCGACCCGGTCTCCATTTTCGGTGGAATCGTAGGCTGCAGCGCCATCATCGACAAGAGCGCTGCTGAAGAAATGGTAAAGTGCTTCCTGGAAGTCATCGTAGCTCCTGGATTCACAGAAGATGCTCTTGAAGTATTCGCCGCAAAGAAAAACCTGCGCCTCATCATTGCTGACATTGAAGCCGATGATGACTATGAGTGCATGGCTGTTGCAGGCGGCCTGCTCGTACAGAACCGTGACAATGAACTGTTCCAGAAGTGGGATGTCGTCACAAAGACACTTCCTACTCAGGCTCAGATAGATGAAATGGCATTCGGCATGACCGTTGCCATGTTCGCTAAATCAAACGCAATCCTCGTCATCAAGAACCGGACTGCATACGGCATCGGCTGCGGCCAGACAAACCGCATCTGGGCTGCAGAACAGGCTCTTGCACGCGCAAAGGAGAAGACAGACGCTCTTGGCATCGGTAACGCCGAAGTCCTGATCAGCGATGCTTTCTTCCCGTTTGCAGACTGCGTTGAAAAGGCTAACGAATACGGCATTAAGGCCATCGTTCAGCCAGGTGGATCAATCCGTGACCAGGAATCCATTGATGCTTGTAACAAATACGGTATCTCGATGGTTTTCACAGGAGCACGCCACTTTAAACATTGATAATTTGCGCTAGAATATAAGTCAGGGAAAAGGATTAAAATGATTTATCAGTTAGCTTCTGTTTTGAGAGAATACTTTGGACCGGCACGTTTGCTGCAGTCATATACAGTGCTTATTGCACTCGCTTTGTACACAGGATTCTTCCTGACGTACTGGCTGCTTCCAAAGTTCTACGACAAGCTGCCTCATGACCGCGGTCGTGAGTTCACAGCAACAGCAGAAGCTGCAAAAGGTAAACCAACGGGCTCGGGCGTCGTGTTCATCACGATTTTCGTGCTCATTTCCCTGCTCTTCTGTCCGCTCGACTGGCTGCATTATACCATCCTGGTGCTCACCTGGCTTATGATGCTTACAGGCTATCTCGATGACAGAAGCGTAAAAAGCTGGGGCGAATACCGCAAGGCTATCCTTGACCTGATTATCTCCGTGGCAGCTTCATTTGCACTGTACTATGGCTGCCGCGGGGATGACGGCATCATCCGCTTCTGGCTGCCGTTCATTTCACGTCCGGTTGCCGTTGCTCCCTGGCTCTACATCTTGATAAGCACAATCCTGCTGTGGGCTTCAATCAATACAACAAACTGCACGGACGGCGTTGACGGACTTTCAAGCACACTCGTCCTTCTGGGCCTTATGACCATGGGTCTTATCTTCTACTTCATCCTCGGTCACAAGGACATAGCAGCCTATCTGCTCGTTCCGCACATCCAGGATGGCGCACAGTGGGCCGTCCTGATTTTTGCGCTTTCAGGCGTCCTGATGGGTTATCTCTGGCACAACGCTTTCCCGAGCAAAGTCCTCATGGGAGACGCTGGAAGCCGTGCACTCGGTTTCTTCATGGGCGTATGCGTCATGGTAAGCGGCAACCCGTTCATGATTCTTGCCACATCATCAATCATTTTCGTTAATGGCGGACTTGGTCTGTTAAAAGTTGCACTGTTACGATTCTTTAAGATTAAGATTTTTGAGAACATCAGATTCCCGCTGCATGACCATGTGAGACAGAAGCTCAACTGGTCAGCAACGCAGGTTCTGATTAAATTCCTCATACTGCAGCTGCTCATCACAGGTGCAATGGTGGGAATCTTACTGAAGGTCAGATAAAAGATTTACTTTATTGACGTACTGTTCAAGAGTACGCAGCGCACGTGCACGGGCTTCAGATTCCGTCACGTGAGCTTCACGGCCGTTCGTGCCGTATTTCTCCATCTCTTTTCCTGTTACATTTTCAATAAGCGCGCCGGTAAGGACAAAGCGGATATATTTATTCTCTGACTCAATGTCCATCGGTTCAAGAGCAACGTCAACAGAAAGCGTCAGGGCCGCAGTGTCAGCGCTGCCTGATTCGACAGTCTTGAGGCCTGCAGCCTGAATGCGCTGTGAAAACGCAGCTGCTATGCGGCCTGTATCATCGCCACGGACATCAACGAAAACGCGGGTTGCATCAAGGAACTGGCGGGCCAGCTCTTCAACTGCAGCTGCACTTCCGTATGCGGGATCAACGGTCTTGCGCAAATCCTTGTTGATGACTGCAAGCATATCAAGTGTGCCGTCGTTTTCTTCAGCCAGGAGAGCAGCTTCTTTCATCACTCTGTAAGCGGAGAGCGGACCCTTTTCTGCTTTTGCGGCGGTAATCTTCTCATTGATGGCAGTTTCAGTCTCAAGAGCGCGGCGCTTGTAAATCTGTCCGACATCTTCCCTGTTGAGGAGGGCAAGAGCGTAGTACGTCGGCACCTTTTCAGACGTGACGAACACATCCTGAATGACGATACCTGTTACCGTAAGCTCTGAAGATGTCTTTACGTATGTATCAATACTGCGGGCCTTTTCCCATGCAAGCTCAGCTTCACTCACATCTACAGTACTCAATGATTCAGTTGAGACAGTTTCTGACTGCACCGTCTGCCTGATGATTTTCGTGAGGGCAGCAACAGCATTGTTTTCAGCAGTCTGACGGTTTGATGCATAGCCTACAGCTGTCATGAACTCAGAATCAGGATATCCGTCAGAAGGATTTTCAACCCATCCGGGTGCTCTGTTTCCAGCACCGGTTGATGCACAGGAACCCAAAAGGCATATCATCAGAATGAAGAAAAGTCCTGTCTTAAGATTTTTTACTGTAAACATACTGCCTCCACAAGATTAAGTCCTTTCTCTGATGCAGTCACATCATTGAAGACTTCTGTAGAAATGATTTTTCCGCGTGAGTTGAGGAAATCAACACGTACGGTATAATTGCCTGGTTCCACAGTAATACCGCCGACATTTGCATATGCCGGGAAATACTGGGTTGTACGCAGGTCAGCCTGTTCAGAAACTTCGGTGTGTATCTGAGAGGCAAATCCGATGATGTCAAAAAGCAGTTCCATTTCCTGATTATTCCGCTTCTTGAACTCATCAGATGCCATGTATGCAACTGAAGTCGTTACTGATTTTGCAAGTGCACGGGCAAACGTTTTCGCAAAAATAAGCGACTGTTTCTGTCCGAACGTATCCATAGCAATGGCTTCCATGCTTTCAAAACGCTCAAGGCTTGTTTTATAGACAGCGCCCGACTCGCCCGTAACCGTAACTTCGACAGTTTTTACACTGCTGCCACGCGGTACCATATAAGGCAGGGCAAGCTTGAAATATGTTCCAAGATCATTCGAAATGCGCAACTCTTCCTGTTGCTTCACGGGCGCCATGCCTGTAAAGCCAAGGATATTAAGACGTGCTTTTCCTTTGGGAACGGAAAGTTCTTCCTGAACGCTGGCCGGAACAGCAAAACTGTACAGCTGCTGCTGGGTCTGGAACGCAAGAAGCAGCTGGTCATAATCAATACGGGCATCGTCTGATTTTCCGCGGGAACGGTACAGCAGCATGCTGAGATAGCGGGCCAGCGCGGAGTTGTTGAACGAAAGTGTATTGTTTATGTACGATGCGTTTCCGGAAGCTCCGTTGTTCCTGATTGAAGCACGCGCTTCCTCAAGTTCAGCGGCGTAGCGGGTTGAAAGAGCCTTCTGCTTGTTGTCAAAACGGCGGATTTCAACGAAAGCGTCCTCAATCTCATCCATGTGGATATAGTTCAGCGCCATGAACAGATTGGTGTAAATGTCTTCGTAATCATCACCGTCATAATCCTTGACCGTATCATTTTCAATCCAGGACATGATTGACTGCGAGATACTCTTGGCATAGTAATACTCAATCAGCCGTTCACCATCAGAAAGACGTTCATTTGACTGCTTCCAGTCACCGGCAAAATGGGAAAGGATTCCGGAATCAATGTCGTACAGGACCTGATCACGATCCGAGTACAGCATTGTTTTCTCTGCCTCAAGCGTATCCCTGGCGTCCTCGTAGCCATTAGTCCGGAGTCTGTCATAAACAGAAGAATGATCGGCAACGGTGACGCAGGATGTAATCAGGATAAGAGAAAACAGCACCGGAATGAACCGGTACAGCTTTTTCAACTTCATAAGCTGCTATCAGCCTCTTACGTTTGAACGCTTGATTACTTTCTTGATTTCTGAATTGTCGCCAACCCAGAGTTTGCGGTTTGTCTCAACATCAATAAGTTCAGCATAGACGAAATAGGTGCGTGTTGAAGTGTCACCTGCTGCATCAACTATTGTCTTTACAGAACCGACGAGCATGAAGTCTGCTGCAGTTTCATTTGCAAGACGCTTTGCACTCTCTTCGCTTGCCCATTCCTGCTGCTCAACACGCTCTTCGCGGATTTCAGCACGCTGGTCTGCGCTTGCTACGAAGTCTACCTTGCCGCTGTTGATAAGGGCAGATTCGAACTTCTTTGTAAGGATTGATGTATCAATATGCTCATCGCTGTCGTTTGAGAAAGTTCCAACGATGACAACAGGGAACTTCTGATTTGTCTTGATATAGTTTGAGATTGCAGGAGCGTTGACGCATTCATCGACGAGGGAATCTGCAACAATGCGGACGTCAGTATCGTTCCAGTACCCGCTCAGATCCATAACGGTATCAGCACTTACACGCTCAACGCCCGATGAAGCACAGCCTGTAAAACAAAGCATTACTGCAACAGCAGCAAAAACAAAAAAAGTCTTTTTCATAGGAAACCTCTCTTCTCTATTTCATTACGTATGCTAATACTTTAGCATCATTTACCATATTATCAAGGATGCAGTACTCATTCGGCTGATGAGCTGTTTCATCCAGTGTGCCCCAGACTGCAGCGTTGAAGCCTGCAATGCGGAGATAAGAACCTACCGTTCCGCCGCCGATACCGATTGGATACGCCTTTCTGCCGGATACAGCAGCGACCGCTTCTGAAAGAATCTTGACGACAGGAGCATCAGCAGGTGTTGCAGGTGATTCGACAGCCTGTTCTTCAGTCCAGGTAATCTTTACCTTGTATTCAGATTCAACCTCATCCATGATGCGGCGGACTTCCTTGCGCACTTCATCAAGACTGTAGCACGGCAGGATGCGGCAGTCCATGTAGAACACGTCCTCACCGGGAATGGTGTTCACGTTAGGAACGTTTGCCTCTTTCTTCGTCGGCTGGAAGGTAGAATAGTCCGGCGCAAAAAGCGGATCACGCTTGCTGAATGTCTTTTCCATGTTATTAAGCTTCATTGCGAGCGCGCAGTTAGCAAGGAACGCATTTGAGCCTTCATCAGGGCGGGAACCGTGGCTCTGCTTTCCGAGTGTGCGGATCTTGAGCCACAGCAGGTTCTTTTCTGCAACCTCGATTGTCTCGCCTTTTGCGTCACCACCGTCCGGAATGATGATGATGTCATCCTTACGGAAGAGGTTGTGCTTCTCAAGCAGATACTGAATACCGTATGCGGAGCCAACTTCTTCATCAGCAACGCAGAGCAGTTTTACGGTGTGGGCCGGCTTTACGCCGTTCTTGATGAAAGAAAGGGCGGCGAAAATGCCTGAAACCATGCCCTGCTGATTATCTTCAACACCACGGCCATACAGGCGTCCGTCTTTTTCAACGACTTTCCACGGATCTGTGTTCCAGAGTGAAAGCTCGCCTGTCGGAACAACGTCCATGTGCGCCATGACCCAGACAGTGTAATCATCGCTCTGTCCATCGATGGTTGCGACAAGGTTCGGGCGGATGCCGCTTTCCACACGTGAATCAGGAGCATCAAAGCGCTCGAGTTTTGTAATGCCGTTTGCCTTGAGCCATTCAGCAAGCTTTTCGCATTTTGCAAGCTCACCCTGTCCGCCGCTTTCAGGTGCAAGTGCCTGCACTGATGTAAGCAGCGTCTCAAGCTCAATCATTTCCTTACGGGACGCATCAATTGTGGATGTAAGTTTTTCAAACAACTCCATAATACTATTTCCGCCTTACTATGACATTAATTAAACACTCAGCGAGTGCATAAGTGACACTATATTATAAATCTTTTCTACTGCACTTACAACGATTCAAGCTGGGATGAAACTTCTTCCCACGCCGCCGTTGTCTTTTCAATGGCAGCCGCAGTCTCTTCTATTTCAGCCTGAATCTTACGGCTTTTCTCACCGTCACTGTACACGGCAGGCTGGGCGAGCCGCGCCTCAAGTTCAGACTTTTTATCTTCAAGCGTGCTGATTTCTTCAAGCAGACGCTCTTCTTCCTTTTCAAGCTTGCGGCGCTCGCCTTTCTGCTTTTTCTGCTCTTCCCAGGAAAGTGCACCTGCTGACTGTTCTGCTTTCGCAGGCTGCGCGACTGTGCCTTTGGAAGCAGGTGCGTTCCCGCTTTCAGCAGCGGCGGCTTCTTTTTCAAGCTGCTCCATATAAAAGTCGTAGCCGCCCGGGAACTCGCGTGAATGGCACGGTGTCAGCTCAAGAACGCGTGTTGCAAGGCTTTCAATAAAACCGCGGTCGTGGGAAACGAAAATGACCGTGCCGCCGAAGTCACGGAGCGCATCAAGGAGAACGTCCTTTGAATGCATGTCCAGATGGTTCGTCGGCTCATCAAGGATAAGCAGGTTGACGGGGCGCAACAGCAGGCGGAGCAACGCGAGGCGGCTCTTCTCGCCTCCGGAAAGCACGTCGATTGACTTGTAGACATCGTCGCCCCGGAACAGGAACGCACCGAGCATGTCACGGAGTTTCGGGATAAGCTCAAGAGGCGCTTCCGCTTCAAGCATCTCGAGCATGGACATGCTGCCTTTCATGGACTCAGCGTTATCCTGCGAGAAATAGCCGACAGAAACGCCCGCTCCCAGCTTGAATGTGCCGGTGAAGTCGTTGTCCCTGTCTGCAATGATGCGGAGGAGCGTCGTCTTTCCGGCGCCGTTACGGCCGGCAACAACAAGACGGTCGCCATTCTCAACGACAAGGTTCAGGTCGCGGAGAACTTCATGGTCGCGGACTTCGCCCGTTACCGGGTCCTGTACGCTGTGATATGTCTTTCCAAGGCCTTCCGTCGTAAGCACAAGGCGTCCTGAATGCGGCGCCTCGGGGAAAGCGAAATGAATCTTTTTCAGAGTTTCGGGAATCTCGATTTTCTCAGCGAGAATCTTATCGAGCATCTTCTGGCGTTCCTGAGCCTGCGCGGCCTTGGTCGCCTTGTAACCGAACCGGCGGATGAAGTCTTCAAGCTTGTGGATTTCTTCCTGCTGCTGTTCGTAGCGGGCCATAAGCGTTTCAAGCTCAACGCGGCGGACTTCCTCATAATGAGTGTAGTTTCCCGGATAGCGCTTGCATTCGCCGTTGAAAAGCTCGTACACCTCGTTTACGGTGACGTCAAGGAAATAGCGGTCATGTGAAACAAGCAGGAAACCGCCCGCGAAGTCGTGCAGGAACTGTTCAAGCCAGTTTCGCGCCTCAATATCAAGATAGTTTGTCGGCTCGTCGAGCAGCAGGATGTCAGGGCATTCAAGCAGCACTTTTGCAAGCGCAATACGCATCTGCCAGCCGCCTGAAAACTCTTCAACCGGGCGGTTCATGTCAGAAGGCAGGAATCCCAGTCCTTCGAGCGTCTGCCGGGCAAGCACATCGCGCCTGTTCCAGCCTGATTCTTCAAGCCAGGTGATGATTTCGTGCTGGCGCTCAAGCAGCGGCTCAGGGTTTTCTGGAGCGGGAACGGCGGCAAGCTGGTCACCGATAGCTTCCATCTCAGACTGCAGTTCGTAACCGTATGCAAAGGCGCGGTCTGCTTCCTCAAGCAACGTACAGCCGTGGTGCACAATGCCTGACTGCGGCAGATAGCCGATGCGGCATCCTTTCTGGAGCGCGCGGTCGCCAGAGTCTGCTTCTATGAGCCCCGCCATCGCTTTCATGAGCGTAGACTTACCAGAGCCGTTTGCTCCGGTAAGGGCAGCTTTCGTTCCTTTTGAGAAATTAAGGGAAACGTTCTTCAGTATGTCACGGTCGCCGAACGCAAGGGAAATGCGTGAAAACTGGAGGAACGCCACTAGAATGCTCCGCCGGAGTTCTGCTTGGAGTCTTCAGGAGCTGCTATGGTGAAGAACATGACGACAGGACTTGTTGCCCTGTTTTTGACAACACCGTCCTTAATCTGACGCGGATCGACATTTTCAAGGCGAAGACCCGTATCCTCACGCTTATACAGGAAGTTGTACTCCTTACCGGATGAACTGAAGACAAATGTCAGGACACCGTCATAAGAGAATGAAAGTTTAGTATCAACAAAATACTTGATGGAAACATTTCCCGTGTTTCCAATGCCTGATTCAAAGACAGAAGGAACAAGCTGACGCCAGCCAGTCCATGTAAACAGGTTTCCGTCTCCAAAGGATATGTCACCGTAGTTTGAACTGCTGAAATCAGGTCCAAACTCCTGCAGCATCTCATATTCAGCGGTGCGGCGCTCAAGTTCCTGAGCAATGATTTCATCCACAGGAGCAGTGAGTGTCACAAGGTCGAATGCCTGAGGCTTGCCTGAATCATCAGTGTACTGCAGGACGATATATCCGGTACGCTTTATGGTCATGACGAACGGAGCGTCATTGAAGCGGTACACATACTCAGAAGTTGTCGTTACACCGTTATAAGGATATGAAACTGAAATGTCATCGTATTCGAAATGGATGGTGCCTGAATCGCGTCCAGGATCGAACGCCGGCTGAGAGCGCATTCTCTCTACAGACACCTGGTTGTACCGCACCATATCGTTGTAGTAATCAGGATACCAGCGGGATGAAAGGGCTGCTTCAAGATATTCATCAACCTGCTCTTCTTCAACAACATCTGCAACGACAGCTACCGTTTCATCATAGATACGCAGGTTATAGGAGAAACACCATCCTAAAGTACCGTCCTTGGCCATGACGCGGTACCATTCACCCTGCATCTGGTTGTTGGTTCCGGCCATGACAGCTGCACCGTTTCCTTTGTACAGGACTTTGATAATCTCGTTTTCACGCAGACGGTATACCTGCTTTGCGGTATTTGCAGCATCCGCACGGATGGGAAGTCCATCAAGAACAACACGCGCATACATGTGCTTGAGCGGCAGATAGCGTTCTGCCTTCTGTTCTGTTTTCCGCTTTGAAACAGGATCCGTAATCTGCCAGAGCGGAACTTCAAGTTTCTCATCTGTTCCCGGAATACCAATGACATATGTCTGGCTGATGTTTGACTTGATGTATACAGGAACAACATCACAGTCAGAAAGATTATGCTCCGGGATTGACCAAAGAAGCATGCCATAACCGGATATGCTGTCTGAACATGATGTCAGACAGAGGGTTACAGCAAGTCCCAGAATTGCGATGACAGAACGAATGTGTTTCATGAGATTGAGGATACCACAATCTGCTTTTTTTTGCCATTACTCAGGCGATGACAAGCTGGTTTTTACCTGAATACTTAGCCTGCTGAAGTGCATCTTCCGCACGTTTGAAAGCTGCAATGAACGGTTCCCGTCCATTTACCATGGTCACACCAATGCTGACTGGCAGATCTGTTGCCTGCTCAAGAATGGTAGCACACTTGCGTTTCACCAGATCAAGAGAACCGGCGTTATTCATGTATACGGAGAAGCTGTCGCTTTCAATGCGGCCAATGATGTCTGAACTGCGGAACAGTTTCTGAAGGCGTTCAGCGAAACCTTTCAGCAGCAGATCGCCCTGAAGCGTTCCTTTTTCATGATTAATCTGACGCATGTCATCAATGTCGAAAAGCACGAGAGCATCGGTGGAAAGGTCTGAGACCGTAACCATGTGATTACGGACCATCTCACGGAAAGCAGCAGCGTTGTAAAGCCCGGTAAGTCCGTCACACGATTTCTGTTTATTCTTCAGATAATTTGCCTGGTAGCGGACTTTGCGCGACATCAGGATGAATCCGAGTATATAAGCAGCAATCAGAACTGCTGCAACAATGATTATCTGAACAGGATATGTCTTCAGGAACAGTTTCCATACCGGCATTTCAATCTCACTCATGATTTCCTCCTGATTACATATGTTTTATTCACCTGCCACATCAGCACCAAACAGGGCACTGATGAATGTCTTTCCTGCTCTTGAAATGGTAATAGACTGAACTTTCACGGATTTTTACTGCGCCCGCTATATCGCGGATGGAAACAGCGTTGTATCCCATAGAAGAGAACATTTCTACAGACATTTTCAAGATGCATTCACGAGTGTTGCTGTCAGCCATACAGAAAAGTGTACCGAACGGGTGTTAGGGTGTCAAAGAAAAAATTATCTAAAAGGGGGCTGAATTATGAAACGTCATCCGTTCGCCCGTTACCGGATGCGTAAACTCAAGATGACACGCATGAAGCAGCAGCCGTCCGCTTTCAAGGCCTTCCGGGCCCTGTCTGCCATACAGCGCATCGCCCACAATCGGTGTACCGAAGCCGTGAGGATCCGCTGAGTGAAGACGGAGCTGATGGGTGCGCCCCGTACGCGGCGTATAGAGCATGCGGCACCGCCCGCCCTTTTCATAGCGCAGAAACTCCCAGTCAGTTATTCCCGTTTTTCCAAACACTTCGTCGTATATCTGATGCGGGCGGTTTTCAGGATCAAGGCGGAACGGCAGCGTAATGGTGCCTTTGCGCACCCCGTTCTTCACCGTTTCCGGAACGCCGTCGAGCACGGCTTCATACTGCTTGAAGACTGAACCTTCCTCAAACTGGCGGTTCAGGGCCCGGTGCGCATCCCCGGTGAACGCAAGAACCAGAAGGCCGGAAGTCTCCATGTCGAGCCGGTGAACGGCCGGCTGTTCCACGTGCATGAGGCCGCTGTACAGCCACTTGATGCGGCTTACGACACAGTCCTGCTTGTCAGGCCCGCGGCCGGGAACTGAAAGGAGCCCCGAAGGCTTGTTCACCACAACAATGCTTTCGTCGCGGTACAGGACAGAAAGGCCGAGCATGGCGGGAAGAAGCGGTCCGCACTTTTCATCGCACGGCGGATAAAATGCCTTGTGCTGCCGCCCATTTGCTTTCAAGGCAGCAGTGCGCACGTCTCCGCTGTAATAAAACTCGGCAAGGCTTTCCGGTTTCAGACCGTGGCGGAGCGCATACCCGATAAGTTTCGGCGCGCAGCACTCGCCCGCTCCCGTCGGCGGCATGCCTTCAGAAGCGCCATTTGCTTTCCGGGAACCGCTGCTTTTACACGACTCATCGTAAAAGCCGAAAATGCTTCTGTTTTCAATGACCGGCCGCGTCTCGTACCGGGGATACGTCTTTCCGTTTCTGGGATTAGTCCATTCGCGCGTCTCAGCAGTTTCAATGTGCGCCATGACAGGTACGCTGTATAAAGCGAAAATATCGTGCATTGATTTGTGGGAAGCGGCTTTGCGGGCGGCCCTCAGCTCTGCGATGCGGGCAGCAGGCCTTGAAAGCGTACTGCAGTCTTCCTGAGCATCATCCGCTTTTGAAAGCACTTCTATCTCATCAGTGAGCACGTGAATCGCTCTGTCGCTTTCTTCGGTCAGGCGCGCAAACTCCGCTTCATCAAGGAGGGGCGGCACCCAGCCGGGAACAGTCCAGCGGGACTGATACTGGCCTGAAAAAGCCTTAAGGACGACTTCGCTTCCGTCGGGGGCTGAACAGGTGAGAATGCCGAACATCTGAGCGGCGGGACGGTCGGGCTTTTTTGCGAACGGCGACATGACGGCGTTCGCGGGAGCCGCCCCGGAGGCCTTGTCAGCAGATGATGCCTTATCAGCAGATCCGCCATAGACAACGGCATCGACGCCCTCTCTGTCAAAGCGGGACATGAGTTCAAGAGCATGCGTTTTTGCTGGTTCTTCAGGAAGCTGCGGAAACATATCCCTACTATAACAGAAGTAGCAATTTTTTACTATTTATCAGAAATAATCCAATATCTCTAC
>JAGHRS010000006.1 GCA_018066285.1 Candidatus Treponema caballi
TACTATTACTGATTAAATGTCTATATAATCTCTCAGACCACTTGAACGGCGTGGATGTCTGAGTCTTCTGAGTGCTTTAGCTTCAATCTGGCGGATACGTTCACGGGTAACGTTGAAGTAAAGTCCGACTTCCTCAAGTGTGAGTGAATAGCCGTCATCAAGACCGAAACGCATCTTAAGGACTTCCTGTTCACGAGGAGGAAGCGTTGCAAGAACTTCCTGCAGCTGTTCCTGAAGCAGTGTGTATGCAGTCTGTGTTGCAGGATTCTCAACTTCCTTATCTTCAATGAAGTCTCCGAGCAGAGAGTCTTCCTCTTCACCGATAGGAGTCTCAAGTGAAATAGGCTCACGTGCAACGTTCTTTACGGATTTGACGCGGGCTACCGGCCATCCAAGCTGCTCTGCAATCTCTTCGTCGGTTGGTTCACGACCCAGTTTCTGCATGAGCTGACGTGATTCGCGGACAACCTTGTTTATCTGTTCAATCATGTGGACAGGAACGCGGATGGTGCGTGCCTGATCAGAGATGGAGCGTGTGATTGCCTGACGGATCCACCATGTTGCATACGTACTGAACTTGTATCCTTTCCTATACTCAAACTTCTCAACTGCCTTGATAAGACCGATGTTTCCTTCTTGAATGAGATCGAAAAGCTGCAGTCCGCGGTTTGTGTATTTCTTTGCAATACTTACAACAAGACGAAGGTTTGCATTGATGAGACGGTTCTTTGCGTTCTCCATCATCTTGCGGCCGCGCTGGATTTCACGTGCCATAGTGAGGATTTCGTTTACATCGTTCTCAAACTCATATTCAAGCGCACGGAGCTTACGGTCAATCTTCTGAATCTGCGTATAAATCTCGCGGATTTCATCAGCTGGCATGCCAAGCTCTTTCTCAAGCTTTTCACGCTCTACCTTGATTGCCATTTTCTTACCGAGACGGCGCAGGTCGCTCGGATCGGATATGCGGAGAACCTTTTCCTTGTGTTCTTTCTTGATGTGATACTCGTTGATCTTGTGTGTTGCATCAATAAAGCGGTCAGAAAAGCGTTCAATTTCTTCTGACTGAATGTCAATTGTCTTAAGGACAGGCAGAATCTTCTCACGAAGTTCGACAAGACCGGCATCCTCAAAGATGTTCTGTGTTGAATCTGCTTCGTAAAGCTGCTTTTTCAGCTGGATATATGCCTTAAGTTCCGGGAGAATTGACTTGAGTGGCTCACTGTAGCAGATTTTGAGACGGCGCTTTTCAGCCATCTCTTCATTGATTTCCTTGCGAGGCTTTCCTGATTCATGCGGGTCAATGCGTGAGAATGCTTTCTGTGCGACTTTGTAGAACTCAGGAATCATCATGCCGGAATTCTTGATAACGTGCTTGATGATGTTCTCTCCGTCTTCCATCTGCTTGGAAAGCTTTACTTCCTGTTCTGCGGTAAGAAGATGTTCTTTACCGATTTCGCGGAGGTACATGCGGATAGGATCATCACCGTTGGAATCCTTTTCATTGTAGACAAGCTGCTTTCTGCCGTCATCCTTGTCATCAACTTCGGTTTCCTGTTCTTTTACGTCATCATCATCTTCTTCAAGAAGTTCGTCTTCCTCATCATCTTCATCATCAGGAAGAGCTTCACTTTTAATGATGATCTTGTTTTTTTCAAGCAAGGTAAGGACAGATTCCATCTTATCGGAATTAACTATTTCTTCCGGCAGCATGTCGGTAAGTTCATCCCATGAAATCTCTTTCTTTTCTTTTGCGAACTCAAGGAGTTTCGCAACTGCAGGATCTAATTCCTGGTCAGCCATATAGTCTGTTCCTCGTTACACTTTTAAAAGTTCTGAATCTATATTCATTTTCTCTGTTACAAGCGCATCCAGCTTCTGCTGTATCTCGAGAGTAACATTCTGTAATGATAACTGTCTGATTTCGTTCATCAGCTTCTCTTTTTTGCGCCCCAGACTGTTTTTCCTGATAAGGCGTATGGAATCTTTTACCGTCTGTTCTGTATTGACTGTGAACTCATCTGTTGTAACTGCTTTTGTTATAAGCCGCTGCAAACCGTCATTATTACAGTGCCTGATGATGTTATCAAGCGTTACTGAATCCTCTCTGTAGCACTCCTCAAGGGAAATGAACATATCCCGTGCTGTGGCATCTTCGAAGTCATCAGCTGTAAGTGAATTCCGCAAGGCAGGGAAAAAATCCAGATTTGAAATAACGGCCAGCATTGCACGAACTTCTGCGTTGGGCTTAATATCTGCCACTTCAACACTTTTATCTGGTTTATTTCTGAATGTTTCGATTTTTTTCAAAGCCGAACTGCGGTTTTCAAAATCTGCTTTAACTGCCTCCGGTTTTAACTGATACGTCTCGCATAACTGCTCAAGACAAGATTCTTTTTGTATGTCAGATTGAAGCACATCAACGTACTGGAAATAATCCATTGAAGCTCGCGTTTTGCCTTCCGGTGTGCTTATATCATATTTATCTGCCAATGCTGACAACAAATAAGTGCTATCTAATATAGCGTTATTTACCTGGTTTGACAAGTTTTCTGCACCTAAATTCAATAAAATTTCTGCAGGATCTTTTCCTCCGCTTAATCTGATGATGCGGACGGTAAAGTTGAACTGCCGTGCCATAAGGATTGCGCGCCATGTTGCTTTCTGGCCTGCGCCGTCTCCATCAAAGGAAAGATAGAGCTCATCAGCAAGCGGCTGCAGTATCTTGAGCTGGTCTTCGGTAAGCGCAGTCCCAAGAGGAGCCGTAGCCCAGGTGATTCCCGCCTGATGATAGGCAATGACGTCCATGTTGCCTTCACAGAGGATTGCGGCCTTCTGCTGGCGGATTGATTGTTTCGCAAGGTGAAAGCCGAACAGCGTCTCACCCTTTTTATATTGAATGAGGTCAGACGAGTTGATGTACTTAGGTCCGTCTCCATGAAGGATACGTCCGCTGAAGGCAACGACATTGCCCATTCTGTCGCAGATGGGGAACATGAGCCTGTCAGAGAAGAACGAGACGTCCGGGTTTTTCTTAGAGAAAAGGCCTGATTCGTTCAGGAATTCGTCACTGTAGTTTTTCTTGCGGAGGAAGTTCTTGAGCCAGAAACGGTCGCGAGGCGCATAACCGAGCTTGAACTTTTCCGCAGTCTCTTCGTTGATGCCGCGTCCTGAAAGGTATTCACGCACATCCTTACACTGCTCTGTGGATGTCAGAAGATAGCGGAAACTGCCGGCAACGCGTGTGTAAAGCTCTTTATACTGGTCTTTCTTATTATCTTCAGGCTTGTAATCAACGGCATTTCCGTCATAAATGACTTCAACGCCGGTTTTCTTTGCAAGTGCGAGAATGGCTTCCGAATAAGTAACCTTCTCTACTTCCATATAGAAGTTCAGCGTCGTTCCGCCAGCGCCGCATCCGAAGCACTTATACATGTTGCGGTCCGGAATGACGTGGAATGACGGCGTTTTCTCATTGTGGAACGGACAGCAGCCCCAGTAATCGGAACCACGTTTTTCAAGACGCGTATATTCGCCTACCAGTGATACGATATCAACACGAGAAATGACGTTATCAATTGTGGTACGCGAAATCTTTGGCATCTGACCTCAGTTCTTCACCGTATATTCATATTTGAGTTCAATATGTGCTTCATTGCTTGATGTGAAGGCGTGTGAACCTTTTTCAGCATCAACAAGAGTGAAATACGTGTATTTAGTTTTTGCCGGATGAACGGCAGCATCAAGAGCCGTAAGTCCCGGATTTGAAATTGCTCCTGGCGGTAATCCTTCATATTTGTATGTATTATAAGGATTATCTATCTGTGTATCAGCACGGGTTACCTTTGCAGGATGCGGAAGATCCATGATGTCTGTAATGATATATACAACGGTTGCGCAGGAATATAAGCCCCAGGAATGGCCGCGTTCAATGGTGTTGAGGCGGTTGGTGAAAACACTTGCAATCAGTGGTGCTTCTTCTGCGACACGGTATTCTTTCTCAACGATTGAAGCAAGGCGTACTGCATAGAAAAGCTCATCCGGTGTAAGGTCGGACATGTCTGGAATGGTGGTTATTTTCTCATAGAACGTGTCTGCGAGAATGCGGACGACTCTTTCTGCAGTCATACCATAATCAAGGAAATAGGTATCAGGGAAGAGATAGCCTTCAAAAGATGAAGCGGGAATTGCATATTCATCAAGAAGTGTCTGGTCACTGCATGCCTTTATGAATGCGTCGCGTGATGTGACTCCTGCTTCTTCCATGAGTGTTCCAATCTGTTTGAGCGTATAGCCCTCAGGAATGCTGACACTTGTATGCTCCTGAACGCCTGATTCAAGAAGAGACAGGATCTCATCCGTTGACATGGCTGAGTTCACGCGGTATTTACCGGCTTTTATAGTACATTTCTTAAATCGTACATAATAGTAAAAGACATCAGCTGATTTGATCATGCCGTTTTCCTCAAGTTTTCCCGCTACGGTGCGCGTTCCAGTCCCTGAAGGAATATCAAGCTGATACTCAGTTCCACTAGTATCAAACGGTTCAAGACATGATTTCAGATAGAGATATGCACCTCCAGCTGCACAGCAGAGAAGTAAAACAAAAACAAGGAGGATAATCAGAAATGACTTACTTTTTTTCATTAAAAAAACCTGCGGCCTCTTCAAGGGTCATATTATTATAAAGCTCATTTTCCATTTTCCGCTGGAAAAAAGCCATGGTATCGGAAAGTTCTGCTTCACTTTTCCTCAGAAGAACGACGAGTTCCTTCAGTTCATCAAGTGAAAAGGAATAAGTGCAGACCGGTTCCTGTTCCTGGGTCATAGAGTAATCTCCATCCCCTCCGATGCTACAGATACTTCGGTCCGTACTTTTCTGTTATGGTTCATATACCAGTCAGCAGTCTTCAGGATTGTGTGAATCTTTTTATCATCATACACGGGATCATGATGGAAAAGGAACAGTTTCTTTACATTCATCGATGTTGCAAAATCTGTTGCATGGCTGAATGAAGAATGACCCCAGTTTTCTTTTGCTATAACCTCTTCTACTGTATATTGTGCATCAAGAATGAGAACGTCGGCATTTCCGAAGAACTGATAGTTTGGATTGCCTTTTTTGTAATCATCCGGCTGCAGTTCCACATCTGTCGCATACACGATTTTATGGTCATCTTCCTTGAACAGATATGAATAGGAACCACCTGGATGATGCATGCGCTTGCATTCTATGATAGTTCCGTCTATCTCAAAAGGTTCCATCGGTTTTATGATATGGAAGAAAATATTCTTTGTGCATGCACTTAACGGTACCGGGAAATATGGAGCTTCCATCTGGTCTGAAAGCAGCTGTTTTACGTTTTCTACCGGAGAATAGATGTGTATTTCTGTTTTGGGATTAAAGATGGGGTCAAAGAAAGGAAGCCCCTGTATGTGATCCCAGTGAAAATGAGAGAATAAAATGTGATAGGTACGTGGATTTGCCCCGCCATACTTTTTTCCGAGAGCTCTCAGTCCTGAACCTGCATCAAGGATGAATACCGTACCCTTTTTGTTTACAAGCTCGACACATGCGGTATTGCCACCAACAGTTCCATTAATTGTTTCTGGAAGAGTGTCGATGAATCGCTGTCGTGAATCTGCATCTTTAATGTCATCAGGACCAATACGCTGAACTACAGCTGAAATCTTGGAACGGATCTGCTGCGGGGTCAAAGGGGTTGGTAAAGAACCTCTTACTCCCCAGAACTGCATGTACATTTTAAATTTCTCCCTTCCTGAGGGGAACGTTGGCATTGTAAACTCTCATACAATGCTCAATTTCCTCTTTCCCATGAAGAGCACCCTGATTAATACCGGGACAGGACTTAGATTCTTCATCCCACATTTCCCTGGATTTCATAAGGAAAGTCCAGAACGGATATGTTGAACACTGGAGCGGACGTGCCGGATAAGCCGTACAGCCGCCGTTTTTCCAGAAAATACAATCATAACCTGGTTTTTCCAGGAGACAAAGAACTTCTGTTCCATCGTAATAAGGAACAAACCTGCAGTATTTCTCAATGAACTGCTCTGAATTTAAATTAGCCCACTGAAGTAGTTTTGTCAAATCTGAGCGTGAAAGATATACATAGCCGGGTTCTGAACGACAGCAATGTGAACATTGCTGACACTGGAAATGAAGGCCCTTTTCATAGAATTTCTCTTCCATGATTTTTCTCCGGGAAAAAAAAAGGTGTTGAACTTTCATTCAACACCTTTGTACTGGGCAGAGAAGGATTCGAACCTTCGAAGGCGGAACCAACAGATTTACAGTCTGCCCCCTTTGACCACTCGGGAACCTGCCCATGCATTTTTCATGCCAGTTCGTTAAGTTAAAGCCAACTTAGGGATTCGAACCCTAGACCCCGAGATTACAAATCACGTGCTCTGGCCAGCTGAGCTAAGTTGGCGTAACGAACGAATAGAACTATATAGATTTAAGGAGATTGCGTCAAGTACTTCTGAGTTTTTTTTTGATTTATTTCAAAAGCTCACTTATCAGAGGGATATATCCGTTCTCAATGACGGTATTCCAGTTGAATTTATTGTATGCTGTCTGAGCTGCTTCTATGCGGATTTTCTGAAATACCTGCTGATTCTCCTGGTATTGATGAGCAAGCTTTATAAGAAGATCAGCAAGAAGTGAGCTTTCATTCTTTTTGTAGAGGAACCCTGTTTTTCCATGTTCAATTTTCCTTAGGCCGCCCGTCTCATGGGCTACTGGGATGGTGCCGTACATGGCGCCAATCAGATCTTCAAGACCACAGGGTTCAAAATGGCTGGGAAGAATGAGGAAATCACTTGCAGCAACCGTCTGGCGGGCTGTTGCCTTTTCATAACCCTGAAGATAGAGGACTTTTCCCGGGTATTTCTCAGTGCATGCAATGAGGGCCTGTTCTAAATCAGCTGAACCCTGGCCTGTAATGACGAAGCGGGCGGCCGGTTCAGCTTCAAGAACAGCGGGAACAGCCTGAATCAGGATGTCTATGCCCTTCTGGAAAGCAAGACGACCGTGGAACGAGAAGAAAACGCTTCCATGTGTTATGTAGCCGTGGGGCTTTATGTCAGGCGGAATGTGCGGAGTATCTAACGAACGGTCGGTTGCTTTCTGGTACATGGTGACCATTTCACGCTGGATTGACTCTTTTCCCTCAAAATCGCCTTTTTCCGGGCTGAACGGAAAAGAAAGTCCTGAAATGCGGATGTCCTCAGGATTGTAGCGGTCATAATCAATGCCGTTTGTAACACCGTATATCTTCATCCCTGCAGAAGAAAAAGCCTGTGAAAGACCGGCTGTATTTTCTGAGGCAGGATCAGTCAGTTCTTCTGCATACCAGGGAGAAACAGTCGTAAGCATTGCATAGAAACCTGAAAGAAAATACGGTTCCACTGCCCCGTTCCAGCTGCCTTTACGGAGGACGCTTTCAGAAAGTCCCGTAAGTGCCTCTGCTCTTTCAAGGGAAGGAATTTCGTGATGATAATATGGTCCTGCATTATGAATGGTTGTCATGAACCGCGTTTTTTCATAGACAGGTGCAAATTGCGGCAGTTCACGTGCGAAAGAAGGAAGAAATGCGCACGTTGCATCATGACAATGGATTATTTCTGGAACTGCGGAGGGAAAGGAAACGCCGTATTCAAGAACAGCTTTCTGAAAGAGCATTTCCATGACAGGTGCATCTGCATGGCCTTCTCCATGCTTTCGGGAACTGTCTTTCTTTTCATCCAGTTCAGTATACGTATAGACACCAAGTTTATCCGTAAAAATATGGGAAACTATGAAAACAAACTGTATGCCATCAACTGAACCTGTCGCGTAAGAAACCTGATAATCCCTTCCGTCAATGGCGATGGGGACTGATACATCCTCTATGATTTCAAAGTCTTCAATAGAGCTGAATACGGTACATCCGTAAAACGGGAGGAAAACGGTGACTTCAAAGCCGTGCTGGTACAATCCTTCAGAAAGAGAACAGACAACATTTTTGACACCGCCCGCTTCTGCAATTCCTGCATACTCGCGGCTTATCTCCCAGATACTCACCTGCACAAATCAGGGCGAAGACGCTCTGCTCCGTTTATATAGACTGGAACGGCGGGCTTTCCTGTGTACAGCGTGATAAGGACGCGTACCGTTTTGGGAAGCATTCCCGTAATGACCGGTTCCTGAGAACAGAATAGCGGACATGTTCCGGCAAATCCTGCTTTTCTGAGGGCTGCGGCAGGATTCATTGACTGAATGTCAGGTGTCAGCGTGAACTGAATGGAGACAATATCCTTTTCATTTATTGCATTCTTTTCATATAAAACCGTAAAAAGCTCTGAGACTGCTTTCTGAACGGCTTCAGGTGTATCTTCTGTTATACATGAAGCACCACGTATGGCGGTAAGTTTCTTTTTCCACATGTTTCTGATGATAAGACTGATGACTTTATATGTCAATTCTGCAGGAAATTAATTACTGATGAAAGAGAAAGGCTTACTGCTGTGATAAGGAATGCGCCCAGATAATGAAACAGATATAGAAGCGGTTTAAGTTGTTTCGTTTTTATACATGTTACAGTCATGAGGACTATTGCATAAGCAATGAATACGGCCTGAACAAGTGAAATGAGCAGATCGGCATAAATGATGGTACTGAGGGAAGAATCCGTATAGTTATGATTGTTTCCGATGACATACAGAGCCCCAAGAATGAGCATTATCAGCGAAAAAAACAGTATCAGCCGGTTGATGATACGGAACAATCTTGCAGTTTCCTCCAGATACCTTTATACTAACACAAAGGTGGGTTTAATGAAAAGTAAGAAAGGATTCATCTCCTTTGTATTTCTGCTTCTCTGTGCTGCAGCGGTATTTGTTATCGGATGGGTGCAGCTGTATGTTCCAGTTGAAAAATATGGAGTTCTCGTCTCAAAAACCAACGGTGTAGATCCGGATGTCATACAGCAGGGAACATTTGTCTGGAAGTGGCAGAAACTCATTCCGACCAATACGGTAATCCATCTTTTTGAAGCAAAAAACGAAAAGAATACAGTTACGGTTTCAGGAAAGCTGCCTTCTGCTGACATTTACAGTGCACTCATTGAAGGCCGTCCGGACTTTTCGTATTCCTTTACCTTTGAAATTGAAGCTTCCGTAAAGCCGGAAACGCTTCCTCAGCTGGTAAAAGCGCAGAATATTGCAGATGATCAGGACCTTTCTGCCCTGCTTTTAAAAGCATGCAACAACGCCGCAGGCAATGCAGCGGAAATAATCCTCAATGATATTTCATCTGCTTCAGACTCTTTCCTCCAGCTTTCTTCTGATGAAATACTCCTTCTTGAACATGTCAATGAAAAAGGAAATTATGGCGGCGTTGAGATTAAGAGCATAAAGGTCGTTTCTTCAAAACTTCCGGATGTCATGCTGTACAATACGGCTAAGGAAGTGTATGCCGCCTATCTTTCAGGTGTGAAGAATGCCCTGCTTGAAACAACCGGTTCTCAGGTTGAGCTTGCTTCAGATGATTTCCTGCTTATCGAACGTTTTGGAAAGCTTGGCAAAGTGCTTACAGAATATCCCATCCTGATTGATTATCTTGCTGTGACTCGTGATGATCCCGATGGTGCACTCGGTCTTCTGGATATTCTTCATAAAGGAGAATAAAACTACCATCCGGTAGTTGAGAGAGCTTCGGCAATCTTATTGTATGTCCAGGTACTTATAACCTGATAATACTGTCCTTCTCCGTTTTCATTAATTCCAAAGTTCTTAACAAAAAAGAAAGGTTCTTCCGTATATTGCGCTTTGTATATTGAAAGTCCGTAAGATGTGTTTCTGCTGTCTGAATTCCTTTCGAGCGTTACAGTAAGAATCTTTTCCGGGTGAACTGGCTGGTTTTCAAAATCATATGGAGAGCAAAGTTCCGAACTCCGTAAAGAAAGCAGTGTATGGACGAGTTCATCAAATCCATCTGCGTGTACATCATCATTGTACATTTTACGTATTCCTTCTTCTGTTTCTACGGTAATGCATGTGACTGCCGCATCCTTTTCATCTTTACTAACGATTGGTAGTAAACGTTGATCAGCCCAGGAAGAACAGTTATCCGTCAGATAAGACGAATAAACATTCTGAATGCGCCATGAAGTACTTTTTCTGTCATTACGGACGTAAATCTTGGTACTGTCAGCATTTTCATATCCGAAGAACAGCGAAGAAAAGATGATTGTGCTTCCGTCGGGATTATTACACGAAAACTTCACGTTGATAGCGTCATCATCTGAAAGCCCGAGAGCGCTCCAGGCTGCATAGCTGTCGGAAATCTGTGCCATGCTGCGGGTTTCTGACGCGCGGGAAATGAGCTGATTAATAATAGTTTCGTTTGCAGGAAACATCATGCCGTCAGAAGTTGTACACATCCATACTGCTTCACCGCTGCCGGTCGTCTGCTTCTGGAAGGTCAGGCTGTCTTTTGTTTCAAATGTAAGTGTTATTTCGTTTACTTCGGAGCTGTATTTTGGGTTTAACAGTGCGGATTTGACGGATGTAATGTTAGTACTCCGGGAACGCAGCATAAATCCTGGAATTGAAATAAGTATGCCGTAAAGGCAGAAAACGACCAGTATGAGCATTTTTCGGGCATTTCGTGACATTACTGCATTTCCTCCATATCTGTCGTTAAAATGGCCTTTATGCGTCTCTCAGAGGATTTTTTCCTTATAATGCAGAAGCAGACTGCACACAATGCAATAAAGAGCGGTTCAAAGAGGAAAAGAATGAGTTTTGAGACACCGGCTGCTTTTGCAAAATCAAGGCTGTCTGAAATTTTATACAAGGTGGCATTCATCATTCCCTTATTTTTCAAAGAAAGGATAGTGTCCTTACCTGAAAGCCACAAAAGCGCATTGACCAGAAGATCAAGGTTCTCGGGACTGTTGGTGTTTTCTATGACTGTTGACGGAAAATACTGATCTCCGCTCACAATAATACGTACGGGACTGCTTTTTCCTGTTGAGTAAAAACCAGAAACTGAACCTTCTATTGATGCCATGAGAACGTATTGCCCTTTTGTTGATTCATCTGGGGCCAGGTTTTCAGAAATGAACGGATCTGTAACATAGGGAAGATCTTTAGATGTATCAGGTTTCTGAAGCCATGCTGACGGACTTGTTAGAATGAGAGGCGTTATGACTGGAAGATTGCTGCCCTCGTCTTCGTACAGTGTAAGGGGGCTTGCCCAGTATGTCTCGAAAGCGGTGAATCGTTCTGTTACTGGATGAGAAGGATTCGTATATTGCGGAAGGCAGACAATCCAGAAAGGATAATTCAGGTACAGAGACTGATTTGTATCTTGGGATGAATACATTCTGAGCCGGTAATTTGAAAGGTCCAGAAGCAGGGACTGATTAATGCCGACGCCCCAGTAATCAAGGAGTTCTACGAGGTAATCCTTTTTTACCGGCGTAACATTCCAGGAACTTGAAATATCAGCGGTATATGGAGCGGTTGCAATGAAACAGGGTCTTCCCTTCATAATCCAGCGTTCAATGGATGCGGTATCATTAGGTGAAAGCGTACTTGAACCGAGCACAAGAAGAACATCCTGTGCACCTGTATTTTCAATATCATCAAGCGTGTCTGCCGTTACTTCGGATACGGCATATCCGGCTGACTGAAGCCACGGCTCAACATAGACATATTCAGTGGAAAGCGAAAGTCCGTTTCCGGCTATGATGTACACAGTATCCTGTGAGCCTGAAAGAAGTGTCTTTATGCGGGAAGTAAGGTCAAACTCCAGGGTTGCGGTTGATATGATAAACGGGATGACTGCGGCATTTCCTTCATACTCAATGAGGATGGATGAATACACAGTGACAAATGAAGTTTTATTTGCTTCACTTGTCTGAAGCTGCTGCGCCTGTATACCAAGGGAAGAAAGCTGTTGTTCAACAGTCGCTGTTTCTGATGGATCAGTTATAGTGAGTGCTATCCGGGAAGATTCGCGGGCAAATGAAAAAAGAAAGGCCTTTACGTCGCGAATCTGGGGATACATGCGTTCCAGTTCATCTGAAAGGTAATAAGTAATTTCCAGAGGAGAAGCCAGGTCTTCAAGTGTTTCTGCGCTTGCTTCTGAAACTGAGAACTGTCTGTCTTCAGTTATGTCAAAGCGTGTGCTGTAAAGAGTTGTATTTACAAGAAAAACGAGTGCTGCAAGACACCATAACAGAGGAATGAAAGGCTTCTGTTGCTTTTTCAGGAACTCTGCATGTTCACTTGAGAGAATGATGAACAGCGCAGTCAAAATCAGATAAAAGAAGATGTCTCTTGTATCGAAGATGCCTTTGCTTGACGAGTCGAAATGCCATGAAAAGGAAATTTCATTTAGAAAATCTGTAAGAAAGCCTGGAAGATGAATGGCGAGTGGAAGAAGATCTGAAACGGTACAAAGGAAAAGAACGCCAGCTGATACGAAGAAAGCGGAAATCCTGCTTTCAAATAATTCTGCAAGGAAAGATGAAAGACTTATGGCAGCAGCTCCATAAAGCATGATGCCGGCATAACAGCTGACTACTTGCGGAACATTTACATCTCCAAAGGCCCCTACTACCAGGATTGACGGAATCAGAAGGGCAATCATGAAAAGAAAAATGATGAAAGCAGAAGCCCATTTTGAAACCGAAAGCTTTAGGTTGTTAACAGGTAGTAAAGAACCTTCTTCTTCATTGATGGATGTAAAATCCATGGTAAGAGCTGGAATGACAATTATGGAAATATAGGGAATCAATGAAAAAAGTGTCCTGATTTCACTGCTTCCCTGACCTTCAATGAAGAATCCGCTTGTAATGAAGAAAAGCAGATTAATGGTAAGGATGAAAACAGCAGCAGATATCCATGAAAGAGGCCTTAAAAACTGTCTGAAGATTTCGCGTCTTAATACACTTCCGTTCATCTGCGTTTCTCCTTTCCCCTTTCTTTAAGGGAAACAAGGTGAACGAAAGCTTCTTCCAGATTTGCAGTACCTGCTAAAGCACAGATGTTTTCTGATGAACCGGTGGCTATGATGCTTCCCTGATGCATGATTATAATGTCTGAACAGAGGGACTGTGCTTCCTGCATAAGGTGTGTTGAAAGCAGTATCGTCTTCTTTTCGGAAAGTTCACGGATATAATTTCTCATTTCAACAATCTGAAGAGGATCAAGACCGCTCACCGGTTCATCCAACACAAGAATGTCAGGATCATGAAGTATGGCAAGCGCGAAAGAAAGACGCTGCCTGTAACCTTTTGAAAGTATTGCAATCTTTTTATCAAGGACTTCCTCAAGCGAAAACTGAGAAACTGCCCTTCCAATGGCTAACGAAGGCTGTTCTTTGAGGGAATGTGCCTGGCGTCTTATTTCAGCGTGTTCCCACAGTAATTCGGAAACAAGATAGTTTTCAGGGAAACGGGCATTTTCGCTTACAAAACCTGTTATCTGACGGATGCTGTTGCGATTGTCACTGACGGACATGCCGTTTATGCTGATACTTCCTTTATCTGGCAGATGAATGCCAAGGATAGCTTTTATAAGCGTCGTCTTTCCGGCGCCGTTTGGACCGAGCAGACCGGTAATGCCCGCATCCTGTATGGTAAATGAAACGTCCTTTACTGCCGGATGATGAGAACCTCTGTACGTTTTTGTAACTGATTGCAATTCTATCATGGCTAGATTCTGTAAACGATTCCTTAAATCAATCTTTATTAGGTATTTCGAATATCATACGGTCGCGGGAAAGAACTGTATTGGGGAATATCTTCTGAGCTTCCTCTGCCAGTGTTGAAAGCTCGTAATCAGTGTACCGCGGACTGTAATGGATAAGTGCCATTTTATCGACTTTTGCATCACGCGCAATAATGGCAGCCTGTTCAGAAGTCATATGTTTCTTTTCAAGAGCCTGATCCTCAAACTCTTTGGCAAACATTCCCTCACAGAAAAGAAGGTCAGACCCCTGAACTTCTTTAGCTATTGAAGGCAGATACATTGTGTCTGTGACATAACTGAGCTTTCTTCCGGAACGTTTAGGTCCCATGACCTGTTCTGGATGAACTGTGCTTCCATCTGTTGCTGTGACAGATTCTCCATGCTGAAGTTTAGAAAAAAGCGGACCACAGGGAACACCAAGTTCTACAGCTTTCTGTGGATTGAATTCACCAGGACGGTCAAGTTCTTCCAGTGTGTATCCCACACAGGTTTTTGTATGTTTTAATGGAAAAGCACGGATATAGAAATCTTCTTCGGAATACACTACTCCAGGTTCTGTAATTTCTTTTACAATAACAGGATAATTAATATACATATCAAGTACTTTTCTGCTTGATTCAATGTATTCCGCTGTTTTTGGAGGTCCAAAAATATATAAAGGTTCAGTCCGTTCTACCTGAGATGACAACATCATTATTCCAGGAATTCCTGTAACATGATCTGCGTGTGTATGACTGATAAAAATGGCATTGATTTTCTTCCATTTCAGGTTAAGTCTTCTGAGGGAAACCTGAGTACCTTCACCTCCATCAAATAAAAAAAGACTGCCTTCACGGCGGACAAGGACGGATGTAAGGTGCCTGTACGGAAGCGGCATCATTCCACCGCAACCAAGAACAAATGCTTCAAGATTCATACACAAACTATACAGAAAACAGACGTTTTTATCAATTGACAATGCTGATTATTACAGATACTATAAAAATATGAGCGTAAGTTTATTGATTATTGACGTGCAAAATGATTTTGCTTCTTCCAAAGGCAGTCTTTATGTTCCTGGTGCTGAAGATGATTGCGAAAGACTTGCTCATTTCATAACCAACAATACTGATAAGATTGACAGCATTCATATGACACTTGATTGTCATCCCTGTTATCACATTGCACATCCTTATTTCTGGCTTGATCAGACTGGAAAAATGCCAGATCCATACACCATAATTACATATCAGGATGTTATTAATAAAAAGTATTCTTCTGCAGATCTCAAAAAACAGAAAGCAGCTGAAGAATACCTTCTTAATCTGGAAAACCGCGGAAGATATAATCTGACTATATGGCCTCCGCATTGTCTTAATGCAACATGGGGATTCTGCGTTGTTGATTCTGTGATGAAGTCTGTTCAGTCATGGGAACGTACGCATATCAGCCAGAATGTGAATTTCATAAAAAAAGCTTCAAATCCCATGACAGAGCATTACAGTGCCATTCAGGCAGAAGTTCCTGATGCAAATGATCCTGCAACAAGAACTAATTTTGCACTTATAGACACTCTCAAAGAATGCGATCAGATTATTGTTGCCGGAGAAGCCCTTTCTCATTGTGTTGCAAATACGCTTCGTGATCTTGCTGTTTATATTCCAGTGTATAGAATTACTGTCCTGACAGATTGTACATCAAGTGTAAAGGGATTTGAGCAGGTTGGAACTTCATTTATTAATGAGTTCCGTGCAAAAGGCATGCAGTTTGAGACGACTGAAACGTTCCGTTTCAGACAGTAAATACTGATTGTGAAAAAAGCCGCTCATGAAGCGGCTTTTTTCATATGGTGCACTCATTACTTTTTATGGATGAAGATTTTCTTCACTTTCTTGAACCAGAACGCACGCAGCTTTTCTGCTGTAATGTAGCAGCCGTAAACACCTTTTTTGAGCGGCATGTCTATGCTGCCGGCGCGGTGCACTACTTCACCGCCGAATCCTGTCTTAAAGCGGTATAAGCCATACATCGGATGATGTTCGTCATCTGTTGGTGGAATGCCATAGAAGTCATATACTTTTGAACCGAACGCCTTTGCGTCTTTTATAGCAGTCCACTGAAGCAGGTACGCCGGCATCAGGTTACGCTTGTTGTTAGAGCTTGCGCCATACAGGTATACGGCTTCTGTGTCTGTAAACAGCGTGATTATGCCTGCAAGGACATCACCTTCATGGCGTGCGATATAGAGCGTCGTTTTTATGTGAGCGTCGGATGGAACTGGTTTCAGTGAAAGCAGATCCTTGTAATAGCTTTTTGCATGAACGGCAATACCGTCACGGGAAGCAGTTTCTTCGAAAATCTTATAAAAGTCATCGATTGCTTCCGGGCCGTTTGCGCTTACTTCAACGCCCTTCTTTTCGGCAAGCTTTACGTTATAGCGCCATTTAGGCTTCATTGCAGCGAGCTGGTCTTCTTCAGAGCGTGTCAGGTTAAAGAGCACTGTATCTGGCGGCTGTATGTCAGTCGGCGACTTGTTCAAGGTGCTTTTTTTTATGAGGACAGCATGATATGCTTTTGCGTCAAGTTCGGAAAACCCTATTGGCGGGTCCATGCGCAGGCAGAAGCAGTCTTTTGGAAGGTATTGTTTTAGAGCGCTTCCAATATCTTCCAGAAGGGAAAGATATGTTTCTGAATTGTAAGGGATGGTCTCTTTTACGCTTTCAGGAAGCTCTGGTCCAAGCGGAACGTACGCAATTGAAAAGACACGTGCAAACCGCCGTATCATGAGGGAAATAGTTAACCTAAAGCTTTGGGTTTTATTTGTAGTGTCAGTAACTTCAAGGGAATATCGGGATGGTTTCCATCCATGCATTCCCTTGAAGGATGCCCAGAAATCAGTCTGCAGGAAGTGAAACTGAACATCGCCCCGCTCCGCTCCCTGGACTTCAATTACCTTAATATCGAACATATCCCCACCCGTTCTTTATTAATGGACTTCTCCGTTTACGGTGAAAGTTGTTGTAATTTCCTTTCCGGCTGCAATCAGCTTCTTTCCGTTGATGACGACGTTCTTTTCGGCAACGGTAATCGGTACTTCAAAGAATGTGTCTGCATCGACAATTTCAGCCTTTGGAGCTGCAGGATCTGTTCCTTCCAGAACGACCGGTGTTCCAGGTGCTGCCCATCCGCAGTCGAGTACTTCCACGCATTCCTTTCCGTTTTCATCAACGTAGTCTGATGCGAGCAGCATACCACGGCTTTCAATACCGCGGAGCTTTCTTGCCTTAAGGTTGTCAGCAATGACGACGTGCTTTCCAAGCAGCTGCTCTTCTGTAAGATATGGAACAAGGCCAGAGCAGATGACGCGCTCAACGCCTGTACCGTCGTCAATCTTTTCAACATAGAGCTTCTCAGCGTCAGGATGCTTTGAAATCTCAACAATCTTGGCGACCTTAAGGACAACCTTTTCATTGAAGACGGCAATCTGCTGCTCAGGAGTAAGAGGCTCTTTCTTAGGCTCTTCCTTCTTAGGCTGATTCTGCTGCTTCTTCTGCTCTTTCTGTGGCTTCTGAGAACCGTTTGCAGCACCCTCGCCTTCCTTTCTCTCTTTCTGAGTGCCTGAATAGCGCAGCCTGTATTCTTCAGTCTTCTTTGCATCAAGCGGTGTAAAGATGATTTCTGTATGGTAGACCTTATCAAGGCCTTCTGTATTGCCAAGATCAGTCCATGAGAGCCAGCCCGGCATGTACTCTTTTCCGATGCGTCCTGTGCAGCCAGACTTTCCGAAGAAGCGGAGAACCTTTTCTGCATAGTGCGGCATATACGGATGAACCATGATCATCAGGTCCTTGATGACGTAGCAGAGGTCGCGGATAAGCGCTGCTGCCTTTTCAGGATCTGTATTGCGTGTTTTCCATGGCTCGCCATCCTGGAATGCCTTGTTGGCAATTGATGAGATGACGAAGATTTCGTGGAATGCATCCTTAAGGTTTGACCATTCAAGCAGGTCGGTAACCTTCTTCTCTTCAGCCTTAATCTGCTCCCAGAGTGCTGAGTCCGGCTTTCCTTCAGGGATGACGCCATCATAGTACTTGGCAACGAATGTTGTCGTTCTGTTGACGAGATTAGCCAGATTTCCGACGAGTTCAGAGTTTACCTTTTCCTGGAAGTCCTTCCACATGAACTGATAGTCAGACTTTTCAGGGCGGTTATAGAACAGGTAGAAACGCCACATATCAGCAGGAATGCCTGAATCGCGAGCATCGGTACCGAAAACGCCGACGCCCTTTGACTTACTGAACTTGCCGTTCTCGTAGTTCAGGTATTCAGTGCTGGACATGTGATAGAGCTTTGTCCAGTTCTTTCCTGAACCAATCAGTGTTGACGGGAAAATAACCGTGTGGAACGGAATGTTGTCCTTTCCGATGAACTGGAACAGGTCAACAGGAATCTTAGCCTTTTCTTCTGTGCTTTCTTCTGGGAGCCACCATGTCTTCCAGTCGAACTTCTCTGGTGAATCAATCTTTGCAAGCTTGTCAGAAAGTGCTTTTGTGATTGAGATATAGCCGATTGGAGCATCGAACCATACGTAGAATACCTTGTCCTCAAAACCTTCCTTTGGAACTGGAATACCCCACTTAAGGTCACGGGTGATTGCGCGCTCATGAAGGCCGTCGCGGATCCATGCTTCAGTCATCTGGACTGAGTTCTTCTCCCACTCGCCTTCTGCTGACTGCTTCTTCATCCATGGAGCGTAATCTTTCTGGATGCCAGGCAGGTCGATATACAGGTGCTTTGTTGATTTAAGGATTGGTGTCGCGCCGCATGTTGAGCAGCGTGGTGCCTTGAGCTCTGTAGGATCAAGGAGCTTTCCGCAGTGTTCGCACTGGTCGCCGCGTGCGTCTTCATAACCGCAGTGCGGGCATGTTCCACGGACGTAGCGGTCTGCCAGGAAGCGTTCGCATTCAGGGCAGAAAAGCTGTTCAATGGTGTTTTCTTTGATAAAGCCGCGGTCATCAAGGGCTTTGAAAAGGCCCTGTACGATCTCTGTCTGCTGCGGCGTAGATGTGCGTCCGAAATAGTCGAAGTTAATGCCGAACCAGTCGTAAATATCCTTGTGTATTGCGTGGTAATAATCGCAGAGTTCGCGCGGCTTCTTGTGCTCTTCAAGAGCTTTTGTCTCTGTAGCTGTTCCGTATTCATCGGTTCCGCAGACATACAGCGTGTCATATCCGCGGCTGCGACAGAAACGTGCGAAAACATCGGCTGACAGCACCTGAAGGCAGTTGCCCAGGTGTGGTACGTTATTTACATAAGGTAATGCTGAAGTAATTAATCGTCTGTTCATAATACTTACATAATAATTACTTACTGCATGATATACAAGTGGTTATAAGGGTTGTAAACCAGAGCTTTACTTCTTTTTGCGCTTCTTTTTTGAAAGAGCATTGATACCAGGAGACCTGATGTTGAGGAAAAGTGTTTTTTCTATCTCGTAGCCTGGCTGGATGGAAAGTTTCCAGTAAAAAGTAGTACAAGTTGAGATATATACATCGTCGGCCTTCAAAGGAACAAGGCAAAGGCTTGCGTCTTCATTTGGCTCAAATGTAAAAGTAGTTTCCGTATTTTTATCTGATACCTGGAAATAGGACACATTCTGCTGCCGTATGAACATCTGGTCAAGGCAGGCAATTTCACGTTTATCACCGCTGATAGCTTCAAGTGTTCTTTCTTCATCCGGTTCAGGAAGTGCAAGATTGGATTCTACTGCAAAGAGAGCATCAAGAGGCTTGTCACTTTCGTTTTTTACGATGTACTGTACTTTTACACCGGATTCTGAAAGCGTATACTTTTTGAGGATTGATGTTTCCTGTCCGGTTATGTATTGTCCCGTTGCCTTAAGTACTATTTCATGTTTTGAACGGTTGAAAGACTGCACTTTGTATCTATTCTGTGCAAATATGGTATCAGAGAGCATGGTACCGTACTGATACAGATTCGTAAACGTATCTTCATAAACGAGCAGGTCGGTGAACAGTTTTCTTGCCATGAAATCTCCTGAAGCAGAAGCTGGCAGAGTATATTGTGCAGAACAGTGAAGGATATCAAGTTCGAAAAGTGTTCCTCCAAGCGTACTGATAAAGGCACTGTAATAAGGAAATCTGAATATGAACTCGTCATATCCGTCCATATCATAATCAAAACTTGAGCTTAAAAAATCACCTTCTTTTGCTGTTTCTGCGATAATTGATTCTGCACAAAGAAGATGACGATACATCTGCTTACGCAGGTTCAGTGTCTGAGTTGCAGAAAGTTCTTCCGGCCAGTAAGACTGGAAATGCTGGGCTTTTAACAATTCATCCCTTGCAGCTTTTTTCCTGACTTTATCGCCTCTGTAAAGAGAGATTTCATTACTTACATAGATCATACGGGCATACAGCGATTCAATTTCCCTGTTCTGACAGACGAAATCACGGGCACTTAAATGCGGAAGGATTGAACCTGCTGGAATGAAACAGTGTGAAAAACTCTCAGCATTTTTCAGATATTGGGAAGGTTTTGAAAACTCTATGACAGAATAACTACTGACTTCTTTGAGGAAAGCTGCAAACCAACCGGCTTCAATAAGTTCACGAAGCTGTTCTGGAGACATCATGCAGCAGATTAATGGCGTGTCATTACTGAGTGCGATTTTTTTAACACGAGATACGTAACTTTCAACTTTTGTCTGCGGACCGGGAATCAATGTCTGATTCATTGGAAGAATCGTAAGGGTCTTTCCTGCATCCTCGACAACGAACGGACAGTATTGAGCAGACTGACCGGGGCGACCAGTATTTGTAACGGTAGAATCGAGAAGAAGATAATCCATACCGGCTGTATTTATGCCATTAATGAGAGATGGATCCCAGCTGCTTCCGACAATGTACATTCCACGGGGTCGTTTACCTGTAAGTTTGCGTAATTGTGTTGTAAAAAGTTCAATCTGAGCAACCCTGTCTACCGGAGACAGTAAAGGAAAAAGCGGATTATAGTAGCCTCCACCAATCATTTCAATCTGTTTACGGGACATCAACTCTTCAATGACGTTCTTGAATTCCGGATGTACTTTATCAAACCATTCCAGCATTAATCCTGACATGGAGATGGAAAGAGAAAATGACGGGTTGGCATACAGATATGTGAGAATTGGTTTTATGTTTGTCTGATATTCTGTTTCAGCTTCTTCTGACTTTAATAATGGAGTATCCGAAAGACGAAGTATGTAACAGATATGCGCTTTTCCCATAACTTTCTCTACCGTTTATTTCTTTTCTTAGAAACACTATTATACAACAGATGTTTGATTTTGAAACTGATTTTGTTGGAAAAAGATATTTTTTGTATCCGTTTTGTGGGACATTTATTTGCAAGTTCAAGAGAAAGACTCATTGTTTCGGAACATAATCCACAGTTCTGGCAACCAACAGCACAATTTTCGTTTTGTTTTATTCCTGTTGCAGAACACTGGATATAGTATTCTTTCTCGACAGGAACAAGCTGAATGATCTTTTGTGGGCATTTATCAACACATAAACCGCAACCAGTACAACTGTCAGTTATAATAGCCGTACTGTTGTGAATAATGATGGCTTTTTGCGGGCAATATGATACGCATGTTCCATAACCGAGACATCCATATTCACAGAATATTTCATTTTCGTATAATTCCTTGAAAAGACGACAATCTGTCATACGGTCATATTGAAGACGCTTTTGTGAAATGTTACGTTCTGGGGAACAGCATACAACTGCCCGCATAATCTGTGTATCAGTATCTGCTATTTCTGGTTTTAACGGAAGAAACTCAGATTCATCTTTAGAGATAAAAGAATCAGCCTTTATTTTGAAGCGCAGTATGAGAAGAACAAACAAGGCGCCGCAAGCGAAAAGAATTAACGGAAAAAGTTCAAGTGTCAGAGCCATTATGCTACTCCCAGATTAAACCAAGAAACATTCAGCGAAAAGAGAACCAGCATTATTATTGCGATACTCAGGAAAATCAAAGCACCCTGTTTGAAATCAATCTGTTGCTGAGAGTAATGCAGTCTGCTTCGAATTGCATACAGAATCGGAAGTACCAGAAAGAAAGACAGACAGCATGATGTTCCGATGATGATTGAATGTATCATATCTAATCCTTCATTTACTGCTATGAGGACAGAACAGATAGTAATGGATATTTCTTTTGTTTCGATATGGAAAATATATTCAAACAGCTTTTCTGTAAGAAGAGAAAAAATGTACGTGAACAGAATACAGACAAAAGGGAAAAGTTCCTGAAGTCTTGCTGGTACAAGGAAAAGAAGAGTAATTCCTCTGCAGACAAAAACTGAGATGCAAATGGTTATCACCATTCTAAACATCTGGAAGAGAACATTTTTGGGTTTATTGGAAAAAACAATGACACGTTTTAATCCAATACCGTAAACAAAGACTGCAGAAGAAAAAATCAGATATAAAAAAAGCGTATCAATAATCATCAGTTTTTCCTCCGGTTTATTTCTACATGTCTTTCAATGAACGCGAAAATGGCAACAAGAACTGAGAGAATTACAAAAGCTCCAGGAATTGTTGCAAAGAAGAAAGTATAATCTGAAATCTGGCTTGAAAGAATCTTTATGACATGAATTCCTTTTTTCACCGGTAAAGATATTGATCCAAAAGCAAGCATTTCACGGATTATATAGAATATCAGGGCGAATCCGGTAAATATTCCGGAAGCACTCATATTCTTTTTATATAGCATCTTTGGATTCATTTCTTTATCTGTAAGGATATATCCGAGAATGAAGGATGAAATGGGAATAAGATAAAGATCAAAGCTTAATGTAAGTGCTGTAAGCGGAGAATACATTATAAGCAGTTGTTTACATAAAATGGTGATCGAATACAGAAAAACAAGGAGACAAACAGGTTCGAGTTCTTCAATATCAAGTTTTCTTATGAGGAACTTTGCTGTCGTTCCAAGAAACATGACAATATTCATTATCAAAAGCATGATTATTCCGTATGCAACACGTGCCGGAACAGGAATAACGACAGAAAGAAAGGCGGAAATGTACAGCAAGGCAACTTTCTTTTTCATTATCTGGCCTCCCCTATAATTTGAGGAATACGGTTTTTCCAGTAATCAATCTGACGATATGCTGTTCCAAACCAGGGGAAAGAATCATCGTACATCTTGTCATCACTGATTATTCCAAGATATGAAAATGCTTTTTCTGAAGGCTTTCTGACATAAAGAGCAGCGGCAGGACCAGCAATTCCGGTGATACGGACTAAAACTGCATAACCATATAACTCTTCTGATTCAGAAATCTTATATGCCGCTGCAGAAACGCTTAATGGCTGTTCAATCTGGATTGCATCTCCAACGATCAGTGTTTCTTCAGGATAACATGCAGTAATAGTGTTCTGTATCTGTTCGCGTAATCCGAGAGTCCATGCTTTTCTCGAAAGAACAGTACTCAGAGTCAGCAGGAGAAACAAGGTAAAAAATATGAGACAGATATATCCAAATTTTTTCAGAGTTGTTTTCAATGATGCATTCATTCTTCAACCTTCTGTTTTTTATTAATGAAGAACAGAATAATCCAGTCTTCAATTAATTGAATGACAGGAGAGAAAATATTCACTATGAGTATTACGAACATAGTTCCAATATTTCCAGTACCGCATCCATTAAGAAGAAAAGCAAAAATACCTGCCAAAGCAGAATATATGCATTTTCCCACTATTGTCATGGGAGTTGTGCCACCCCATGGAAGTATGAAGAATGCAGCAACAAAAGTTCCGCTGGTACACAAAGCAAGAATAATATCGCCTTCAAACCATATATTTCCATAAGGTACAAGACCGAAAATGCGTACAGCCAGAGAATAGGTGAAAAGATAGACAAATGGTATAAGCCATTCTGTAAGGTTGAATGAAATCAGATAAATAGTGGAAAGAAGAGTAAGAAGATTGAATCGTAAAGCAGGAATACAATTCCCTGTATCCCAGAACAACGAAACGTATCCATCTGGAAGGACAACTCCAGCATAATGGAATAATTTTGTATTCAGGAAAGAAGTCACATCTGCATCAAATGTGCATAGAGGCATTTTTCCCTGATTAATGAGTCTTGTTAAAGTATCTGTACCTTGCAGCAGTGATGCATCGACAAGAGATTTAGGGAAATCTGAATAGCCAAACAGATACAGTACTATGACGGTAACAGCTGCAGGATTTGCCCATGACTGTGCAAATCCACCGAAAGCGTATTTTGCCAGGAGGAGCGTTATAAAAATAAGGACAAACGCCTTGAACGGAGAATACGTTGACGGAATGAACATTCCTATAAGTAACCCCTGCAATACGACAGAAGATGTAAGTTTGTAAGAATTATTGCGAACAAATGAATCAACTATATCAGCAATAATGGAAGCAACAATTGCTGTTCCTGCAAGAATAAGGGATGAAATGTTTTGAGTAAGGAACAACATGATGAGCTGCGGTACAAAAAGAATAATTACGGCTTTACAGCTCTGTCCTACTGATGGTACTGAATAACAGAATGGCGCAAGTGTCAGCTGTTCAAAACTTTTTTTCATTTAATACCACCTTTAAGAAGTGAAATTGTCTGTGCAAGAGGAAGTCTTGCAGGACAAGCTGTATCACAAACACCACATTCAGTACATTCTGAGGCCATGTCAATAATCTTCTGATTTGTTTCAGTATGGAAATAATAATATGAGAACAATTTATCGACCTGTATCTTCTTGGGGCATGATCTGTGACAATTTCCGCATCTGATACAGTTTACCTGTTTCTGGAATGGTATTATTTTCCTTGGAAGGAACGTCACAGATTTCAGATCTGCTGTTACCGGTGTATCAAGATCTGATACAGCAGTTCCTTTTATAAGTCCATTAGTTACGATTTTGTAGACTGACTGCTTGAAACCACCACATTCTTCAACAAGTTTTCTTATAGGAGTTCCTACACGCACTCTGAATATACGTTCCGAAACAAGTGGAGAACCTGAAAACTGAACATATTTTTCAAGAACAGGCTTGTTCAAAGCAACAGCTTCATAAGTTGTAAATGCTGCTTCTGCATCAATTGCTATCATTTCGTCAAAAACGCACTTATTTTTATTAAGGAGCATTTTGAGTTCACGATAACCGCCAGAAGGATATATATCTGTTGCAGCCTTATATACAAACCATTCATCGCTCATACTCTGACAGAAATAGCTTTTTACTTTTTCGGTAACTTCTTTGCTTTTCCCTGAAACAATAAATGCTATTTTATGTAGTGCTATTGAACGCGCAACAATTGCAGCTCCCTCAATAATCTGGTCAAGCTTTCTTTCTGAAAGGAATTCTGCAGTCCGTACGGTAGGATCTGAATCAAACAGGCGTACAACCAGTATTGAATCACGAGAGATGTCTCTTTTTTCAGAAAAAACCTTAAGCATGGATGCCATGGAACGTGTTTTTTCAAATGTACTTATTACGCCTTTGTCGTACATCAGTGACCAGATATCTGCAGCTGAATACTTTCTCCAGTCTGTAACAGGAAGGTTTCGTCCAAGATATGAAAAACTACCGTCTGTACGGATTATAAGCGCATTTGTTTTCTTTCCATTAGGAATAGAAACCGTTCTGTATCCTGTAACAATTCCAGGAACAGTTGAATGTATTGCAGATGATGATTTAGTATTCTGAGCTATTATTTCGCCTTCAGAAACCCGTGTGTTCTCGGCAACTTTAGAAGTACATAACTCTCCATCAGCATTTTTCAGCGGAATTATTACAAAAGGAGGAATATATGCATCAACGAGATCTTTAAATTGAGGAAAATCGCAATGCAGTTTTTGAATACTTATCATTTATCATGCCTTTTTAATCTAAACAACAAAGTAAGTAACAGGAAACATACTGCGCATATCACTGTTGCTGGAATTGCGAAAGCTGGCAATTCTATTTTTCCTGTAGATGCATACCCCGTTGTAAAAAAACGTTCTTCTGATACCAGAAGTTTTTCAATTCCATCCATTTTTTTGAATGATTCTGCTGCTGATGAAACATACGAGTCATCAAAGCAGAACAGTGTTTCGTCATTCTGTGAAATAAGCCCCTCTTTTTCAACGAAAGAAGGAAGAATGACCTTTTCTCCAGCTGATACGGTTTTGTATGAACTGTTGACTTTTCTATAGGCAGCTGTTTCAGCATACCATTTTTCATTAAGGAAGTCTGAAAGATCAGGATTCCTCATTGAATCATGCATTTCAGAAAGTTCTGCATAACCTGCTGCAGAAAAATCTCTTTCTTCAGTATACTCCGAAGGTGACGGCAGTAACAAGCCTTGTGTGTTAATTCCTGTTTCTATTGTTCCTGATACCAGGGTTAGAATAAAAAAACAAACAGAGAAAATGCTCATAGTAAGCAGTGTTTTCAGATTGTATCTTTTCTTTTCATCAATCCATCTGGCAGAAAGGATATACACAGGCTTAAAATGAGACTCTTCAAGAGATATTCTTTCAATAAGGTTAACAATAATCAGAAGAAGCGCTGAAATGCATAATCCGGTGATTATGAAAAGGACTGCCCGTAATCCACTCGCAATGGCGGATATGATGCCTGCTGCAAGAACAATCCATAAATACGTTTTTGTAAGAAGGACTTTAACAGTTCCCTTTCGCCTGACATACATGTCTATAATGCAGTAAGCAAACAGGAAACAGCTTATTGATGCGGCTACGGAATAGAATGGAACTGCTATTGATGCTGAAATAAAAGGCAGGAGGCATAAAGATTCAGAGGTCTTCATTTTCGAAACTGCCATAAGGATAATACACGCAAACAGACAGATAACCGGACACAAAACGGGATATTCTACTGAAGCATCAATACCGAAAGGTATTTTTTCTTTGTTGAGTGTAGAGATTACTTGATTAAGACTTGTTTCGGGTACATAAAACAAAAAACATGATTCTGATTTATCTCTGAAAAAAAAGGAACGCATCGTGTCAGATGAAAAGCCTTCATTATTGTATGGAGCGAGCGTTGGCAGCATTGCGTTTTTTACATTGTAAAGCGAGTTTTCTTTTGAAATAATACCTTCAGCACCATTGGTAAGCAGAAGATCAAGAACGTCTTTTTCCTGATAATCAGTAGAAATATAGATAATGTTATACTTATCCCAGAATTGTACAGTTGATTTCATCCTGCATGAATACATCAGGAAAAAAGAAGAAAATGCAATAAGAATTGATACTGTTATAAGCCCCACCCGTTTCATCATCAAGCCCTTACAAAAGTGAAAATGCGGTGCCGATGAATATGCCAAGGAAACAGCCCATTATTACTTCAAGAGGCTCGTGTCCATTGATTTCTTTGACCGGATTGAAATGGATGAGTTTTTTTTCACTGAGCTGTTCGCCCATTCTGTTAATAGTCTTTGCCTGAAGTCCGCTTGATCTGCGGACACCGAGTGCATCTCGTATTACAACTGCTGCAAAAGCAAATGAAAGACAGAAAATGTCTGATCCAAAACCATTCTTGAATCCGATTGATGTAAAGAGCGAACATACAAGCGCAGAATGGCTGGAAGGCATGCCTCCTGTACGCCAGAACATAAGTGCAAACAGTTCTGGAAGATTATGTACTTTTCCTGAAAGAAGCTTTATAAGTGCTTTTATGAATTGTGCGACAAACCAGCTGAAAATACATGAGAGAAAAATAGGATTCGTAACAAACTGATGCAGCTGTTCTTTTGCTTGACTGAACATATACAGTTAAAATAGTATATTGAATATGGAATTTGTGCAATATCGCAGTGGAATGGATGATGAAGGACGTCGTCTTGATAAGGTGCTGCGCATTCTTTTTCCAGATACTCCCCTTTCAAATTTTTACAGTTACATCCGCAAAGGTTTAATCCGTATCAACGATAAGAAAACGAAGCAGGATTACCATATTGTCTGTGGTGATATGATTTGTGTTGCCAGATTCCTTAATCTGAGCAGGCGCAATGAAACAACTGCAAAAACATCAGAATCCCTTCAGCAGCAAGATGAAATCCCCTGTGTCTTCTGTAATGAGCATATCCTTATCCTTAACAAACCTTATGATATTCCAGTTCACGAAACAGGATCCTATAAAGGAATTACACTTAATCAAATTGTTCTGAAAAAATATCCGGGAACTGGTAATTCCCTTGCTTTTACGCCAGGACCACTCCACCGTCTGGACAGAAAAACAACCGGTTTAATCTGCTTTTCCCAAAGCATTGAAGGTGCAAGACAGTTTACAGAACTTCTTAAAAAGCATGAAATCAGGAAGACGTACCTGACCATAATAGACGGCCGTCTTACAGATGATCTGCTTTTTTCGGATATGCTTTCAAAAGCTGAAACTTCAGACAAGAGCGCATTTTACACGATGATTGTTACAGATGAAAAAGAAACTGCGCCAGAAAATGCTAAAAAAGCGATAACAAAGATACATCCTGTGGCATCAGGCTTTTACGAAAAAAAAGCGGTTACTCTTGCAGAAGTAACAATTGAAACAGGAAGGACTCATCAGATTAGAAGCCAGTGTGCTTCTCACGGATATCCGCTTTTTGGTGATTCTGCTTATGGAGGGACTCGGTATTCATGCCTCTTCCTACATGCATGGAAATTAGACATACAAAAACCTAATGCCTTGGGTTTGCCAGGCAGTATTTCATCTCCTCTTCCGGCAAGATTCTGTGAGTTCATAAAAAAATACTTGCCCGCTGTAGATATATCTCTATATAATCAGAGTCTGGAACTATGAATATTCTCAACAACATTGTCTGGAAATTTAAGGGTGTCACTGTATATGCCCTGGTTGGTGAAAGTGGCACAGGAAAAAGTTTCAGGGCAAAACTGCTTGCACAGAAATACGGTATTGATGTCATCATAGATGACGGTCTTCTCATTCAGGATGACAAAATCATTGCAGGACACTCAGCAAAAAGGGAATCAACTTTCCTTGCTGCAGTCCGTGTTGCTCTTTTTGATGATAAAGAAGACCGTGATGCTGTTGCACGTGTACTACAGAAAAAGAAAAGCGTTAAGAAAATCCTCATACTCGGAACATCCGAAAAGATGGTAAATAAGATAGCACTCCGTCTTCAGCTTCCGGCACCGTCTAAAATCATCAAGATTGATGAGATAGCAACACAGGAAGAGATTGATCTTGCAATACGTTCGCGAAGGATTGAGGGAAAGCATGTAATTCCGGTTCCGGCAATTGAAATAAAGAGAAGCTATCCGCAGATATTCTATAATACAGTAAAGGTCTTTCTCCGTCGCAAAAACAAAACACCTGATTCAAAGATTTACGAAAAGTCAGTTGTCCGTCCGGAGTTTTCCAAAAAAGGAAGGATTGAAATCTCTGAAGCAGCCCTTTCTCAGATGGTTATGCATTGTGTAAGCGAGTTTGACAAGCAGATCCGCGTTAAGAAACTGACAATCAAGACAGATACCCGTGGTTACCGGTTCATCATCACTATTGATGTACCTTTCGGCATGCAGCTTACCGGTACCATCCATACCATGCAGAAATATATAATCGACAATATTGAACGTTATACCGGTATTCTGATTGAGGAAGTAAGCATCGTTATTGATAAAATCATGCAGTAGGTACAGCTGCTGAGGCTGCAGATGTTGCTGGAATAACAACGTGTTCTGCTTTCTGGGCGGCAGTTTTTGCTGCATCAGATCTTTTCGGTCTTCTTCTTGGTGCAGCTTTCTTTACCCTCTTTTCACCTGCATTTTTAGGGATGCGGATTGTGACGCCAAGCATCTTAAGAGTTTCCCGTATGGCAAACTCAAGTTCAGTACGCTGTGGGTTCATTGGAAGAACGAAATTCCTGCACTGAGCCCATGTCTTTGAGTAAAGTTCTCCAGCCTGTGATGATTCTGCCTCTTTTTTCCAGTCAGTAAGATTGTCTATAAAGTCATATATGATGTAGACAAGCTTTCTTCCAACACGTACATCCGGAGTCACAGCAACGAGTGCATCAAGGTCACGGAGATGCTTGAGATAGTTTTCCTCGAAAGACTGCTTTTCGTACATCATGCCTGTAGCACCTGGCTGCAGATACATGTACAGATCAGTTTCAAGAGCGAGGTTTACAATGTCATACGAGTGACCAGAGTTTATTATTTTAAGGAGTTCTTCTGTAAGTCGTGATGGAGAAACCTGTGAAAGCAGTTTTGCTGATTTACAGATTTTGCGCTTGAGCTGATGAGGAAGCTTGAATCCTGTTGTGGCTGCATATTTTATGGCTCTGAGCATACGGACAGGGTCTTCGACAAATATCGTCCTGAGTGGAATAACAGGTTTAATAATGCCTTCCCGAATATCCTTTACGCCATTTACATAATCAATAACCTGCTCTTTAAGCGGATCATAATAAAGCGCATTTAAAGTGAAATCGCGGCGCATGACATCTTCATCGATTGTTCCAAAACTGTTTCCCACTGTTCCGTCACAGATTGAGCGGAATGTGCTTACTTCAAATATTTTGGTTCCGAAGAAAATGTGGACGAGTCTGAAGCGTTTTCCTATGATGCGTGAATTTCTGAAAAGCTTCTTTATGCGGGATGGTGTTGCATCCGTTACTATATCAAAATCTTTTGGTGTATTTCCGACAATGAGGTCACGGACTGCACCGCCTACTATGTAAGCGGTGTAGCCATATTCTTTTAACTGAGTAATGACGCGTATTGCGTCAGGATCTATCTTTTCAAAAGGAATGCCGTGTTCTTCTTTTGTATATACGACAGCTTTTTTTACAGGTTTTCCGTTTTTATCCTGCGAATATCTTATAAGCACGAGTTAAAAATAGCAGATTTTAACGTTCTTATGCAATATGTGCAGAAATCCAGTCAAGAACGTCTTTCTCAACTTCTTCGTGGTTAATCTCGTTGAGAAGCTCGTGACGGCAGCCTGGATACAGCTTCATAGTAAGGTCTTTGATGCCGTTTTCCTTATAGATTGCATGAAGCTGCGGAACGGTCTTGCCCCAGTCTCCTACAGGGTCTTCCTCTCCTGAAATGATGAATACAGGCAGGTCAAGAGGGATTTTCTTCATGTTGCTTTTCTTATGGATGGTACAGAGGCCGCCAAAGAAGTCATAGAAGAACTCATTCGTGCATTTGAAGCCGCAGTATGGATTATCCATATACTTCTTTACTTCTTCTGTGTCGCGGGAAAGCCATTCAAATCCTGTTTCGGCTTCCGGAATATGAGTACAATAACTGCCGAAAGCAAGATTATCGATGAAGTTGGAGCGTTTCTTTGCACCCGTAAAGAACTTGATGAGTCCTGCCATGAAATGACCTGCTCTTGTAAGCGGAAGACGCGGACCTGCTGAACCACAGATGACGCAGCCTGTTATGTCTTTTCCAAACTGCTCAATGAAAGACTGGGTGACGAATGAGCCGAATGAGTGTCCGAAAAGGAATACCGGCTTATCCGGGAAGTCTTTATGGGCTTTCATGACCATTTCATGCACATCAAGAACGACACGCTGGAAACCGTCTTTATCTGCAAGATAGCCAAGTTCATTGAGATTGGCGGCAGTCTCTCCGTGTCCGCGGTGATCATGGCCGTAAAAAGCGATGCCGTTTTCTGCACAGAGAGAAGCAAAACGGTCATATCTCATGGCAAATTCTGCCATACCGTGACTGAGCTGGACGACAGCCTTTACATTTCCTTCAGGAATCCATGTGTGTAACGCGACTTTCTTTCCATCTGACATTTCTACAAATACAGTTTCTTTCTTCATATGGTAGCCCCTTTAAAAATCTGATATAGTTATTAAGAATTATGACTATTATAGCAGATAAAATGGTTTGTGGCGGAGATTGCATAACAAAAATTGATGGAAAGACAGTTTTTGTTTCAGGCATCCTTCCTGGCGAAGAAGCTTCAATAAAGATTGTAGAATCACGGAAAGATTTTGACCGTGCGGAAGTGCTTGCCATAACAAAGACATCTCCTCACCGCAGGCAGCCTCCCTGCCCTTATTACGGCAGCTGCGGCGGCTGTAACCTTCAGATTGCGGATGATGACTACCAGAAGGAACTGCGTCTTTCCATCCTTAAAGACTGTTTCAGACGCGGACTGGGCAGGACGCTTGGTTCAGATAAAGACATTACAGACGTTATTGACGCAGCAACAGTTCTTTCAGGCTCATCCTGGAACTACAGAAGCCGCTTCCAGTTCCATTCAGACGGTCTTAAGAAAAAAGCGGATGAAAGCATAATCGCCATAGATTCATGTATGGTTGCCACAGATAAAGTCAACAGTGTTCTTGAAGGGAAGAAACTACCGGTTGGTAGCGAACGCACACATGTCTTTGAGAACCTTGTTGCATCCGATGATGCTGAAAACACAGAATATCTGGCTAAAATCGGGGACGCCGAACTTCTTTTCAATGTACGCGGCTTTTTCCAGTCTAATCTGGAAATGATGACCAGAACGATTACCCTCATTAAAAATGAACTGTCGGAACGCCTTGAAAAGCATTCCTGCAATAAAACTACCGAAAGGTTGCTTCTTGATATGTATTGCGGAGTCGGAACCTTTACACGCTTTCTTGGTCCTTTGTTTTCAAAAAGCTTTCTTGTTGAACATAATGCGCATGCAATCGGATATGCTGAGAAAAATGTCGCTGATATACCTCACGCTTCTTATGCAATGAGTGGAGCCAAATGGGTCCGCACTCCTGAAGCAAAAGCTGATTATGCTGCTGTAGTCATTGATCCCCCGCGTTCAGGCATGGAAAAGGAAGTTGCCGCATGGCTCTGTAATAAAAAAACGCCGCTTATTATTTCTGTTTCATGCGATCCGGTAACACACGCACGTGATGCGGCAAAGCTCATACAGAGCGGATACAGGCTTGAAAAGCTCGTTCTCCTGGACTTTTATCCGCAGACAAGCCACATTGAGTCGTTCGCCGTCTTCACCAGCCAGAGCAAAAGGTAATACGGCATGAAGAAAGCCTCATCATGTATACTTTTTTTGATTTTTCTTATTTTTTGCGTCTTTCCCTTGTATTCAATTGAATTAACTGCTCCTGACTGGGAGTTTGTCGCTGACGGCGTCTCGGTAAGCCAGCCTGTAAGGACAAGCTGGGGTTTTGTAACGGTAACTGACGGAAGATCGCTCATTGGATGGACGGAAAGCGGCGAAAAGCGCTTTCATCAGATGCTTAAGAGAAAGCCGTCAGAACTATTGTGTGCAGATTCATCTGATTTTATTTGGAATGTCTCCTATGACAGGCAATATCTGTCGTATTTCAACCCTGACGGCGTGCTTTTGTGGGAAAAGAAACTTGATGCACGGTCAGCTGCCGTGATGCCGGTACCGGGACGGGACGGCCGCCTATTTCTTGCACTTGAAAATGCTGTCATTTGCGTTGATATCAACGGAAAAACGGTATGGAGTTATGAAATAAACGGCAGCCAGATTCTGAGCTTGTATGAAAAAGCAGACGGTTCTCTCCTGATTAACGGAAATATGTGCCTTTCACCCTTTGGCGAGCTGCTTTCTGAAAGCGGAACAGACACAGAAAGCAGCGTAAACTCATCAGTTTCTGATTTTATTCACTCCGAAACATGCGATTTCAGAATAACTTCTTCTTCTGGAAGCAAAGAAGTTACGGCATACGATTTTGACGGAAAAGAACTATGGAGAAAAGCATTCACGCCGGAAAAAGTGCTTTATGTTGTGATTACTGATTCAACCATTATTGCACTCAGTGAAAGCTGGACTATTGCCGGGTATACCTACAGTTCCATCCCATCTCATGCTGTTCTTAAAGTGCCCGAACAAAATGCATTATATGAAAGTGTGTATGGCACATCATCTGTTGAGAAAAACTACCGTACGATAGTTAGTGGTCTTAAACGCATTATAACCGTAATAAACCGATCATCAGTTAATGCTTCAACCCGGGATGTATTTCATGATATGCAGACATTGCAGAAAGCACAAAACGCGGGATATGACTTTTCTTCCCTCATTGCAGAAATAATAATGAAGGAAAATGATCCCGGAGTACTGCAGACAGCACTTTTTGCTGCAGCAGGAACAGGACGTGATCCGGATGGCTTAATCTTTGATGCAGTTGAAGCACGTGTTTCTTATCCCTCTTTCAGATATGATGATGGTCTTTATGCGGCTTTTATTGATGCCCTTTTCAACATCTGTGTGACATCCGGAGATAAAGAAAGAATCGTCCGTGCTAAAAAAACTGTCACTCCTCTGGTAACGCTATTTAACCGTACGCTTGTTCAGAAACATGCGGCAGAAGTGCTTGAAAAGCTCATTATTATGGAAAAAGGTAATAATTCTCAGTAAATCATTATAACGTTTACAAATCGTATCTAAGCCTGTAAAATAAAAGAGTAACATATCTTCTGGAGCGTTTTTATGAAGAAAATCACCGCAGTTCTGATTGTGCTCTTAGCTGCTGCTTCCCTTTCTGCACTTGAAGTAAGCCGTACAGAACTCGATTCTGCAGTAAATCCTGATATAATCGAATTCAAGAATTATACAGGACCATATACCGTCATTAACACAAAAGCTCAGATTGCTGCAATAGGAACTGAACTTGGTGAAGTTATTGCAGGAAAAGAATCTCTTTCTGCAGGAACCGAAGGCAGATATCAGATTATCCGTGCGATTGATGACACAAATAAAGGTCTTGATGCAGACATTCTCATTCTCGGACCTGCAGTCGGTGTTGATCATATCCGGAACTTACGGACCATCATTGCAGCTTATCTGAGTGCTGCCTATTCATATTCCGAAGATGATGCTTTTACGCTTGCCACGTTCATTACTGTTTACAATGCTGTATATCGCGGAAAACTGGATGAAGTAAAAAGCAAATACAAGCAGGTTGTACTTGATAACCTGAAGTCTGAAATCTTTGGTCTTTCAGTAAACTTTGAGGATTGGCCTGGAAAGACACAGATTGTCATTCCACTTCATGACCCGGATCGTGAAGGACTCAGTATAATCGATACAACAGCCATCACTGATGATAACGTCATTGATTCCATGCGGGAAGAAGATGAGCGTGGAGTTGATGAACGCAAGAACATGGTTGATTTGAAGGAACGCGAAGCTGATGAAGCTTATGAAATAGCACAGCAGGCACAGAAAGATGCTGTAGCCGCACAGAATGCTGCGGAGGATGCAAAAGCTGCTGCTAAAGAAGCGGAAGCGGCACGTATCAAGGCAGAAGAAGAAGCTGCTGCCGCCCGCGAAGCTGCCATTGTAAATCCTGATGATGAAGAAGCGTTCCGTGAAGCACTTGAGAAAGACATTGCAGCAAAGAAAGCAGCTGATGAAGCCGCTGCAGCAAAACAAGCTGAAGAAGAAGCGGCAGCTCTTGCACGCCAGAAAGCTGAACAGGCTGCTGAGGAGCAGCAGTTCTCGGATAAAAAGCGCATGGAAACGCTTTCAGAACGCTCTGCCATTGCTTCTGACCAGCAGAAAAATCTTGATGAAGAACGCGCTGCCATGAATATGGTAACTGTCTGGGGTCAGAAACTTCTTGATGAGAAAAACGGCTTCTCTTCAATTGTGTATATTGATGTAGATACAGGAAAAGTAGTCAGGGATAGTCCTGTATCACTTATCAGGAACAGAACGGTTATCCTGATTGGCGATTCTTTTGCTGCCATAGCGGGAAAGAAAGGGCTTGCAAACTCATCAATAAAGCTTGTTCTTATTGATAAAGAAAACATGGAGATTTGTGCCCAGTCTGTCGAAAACGTAGCAGAAAATGCTGTGCTGGTATATCAGGAAGGCTATCTGTGGACGGTTATCTGTCCGGAAAAGGATTTCATCCTTGCAAAATATACAGAAGATCTTCGTCTTGCAGCTCAGTCATCTGTAGCCGTTACAGAATCAACACCTATCACTGTTACAGATTCAGGCGTCATCGTCACAGCAAAAGATGGATCAGTAATCCTTCTCAACAAAGATACGCTTGTAAAAAAATAATCAGCGTGTATTACATAGAAAAAAACGGAGCTTTTTTTAAGCTCCGTTTTTTTATCTCTGCTTTGAAAGCGCCTTCACATACACTTCCACATATTTTTCAGCTGAAACATTCCAGCCGAACTTCTGTGCCATGGCTCGTTTTTTCATCTTTTCTATATGGTCGCGCTTGTTATACCAGGCATAATTCGCCCATCCTACAGTGTCATAAATGCTGTCCGGAGTCAGATTGTCCAGAATGAAACCGGTACCCTCGCCTGTTTTTTCATCATAATTCTGGACAGTATCTGCAAGGCCGCCTGTACGCCGTACAATAGGAAGCGTTCCATACAGCAGTGAATACATCTGATTAAGGCCGCATGGTTCGTAGCGTGACGGCATAATGAAGAAGTCGCTGCCCGCTTCTATAAGGTGACTCAACGCATCATCGTAGCCTATGAAACAGCGGAGATTCGGAAGCTTAGCCTGCAGATTTCTGAGTTCATCTTCGCACCATCGTTCTCCGGAGCCAAGCACGACAAGCTGCATGTTCATAGTTGTACACATGCGGTAGGCGCATCCGTATGATGGTGCAAAAAGTTCTGCAACACCTTTCTGGTCGGCAAGGCGCGTTACGATTCCGAAAAGCGGAATATCCGGGTTTACTTCAAGGCCCATCCGTTCCTGAAGCGCAAGCTTGTTCTCAATCTTCTTTTCAATGGTCTTTGCAGTGTAATTAACCGGAATCTTCTTATCTTTTGATGGATTCCAGATATCAGTGTCCACACCGTTCAGAATGCCTTCCAGGCTGTCATTCCTGTCGCGGAGAATGCCATCCATACGGAAACCATATTCGCTCTGCTGGATTTCACGTGCATATGTCGGAGAAACTGTCGTAAGCATATCAGCTGACACAAGACCTGCTTTCAGGAAGTTGATGCGGTCGTAGTCTTCAAAGCCCGTTGCATAATAGTAATCCCAGTTCAGTCCCAGTGACGGATAGTGAGACTTGCTGTAATTTCCCTGATAACCAAGGTTATGAATGGTGAGAACGCTCGCGGTTCTGCCAAAGCCTACCCATTTTTCATTGAACTTGAGCAGGACAGGAGCAAGTGCTGCAGACCAGTCGTGCGCATGAATGATGTCTGGTTCCCACTGAAGTTTCCTGCACAACTGGAAGGCGCCGTGACAAAGCACGGAAAAGCGTTCCGGGTTGTCAGAGAAGTCTGTTTCCTGCGGAGTGCCGTATACGCCGTCACGGCCGAAACTCTGTTCATGATCGATGAAGTAAACGGAAACATTCTTGCTGCCAGGGAGCTTAGCCGTATAAACAGCAGTCCAGGCCTCGCCGGTTCCAGTAGGAATACCCATTGGTCCTTCAAGAAGTGTAAGGTTTTCACGCGGTATCTTGTAATAGCGAGGCATGACAATCTTTACGTCGTGGCCCAGTTTTTCAAGCGCAATGGAAAGCGCTGAAACTGCATCAGCGAGTCCGCCTGTTTTTGCGAAAGGAACGACTTCTGCACTTACCATCAGGATTTTCATGAGTTTCCTCCTGTTATCAGCTGTATGTTACCACTCTTTGCGTGCTTTACAGAAAGCAGCTTCTGATTTCACGATTGTCTTTTCAGAGACACAGTATGCCAGGCGGAACCAGCCTTCTTTTCCAAAGCCTGCACCTGGAACACCAAGAATGTTATATTTCTTGAGGTGGTCGCAGAACGCGCCAGCTGTCATTTCTCCTTCAGTTACTGTCCGTTCCGGTACCTTACAGAAAAGATAGAAGGCACCTTCTGGTTCTGCGTAAGGAATGCCTGCTTTATTAAGTACTGCAGTAAGGGAATTACGGCGGTTTACATAGCTTGAGTAATCTGCTTTTGCATCCCAGCAGCGTGCAATGACACGCTGAAAGAAAGCTGGCGCGTTGACGTAGCCTAAGACGCGCGTTGCGTATCCACAGGCGGCAATAACGTCTGCTGCTGAAGAAGAAGCAGGATTTACGGCGATGTAACCAAGGCGTTCTCCAGGAAGGCTGAAGTCTTTTGCAAAGGAAGAAACGATAATTGCGTCATCGTAGTACTGGAAAACAGGAGCTATATGAAGGTCATTGTAAATGATGGCGCGGTACGGTTCATCAGCAATGAGGTACGGTTTTCTGCCACATGCCTCTCCGTGAGCCGTCAGTGTATCTGAAAGCATGATGATGTCATCATCTGAATAGACTTTTCCCGTCGGGTTATTCGGTGAATTGATGAGGACTGCAGCAGTCTTCTGGGACAGAGCTTTCTTTATTTCATTGATGTTGAGGGAAAAGTCATCGTTTGTTGGAACGGGAATGAGTTTTCCACCATGGTTTGCAGCATAGCTTCTGTACTCAACAAAGAAAGGAGCAGGAACAATTACTTCATCGCCTGGAGAAAGAATGGCTTTGAAAACGCTGTTAAGCGCGCCTGCAGCACCGACTGACATGACAATGTTGTCGCCACTTATCTGCTTGTTCTGTTCAATTGAAATCTTTTTTGCGATGGCAGCGCGCGTTTCCGGATATCCAGGATTTGGCATGTAACCATGACTTCCCTTCACGTCTGCTGCAGCTTCTTCCTTTATTGCTGTAATGACGCCTTCTGGTGGCTCCAGGTCCGGGTTTCCAAGACTGAAATCGAAGACGTTTTCTTCTCCGAACTTCTTCTTTAACTGGATGCCGTCTTCAAACATTTTCCTGATGAACGATGAACCGCTCATTGCCTCTTTGATATGTGGTGCAATAGCCATATGTAACTTCCTTAACTTCTGATTGGTTTTAAAGCAAAGCAAGAAATACCTGCTTTATACTAATTGTATCATCTCATTTCACTTGATACAAGAATATCGTTATGGTAGATTAACAGTAATCTGTCTGGGAGTGCATACAGTGAAATATATTTTTTTTGTTATTTCTTTTCTTTTTGTTTTATCATCGGTTCAGGCAATTCCATTTAATAAACAGCTTTCTTCAGAAGATATTCAAAAACTTTCAACAGGAGAAACTGTTGTAAGAAACATAGATTACGCTAAAAACATGAGCATTCAGTCAGGTGTGAATTCCCGATGTGATGAGCTTATATCCATGGTCAAAGGATTTAATCCAAAATATCTTGGAGAAGTCATTCTTGTTAAGCCATTTAAAGGGAATGAAGATCTACCTGAAAAACTTGATAGTCTGTTAAACAACATAGATAGCTATACAGATATTCCTTATTATTCAGAGCATACCGGGAAATGGTATAATCTGTATGATGAAGCTCAGACGGTAAGCCGTACGGTGAACGGAAACAAAACAACAATTCAGACCAATCTTGTCATGGATCCTGTAGGACTTGTAGAAGAGCAGATTGATGTCATCAATGAAGGTGACATTCTTTATTACACGGCATTTAATAAAAACAAACTTGGTTTTAAGGATTTTAAGAATCTTCTTGGTGCAGAAAAACTTAAAATCGGCATAGTCGTTTTCAGAGATGAAGAAAACTGGATAATCTATGGTGTCGGTGGTGTAAATGCGCCTCACATCCCTTTTTTAACTGACCGTATCAGAATAGCATTCATAAACAGAATATGTTCTTTCTGCGATTATATTTTTAATAAACTGTAACTATAGGTGTAAACAATGAAAAAAATAATCTGCTTCTTTATTGCAATTTCATGTCTGCTGTTTTCAATAACAGCACAGGAAGCATTAAAATCCATAGAAGAAGAATACTATGATTTCTTAAGCCTCCAGGGACTGGCAGACCGTCCTTCTCTTGGTTACAGAACACTGAGTGATTCTGTATGGATAATTGATGATGACGCAGACCATGTCTGGAAAGATAATTCTCTAGATTCAACAATACTTCTTTTTGATGTTGAAAATCCGGCATCAAATCTTTTTATGGATGGTATTGAACAGTCGCTCAGCATCAGACTGTATGGTCCCCGATTATATACTTCATACAACAATGATTTCCCTTTTGGGCAGAATGACGGAGCCCTCTGGCAGGGAGCTGGATTTAACTCAAGTCTTTCAGCGGGAGTACGCCTAGAAGGATTTGGATTTGAAGCTACATTCAAGCCGCAGATCACTTATAGTCAGAACAAGGATTGGGATTATCTTACAGGCATAACTAATCCATACGGATACTTTTCATGGCAACTTATTGATATTGTTCAACGATATGGTGACGAACCTTTTTATACATACAGTTGGGGAGATTCTGAAATACGCTGGACATGGAATACGTTAACTGTAGGATATGGAACTCAGTCACCGTGGATTGGACCGGCATGGCTTAATCCGATGCTTGGAAGCAATAACGCAGATCCATATCCCAAGCTCGATGTTGGTTTACGTAAGACTCCAATTATCATACCAGGACTAAACTGGAATCTTGGTGAACTTGAAGTACGTATCTGGCTTGGAAGACTTACACAATCGAAGTATTTTTCAGGTCATAAAGATACAGACCGTATGATTAACATGGCAAGTTTCTCATACTCACCTTCCTTTATTGATGGATTTACAGTTGGTCTGAACAGACTTTTCATGACATATTGGCAGAAAGAAAACTTATCATACATGTTGAGACTTTTCAATTTCAAACATAAAAATGGTACCGGTAGTGGAAATGATGAAGACCAGAAAGCAGCACTGTTTGCTGATTGGATGTTCCCTGAATCAGGTTTTGAAGTATATGGAGAGATTGGAATTGATGATTTTACATGTTATGAAATAGCAAATCCTTTTCATACTGGTATTTATACTATTGGTGTAAAGCAATATATTCCTATTTTCAAGTCAATTGAGGGACTATTGAATCTTGAGTGGAACGGATTTGAGATGTCACAGGATTTCCAGCTTCAATGGCAATATGGTGGATATTACTATCATAGTTTTGTAAATCAAGGGTATACAAATAACGGACAAATTGTAGGTGCTGGTAGTGGCGCTTTAGGTAATTGTCAAACTGTATCATTTACTATTTTTTATCCTAAAGGAAAAACAGTAGTAAAGGGGCAAAGAAATTCCCCTAATGTCAACTATATTCTTAACAAAGCAGTTAATTCAACTGCAGATGATTTATTTGATACCTGGTATGCGATGTATGAAACTTATTTTTCAGGTGGATTAGAAACAACTTATTTCTTAACATCTAGTTTTTCATTGTCTGCCGAAGCAAATGCTATTTTCAGATACTTCCCGAAATATGCCGGATTAGAATGGGATTATGAAACATCTCTTAATCTCTGCTTAGGTTGTAAATATACTTTCTGATTATTTCTCAGAATTTATATATACGAGAAAGAATAGCCTCAAATCCCGTCTGGAAATTATCAATGATATTATTGCAGTTAAAAAATATATCATATGCGAATAAACCTGAGAAAGATAAGTTGTCATTGACTATATATTTGCCGCTTACTGCTATCTGATGTTCGTATTCCGGAATCCCTGACATCCATAAATCAAGTGCTTCATTTATCGCATTTTCACGTTCAGCATCATTTGTTGCAAGTTTATATTTAGCAAATGGATAATAATTATATATTTTCTGAGGATGCTCAGTTCCATCACGATCTGTCACACTGTCAAGAATTATATAATTTGGATTCGTTTCATTACGATCGTTTAGCATGGAAGCATTGTTTTCTCCATGTATTTTTAATAGATAATTTGCTTTGACTGACCATTTCTGAAAAACTTCATATTCATAAGAACTGTTTACGGCAAAACAATCAGGTCCAAAAGGTGTTCCAATCCATGTTGCAACAGGAGTTTGAGAACTTGGAGCCAGTAATTCACTTGTATATCTAAGCCTTACAAGACTTGTTCTTGGGGTTTGTTTAATATAAAGATATGGAGTGGTATACACTGTCTCTACATTAATGGTACTTGATGAATTGTTGTCTGATGGCAGGTAATATGAAACACCGAACTGACCTCCAAGTCCATTGGGTAAAGCATAGTAAGCACCATGACGTTCTGATGGAACTTGAAGTTCTGTCTGAACATAAGAACCATATACTCTCAGTCTTTTTACAGGATAATAATCAAACATGAGTCCAAGATATGCACAGACATCTGATTCGTTGTAGTATTCTTTTTCCCATGGCTCATAATTCTCAAAATTACCCATAAAAGAATGCATGACCATCATTGGATTAATCTGACGTAATGCAAAACCATCGTTAATCATTGCCGCCTGAAGATATGTGAGTTTTAATTTTGAAAATAAAACACCCTGTACCTGATGCATATAAAGGAATTGATCATAACTGACTTGAGAAACATCAAGCGTATATTTGAAAGTTGGACTGAAAATACTTAATGCGGAATACATGTCTGTTTCAAATGTATCATTGTAGACAAGGCTTCCTGTTTCAGTAAAACCGATGCGCCTTCCCTGTTTTCCTATATGGAAACTGATTCCCCAGTCATTAAATACAAGAACGTAGCTACCATAAGCAAAATCTGGAAACTGAAACCGTATATCATTCAATTTGAAAGGTATATTCGAGAAGTTCTCTGAATTTTGTGATGCAAACCAGTTTTTTTCAAGAAAAAGATGATTTTCCAGAGTTATAGAATCTTCAAATGCAAAACGTAATGGAACTGTTACTAAACTGCCATTGTAGTTGTAATCAAAATCCCATGGTATATCATCATTTGTTTTTTGATATCCTTCTACTGTTATATCTAAACCAGTATCAGCAGAAAAAGTCCCATCCGTATAAAGAGATTTTTTAGTACTAAGAAAATCTTCTATGTTTTTATACAATTCCAGTCCTGACATTGATAGATTTTCTTTATTAATTTTTGAAAGATTAATTCTTGCTTCTGCAACGGATATAGGTGTATTATCAGTAAAAAGCGACTTTCCTGTTTCCATTTCCAATCTGTTGAAATAAGTATAAATCCAGTGATTGGAAGGAATCATCTGGGAATCATTAATAACCTGAGCATTTAGTATTGAACAGGAAATAAACAACATTAAAACAGATATGATTTTTTTTCTTGCTAACATTTAAGTATCTCTCTACTAGAATGCAACTTTGGCAGAAATTGTAAGATAATCTCTGAAAGTATCTGGAATTATATTTGAATGCCAATTATCAAGTGCATTTTGATAATCTGCATCTGTTGCCTGAAAATCCACAGTACCATCTCCCAAGGGATTGAAAATAGGATTCTGAACGCCATCATTTTTTATATACTCAAATATGTTTTTCAAGCTGATTGAACATGTAATTGAATCAGAAAGTGGAAAATCATAAGAGACTCTAGAATCAAACTGGAATACATATTTTTTTGTTTCCTGTTCTAAAAACGGAAAATGAGACGAATAACTTTTCGGATTAGAGTTTTTTCCATTTGGTTTTGTAAAGCCAGCGTAATTGAAGACGCTTCCATCTGTAATACATACTACATCCGATGGATTTGCTGACAGGTACTTTATCGCCTCTTCCTTTTCAAGAGTTTCATTTACATTTGCATTACAGACAAACTTACCTGAAAAGGAAAGTTTCATTGTCGAAAGGATGTTCATTTCCGTTCCAATATTACACGCAACGCTGTTTGGCCAAATGTTTGTCGCGATACACTCTCCGGTATGCGTATAGTTCTGATAATTAATATATGCAGCACTATAAGTACCGTCATTATTCAAATTAATATCAGAATGAGCATACATGCGGGGACCGACCATAAGAGCTTCTGTATATACACGCCTGAAAATAGATGCAGAAGGAACATATTGTGCTGTAAGTTGTCCTGCAATAATCAGTTTCGTATCAAATTTCAGTTTGACAATATCATTTGCACTTACATCATCTACATATAAATCTCCAGTAAGTTTCAGACCTTTAATTGGTTTATATGTAATGCCAATTCCCATTTGCAGATTGTCAACGAATCCTCCAAAAGCCTGAGAAACCATATATGGTGTTGGGAGAAGATATTGGAAATCAGTTTTTCTTCCTGAAACAATCGTTTCATAATATGAAAATGATAAATTTGGCAATAAATGTAATGTTACTTCATGCAAGTTAAGGAATTTCTGTGGATATTTCTTCTGACCACAATTATTTGATGCAGATATCATATATAGAGACTGAGTATATGCCCATTTTGGCTGTATAACATATGCAGCTATATACGGAGCATGAAATGTACTTGAATCAAATACTATACTTTCATCAGGAAATTGACCGAATGCTGATCTGGAAATTCCTGCATAAACACCAGCATAATCATTTCCGATGGAAAGGAGATTGTTGAAATTTAAATTAACTTCAATTGATTTTATTCTGGTAGGATCATCTACCATATCAAACTGAACGGAATTATATTCAGGAATACTGAATAAACCATGATTTCCGGTTACTCCAAAATCATAATTCATATAAAGGTCAGGCAAAAGATTAAGAGCCCCTGTAAATCGGACCGTTCCATCCTGACGGTCATTACAGCTATCGCTTTTCCATGTGAAATCGGCATCTCCTTCAAAACTGACATTAAATCCTTCATTTTCAAGTTTATCCAGATAGTATTGGGCTCGTTGTATATCTTTATCAGAACCATTCTTCAGAACATTTTCAAGAATAGATTTGATTACAGGAATCGAATATGGACTTATTTGAGGAACATTTTCTATGATACCTGAAATTTCCCAGCAGTTTACATCTTTATAAAATTGGTCTGACGGATTAACGAATGATTGTGAATATATATTAAAATAAACGGACAAAATTATAACTGGCAGAGCAATTTTTTTCATTACATCTCCAAATTTCATGGATTTATTATACCCTTTTTAAATTAAAAAAACAATGAAATATAGTTTTCTACTTTATAAATCAATTAAAAAGGTGTAAAATTATAAAGTAATGAATTGTGTTGAACTTAATCAATACCTTAGTAAAAAATATTCCCATTCCTCCTCTTTTTTTGTCGGACTTGTAATGATTCTTTCTGATTTCATTGCTTTACTTTTTTCTATTGCAATCGGTTTTTTTATTGTTAACATTTTTGTTTCAGATAATATCCATTTCAGAACCTTTATTAATTACTCTTTATATTTACCTTTATTCCTTTTGGCTTTTGGAGCAATGGGACTTTATCCAGCTATTATGATGCCACCTACAGAACAGATAAGGAAAACATTTTTCTGTTCACTTTTCGGTTTCAGTGGTATCTGTTTAAGTATTGTTGCTTTCAATTACAACGGTTTTTCCCTTGCAAAAGATTTTTTCATAACATACAGTACAAATACTGCTCTTTGTTGTGCTCTTCTTATTTCCGTTCCAGTCTCAACTGTTTTCGTAACATTATTCAGAGAATTTTTCAAACATTTTTATTTCCGTAAACAAAGACGAGTTATTCCAACTATAGTGTATTGTTACGATATTGAATCTGCGTATCTTATTGAACGTCTTATTTCTTCCAATTATTTAGGATATGCACCTGCAGTAATTATTTCATCAGATTCTGAAATACAAAATCGTTTTCCGGATATTCCAGTTTATTCATCTGATCAGGAAATATTCAGTGTAATTAAAGAACTGAATATAAAAGTTGCAGTACTATTAGGCTATGATGTAAATAAAACAAGTGAGTTTTTTACAAATTATCGTTATGTACTTTCTTTTGACAAAAGCCGTTTTGCTCTTTCCAATACAATGCAAATTAAGGATATGGCAGGTATCCTGGGGTTTGCAACGACAAACAGACTTTCTTTCAAAACCAATCTTTTCATCAAAAGATTCATTGAATTATTCCTTGTAATCATCTCTTCTCCGTTTTGGCTTACTATTTTCATTGTACTCTTTATAGGAGTTAAGCTTACATCTCCAGGACCAGCTATTTATGTGCATAAACGAATTGGTAAGAATGGAACAGTTCTCAAGTGCTTAAAATTCCGTTCAATGTATAAAAATGCAGATGAAATGCTTGAAAAAATATTGGCAGAAAATGAAGAGATGCGTAAAGAATGGGAAACTGACCGGAAAATTCTGAATGATCCCAGAGTTACTTCATTTGGTAAGTTTTTACGAAAGACAAGCCTCGATGAATTACCTCAACTTTTCAATGTACTTTTTGGCAATATGAGTCTTATAGGTCCTCGCCCTGTTACTGAATCTGAATTGGTTTATTATGGTAAATATTCAGATTTCGTATTTTCAGTTAAGCCTGGTATTTCAGGTATGTGGCAGGTTTCAGGAAGGTCTGATACAGGATATGAAGAACGGGTTAACTTTGATACATATTATATTCAGAACTGGTCAATCTGGCTTGATATATGGATTCTTATCCGTACTGTTGGCGTTGTTCTTTCTCACAAAGGTGCTTATTAACAATAGACTAATCATGTATAATTCTTTATACTGTAATTAATCATATATGCAGGTGGGTATGAAGAAATACGCTATTCTTCTTTTTTTTGCTTTCATTTGTTTTTACGCGTTTGCAGAGTCATATAAAATCAATGAAGTTTCGTATGATATGAAAGGTCTTACACGCCAGTATGCTCTTTCACAGAAAGTTCCATTAGATACAACACAATTATTTTCAAGTACTGAGAAATTTGAAACTTACATCGAAGATATAAGGCAATTACTCAACAATCAGCGCGTTTTTCAAACATCTGATATTACCCTGACATATCTTGAAGAAAATGAAGATGGTGTTATTCCGGTCAATGTTCTGATCTCAACCGTTGATACTTTGAATATCATATGCGTTCCTTATCCATCCTATAATTCTAACTCAGGAATCACCCTTAAGTTAAAGTTAAAAGACTATAACTTTTTTGGTTCCATGGAAACCATGACTTTCGATTTGAATTATCAAGCCGATAGTTCTGATGAAATGGAAGATGTATCTCACATATACGGGCTTACTTTTGGGTTTGAAATTCCTTTCAATTTGATTGCGATACCGACTTCCTGGGACAGTAATTTTAAGTTTTCCTACACATATGGCAATCCTGAAATGGACATGTCTATTCTTGAAGGCCTCAATTTTTCAATTCCAATTGGTGAAATTACTTCCTTAGATTTTGCATTCAATCAGAATTATTTTCAGAACAGTAACTATATAGACATATCTGATGATAAATACTTTCAGGAAGCATTCAGTCTTTCCCTTCCTTTCACCATTGCAACAATTCCAAATTGGTTCAGCATAAGGTGGACTCCAGCCATAAATTTCACGTATAACTGGGATAAAGATGCTTTTGAGGGTGAAGATTATGGCGGAATGACTGAAGAAAGCCTCAGAGGGCCGCTTTTTAAGGTAAGTCATTCTTTTTCTGGAAAACGCATAAACTGGCTTGGTAATTTCAGAGATGGTATCTCAGCTTCATTAAATCAATCATATGCATACAATTTTTATGATGATACAGACAATATGAATCTGACATTCTCTTCTCAATATTATAAAAAGCTTTGTTCTTTTATTGGTTTTTCTTCAAGACAATACTGGTATAAGAACTATGATGATTCAGCAGTTGAATTTGGCTCAATGATTCGTGGTATTCGTGATAGTGACTTGACAAGTTCAGACTTTATTGTCTTAAATCTGGACTTTCCATTTTCTGTTTTCAAGACTCATTGGGGAAAATGGCTCGGTTGGGATAAACTAAACTATGTTGATTTTGAATGTCAACTTTCTCCATTCTTTGATATGGTATGTGGATATAATACCTATGCTGACTCTTATTACAACTTCAAAGATGGCTGGTATGGTACCGGTCTTGAAGTTATTGTATTTCCGGAACGTTTTAGAAGCATACAGTGCCGGGCCAGTTTTGGCATAGACCTTGTACAGTTTCTGGAAAAGCAGAGTGAAGATAAGCCAGACTTACAGGAAACAACTGATATTCTCTTAAATACAAACTGGCGTCAGGGTGTTTCTTCAGGTTGGTATGAACTATCGATAGGTGTCGGCCTTTTCTATTAAAGAAAAAAGAGAATCATTCCATAGTAGAAAGCATAGTTGAAGCCGCATTTTTCACATAACTGTCAGGACATTTTTCATTAAGAATAATGAAAATATCTTTAGCCATGCTTTCATTTCTCTGATAATCAAGAACAAGTTTACCAAATACATAGAAACTGTTCCATACTTTATTGTCTTTCATCCATTTCTGAACATCAGAATGTTTTGCAGCTTCATCAAAAAAGCCTTCAACAGTTGTATATACATATTTTACATTACGGCTTTTAAGTATGCTATAGATTCTGGTGAAACTTGTCAGCACAGCAAGTACAGAGACTGGAAAAGCCTTATCATTATATCCCATTTCAGAATAATATGAAGCAAGATCGATGCATGCACTTATCGTATCATAGTATTCACTGCGATATAAGAGGAAGAATTTGTCAGGCGTAAAATTACGACGCGTAGCTCTGATGATTGCATCAAGATATGAATTAGAAGATCTGCTTGTTATATATTCAACATAATCTGGATTATATTCCATAATCTGCAACAGTTTTTCTTCAAATCCATTCATATCATTACGTAATTCATCAAGATATGCAGAATCGTATAAAATGGATATCTTCTCATCCTGAATATCAAGAACATCAGAATGATCTATAGCCTGTCTGAAAAAATCTGAAGCTATATCGTATTCACCTTCAAGCATATAAAGCTTTCCAAGCAGATATTCAGCTTCAGGATATGCAATTCTGGAACGATACCATTCACACACAGCTGTAATTGAATTATTGAAGTCTTCCTCCGTGTGAAGGAGCAAAGCATTATCAAGAATGGCAATTGCCTGTGATTCTTTTCGTTCTTCCCATATTTTTCTGACATCTGGAATAAGGTCTCCACGACGTTGAACTGCTGTTGGAATAAGTGCTGTTTCCATTGTTGAGGCTGCGTTTGTAAACTCTTCAATACGTGCCTGCCGTGCATTTTCAGCAAGCTTCATTGCCTTCATGACATCACCTTCATCATAGGCACGTTGAGCATTATCAAGCATTTTCCAAGATGATGTATTGAATGTATTATTGCCAACCTGTGCAAAGAGGCAGGCTGCTATAAGAGTCAGAACAATAATGAAAACAAGTTTTTTCACAGGGATAAAAGCTCCTCTCTAAATGCTTTATCGGCATTTTCTCTTAGAGAGTTCAGCTTTTGCTGCATATTACCGGCAGTTTTCTCATCAGGATGGATTGTACGGACAATTTCGCCATGCTTGAAGATTATGACACTGTCACCCGTTCCCGTAATGCCGATATCAGCGTGCTTTCCTTCACCAGGGCCGTTTACGACACATCCCATAACAGCGACAGTAATGTCCTTATCAAGCGACAACAGCTCGTTCTGCCAGCGTGAAACAAAGCCGTGAACATCAAAGCCGTTTCTGCCACAGCGCGGACACGAGACAATTTTTACGCCACCTGCCCTTTTTCCAGTTTCACGCAGTATCTCGCGGCCTGCGATAACTTCATTCTCAGGAGTATCTGAAAGGCTTACACGTATTGTTGAGCCGATGCCTTCATATAAAAGGTGGCTGAACGCAAGCGTACTCTTTACAATACCGCCGATAATCGGACCGGCTTCTGTAACGCCTATGTGTAGTGGCGCGGAGCTTTTGGAAGCGAATGCCTCATTTGCGTCTATGGTTTCCTGAACGCTTGAAGCTTTCATTGAAACCACGTAGTTAGTAAACCCTAGTTCCTCAAAGACAGCAGCTTCACGCAATGCAGTTTCGGCAAGCGCATGAGCTCTGTCTATTGTTCCCTGCTGAACGGCCGTCGCAAGATCAGATGGCAGACTTCCCGTATTTACGCCGATACGGATTGCAACGCCCTTTTCGCGGCATCTATTGACGACGGCCTCTACACGTTCACGAGCGCCGATATTTCCCGGGTTGATGCGGATTTTAGCCACATTGCCTTCAAGGCAACGCAACGCCAGTTTATAGTCAAAGTGAATGTCTGCTACGACAGGCAGTACTGAAACGTCTGCTATTGCACAAAGCGCTTCTGCACTTTCCATGTCAGGTACTGCAAAACGGACGATATCACATCCCAAGAGATGTAACTTTTTAATTCTTTCACTAATAGAAATAAGGGCGTTGCGGTCGTTCTGGACGCCCACAATGCCCTCTTTCCACATAGTCTGGATTGAGATAGGGGAATTACCGCCTATCTCAACCCTTTTTATGTTCCCCTTTCCGCCGATTACGACGGTCCGGGGTGTATTGTAGTTCATTGTATTCCTTATGCTGATTAGATGAGGAATGAGAAAACCATTGCGAACAGAGCTACTGTTTCACAAAGACCGACAACCATGATGTACTGTGAGAAACCTTTTCCTGTTTCACCGAGTGCATCAGAACCAGCAGCACCAGCTTTTCCCTGTGCGATAGCTGACATAGCCATTGCAAGACCTGAGAAAATACCGATACCAAGAGCTGTACCATCAGCGATTGTACCTGCCTTTACACCTGGGAGCAGTGTGTTGCTCATCAGAAGGAAGCCGTAGATTGTCTGTGTAAGAGGAGCACCGGCGAAAACTGTCAGAATGAACGGAGCCGGCTTGTTATTCATATAACAGCGTTTCCAAGCTCCAATTGCGGCCTGACCTGCAATTCCAATACCAATTGCAGAACCGATAGCTGCAATACCCAGAACACATGCTGCACCAAAATAACCTAACATAATTATCTCCTTTAGCCTTTATAGGCCTTAGCTGCAACTAAGCAGCCTTTTAATCTTTATTTGTTGACCGTTTCACTGAACGGTTCGTATTTGAAACCAGACCATGACATGCCTAAGTGACCTGAGAACTCAAGTGTGTTAAGGCGGACGCCATGAACAATAACAGAAAGAACGTTAAGAACCATGTTCAATCCATGTCCGAAGAATAACAGAAGTATTCCCGCACACATGATTGCACCGCCAAGCATACCGCCAGCCATTCCGTTTACAGTCTGGGAAATTGCAGAACCTGCAAGTCCGACAGCCCATAGACGGATGTATGAAACGATATCAGAGAAGTTGTTTACGACTCCGAGCAGTACAGAAACAATGTTCTTACAGCTTTCAAGTATTGAAGCACCTATGCTTCCATCATAATTTGCAAAGATGAAACTCAATGCAAATCCGCCGCCGATAACAGGAATAGTCCAGCTTGGCATCGGGAAACGTTCTCCGTCTACAACCATGTTGAGGACAACAAAGTAAAGACCGAACATCATTCCCAGTGATCCAAGATCAGCGAGCATCTTCGGGCTCTTTATGTTGCGGAAGATACCTTTCAGGTGAGCAATACACAGCTGGATAAGAGCAAGTGTAAAGCAGAAAACCTGCAGGTTCTGGCTTACCAGATTAGCCATTTCTTCTGATTCGGCAGATGTTACGTTTGAAATAGCGAAGTTCTGTCCGAACAGAGGAACATTTGTCAGAGATAAATCTTTAAGCCACTGTGGTAAGAGTGCAACATCAATACCGAACCAGGTACAGGTTACCATACCCCAGAGGACGGTAACGAGTCCGATAAATGTCAGAAGGAACATTGCCGGAGCAGGTTTACCTTTTCCAGCGCCCTTCAAAATACCGATCAGACCGGCAAGTGTAATGATAAGACCGTAACCACCATCTCCGAAAATCATTCCGAAGAAGATGCCGAAGAACAGCAGGAACCAGCCGGAAATATCGTATTCCTGATAGCCAGGGACAGTTCCCAGGAAGTCAGTAACCGGATAAATCAGGCTGACAAACTTGTTGTTCTTAAGCTTTGTCGGGACCTCATCATCGTCAGCAGGATCCACGGCAGCAAAACCCCAGTTCGCTTCTTCAGCAAGTTTCTTCACTGAATCTACGTTCTCTGCTGGTACGAAGCCTGTGAGCCATGCAAGTGCATTCTCTCCGTCTTCTTTCTCCATGCCAGAGAAAACGTTCTCAAACTCAACGTCTTTTGCTGCCTGACCAATTGCTTTTTTAAGGGCGGGAACGCATGCAACATCGTTGATGAGTTCAGCCTCAATTGAAGCGATGGTCTTACGTGATTCTGCAATGTCACGTCTCATTTCTTCTGATGAAACGGCTGGCATTACTATGGGGAATGCTTCAGCAGGCAGACTTTCCGGCTTCTTTCCATCTTCAGTAATCAGGAGGAAACGTACATTGCTCTTATCCTCGTTGACGAAGATAGTATCAATATCCTCCGGAAGTGAAGAATATTTAGCCGCTGGAATCTCATACATGCTAAGGCAGATGTTCTTATCCGCAAGATATGCAAAATCTTCAGGATTTACATCGCCCCACTTAGCAAGCCGTTCAATTTCAACAGTATTCTGGATAATCTTGTTTTCAAGAGCTTTTTTCTGCTCTACCAGAGAAACAACGTTCTCTGCGAATTCCAGCATATCTCCAGAAACTTCAGCAGCAGGTGCTTTTGCCTTATCCTTTGGCAGTTTTATATCTGACAGGATCTGGCATGCGTCTTCCATCTTGGAAAGCTTTCCTTTAAGGGTTGTCAGCTCAGCGCCGATTCCCTGGATAGCTTCAAGATGAACAAGACCTGCAGAGCGAAGTTTCTTCAAGGCTTCCTTTCGCTCGCTTTCAAGAACAATCAGGAAGACTTTCTTCATAGGAACTATCATACTTCAGCCTCCTGTTTTGCCTTTTCAGCGGCGACTTCCAGGTTTTTCTTGGAAATCTTTCCGCGAACGACACCCGCAACCTGCTGGTCACCAAGATAAACGGTAATCTTCTTGATATTTGCTTTAGTATCAGGAATCTTTACCTTTTCAAACAAGTTGACCCTCTGTGTTGTGGTACGTAATTCTTCAGACAGCAGTCTGACCTGTTCTTCAAGAACATCCGCCTCAAGGTCATACTCAAGCGCCTTTTCCATACGGTCGGCTGCAAGGTCAATCCAGAGTGGAGTCTCGTAAAGGTCATAATCTCCGCGTGCAAAATCTGCACCTTCATAAATCGGAATGTTTACACCTGCAATATTTCCTTTTCCTTTACGGATATTGCTTACGGTAACCATGTCCGGCTTGAACGCATCCGCTTCACCGAAGACTGCAATCCATTTTGCGAATTCAGCTTCGAGTGCCTTACGCTTTTCGCGTACTTCACGGGCGCGTGCATCAATGGTGCGGATTTCTGTCTGGAGCTGCTGTTTTTTGAGCGTAAGGGTCGGCAGATAGCGCTGATACATTTTCAGTGCATCTTTCTGAGCCTTAAGTTCATTTTTAGTCAGCTTTAATTTTGCCATTTACAGCCCCGTTACTCCGCAGATTTTGGCCAGTACTGTGCAATAAGTTCTGACTTGATACCTGTTTCTTCTTTATTGAAGCAGGATGCAAGAATCTTCCAACCCATATCGAGAGCGCCTTCAAGCGGGATGTTTACGGAAAGGTCCATCATTTCCTTTTCGAACATGACACCGTATTTCAGGAGCTTCTCGTCCCATTCTGACATCATGAATCCCATGGACTTCTTTTCGAGTGTATCCTTGTAAGAAGAATACAGACGGATCATACCATCCATAAGTGCACGATGGTCAGAACGGGTCTTACCATTGACATTCTGCTTCAGACGAGACAGGGATCCGAATGGCTCAATGCGTCCACCCTTAAGGTAGAACTGGCCTTCAGTAATGTATCCTGTGTTATCCGGGACAGGGTGTGTAACGTCGTCACCAGGCATTGTGGTAACTGCAAGAATTGTGACTGATCCTGCACTGTTGAAGTCAACTGCCTTCTCATAACGTGCGGCGAGCTGGCTGTACAGGTCTCCAGGATAACCACGATTTGAAGGAACCTGCTCCTGTGTAATAGCAATTTCCTTCATTGAGTCAGCGAAGTTCGTCATATCAGTAAGAAGAACGAGAACGTCCTTTCCCTGAAGAGCGAACTGCTCTGCTACTGCAAGTGACATATCCGGAACTTCAAGACACTCTACAGTAGGATCAGCAGCTGTATGAACGAACATAACTGTTCTGCTCAGAGCGCCACCCTGCTCAAGTTCTCCCTTGAAATACAGATAGTCATCATATTTAAGACCCATACCACCAAGGATGATGACGTCAACTTCAGCCTGCATGGCGATGCGGGCCAGCAGCTGGTTGTAAGGCTCACCTGAAATTGAGAAGATAGGGAGCTTCTGTGAAACAACCAGAGTGTTGAACATATCGATCATCGGAATACCGGTGCGGATCATACGCTTTGCAACGATACGGTTTGACGGGTTTACTGAAGGTCCACCGATAGCAACCAGGTTCTCTGTAAGAGCCGGGCCCTTGTCACGAGGATTACCAGCACCGTCGAAGATACGGCCAAGAAGATCGTCAGAGAAACTGACCTGCATCTCGTGACCGAGGAAGCGGATCTGGTCTCCTGTTGAAACACCACGACCACCGGCGAAAACCTGCAGTGAAACGAGGTCTCCGTCGATACGGTTTACTTCGGCAAGTGATTTACCGAAAGCGGTTTCAATTTCAGCAAGTTCGCCGTATTTTACACCGTCTGCACGAACGGTAATAACGCTACCATTGATTGATTCAATCTTGCTATAAATCTTTTTCATGCTTATTCACCGTCCTTAAGTAAAGCTGCAGCATCAGCAGTCAGCGTACCTTTCTGTGAAGCATACAGTTCTTTGATTTCAGCTTCCTTCGCCTTGAAGGCATCTGTCATCCATTCAATATAATTCCAGTCGATGAATGTCTGACGCAGTTTGTTGAAGTAGCCACGTGCTGCATCCTTTGTCTCAAACTCGAATGCAGTTCCAAGAATTTCAATGAGGTACTTGAAAACGTATGTCTGGCGTTCAACGCTTGCTGCGGCATCAATTTCATCGAATGAGTTCTGCTGGAAGTAAACAGAATCAAGGAAGTCGCTCTTCAGGTAAGCTACGAAGTCTTCTGTACTTGTACCTTCTTCACCAACAACCTTCATCATCTGATTGACTTCAGTACCACGTCTCAGTGCACGGCGTGCAAAGTTTACCCAGTCTTCGCGGATGACGCTCTTGTACTTTGACCATGAATCAAGCGGGTCGATTGCAGGATACTTACGTGCATCAGAGCGTTCGCGTGAAAGTCCGTGGAATGAACCGACAACCTTCAGTGTAGCCTGGGTAACAGGCTCTTCAAAGTTACCACCTGCAGGAGATACTGTACCACCGATGGTGACGGAACCGATTGAACCGTCGTTCATCTTTACGATACCAGCACGCTCATAGAATGCAGCGATGTAAGATTCGAGGTATGCAGGGAATGCTTCCTCACCAGGGATTTCCTCCAGACGTCCTGACATTTCACGAAGTGCCTGTGCCCAGCGTGATGTTGAGTCAGCAAGCAGCAGGACGTGCAGTCCCATCTGGCGGTAGTATTCAGCAAGTGTAACTGATGTGTAAACAGAAGCTTCACGAGCTGCAACAGGCATTGAAGACGTGTTACAGATGATGATTGTTCTTTCCATCAGTGAGCGGCCTGTTCTCGGGTCAGTCAGTTCAGGGAACTCCTTAAGGATTTCAACAACCTCACCAGCACGCTCACCGCAGGCAGCGACGATAACGATATCAACGTCAGCGTTACGGCTTGTTGTATGCTGAAGAACTGTCTTTCCGGCACCGAATGGGCCTGGGATACAATATGTACCACCCTTTGCAACAGGGAAGAATGTATCGATAAGGCGGATCTTGGTGACCATTGTCTCTTCTGGCTTAAGGCGCTCTGCGTAACAGTCAACTGCACGCTTTACAGGCCAGCGGAAAGCCATGGTAACTTCATGGTCCTTCCCCTTCTCGTCTGTCAGGACTGCTACTGCGTCATGTACCTTGTACTCGCCTTCAGCCTTGATTGACTTTACAGTGTATGTTCCGTAGAACTGGAACGGCACCATGATCTTGTGAACAAATGGTCCTTCTGGTACAGAACCCAGGCAGTCACCGCGCTTTACGGTATCACCGGCTTTTGCAACAGGAGTGAATTCCCATTTTTTATCAACATCGAGTGCATTCAGGTAAACACCGCGTTCAAGGAACCAACCAGCCTGTTCAGCAAGCTGAGGAAGCGGGTTCTGCAGACCGTCGAAAACCTGACCGAGAAGTCCCGGTCCGAGTTCTACAGAAAGCAGGTCACCGGTGAACTCAACCTCGTCGCCGGTCTGGATGCCTTTGGTCATTTCAAAGACCTGCATCTGAGCCCTTCCGTTGCGGATACGAATAACTTCGCTCTTGAGGCTCTTTCCGCCGACCTTTACATAACCTACTTCGTTAAGGGCAACATCGCCGTCGAAAGTAACACTGATCATGTTACCGTTAACTGCAACGACCTTTCCTTTTGTATCTTTCATATAGCTCTATTCTCCAATATCTGATCATAGATTTTTCTGTAGGAAGCCTGTCCTGCTTCTTCACTGAATGTGCGGATGCGCTTTCCAAGCTTAAGGCTCAGTGCATAGGCAAAAACTGCATCAGTTGAAAAAGCGTCAGAGGGACTTATACGATTAAGCAGCTCTGCGCGTGCTTTATTCAGGAATAACTCTGCTTCAAGGGGACTTTCGTATCCGCAGGCTGTACGTGCTGTCTGCACGATTTCTGACGGAATGTCGATTCCCTCATCAACAGTGAAATCCTTCTTCATCCGCTGTGCACGGATGGTACCCAGCATGAACCTTAAGCTTCTTTCCCAGTCATAGAACGTGTCGAGGAAAGCGGAACCTGTACGGACCTTCTTTCTCGGTGGTTCAAGGGACAGAGTCTCAAGGGTCTTTAGGGCCTTCTTGTCCATAAAACGTGAACAGAGATCGTAAAAGTATTCTTCCGAAATTGGCAGCGGCTGTGTATTGTCTTCAGGCAATGCAGGCAGCTGCGAAATCAGATAATACCAGCTGCTCACTTGGCAGCCTCTTTAAGGATTGCAGCTGTTGCCGGATTAAGGTAATCAGCGAAAAGGTCTGCTACAGCTTCTGCTGAGAAGTCATAGAATGCAGCGCCATTGTTTACACCAATCTTGAATCCTGCTGTAAGTCCTGAATCTGCTTTAATTTCAAGACCCTTTGCAATTTCAGCTTTCAGTGCTGCTGTAAGGCTGTCTTTGAGAGCTCCAAGATCCTTATCAGAAAGCAGTACAGAAAGTCCTTCTGCATCACTGCTTCCAGCCCAGGCTTTTACGGTCTGCGGAATAAGTGACTTAAGCATGTCTGCGTTGTAAGCAGACTTTGTTTCCGTCTTGATGAGCGCATCAAGTTCAGCAACAACTCCATCACGGAAAGAAATCAGCAGATTGCGTCCGGCCTGGCCGATTGCATCTACGCTGGCTTTTTCCATACGTTCAGTTTCTGCTTTCGCAGTCTTGATGATGCCTGCTGCCTTCTCTTCTGCTTCTGCTACAATTGCAGCTGCCTTTTTCTCGGCTTCCGCAACTATTGATGCAGCTGAAGCTTCTGCTGAAGCAACACCATCTTTCTTGATCTTGTCGATCAGTTCCTGTAATTGGACGTCCATAGAACACCTCTAGTAAATATATGTAAAAGTCTCTTTACCACTTGAATGATTCAACGGTAACAGCTTCGTATACTTCTCCCGGATGCAGGATGCAGTTCGGGAACTCAGGCTTGTTTGGAGCATCAGGGAAAGCCTGTGTCTCAAGGCAGAATCCTGAATGCTTGTTGTAGATATCGCCGTTCTTTCCCTGAATGTTGTTCAGGAAGTTTCCTGTGTAGAACTGTACACCAGGCTGATTTGTTGAAATAGACATGCTTCTGCCTGTTTCAGGCTCGTATACTTCAGCAACTTTTGTCAGCCCTGACTTTGCCATGTTCAGGCAATAGCAATGATCATAGCCGAAACCTGTTCCTGCAATATCCTTGCGGACAGCTTTCTTTGAAGTGAAGTCAAACGGCGTTCCCTTAACGGAAATTTTCTTTCCAGTCGGGATAAGCTTGTCGTTCACTTCAAGATACGAATCTGCATTCAGGGAAACTTCGTGGTCAAGGATATCTCCCTTTCCGGTACCCTTAAGATTGTAATATGCGTGATTTGTAAAGTTTATTGGAGTATCAGCGTCAGTTGTAGCACGATAGCGCAGAGTCAGCTGATTGTCGTCATTAAGGAGATAGCAGACTTCAACCTTTACGTTTCCAGGGAATCCCTGGTCACCGTCAGGACTGTCATAAGTAAACTTAACGCCGGTTCCCTCTGCAGTCTCAATTTCCTTTGCATCCCAGATTATTCTTGACCAGCAGTCGAATCCGCCATGAAGGACGTTTCCGTTATCGTTGTTGTCAAGTTTATATGTCTTACCGTTCAGTTTGAACTGGGCATCGCCAATTCTATTTGCAAAGCGACCTACAAAAACACCAAGATAGTAACTCCATGTGTTCATGTATCCTTCTATTGTGGGGTATCCGAGTACGATGTCATCTTTCTTTCCGTTTTTTGACGGGATTACGATACTTGTGAGAGTACAGCCGTAATCAGTTACAGAGAATGACATTTCCTTGTTGCTTACGGTGTACAGATGCACTTTTTTACCGTCAGATAAAACCGCAAACTTTTGTCTTTTTACTTTCATATATCCTTTCCAACTTTAAGCATTTATTTGTGCCAGCTCCGATACTGTCACAAGATACAGTATATACTTTTTCAAAACAAATTGGTAGGAAGTTTTCCGAATAAATGGCGGAATATTACGATTTTATGAGCATTTTCAGGCTTTTTACCCTATACTGTTTATATGGATTCACATGAAAAACTGGGAACACTTTTAAGTGAATATCTTTCTTCTCAACAGGATGTTAAAAAAAACCCCACGGATGTACTTCAGTCATTTCATTTTTTGGGACTTACGGAATTTGCATCAAAAGAACATGTGGATGAAACGTATCATGAAAAATGCAGGGAACTCGAAACGGATATGATGAATTCCGGAAACAGCAGATTTTCCCGTGAGTTTATGGCACAGCAGAAAAAAGAACTTGATGACGCCTACTCGCTTATCACAGCCTGGCTTTCAGACAAGTCCTGAAACCGCTTTCAAGGCACCGCGCGCCCTCAGTCGCTGACACCCCACTCGTCCAGTTTCCTGTGCAGCGTCTTCCTGCCTATTCCAAGCACATCAGCAGTCTTAGACTTATTACCCTTGTTTATCGCCAGGTTCTGCATAATAATCATCTTTTCAGCATCTTCCATCTTCATGCCTGCAGGAATCTGAATGACTTCCTCAGATGAAGCCTGGCTTATGTTCGGTGGCAGGTCATCAAGCGTAATCTTCGTTCCCTCGCACATGACAACGGCGCTTTCCATGCAGTTCTGCAGTTCGCGGATGTTTCCCGGCCAGCTGTACTTGTACAATGCAGAACGGGCGCGCTCATCTATGCCGGTAATGTCTTTTCCGTTTTCCTCTGCAAATTTCGAGAGGAAAGACGTTATGAGAAGCGGAATGTCTTCTTTGCGTTCACGAAGCGGCGGCACGTGTATCTCAACTACTTTAAGACGGTAGTACAGGTCTTCGCGGAAACGCTTTTCCTTTACTTCTTCCTCAAGATTACGGTTTGTTGCGGCAATGATGCGGGTATCTACATCAAGCGTCTGGGTTCCACCGACACGTTCAAACTTCTTTTCCTGAAGGACGCGGAGAATCTTTATCTGCACGTTCTGGTTAATCTCGCCAATTTCATCAAGGAAGATGCTGCCGCCATCTGCAAGTTCAAAGCGGCCGCGCTGCATTGTTGCAGCCCCGGTGAACGCGCCTTTCTCGTGACCGAACAGCTCGCTTTCAATAAGACTTTCTGTGAGCGCCGCACAATGCACTTTGACAAGCGGTTTGTCCTTTCTCTGCGACAGATTGTGGATTGCGTTGCAGATAAGCTCCTTACCTACGCCGCTTTCTCCTGTAATGAGCACGTTAGCCTTAGATGCCGCAGCTTTCTTCACCAGATTGAAAACTTTCTGCATTTCGGCGCTCTTACCTATGATGTTTTCAAAGCTCTTTGAACTATTGAGCTCTTCCTGGAGCTGTCGGTGCTGCAGGATAAGTTCCCTTCCCTGCGTTGCACGCTTTACGACCATGGCAAGCTCATCAAGATTTACCGGCTTTGTAAGGAAATCGTATGCGCCGTTCCGCATGGCGTCTACAGCGCTGTCTATGCTTCCGTGTCCCGTAAGCACGATGACAGGAACGCCCGGATTTTCGGCAGTCACTTTTTTCAGGACCTGCTCACCGGTAACTTCCGGCATGCGGAGGTCGGTAATGACAAGATCAATATCGCCCTGTGCAACACGTTCAAGGCCGAGCTTACCGTTTTCAGCAGTAAAAGCATTGTAGCCTTCAAGCTCCATGGCTTCAGCAAGGCCTTCGCGGATGTTCTTTTCATCATCAATAATAAGAATGTTGAACTGCATGTGCGTCCTCCTTTACTGCTTTTCCGTCATTTAGCTGATATGAGATGACGCTCTTTCTGTGGAATTGGAAGTGAAATGGTAAATTCCGTTCCTTCTCCGATATATGACTTGACCTCTATGGAACCGTTGAATTCCTGGATGATCTTGTACACCATGGTAAGACCAAGACCCGTTCCCGTCATCTTTGTCGTAAAATATGGCTCAAAAACACGGGCGGCAGTCTCTGCATCCATGCCCTTTCCCGTATCCCTTATTTTGACCAGCAGCATGTCGCCTTTTACTTCAGTTTCTGCAGTGAGGGAATCTCCTTTCTTCATGGCTGCAATGGCGTTCTGTGCAAGGTTGATGAAGACCTGCTTGAACAGTTTAGGATCAATCATGACATTTGGAACAACTTCTGCAAACGCTGTCTTCATGACCATCCCTTCTTTCTCAAGTTCAGGCGTAATGAACTCAGCGTAATCAGCAAGCAGCTGGTTGACGTTTGCACTTTCAAGTGTTGCTGACACAGGCCGTACCGCAAAGAGGAAATCGACAATTGTTTTATTGAGCCGCTCAATCTCTTCGTTGACAACATCAAGATGCTTTTCAATGAATTTTTCATCCGGCATGACATTATCTTTCTTTCGGGCCGCGGCAACTGCTTTCTGTACCAGCTGAATATGAATGCTGATGCTTCCAAGCGGGTTCTTTATCTCATGCGCCACGCTGGCTGCAAGATTCGTAAGACGGGCAAGATTTTCCATCCGGTGGAAAAGCACTTCCTGATTGCGCTTTTCCGTAACGTCATAGACTTTTATGATGATGCCGGCAAACTTCTTTTCCTGCATGAGGGGCTGAATGTTCACCTGAATGATTTTCTGCGTACCGCCTGAACTTTCAAGCGTAAACTCTGCTTCTCCGTAAACTTCCTGACGGCTGCTTGTTTTCTGGATGAATGCTCCGACATCTTCATCATTTATGAGATTCCACACAGGTTCAGGATTTTCGAGCCAGCTTTCAGAATCGCGGATATTAAGAGGCAGCAGTTTAGAAGCAGCCTTGTTAGTCTGAATCAGGTTCCACTCTGCATCACATATGAGCAGACCTGTGTTCAATGATTCAATAATAGAACAGAGCGTATCATTTTCTTCAGTTATGGATTCAATGAGCCGCTCAACCTGATCCTGGGAAAGACGGGATATCTTCTTTGAGATACGTCTAGCATACTCTGTCATACAGTGCCTCCAGCGCCGCAGCCGGACTTATGTTATATAAGGTAATGCTTTCGTATGCCTTTTTTGCTGAAAGTACGAGTTTTCCAACATATTCAGAAGTCTTAGCCACATTATTTTCGTCAGTCCGTGAAAGAAGCGCCTCTAAATTCTGATAAATTGCCTCAAAGAAGATTTTAAGGCTGATGCGCGGCTCAAAATTCTTGCAGCTTTTTATCATGGCCTCAATATCAGGGCGCTCTCTGCGCCATATCTGACCGACAAACTGTGTTGCAAGTGAGTTGATTTCATTTGCCGGAACTGGCAGAAACTCTGTCAGATAGCTGTTGAGGGACGAAAACTGCTCTGTATTTTCCACATGAAAGACGCGTTTAAGCACTTCCTGCTGTTGAGAAGCTGTTCTGTCTGAAAAAGTATACGTCCTCACACGGCTCAAGATAGTTTGCATGACAGCGCCACGCCGTTCTGTCGTCAGTATGAAAAGCGTTCCTTCTGGAGGTTCTTCAAGGATTTTCAGAAGCGCGTTTCTGGCGCTCTCCTCCATTCTGTCCGCGTTCTCAAGGATGACGACTTTCTTCATGCCATCTGTGGTGTAGTGCGCCCATGAAGATATGTGACGTATCTGGCTGACGGGAATAGCGTCGTACATGAAGCTGTCTTCAAGTTTTTCGCAAGTCTTAAGAAGTGCTTCCACAGATTTCTTCACATCATCTTTTGCACCAAGTTCACGCGTTGTATCAAGCTCCTCAAGATCGTTATCAATACTTTCTATAAGCGGAGAAATCTTTGAGGCTTTGTCATCATCTTTATAAAGGACAGGAGAAAATCGTGCCGTAAGCTTACGGATGCTTCTGATGAAAAGATAGCGCGTTGCTGTAAGATAGGATGCATTATCATCAAGAGCTTTCAAGAAAGTCTGTGCCGCAGCTTTAATTTCAAGCGTACAATCGCGCGGTCCTGCCAGAAGCAGGTTCGGGCTGTTCAGCGCTTTCTGATGAAGGCAGGAAGGACACGTACAGATCCAGGCTCCCTTCTGAGGCCCTGTACATGAGAGCACACGGGCAAGTTCCAGCGCGCATGTCAGCTTTCCAGAGGAAGCAGGACCTGAAAAAAGAAGCGAGTTTGGCAGCCTTTTATTGATGATGTCATCAGAGAGTAATCGTGCAGTATTCTGATACAGCAGGTTCTCAAACATTAAGCAGTCACCAGGGAATTAATGTACTGAGTCGGATTAGAAATAATCTTGATGAAAATCTTCTGGAAGAAACTTCCGCGTACAATCTGAGTAATGTTTTCAAATGGAAGTGCATTAATCAGGAACAGCACGAGGAATACAACAATGAAACCTTCTATAATGCCAAGGAAGAAACCAAGTGATTTATCAAGTCCTTTCATTATGTTTCCAGAAAGGAAGATTTTCTTGAGAATAACCTGAATAATACGGAGAACGAGATAAACACCTATAAAGATTGCAACAAATGAAAGTAGCGCCTGCAGGAATGGAATGGAAACCCATTTTGCCATATAAGGCATCAGTTTTCCATAAAAGACGAGTGCAAGGATGATTCCAAGGAAAAAAGCAGCCTTTGAAAAGACTTCACCAAGGAATCCCTTTATTGTTGCTGAAATTGCAATGACAAGAATAATCAGTAAAAAAATATAATCGATGATAACCAGTCCACTCATTTATCGTTTACCTCGCTGAAAATAAGCTTTGCTATTGTTTCTGCAGGTTTTGCATCCGGCATTATTGATCTGGAAGCTTTTCCTGCTTTTTCTCTTGCTTCACAATTACTGAACTTTTCAAGAGCAGAACGTAATCCATCTTCATCTGCAGGAGCGGTGACGTTTCCGTCGCCGTCACGGCCACCAAGAACTATTGCAGCATCTTTTGAAGCAAACAGTGCAGCATTGTCCACCTGGTCACCGCGCGTTCCTGAGCCTGAAAGAGGAATCAGGATTAGCGGCTTTGCTGACACTGACGCTTCCCACAGGAAGTTCGCGCCCGCACGTGAAAGAACGACATCAGCAGCTTTTAAGACATCAGGCATTTCTGCATAAATGAAAGCGTACGGGTAATAATCTTCATGATAGCCCTTCTCCATCATTTCAGGATGCTCTTCTGCCCACAGCGCACCAGTCTGATGTACAACCTTCCAGCTTTTACAGAGCCAGTCGAGGTTTTCTGTAACCAGGGTATTTATCTGCTGGGCACCAAGACTTCCGCCTGCAACAAGCAGAAGCGGTTTCTCACCAGCTTCAGGAATGCTGTTGAATCCAAGGAATTCGCGGCCTTTTGCTGCGTCTGCGCTATAGAACACAGGACGAACAGGGTTTCCGGTTACGACAACGTTCTTTCTCTTATCCTCGGAAAAGAATGATGGCGTTTTATCAAATGAAACGAGCACTTTCCGGGCACTTTTTGCATTCAGCCGCGTTGCAAGACCGGGCGACACATCGCATTCATGTGTGAAAACCGGAATATGCAGAAGCCGCGCTGCAATACAGGGAGGAACACTGACGAATCCGCCTTTTGAAAAGAGGAACACAGGCTTTTCTTTTAACAGGATGAAAAAAGACGCAAAAAAGCCGCCCGCAATGCGGAAAAGGTCAATGAAGTTTTCAAATGACAGGTAGCGGCGGAGTTTTCCACACGGCACCCGGTAAAGACGGTCTACCGTTCCCGCTTTTTCAATGATATCACGGTCAATTTTCTTTTTTGATGCAATCCAGATAATTTCGAATGGTTCACATCCATTATCTGATGACAGTTTTTTTAATTCATCTACAACGGCAAGGCCTGGATATATATGACCTCCCGTTCCCCCACCCGTAAATACTATTTTTTTCACTTTGCGTACTCTTGATAAAGGTCTACCAACGTATCTTTTTTGAATAATCTTGCATAATCAAGTGCTGACATGCCCATATGGTCCTTGAAGCAGGGATCCGCTCCATTCTTTACTAGCATTTCGCATATCTTAATACTTGAAGAGCCAGTTGCAACAATAAGTGCTGTCTGCCCGTCATTGCTTACAAAATTGAGGTTTGCACCAAGTTTTATGAGCAGTTCAACAATATCCGGACTCAGTTTCCATACTGCATCCATAACGGCAGAATAACCTCTGTCCTTAGAAATTGCGTCAATTTCTACTCCATTATTCACCAGCCACTCAATGGCTTCTTTCTTGCCGCTACGTGCTGCAATACAGAGCATCGGTGTTCCGGCCGAATCACGGCAGTTAACATCCATTCCTGCTTCCAGGAAGTTTTCACATGTTTCCATGTTTTCCTGAGCAATATGGATTGAGAATGTATCTGGAGTAAAAGGAATGCCTGCTTCAAAAAGCTTTCTTTTTGCTTCATGCTTCTTTTCTTCAGCTATAAACTCTGGAAAATTCTCATCAAGCTTATCAGTAAGGTTTTTAGCATTCTCGTGCCAGCTGAGCACAGAATCAAACATTACATCATCTTGTTTTACGCCTGATATGAAAGAAGGTATTTGCTTTCCCTGAATGAATCCTGCAAGAAATGAAAGAATAGGATTCATTGCATTAGCTTCATCAATAAATAAAACACACTGTGTGATCTTATTAAGCGTTTCGTTAAAAAAAGTCTTTATAAAATCTGAAAGACCTTTCCCATCTGCTTTAATCTCTGGTGCATCAAGATTAAACTCTGTAACTTCAACTTTCTTTTTGGTAAGAAATTTAGAAACAATATCTGCTTCTTTTGAAGTCTCTCCTGTACAAACCAATAACCAGTTCATACTAAACAGTATAAGCGAATATTTGTAAGGATACAAGTATTGAAAGTAAGGCAAAAAAAAACCGGATTCATAAAGAATCCGGTTTGCCGACGAACAGAATCGAACTGTTGACACAAGGATTTTCAGTCCTTTGCTCTACCAACTGAGCTACGTCGGCGTGATGTGGTTAATATATAGATTAATAAAAAAAATGTCAATGAGTTTTTGAAAAAAAGTGACTGACAACATATTGTTTACGTGTTAGACTCTAAGTAAACACTTCATTGAGAGAGGTAAACTTTAATGAAAAGGATTTTTTGCATTCTTCTTGTACTGTCTTTATGCCTTACAAGCGTATTTGCATTTGATTTTGACTTCAGTCAGACTGAAATGTCAGATCTGATTGGAGATTATTCTAAAGACATTGTATATGCATTACCTGCAGCTGTTTCCGCTGACAACATCTGGGCTGATGCATATATCGGCCAATTGATTTCAATTCCGCCCCATGTCGCTGTCGGTATCAATCTTGGCGGCTCATTCATGGGTAACAACAAAATGTTTGAAAATATTGGAAAAAGTATTGGACTTCCAATACTTTCATATCTTCCAGGAGCCCCAGTTCCCGATGCATCTTTTGATGCCCGCATCGGAGGCCTTTTTCTTGATTTCGATATCGGTGTTCACGGGTCATTCTTCCGTGTAGATATGGAAGACATGGATTTCCTGAATGGTTCTGTTCAGGTAAACTCATATGGAATTGATTTCAGATATTGCATTCTTACACAGAAACTCATCATCCCTGCAATTTCAATCGGTATCGGATATGACCATGTTTCAACAGATGCTTTATTAACAATGACCAGTGAAGCTGCACAACTTGGATTTACATTTAAGACAAATGCAGATCTCTTATCTGCAACTGCACAGACATCATGGAATCTTCTGTTTATGAAACTCTTTGCAGGCGCACGCGGAATGCTGCCTCTTGGTGATGGTATTACATCACATACAGAATTCTCCGCTACTGCACAGGGAGCAAGTGCAACATTCAACCCGATTGATGCAGTAAATAAAGATCTTTCTATACATGTATTCGGCGGTATCGCTTTCAGACTGTTCGTCATTGATACAACACTCGGCGCCACATACGACATTACAAACAAAGATCTTGGTATAAGCTGGAGTACACGCGTACAGTTGTAATCCTTATATGTTACAATAAAAAAGGTGACAGAGGAGAAATCTGCCACCTTTTTTTATCTGAAATTAACATATTTCAGTTTCCGTATATATCAACAATCATCTGTACTTCATCAAATGAAACGCCTAGTTTTCCAGAAATGAACTCTGTATCAAGGCCCTGCCGCCACAGTTCAATTACCTTTTGCTGAAAAGTCTTCTCTGTCTGGACAAAATCTTCGGAAACCGTAACTTCAAAAGGCAGTTCAGTCTGCATAAGAGCATCTGCAACCTGCGTCTCAACATGTTCAGACTTCTTCTTCTGAACGTGTTCTTCAGGGCGATAAGTCAGTTCTTCAGCATTTGTATTCTGGGCAGGTTGCGGTTTTGCACGCTGATATGCATTTGCAGCGCTTTTTGTGGCGGCGTTTATCTTTTTTGTACCTTTCTGGCTGAGCTCAGCTTTTCTTTCTTCTGATATGGCAAGCTGTACACGTTTATCAGCCTCGTCAATCATCGCACGAAGGTTATTTGTACGTTCTTCTATAAGAGTCAGATCCCTGTCAGCAGACTTATCAATTTCAATGAGAAGCTTATCTACTTCATCACTAATGGAATGCAGAATGTTTTCAGGAGAAAAAAGCCTCTTATACTTTATAAAGAAAAAAAACCATAAAACAATGTTTATAACTAAAATGACAATATTTAAAACTGTAGAAGACATATGTTAACCAAGTATATCAATTATTCTGCCAAGGGAAGTATCACGTATCTGTATTTCTTCAACAGGCTTTTCTGATTCTTCCTCTTCTTTCATCTGTTTTTTTGTATTCTGCTGTTGCTGGCCATTATTGCCTTTCCGTTCTTTAACAGTATCAGCCAGCTCTTCTTCCTCATGAGCTTTTGTTACAGCCTGTTTTTTCAGAAATTCCTGACGTGCCCGTTCTGTTTCCTGCATGTCTCCCTTGAATTGCATGCCCTGCTGTTGAAAGGCCACGTTTTTTGAGACATTTTCAAGCTGAGTGTATAACGTCTGTAGGTCAATTGGTTGAATAGCCATCTGGTGCCCTCTTCTGGTCTTCGGCTGATGGCGGCTCGTACTTACCGTGACGGACAAATCCATCCTCAAGATAGAAAGTAACGGCCTTTATTTCATTTCGTATTTCTTCCTTAACATCACGGATATAAATCTTTACACCTGAATAGACAGTCTGAGCAGCTGATACTCTACCGATAACTTTAAGTTCGCGCAAATGGCTCTGTATCTGTTGTATTTCCTGAGACATTGCTTCAGACTGTTGTACAATTTCCTGCTTTCTTGCAGTTTCTTTGACAAGACGGTCTTCCTTCTCTTTTGGCAGAGAACGTCGCACTTTCTTAGTGTTTTCAAGCGTTGAGATATCGAGTTCAAGTTCATCAAGCTCTTTGATGATGACACTCTGAGCTTCCTGAAGTTCTTCAAGGCGTCGCTTTGCACGCGGGTCAAAACCAACTTCAAGAACAGTTTCGCTACCACCACCGTTAGAACCGATTGTCTTTGCAAAAATCTCTTCTGTTGCAAAGAGGTGTCCACCAATAATAGCAGCGCGTTTACCTTGCAGCAGGATTTTCTTATTGGCTGTTACATCAGAATTGATGATACCATCGGATACAACAATGTATTCTTCTACATCACACTTAGTATTCTGGATGAACTTTGCCCACAGCGATTTACCACACTTTATATAGCCTTCATCACGGCCCATGATACCGAGGGAAACAACAATGTCGCCTTCTGCTTCCAGCGTACTTGCACCAACGTTTCCATATACTTCAATGTTACCAGAAGCCTTGATCTTGAATCCGTCGTCAACGTTACCTTTTACAACAACTGTACCAAGGAAGGTAATGTTACCAGTTTTAATGTTGACGCCCTCAACTTCCATGATTGGCTCAACAGTGATTTTATCACCAACAAGCAGAACCTGTCCGTTGCATTCAGCAATAATCGTCCTTCCGTCTGTATCAACCTTAACATTCTTTCCAAGTGGCATTGGTATATCTTTTCCGTTCTTGGCTTCAAGATACTTACCGAATAAGGTTTTTCCTGCTTTTCCGCGTTCTGCCAGCATCTTCTGTGCAAGCGGCTGACCTTCAACGACGTTCTGAATAAGGTTCAGTTCCTTGAAGTCAACCTGACCAGACTCAGATTCCTTCATCTTGAGTTTGCTTCTGTCTGTTTCAAACTGATAGGCGATATATGCATCACGTCCATCTACAGGAAGGATTGCTTCTGCCACAACTACAGGAATGCCATATACAGGCATATCAACAAATTCCTGAATTTTTTCGTCACTTATACCTGCAACAATTCCCTGTGTAGTAAGCAGACGTTTTATCTGATCCGGAGAAGCTTCAGAACCGCCCATAGCAGGAGCAGTTACATTGATTGTAGCTTTCATTTCATCACGGGCAATTTCAACCTGAATAAGCGCATCGCCAGCTGCGTCATGCTCATAAAGACCAACTGGCTGATAATCTCCGTCTGTTCCGTTCTGAACGAGCTCTTTAATTAAATCTTCTTCAAGGTCAAGGGTATCTGCACGCTTGAGTTTAGCCATGACCTCTTTAAGACTGACAGGTGTTCCTTTTCCAAGAGGAGGAATGACTTTTAGATTAATCTGAGACTGGAAATAATGGATATAGAATAATCCGTCTCTGTCGACGACAACATTCTCTTCCTCAATCTCCTGATCAGCAAATACACCCTGTTCTGTTTTTTTACGTTTCTTAACCTGTACTGCATTTTCGTAAGCACGGATTGTCCAGGGCTTTTTCATCAAACCGATTATGCCTGGAAATCCCTGCTCAAGAACTTCATATTCAAGGAGAGACACACGTGTATCAAGCTGGACGGCAGCATCAGCCAGAGCTTCTTCAAGTGTGTCTGCATTAACATCAACATAATGCAGGTTCTGGTCTTCCTGTAATTTCTTTTCCAGATCGCTCCGTATTTTTTCCAGTGTAACCATAAGCCTGCTCCGAAATTACATAATGCCTTTTCTGATGTTTGTCAATTTAGCACGGAGTCTGAGGTTTGCCTTTGCATGAAGCTGAGATATACGGGATTCACTTACATCAAGAACCTGACCAATTTCCTTGAAAGTCAAATCTTCATGATAATAAAGGACGAGAACCATCTTTTCTTTTTCAGGAAGCTCATTAATTGCTTCAATGATAACGCGGCGGACTTCTTCACGTTCAACAATCACATCTGGATTGAGAGATGAAGGAGACTCTATGCTGTCACCAATTGATACACGGTCTGAATCATCTCCTGAATACCATACGTCGTTCAGAGAGAGAACACTTGTTCCTGACACCTTAAGTACAGTCTGCTGCAGTTCAGAAACACTTATTCCCATTTCTTCAGCTATTTCTTCGTCGCTTGCAGTGCGACCGAGTTTTGATTCAACGCGTACAATTGTGTCTTCAATTTCACGAGACTTCTGTCTTACTGAACGTGGAACCCAATCAAGCTGTCTTAACTCATCAAGGATTGCACCCCTGATTCTTGTTACTGCATATGTCTTGAACTTAACATTCTTATCAGGGTCATACTTGTTAATGGCATCAAGCAGGCCAAACTGTCCGAAACCGACAAGATCATCAAATTCTACGCTTCCGGGCATACCGACTGCAACTTTACCAGCTACGTACTTAACAAGAGGCATGTATTGCCTTATGAAAGCATCCCTTAATTGCGGAGAACGACTCTTTTTGTATTCTTGCCAGAGTTCTTCTTCAGTTTTCTGTTCAAAAATCGAAGTTGCCATTTTTATCCTTCACTCTTTAACAGTGTTCTAATCGTATCGGCCATGAGCGATGCATCATTGCCCACATCAACTTCCTTACTTCCTGCGGATGCAGAATAGTTAGCTGATGGTGCTGAAGCTGTAGCAAAATCACTGTCACTGATAATATCAGCAACATCTTCACTGTCCCCTGCTACAACATCAGAAAGATCAGGCAATTCATCAAGACCTTCAAGTCCTGAAGAACTTCCTGAAATATCAGTAATTTTCTTAGTGTTATCTTCAGAAACATCCTCAGTTTTAGAAGACGTGTCTGGTATAACGCTGTATTGGGGAGTTTTTTCAGAAACAAGAGGCTGTGGTTTGAAGCCTTCATTTATTTCGTTTTTAGGTTCTGGAACAACAGATGCTGTCTTTTCAACAGCCGGTTCCTTAATTGTTTCTGCAGAAGTTTGTGCCGTAGCTGTCTTTTTTGCAGCCGCCTTATAAATATCTACTGGTTTCTGAACTTTCATTGACTCAGGAGATACATAAAATGGCGGAGCATTTTCTGCATCGGGCAAAACGTCTTCATCGACTTTCAGTGTAATATCAACAATATTTCCAGTCGAAGACGTATTTTGCGAAACTGCCATTGTAACTGCATCATCAGCAAGAAACTTCTTGAATACAAATGATGCTGCTGCAGCGATGCCCCCCGTCAATACTGCAGAAATGAAGCCACGCAATATCAGTATTCCGAAAGAAACCTGATTTATCATGCCCAGAAGAAGAGAGAAAAGTAATCCTAAAATTGCACTGATAACAGTTAATTTCAGGTTAAACATATACTCCCCCTCATAATCAGATTAAGGCAAAAACTGCTAATGGTCAATTACTTTTTTCCCATTATTTTTTTGAAGAATCCGGAGAAACCTCCTTCTTCGGAAACATCAGTCTTGTCAATCCTGCTTACGATATGTTTTATACAGACAGCCGCTTTTGAGTTCGGCTGTGATATGATGAAGGGTTTCTGCCTCAAAACTGAAGAAGGAACAGTCGCATCATCATAAATAAATCCAAGATATTCAATTGGGGTATTCAGGAACTGAGCTACAACAGAAATAATTCTGTCTGCAATACGCCGGCCTTCATCAGCAGAATGAACCTTGTTTACTATAAGTTTCATGTTTATTTCGTTATTCATGAACTCAGTTGCTACAATTTTGATGAGACCGAACGCATCGGTAATTGCAGTTGGTTCCGGCGTTGTGACTACATATGCTTCATCTGCTGACTGCACGAATTTCAATACGTTATCGGAAACACCTGCACCTGTATCGATAATGATTATGTCAGCATTAGAAAGCGTTGAAAATTCATCAGCAAAGAAGTTCCTCTCTTCATCGGTAAGGTTTGCAATTCTGGAAAAACCGTTTGCACCTGCAATGAACTGAATACCCATATCCGTGTTGCAAAGGATATCTGTCATTTTCTTTGACTTGTTAATTACATCAAGAAGATTGGCTTTTGGCGTAATTCCGAGCAGAACAGAAACGTTTGCCATTCCGAGGTCACCATCAATCAGAATAACTTTCTTTCCTGTCTGAGCAAAAGCGATGGCAAGGTTTACGGATATGTTTGATTTTCCGACACCTCCCTTTCCGCTTGTAACGGCTATTACCCTTGTCTTATGCTTATTATACATTGCCCTTAATTCTGATGCCTGATCTTCCATTATTATCTCCTGTTCGCACTTTATTCAGCAGGGAACTCCAGCTCTTGTTGCGCCTGGCTACTCTTCAATCCCCGCAACATGCCAATCAGCTTTGCGGATGAAGCTTTTTCTATATCTGCCGGAACACGCTGTCCGGTTGTGTAATATGCAAATTTCTTTCCTTTTTCTGATACGATGCTAATAAGGTTACCAACACATCCTGTTTCATCAAGTTTTGTAATGATGACATCATCATAGTCAAACAGTTCATACTGATGCATTATTTCCCGCATGTCACTTGCTTTTGTAGATGCCATCATTGCGAGGTACACTACAGCGTTTATTCCCTGAAGTGCCAGCGTTTCCTTCATTTTAGCAATATGGTCAAAATCCCGGGGGCTGAAACCAATTGTATCAATCAGGATTGTATCTGATTCTGGTGCATACTGTTCTATTTTCTGTGACATCTCTACAGCATTACTGCATCCGTCTACGGGAATATCCATAATCTTTCCGTAGGTTTCCATCTGATATTTACCGCCGATACGGTAATTATCAATCGTAAGGATGTGCACTTTTTTTGACATGCTTACATTTCTTGTTGAAGGAGAATACTTTGCTGCAAGTTTAGCGACAGTTGTAGTCTTTCCAACTCCGGTAGGACCAACAAGAATTATAATTTTCGGAGGTTCCTTTGCATCTACATCATCAACCGTAATAGTGTCTTCTATCCATTTTATGACAGAAGCCTTCACTGCTTCAAAATCATTAAGTCCTTCAAGTGAAAACTGACGTCTGATTTTTTCAACCATCGCTCTTACGTAGGCTGGAGAAAACTCATTGTTTTCAAGAATATCACGAATCTTTACTATGCTATCCGGCTCATCATCCACAGGACCTGTACTTTTGATCTGTGTTAAATCCTGCCTGATGGATTGTACTTCATCAAGTATTTTCTGAATTGATTGATTATCTTCATTCTTTTTTTCTGAAGAAATCTGAACTCCCTGATTTTTCAGGATTTTATCTCTTTCCTGTTCAAAATCATGTTCTGAAGTTACTTTTGGTACAGGAGGCATGTATTTTGAAGTCTGGTTTTCTGTCACCATATAGGTAACTTTTACACCATCCTGCTGGAAAAATCCCAGGAAACCGCCCGTTTTTACAAATTTCTTCTGCAGTTCCTGATAGTTTTTGCCATACAGACTCTCAATCTTCTGAATGCATTCTTTATAAGTGCGGCCGGTTACATATTCAAAATTACTCATTTACCAGAACCTCACCTACAATTTCAACATTTATATCGTTTGAAATTTCCTGAATTGACATGACGACAAGATTCGGGAAATTACGCTCTGTACTCTTCTTTACAAGCAGACGTGCTTCTTCAGGACAGAAGATAATTGGCAGATAACCGTTTTCCTGAACAGTTTTCATTGTAGAAGCAAGTGACTTAATCCAGGCATTCTGTCTTGCAACAGGCAGTGTTGTTATAGGTCCGTCAACCTTATCAACACGACTCTGGATAAGTTCAGCCAGGAATGCGTTATCTACGGTAATTACATGGAGTACAGCTTTTCCTGATGCATCAACATCCGCATACTGCAGACAAATCTGTCTGCCAAGAGCCTGACGGACTTTTTCAACAAGAACTTCAGTCTTTTTCGTTATAGAAGCGAAATCAGACATAGTCTCAAGAATGATTACCATGTTGCGAACAGATACCTGTTCACGCAGCAGTCCCTGCATGACTTTCTGGATTTCACCTATAGAGAAGTCTTTTGTTGCATCTTTTACGACTGCAGGATAAGTCTTTTCCAGTGCATCAAGGATTGCCTGGACTTCCTGTCTTCCAAGTATGTCTGCAGCATATCTCTTAATAAGCTCAGTCAGGTGTGTTGCGATAATTGTCGGAGGATCTATGACTGAATAACCAGCCCTTTCAGCTTCTTCACGCTTGCTTTCAGGAAGCCAGATTGCCGGAAGCCCGAATGCAGGATCTGTTGTCGGTTCTCCGGTCATTTCCTGAGTAACGCCACCTGTGTTCATGCACATGTAACTTCCCATGCGCAGTTTATGCTTGCCAACTTCTACACCTTTTATCTTGAAACTGTACTCTGTTGGATCAAGCCTTACGTTGTCTATTACATGAATGCTTGGAACAACAAGTCCCAGTTCAAGCGCCGCTTCATGCCGCATTCTTAAAAGACGCTCAAGAAGTTCTGCACCTTTTTCTTTGTCTACAAGACTGACAAGACTTATACCAAGTTCAAGAGAAAGCGGATCAAGCGGTACGTAAGAACTGACCGGTGCATTCTGACCACCGGCGGCTCCTGCTTTTGCCTTTCCTTTCTGTTCACCGACAGCTACTGCACGTTTCTTTATGTTTCCAAGCCGGTAGCCAAGGAACAGCAGCGCACCTCCGATGGGGATGAGGAAGTACCATGGGAATCCCGGAAGAATACCCATTGCTGCCATAGTTCCGCCTGCAACATAGTAAATCGTTGCTGACTGAGTAAACTCTTTCTTTACATCCTGACCAAGAGTGTTGCTTCCGTCGGAAGCAGCCCTGGTTACGATGAGACCTGTAGCAAAAGAAATCAACAGTGACGGAACCTGGGAAAGAAGTCCGTCACCAATGGTGAGTGCTGCGTATGTCTGAATTGCGGTACTGAAATCTTCACCACGAAGAACCATACCGAAAATAAGGCCGACAACCAGATTGATTACCGTAATGAAGATACCAATCTTAACGTTACCGGAAACGAACTTCGTGGCACCATCCATACTACCATAGAAGTTAGATTCAAGCTGAACTTCCTGTTTGCGTTTCTGATATTCTTCTTCTGAAATACGGCCGCTGTTGTACTCCTGTTCAACAGCAGTTTGTTTCATCGGCATGGCATCAAGCGTGAAACGTGCAGCTACTTCAGAAACACGTGTTGCACCTTTTGTGATGACGAACGCCTGAACAGCAATTATGATGATGAAGATGACGAATCCGATGAGAAGGCCGTCCGTTCCATCTGCTCCAATTACGAACGTAGAGAATGCCCGGACCATTTTTCCGTCGAACTTTGTACCCTGAGACAGGATAAGACGCGTTGATGAGACGTTCAGGCCAAGGCCAAAAACAGTTTCAACGAGCAGAACTGTCGGAAATGACGAGAAATCTATTGCTCTCGGGGTAAACAGGACGAGCAGAAGCACAAGTACTGACAACAGCAGGTTCAGTCCCATAAAAAGGTCCAGAAGTGCTGTCGGCAATGGTATGATAATCATCATGATGACGATTACGACGCCAATTGCGAGAAAGAGGTCAGTTAAAGATTTGCCTTGAGACTTGCCAGCCATCAGATCCCCACCCAATAGTCAGTTGACTGTCTACATTTTTCCCTTCATGCGGTAAATACGCTGAAGAATGATTGAAAGAGCTTCCCAGAACTCTCTAGGTATTATATCACCAATTTCGACTTGTGCATATAGTGCACGCGCCAAAGGTTTATTTTCTACAATTTCTACATTATTTTCCCGGGCAATTTCTTTTATTCTGAGAGCTAATGAATCAACACCCTTTGCCATGACAGTCGGTCCCTGCATTGTTTCCCGGTCGTAAAGGACAGCTACAGCATAATGTGTAGGGTTTGTAATGACGACATCTGCCTTGGCTACATTTTCATACACGTTCTGACTCATCATCTCGCGCATGTACTGCCTCAGCCTGCTCTTTGTATAAGGGTCTCCTTCCAATTCCTTATACTCTTCCTTTACTTCCTGTTTTGACATTTTCATCTGTTCCATGAACTCATGGCGCTGAACGAAATAATCAGGAATGGAAACTGCAAGGAAAATAATTGCAGCTATTATCAGCAATTTAGCAACGAGCCCTGCCAGATACTCCATGCCCGTCCAAAGACTGACGTTTTCAAGAGAAAGCAGTTGTGGCAATTCATTTTTAATTACAAGATATGCAGTCAAAAAAATAACAGCAACCTTAAACAGCGATTTGAAGATATTGAATAACCCCTGTCCTGAGAAAATGGTACGTTTGAAATATTCGCCAAACTTTGGAAGAATCTTTGAAAAGTTCGGCTGTATCGGTTTCATTGAGAAAATAAATCCTTTTGTCTGTATGATGTTTCCTGCAATTGCTGCAACAACACCAACGAGTGCGATAGGAAGAAAACACTTTACAAGATAGTCAAGAAAAACGCCGAAAACTGCAGGATCGGTCAGTTCGAGCGTTGCACAACGGTCAAAATAAAAACGTATGACTTCGATTATGTTTGTGAAAAGCCAGCCTCCCAGAATCATCAGACAGCCGACAGTCAGTAGCATTACCAGAGAGCCGTTAATTTCCTGAGATTTAGCAACTCGGCCTTCTTCCCGCGCTTTTCTGAGTTTATATTCGGAAGGTTCCTCTGTTCTTCCCTCTTCTTCAGCAGAGGCGAACCATTGTGAGTCAATTGACATGAGGCGCCACCTTCAGAAAAAGCTGTTCAAGCGATGTAAAACTTGCATCAAACAGACGTGAGAAATAATCTATCATCGTAGGCATGAGTTCCCAAAGAAGGAAGAAAGATACCAGAATTGTTATCGGAAGACCTTCTGAAAGGAGGTTCATTTGAGGCGCCGCTTTTGAAAGGATACCCATACTTACGGAAACCAGAAACAGCGTGGCAATCATTGGAAATGATATAAGCATTGCATCAAAGAAAAGCTGGGTCAGCCCTTTTAAAAGGAAGTTCATGAATTCTTCCCGGGCTTGTAGCAGAACCATGGCATTCAGGGACTGAAAACTCCTGAACACTCCTGAAAGCAGAAGCTTTTGAAAGCCTTTTGTCTGCAGGAAAGCAAGCATTGCAAGAAAATTCAGATACTGGCCCATCAGAGGATTTTCCACCTGAGAAAGTGCATCATAAGCTTCTGCAGCACTGAAACCCATCTGTAATGAAAAGAACTGACCGGCTGAACTGAAAGCGCCGAATATCATGTTGATGAAAAAACCAGTAATGACGCCGATAAGTCCTTCGCCCAATAAAAGCGCAATGTAATCAAGACTGTACGGATCAACACGATAGCCCTGATTATATGCCATAGGAACAAGGAAATAGGCAATACAACCCGTCAGGCCCAATTTTGCAATTCTAGGAACAGATGCAGTAGATAAAAGCGGAGTTGTCTGAAGAATTGCGAAAACTCTGACTGCAACAAGCAGGAATAATGGTGCCTGGGAAACAAGATAGTCTAGCATGGATTATCCTGCTACCTCCGGAATCATATTGAAAAGGTTTATTGTGTATCCCCTGAGTGAAGCAAACATCCAGCTGCCAAGGAGAGCAAGAACTGCAAGTATTGCAAAAAGTTTTGGAACAAACGTCAGAGTCTGCTCCTGAATGGATGTAACAGCCTGCAGTATGGCTATTATAAGGCCTATAATCAGTGCTGCTCCGAGAACAGGAGTTGTAATTACAAGAACTTCGAGAACGCCTTCGCGCATCAATGTTACTAAATCACCGATACTCATTCAGCGCCTCCTATTTTATGACTGACACAAAAAGCTGTTGCGTCAGCAATCCCCATCCATCAACAAGAACAAACACCATCAGTTTGAAAGGCATGGATATCTGTACAGGAGGAAGCATGATCATACCCATGGACATGAGCACGCTTGCAACAATCATATCGATTATGATGAAAGGAATATACAAAAGTATTCCAATCTTAAATGCGACAGTCAGTTCATGAACGATATAGGCAGGAACCAGTACGTATGTCGGAACATCAGCAATTGTTTCAGGAGCGTGTTCAAATCCTGCCATTGCCATGAATTCGCCGACATAATCAAAATCCGGATACATCTGTTCTGCCATGAAAAGCCTTATTGGAGCCTCTACCTGCTCATACGCTTCAGAAAGTCCAATCTCACCGGCAGCCATAGGCTTGTATGCATTATTATACATGCTCGTAAAAGTTGGCCACATGACAAACATTGTCATGAAAAAAGCAATTCCGTTCAAAACGGATGTAGGCGGCACCTGCTGTAATGAAAGTGCACGCTTTATAAAATCAAGTACGATTGAAAATCTGAGGAAACAGGTAACCAGCAGCAGTAAGCTTGGCGCAAGGCTCAGAACAGTCAGAATAAGAAGAAGCTGAATCGAAAAAGCTACTTCATTGTTTGTCTCAGGCTGTTTAATGGTCAGATCAATTATCGGAATATCAATACCTGTTGTCTGTGGTACTGAAATCGTATCAGTATTAGTTTGTGCCGGAAGCATCTGAAAAACAGATATGAAGAGGAAAAGGATAAGCAGTGTTTTCTTACCTTTTGAATGCATTACTTTCTTTCTCCATTCTTTTTAAAATTCATTCTTCTTGTTTTAATGAAATCTTCCGTACGTTTTGAAGAATTTGTAAGGGATGAAAGCATCGCTGCAAAATCCTGTGGTTTAGCATTAAGGTTTTCAGCAGCATGCAGATTCATATCATCAATAAGTTCTTTATCTGTAGTCGAAGTACTGTCTATTTCATCAATAAGGCTTATGCCGCCTTCTGAAACGCCTAGAACATACGCCCTGTCGCGCAAGGTTATAATCTGTACTGTTCTTCCAGGAGCAAGTGTAAGCTGAGCAGTTTTTTTAAGGTATGAATCAGGTTCAGCTCCCGGTTCCATCCTCTTTTTTATCAGTTTTCCGATTAACCAGATAATGATGCAGATTGCAGCTAATGCAAGAATCATACGAACCAGAAGCCATCCTGAACTTGAAGCACTGGATGATTCTGCATCATATCCTGTTTCTGTAGTTGCGGGGATTGAAAAAGACCGTTCTATTGATGTCTGAGAATTATTATCAAACGTTGTATCAGCAGTCTGTGAAAACAAAAAAGTACTGAATGCAAAAAGACATAGAGATATTGTGAGAAATCTGCGTAAAACTATTTTCATGTCCCCCACCCAGAAACAAATCAGTGCAGATCGCTTACCCTTTCCATTGGTGACAGGATTTCAGTTACACGAACACCGAAGTTTTCATCAATAACTACAACCTCACCACGGGCAATTGGTTTCTGATTGACCAGAATATCAACAGGCTCACCAGCAAGTTTATCAAGCTCAATAATGGTACCTTCACCCATACCAAGAATATCTTTAATAAGCTTCTTTGTACGTCCGAGCTCTACGGTCATTTCCATGTAAACATCCATGATAAGACCGATATTCTGCTGTTCCATCCTGTTCATGCCAGTCTGAAGTGTTGGATACTGCAGAGACTGAACATTAGGAATATTCTGTGGCATACCACCTCCCATTCCCATATCCATTCCCATTCCCATACCACCACCCTGTGGCATTCCCATTCCCATACCGCCCATGGCACCGCCCATCGGCTGCATCTGTGGCATACCCATGCCACCCATATTCATACCCATACCGCCCATGGCACCACCCATTGAAGCACCACCCCCCATTCCGGTCATTGCGGTCATAGACTGCATTTCTTCTGCAGAAAGACCTGTTGAAGGTGCTGCACCGCCCATTGGAGAACCACCACCAAGAGCCTGTGAAATGCCATTTGATACATCTGCTGAGAAAATCTCATAGAGTGAGAATGCACCACCGTCTACGCGTACAGGATATGTTGCAAGTACAAAATTTCCCTGTGGGAAACGTACCATTGCTTTAGGAACATTTGTTGCTTCAGCAGGATTTGAAGCAAGGGTTGTCAGTTTACCACCTGATGAAATCTGTGTAATTTCACTTCCATTGAAAGTTGAAATACACTCAGAAACAACAGAAAGTGCCATTTCATCAAGTTCAGGAGTTTCTTCCTTATTAATGAGAGAAGTCAGCTTTGAAGCAAACTCTGGAGCAAGGATGAACTGATGTTCTCCATTAACTCCAGCGTTATAATCAGAGATTACAGAAATAACCATTTCTGGAATCTGTTTAAGAACGCCGTCTCTGTCCGTTGATTCAATAGTAGGACTATCAACTTCAAATGAAGAACCTGTCATTGAATCAAGACATTCCTTCAATTTTGAACTCATATCGGAGAGAGTGCTCTCCATAGTTGAGGTATCAAGAGCAGCATCCGAAGATTTCGGTGAGGATATACCGGACGACCCGATACCACCCATGTCAACTCCAGACAACAGAGCATCAATTTCTTCCTGGGAAATGGCACCATCACTCATACGATTCTTCTCCTTCTACAGATAATTCTTCGAATTCTTCATTATTTCCTTCCGGAATAATTTTTCCTATAATTTGTACGGCCATGCGTTTTCCTATAACACCTGGCTGACAATAGAACTTTTTCTGATTACCAACGCTTAAGATAAGCGGATCATTTACACGGACATTTGAAAGCCGGACTATATCGTTAACTTTCAGACTGAGAACATCTCTGATCGGAATATCAATAGTTCCAACTTCAGCAACAACATCCATATCAACATTTGAAAGCTTTTCTTTGAGAACACCAAGATACTGTGTTGTTGAGCTTCTTCTTACTGAAGAGAACCAGAACTGAGATGACAGTTTTGAAATAATCGGCTCAATGGTGATGTAAGGAATACAGAAGTTCATCATTCCTTCTTCATCACCAACTTTTGTTTCAAGCGTAACGAGAACAACCATTTCAGAAGGAGGAACAATCTGTGCAAACTGAGGATTAGTCTCAATCTGACCAAGACGCGGACGGAGATCAACTACCTGAGTCCATGATTCGCGCATATTTGCAAGAATACGAACGATGATTCCTTCCATTACTGACTGCTCAATATCAGTCAGATCACGCTGAACTTTTGTTCCCTGACCGGTACCTCCGAAAAGGCGGTCAATCATACTGAATGTGATTGCAGGGTCAATCTCAAGAATAGCATTTCCCTTGAGAGGATCCATGTTAATGACTGCAAGTGTTGTCGGAGTCGGAATTGAACGGATGAATTCCTCATATGTCAGCTGGTCTACAGATGCAACATGAACGTGAACCATACTGCGGAGCTGAGCAGAAAGCGTTGTTGTTGTCAGACGTGCAAATGTTTCATGCATAACCTGAACAGTACGCATCTGTTCCTTTGAGAATTTATCAGGTCGCTTAAAATCGTATATCTTTATCTTACGATTATCATTAACCGGCTTAACTTCTTCAGACTCCGTTGTTCCGGAGCTGATAGCCATGAGAAGCTGGTCAATTTCATCCTGCGACAGAACTTCAGTCATTCACACTTCCTCAGTTGACGCTGAACTGTAAGAACAGTACGTCGTATATCTTTGAACCTGAAAGAATGTCATCATTGATTGCATTCTTAATCTCAAGACGAAGTTTATCTTCATCCTGAATGCGTAGTTCATTTTTTGATTTTGATGAGAAATAGCGTCTGAAGTAATCTTTGATTTCATACTGGCGCTTAGTAATTTCAGTTGAAGCAACCTTGTCATCTTCCTTATATCCGAGGATGATTTCTATGGTTACACTGGAAGACGGAGTATCTATGGTTGTATATGTACTCTGTCCGATAGACGTGTACCATGCAAGAGCTTCACGCTTGGTTGAGTATTCCTCACCTGTCTGAATTACTGATGTTGAATTGCTGTTGTTACTCTGCATTATATTCATTGTAATGACAACAACAGTGACTATGAGTATTATTGCGCCTACGACAATTGCAAGCCATTTGAGTAATGTAGGAAGGAAACCGCCGCCACCCTTGCTCTTGGAGCCGCCAGCTGCTGCACCTTCACCACCGTCATCAAGCTCTAAATCTTCATCAGCCATACAAACCTACCTTTTGTATAAAACTTACGTATGAGATATTAAACTGATGCGGATTATAAAATTCCCACCAGTTAACATCATAACATCAAAAATGCGCTTCGTCTAGAATAATTATATCAACTCTGCGATTAAATGATGTATTATCTGAAACTTCATCATATTTATCCTGTTTATCCGCATATCCAGCGACGGAGAAACAGTCTTCATCCACGCCAAAATCTGAAAGATAATGAAGTATATTGCATGCACGTGCCGTGGAAAGCTCCCACAGACTTGCATATTTACCATTCAGAACTTCACCAGAATCAGTATGTCCTTCAATGCGGAACTTCTTCTCTGACAAATCATCCTGTGAAAGAAATGCTGAGAGTTCCTGAAGTGCGTCACGTGTTTCTTCTATATCAAGTTCAGCACTGCCTTCACGAAACTGAAAGTCAGAGGCAAGCGTAATTACCACGCCACGTTCATCACTGGAAATGGTAATTTTGTTGGTATTTACTTTTGGAGCAAATGCACTTACCGCACGCTTTGCATCAAGGCCGAGATAACGTCCCTGTTCCATTGACGGCATGCTGCTTACAATATTACCAAGATCTGCAAGACGTCCTGTAGAAGAAAGTGAACCACCGCCTTTTGTCGGATCACCATTTATGGAAGCTGTAAGGGCCGCCATCTGTACAGCATCAACTTCTTCAGGGTTATAAAGCATAACGAAGAAGCAGAGCATGAGTGTGATCATGTCACCATACGTACCCATCCATTCTTTGGAAGGGCCTGCAGGTGCCTTTTTCTCTTTCTTTCCCATATTACTTAGTCCTTAAGAACATCAGCTTCAATAGCTTTCTTTGATATCGGATCAAGATACGTCAGCAGTTTCATTGCCAGAATACGCGGGTTATCACCAGCCTGAATTGAAAGAACACCTTCAATAATCATTTCCTTTACTTTAGCTTCACTTGCGTTCTGAGCCATCAGGTTCTGACCGAAAGGAGCCATGAGCCAGTTAGCAACCATGGATCCGTACAGCGTTGTAATAAGAGCAACAGCCATGTTAGGACCAAGGGAGGATTTATCTTCCAGGTTGTTCAACATACCAATAAGTCCAAGAACGGTACCCATCATACCAAAACCAGGTGCAAAACCAGCCCACTGGTTTATGATGTTAACCCACCCCATATGCCTGTCTTCCATCTGAGACAGTTCATTTTCCATAATTGTTCTGATGACAGCACCATCAGTACCATCAACAACAAGACGGAGGCCGCTTTTCATGAACGGATCATCAAGGTCTTCAAGGCCTTCTTCAAGAGCAAGAATACCTTCACGGCGTGCTTTTTCTGAAAGAGCAACCATATTCTGTACAATCGTCTTTTCACCAAATTCCGGAACCTTGAAACACTTTCCAATAATGCCCCATACACCGAGACACTTTTTCAAAGGAGCAAGAATGAACAGAGCAGCATAAGAACCACCGATTGTCATGAAGAGTGACGGAGGGTCCCAAATACCACCAAGGTTACCACCAGAGGTAAGAACCGACATGACAATACAAGCAGCTCCACCGACCATACCAACAATTGTACCTAAATCCATTATCTCTGCCTCCCGACCGGATTACTCTTCGTTTTTGAAAGCACCTATCTGCCGGCGGTATTCAACGATTTTCTTAATAAGTTCATCGGGTTGTTCTTTAACAATTATTGCCTTTCCCGAAAGCATGATAAGCGTGACATCAGGATTAACTTCAATTGATTCAATCTGATGAGGATTAACCCAGACTTTCTTTCCGTTTAATCTTGTTACTTCAATCATCAGATTATTTTCCCCGCTAAACTCTTATAAGTCAAGCAAAACCGCCAAAAGCACAGCTTTACCTTACCTATAATATCGGTTTTTGCAGGGATAAATTAAGTAAAAAATACGTAAAAATGATGTAAAAAAAGAGGGAATTTACCACGAAATGGGCATTTCTTCGAGTTTTTTATAAATTGACGGCTCTTTCATATCCATCGTGGAAAAGCGCGGAGGATATACTATTGCATTATGAGAAGCAATTGCAGTTTCCATATCTGTAACATCAGTTTTTATAAGGTACGGCTCACCCAGCACCATAATGCTGGTGTTACCGCTGTACAAAGGTGTTTCAGGAAGGCTTGTCTTCAAAGCGTGGTTCCTTACGACGGGACGCCTTCCCGCTGCACATGTATAGACATCATCTCCAAACTTGATGTGCTTTTTTACGAATGCATCAGTACCGTCCGGAAGCTTGAAAAAAGCGAGCTCATCTGAGTATTCGACGTCTGCCTTCCAATAGGGAATCTCATAGATAAGGTCCCGTGTTCCTTCATTTTCAGAAGCGGAGTTCTGTATGATGAACCATCCGGAAAGACGCTCTTTTACAGGATACGGATCAAGTGCATATTCCCTTATATTTGAGCCAGGCGCCCAGAAGACGCCGCCAGAAGTTACATTCTCCTGAAGTTCTATACGCTGCCACCAGTCAAGATAGAGCTTGTCTTCCATCTGTGCCAGGCAGCTTGTATCATACGCTTCTTCAAGCGGATACTCACCGTCATACCAGAAGCCATAAAAGCTCTTAAGCACTTCGGTCTCTATCCTGTCATCCTTTATGACAAAAAAATGTCCGTTATTTTCATAAATGCCATCTTCAATGCGTGGCGTTTCAGTAAATCCGGCTGCAGTTTCATCCGCAAACAGAGGAATGGCTGCTGTCAGCATAATGAGGTTGAAAAATACATATTTTGAAAACCGGAACAATCTTCCCATATTTCTTGTATCGGAAAAATTGTCCGTTTAGCTATATTTATTTTTTCATTCATTTGTGATACGTTTTTTTTATGAAAACTGTACGATCAATACTGGTAACGTGTTTGATTGTCATCTTCTGTACAGCTTTGCTCTGTGCAGAGGGAACTTACTATCCGGGTACAAACAAGGGGTATCCCCGTCGAATAGTAAGTCTTGGTCCGGCAGTAACTGAAACTCTCTTTGCCGTGGGCGCAGGCTCACAGGTAGTGGGAAGAACAGATTTCTGCAATTATCCGCCTGAAGCGTCTTCTGTCGCATCAATTGGTGGATTTGATGGAAAGACTTTCAGTCTTGAAACCGTCATTGCCTTAAAGCCAGATTTAGTCTGCCTTTATACGGTAATGCACGACCATCTTATTGAACCCCTGAAAAAACTTGGTATCGCCGTGTATGTCTCTGATGCAGCATCAGTTGATGATGTTATCAGCGAAATAACCGATATCGGACGCATTACAGGACATGTTTCTGAAGCGGGAACTGTCACAAAGCGGATAACCGACGCAGTTGCTTCATGCTCAGCAGCAGTCTCAAAAAACAGTAATAAAGTCTACTGGGAAGTATGGAACTCCCCTTTCATGAGCGTTGGCAATTCATCTTTCATTCATGATGTCATCGTTAAGGCAGGGGGCATCAACATTTTCTCCGACACATCAGAAGGCTATCCTGTCATCAGTGAGGAAAGCATTATCGCGCGGAATCCAGATGTCATCATCATTCCGTCAGATATGGGCTACACTTCTGCTGACATTTACAAGCGTGCCGGATGGAGTTCTGTCTCAGCAGTGAAAAGCAGGAAAGTTTTTGACATCAACAGCGACATTGCTTCACGTTCAGGACCGCGCATTTATCTTGCCATTGAACAGATTGCGTCTTTACTGAAGGACTGACGGAGACTTCATCATGAGTGAACGCCGTAAAACGATTCTTTCAGCAATCATACTTATTGTTCTCGTTCCCGTTATCTTCATAGCGGGTATTGTGTATGGAAGTGAAAAGCTGCCTGTCATGGAGGTTATAAAGGCGCTTTTTTCTTCATCAGACACAGAAGAAATTGATTTTACGGCTGTCATCGTAAAACAGATCCGGCTTCCACGCATTCTTCTTGCAATGTGTACCGGCGTTCTTCTTGCCGGTGCCGGAGCCATTTTCCAGGGCTTCTTCAAAAGCCCTCTCGCAGACAGCTCAATGCTCGGCGTTTCATCTGGAGCCGCACTGGGAGCTGTCATAGGCTCAGTCCTTAACCTGTGGATGCCTGGCGCAGCTTTTGCCGGCTCCCTTGTAAGCATATTCATCGTCTATCTCATTTCAGGCGGGCGGCGGACCTCTTCTGAGCCGGTCCGGCTTCTGCTCGCCGGAAGCGCAGTGAGCGTCTTCCTTACATCGGTAAACTCGGCGCTTATTCTTGTGCATGATAAAGAGCTGTATAAAATGTACGTGTGGACGCTCGGCAGCTTTAACGGAAAAGGCTGGCAGGAACTGTCATTCATGCTGGTTCCCGGCGTCATTTCGATTATTCTGTTTGTCTTCTGCATCAAGCCGCTCGACGTGCTTTCTGCAGGCGACATGACTTCACAATCACTGGGCATTTCGCTCAAAAGAACTCGCCTACTCTGTTTCGCTTCAGGTTCGCTTGCAACCGCGGCGGCAGTAAGCGCAGGCGGCATCATCGGCTTTGTGGGACTTGTCGCGCCTCATATCATCCGTATGACAGCGGGAAGCTCATATAAAAAGATACTTCCCCTTTCAATGCTGTTAGGCGCAGTCTTCCTTGGAGCAGCAGACATTCTCTCGCGCATCATTGCACCGCCGCTGGATATTCCTGTGGGAATAATCACATCTCTTGCCGGAGCACCATTCTTCATATTCATCCTTCTCCGCTACAACAAGAGGTACGCATCATGAAAGATGATACTTCCCTGCTCTCTGCTGAAAATCTCAGTGCATGCTGGGACAAAACCGAAGTTATTCATGCAGTCAATACTTCTTTTTCTGAAGGAGAATTTATCTGCGTCCTCGGTCCCAACGGCTCTGGAAAGAGTACTTTTCTGACGCTTCTTTCGGGGCTTACACTTCCTTCGCTCAAAATAACAGAGGGAACATGTCGTCTTAACGGCACTGAAACAGAAGCTTTCAGTTCACGGGAACGCGCAGGATTCATCACGCTTCTTCCCCAGAATGAATCATATACCTGGAACTATTCTGTTCTTGAGGCAGTCAGAATGGGCCGTTACGCACAGAGCAACGGTCTCTTATCTTATTCAGAAGAAGACAACCGCGCTGCACAGGAAGCATTGGAAATGGCAGAAATCGCACATCTGGCAGACCGGCACATATTTGAGCTTTCAGGAGGCGAACTGCAGTCTGTCCTCATAGCACGGTCTCTTGCACAGAACACACCCGCAATGATTCTGGATGAGCCCTTCACGTTTCTTGATGCTGGAAAATCAGACAGATTACTTCATCTTCTTTATGACATTTCGCGTAAACAGAACAAATGCATCATCATAAGCATGCATGATATAAACAGCGCGCCACGTTTTGCAGAGAGAATACTGCTGTTTTCAAAGGGGTCGCTTCTTGCGGACGGAAAAGTCAGCACTGTTTTTACAGCGGAAAACATGGAGAAAGCCTACGGAACGCCTTTTTCTCTGTACACACATCCTGTGTACGGCATTCCGCAGGTTTGTCCTGTTGAAAGGTAATTTTTTTACAGTTTATACATTGATTCTATCTGTTCAGCATACAGTTCGTTTATGCGGAACCGTTTTATCTCGCCTTTAGCAGACAATTCCTCACCCTGTCTGAATGAATCCGGAAGAAGGCAGAAGCGGGAAATCAGCTCACTGGTACGGAAACCGTTTGCCTGAGAAACTTTTTTGTCCGTTTCGCAACGGATAAGAGAAATGATTGCAGGCGTTTCAAGAAGGTCCTCATAGAGTGAATAACGTATGTCATTTTCAGCAGCATAATCGAGAATCTCTTTCTTTGACGGAACGATAAGGGCACAGAGAGCTTTTCTATCCTGTCCGATGACAACTGCTGTTTCAATGTACGGACTTGTACAGATTGCAGTCTCAATACCAAGCGGTTCGATATTCTCTCCATCAAGCATGACGATGGTATCTTTTGCACGTCCTGTTATCTTAATTTCATTATCAGTACTTATCATGCCAAGATCGCCAGTATTGAGCCATCCGTCAGGAGTAATGACTTTTGATGTCATTTCTGGCTGGCGGTAATAGCCTTTCATTATCTGATCTCCACGCGCAAAAATAAGACCAACGTGGCCAGGGCCGAGTGGCTCATCTGAAACAGGAACACCGTCCTTTTCCTTTACTATCTTTATTACTGCAGCAGGATACACTTCACCTACTCCGCCTGCACGAGGACGCTTACAGTTTCGGACAGACAGTACCGGACCTGCTTCTGTTATGCCATAACCTTCAAGCAGTTTGAAACCTATTGCTTTATAAAAATCGTCTACATCAGGCTGAAGCGCTCCTCCTCCGGAAAGGGCGGCAACAACACGACCGCCGAATTTAGCGCGGATTTTTCTATAAACAAGCACTTCTCCAATAAGATGCGGAATAAAAAGACCCAGGAATGGAAATATACCCCAGATGACATCAAGGCTGCGTGGACGGAGCACGTAATGGCAGATTGCTCCCGTAGCGTATTCTTTCGCCTGTGCATATTTTTTTCCAATATTAATGTAGTGACGGTATACTTTATAACTGAAGCCACCTTTCTTTTTCATCGTATGTTCAACACCATGAGCAAGCGATTCCCAGAGACGCGGTACACCTGTCATCCATTGCGGACGGATTTTCTGAAGGTCTGGAAGCAGAACTGGTGCAATTGGCTTTGAATAGGCAATGCCGCTTCCCAGGGTAACAGCCATATAGTTGAGCGTACGTTCAAAACTGTGCCATACAGGAAGGACAGAAAGCCACATTTCGCCTGGTTTTGTAGTAAGGACTGTATGCACGACCTCAAGCTGCGCCATATAATTTCTGTGAGTCAGCATGACGCCCTTTGGGGTTCCTGTCGTTCCTGATGTAAAAATGATTGTCGCAAGATCTTCTTTCTTTGTCTTTCCTATTTCTTCAATAAGCGATTCACGCATCTCCGTAATAAGCGACTTTCCTTTTTCAAGAAGCTCGTTGAATGAATATATGGTCAGACCTTCAATTACCGGCTTTTCTTCGGGCATATCAAAGAGGATTGCTGTCTTCAGAAGAGGAAGATCTTCCAGCTTTTCGGTTACTTTCTTCAGCTGTTTCTGATTTTCAAAGAAAACTGTATTACATTCAGAAAAGCTGATGATATATCGTATTTCCGGCGCCATGGAATCACATCCACGGGGAACATCGGCTGCTCCAAGTGTCTGTATTGCCTGATCTGTTATAAGCCACTCACGTCTGTTATCTGAAATAATGGCTATCCGGTCATTTCTTTTTACTCCAACAGATTGGAGGGCTGCAGCAAATGTCAGTATACTTTCAAAAACTTCCCTGAATGTGTAGTTTACGAAAACGCCATTTTTATCTTTTGAAGCCTGAAGGGTCAAATCAGCGTAAGTTTCAGCATGATGCATGAATAATGCAGGCAGGGTATCTGGTAAAGAATGATCAACTCTGTCTATATTGCGCTTCATAAAAAAAACCTCCCGGATTACTGAAGATATACTATATCACATCTTTTAGCAATTCAGGAGGTAAACTCTCTTGTCCGACTTTTTTTAACTGTGTATTAAATCGACCTTTCAGGCAATTTTTTCATATAAGTCCTTGAGGACATCCTTGTATTTTTCCTCAATCTTAAAGCGGGAAATCTCCATCTTTATTGAAAGTTCTTCTCCAACCTTGAAGCTTTCACTCAGAAGACTGAAGTCGAAAATGCGCTCAAACGCACGGAATCCGTTATCAAGGGAAATCCTTTTACGTATTTCAGTATTGAACAGTTTCTGGATTTCCTCATTTTTAAGAAGTTCTGGATAAGATGTATATTTTATCTGTTTTTCATGTGCGTACTTTTCAACATTAGCTTTATCTGGAACTATAAGTGCAACAAGTCCTCTCTTATCCTGTCCCATAACAACAGATGTCTCTACGAAATCACTTTCATTAATCGCTCTTTCAATAGGAGCAGGTTCTACGTTTTCTCCACCAAACAGAACGATGGTATCTTTTGCCCTTCCTGTAATGCGGATTTCGCCATCATAGGTGAAAAGACCAAGATCTCCTGTATTGAGCCATCCATCCTTATCGATTACAGCTGCAGTAAGCTCAGGTTTCTTATAATAACCTTTCATTACCTGTTCGCTCTTAACCATAATGAGGCCTTTCTGTCCTGGTGGAAGAGGATCCATTGATACGATTTTTCCGTGTTCTTCTTTTACTACGCGCATATCAACTGACGGGAATACGTTTCCAACACAGCCCGGGCGGCTTTTGTACATATCACGGACAGAAACGACCGGTGACGTTTCTGTCATTCCGTAGCCTTCAATCAGATTTATTTTGCATGCCCGGTAAAAGCGTTCAATATCCATTGGAAGAGAACCGCCGCCTGAAATGCCTGCACGGAAACGTCCGCCAAGTTTAGCACGGATTTTTTTGAAAACGAGCAGGTCACCAAGAGCATACAGTGGCCACATGAGGCAGAACGGAATCAGAGCGATAAGGAAATCGAGTACTCTGGAACGCCACTTGAATCTGCAGACACAGCCAGTCATCATATCGCGAAGGACGTTGTATTTTCTTCCGATTCCAACAAAGAAAGAGAACATGGCATAGGTAATGCCACCAGTCTTCTTCATTGCACCGAAAATGCCTTTTGCAACGCTTTCCCAAAGGCGCGGAACACCACACATGAACTGAGGCCGTACTTCTGCCATATCCTTGAGCATAATTTGTCCGATTGGCTTCGAATACGCTATGCCATCTTTAAATGTAAGGACTGCATACTGAATGAGGCGCTCAAAACTGTGCCATACAGGAAGAACAGAAAGCCACATGTCACCCGGATCTGCAGGTAAAATGTTAGGAATGCATTCAAGCTCTGAAATGATGTTGCGGTGAGAAAGTATGACACCTTTTGGTGTTCCCGTTGTTCCAGATGTAAAGATAAGCGTTGCAGTCTCATCAGGAGAAGTAAGCTCCATTTCGTACTCAATCTCAGCACGGATGTGAGGATTCTCCGAAAGAGCAGCATGTCCGTCTGCAATAAGTTTTTCAAAGAGAATCAGTTCTATTCCTGCTGCAGAAGCTTTTGTTACAGTCTGCTCTGAAATGACTGTTCCGTTTTTTTCAGTCGTATCAAAAAGAATAGCTTTCGTAAGTTTTGAAGGTCTGTCTTCTCTGTCAAGAATCTTTAACAACTGTGTCTCGTTTTCAAAAATGGAAACGCCACATTCTGAAAAATCAAGGATGTAATTGATATCCTCACTCAGTGAATCACATCCACGTGGTACATCAGCTGCACCAAGCGACAGAATTGCAAGATCTGACCAAAGCCATTCCTTCCTGTTGTCTGAAATGATGCCGACATTATCTCCGCGTTTTACACCAATAGCACGCAAAGCTGCAGCTGTTGCAAGAACTTTTGCATACACTTCAGTGTACGTGTATTTTACATATTCTCCTTTTTCATTGCGTGACATCTGCAATGTGAAATGAGCATAATCGCGGGTTCTCTGTTTCATGAGCAGCGGAATATTATGCGGAATTGAGGTATCAAATATAACATTCTTCTTTTTGGTTTTCATATAATCCCTCCAAGTTAAAATGACATTTTCTATGATTTTGTCATTCTTAATATGACAATATCACTCTTTTTGTCATTTTGCAAGTCTTTTTTTCATTTTTCTTTCATGTTGAGAAAATAATCTGTTTGAGGTACAGTATTTATTATGGAAAACAATAAAGCACTTACCGTAACCTATCTTATCCAGCTTGGTGAACTCACCCTCAAGGGAAGCAATATAAAAGAGTTCGAGCGCCGTCTCGTACAGAATCTGCAGCTCTATCTTGAAGGCGTACATTCCCGTGTTACCCTCAAGAATGGACGCATGTATGTTGAATGCGCAGAAAACGCCTGTGAAGCTGTTGAGTTTTCACTGCGTCACCTTGTTGGTATTTCCGGATGGGCACGTTGCTATGTCTGTGAAAAAGAAATTGAAGATATAAAGAAGACCGTCATGAAGGTCGCTCAGATTGCCAAAGAAAAAGGAGCCCGCACTTTCAAGATTGATGCCCGCCGCACAGACAAATCTTTCCCCATGAACTCCTACGAAATCAGCTGTGAGGCAGCAGGTCCGGTCTTTGATGGTGGCATCCTTACCGTAGACGTACATAATCCTGATGTCACCATTGGCGTTGAGCTTCGTGAACGCTGTTTTGTCTACGGCAATGTCGAGAAAGTCTGCCGCGGCCTTCCGGTCGGCACAAGCGGAAAGGGCCTTCTTCTGCTTTCAGGCGGCCTCGACTCACCAGTTGCAGGTTACCGTATGATGCGCCGTGGTATGAAAGTCGAGTGTGCATATTTCCACGCATATCCGTACACTTCAATGGAAGCACAGAAAAAAGTAGAAGACCTTGCAGAAAAGATTTCCCTTTATGGTGTTGAGACACATATTAATATCGTACCGTTCACTGATGTTCAGATGCGCATAAAAGAAGTTGCGCGGACGCACGAACCGGTCAATGGCATTGCAGCAGAAGCTTACAGTACGCTTCTGCTCCGCATGTGCATGATGAAGACGGCAAACCTCATCGCCAGGCACATCAAATGTCAGTGTCTGATTACCGGTGAAAGTCTTGGTCAGGTTGCAAGCCAGACTGTTGAGAACATGGAAGTTACAGAAAGCTGCTGCGACCTTCCGCTTTTACGTCCGCTCGTCGGCATGGATAAGGAAGAAATCGTCGACATCGCAAAGGAAATTGACACCTATGAGACATCAATCCTTCCTTATGAAGACTGTTGCGTCCTCTTCTCTCCAAAGCATCCCGTGCTTAGAGCGCGCGTTGAGGATGCCATGGAACTGTACAACGCGCTTGATTGCGACGCAATGATTCATGAAGCGTACGAAAAGCGTGAGATCAAGATGTTCAACGCAAGAAACTATGTATGGGATCACTACGGAACCAAGGATAAACAGTAAGGAGTGCTGATGGCGGATTCTATCGATTACAATGCACTGGCTTCTCTTGTTTCGCTTTCGGAAGCGTACGTCACGGGTCTTCCGGAAAAGCCGTGCGCTGTTGCACCCCGTGAAGTGCCGTCTCAGATTCCTGCCGCAGCTCAAACTTCCGCCACTCAGGAAAGCGCCGCTGCTCAAGACTCAGCTCCTGTACAGGAAGAACAACGCGCGCCGCTTGATGCGGTTGCAGCGAAAATCTCTTCCTGCACTAGATGCGGCCTCTGTAACGGACGCACAAACACCGTTCCCGGCATGGGTCCGGCGCATCCCGTCGTCATGGTCATTGGCGAGGGTCCGGGACATGATGAAGATATGCAGGGACTTCCTTTTGTCGGTGCAGCAGGTCAGCTTCTAGACAAAATGCTTGCAGCAATCAAACTGTCCCGGGAAACAAACTGCTTCATAGCGAATATCGTCAAATGCCGGCCGCCGAACAACCGCGACCCGCTTCCAGAAGAAGCAGCAGCCTGCCGCTCGTTCCTTGATGCTCAGATTTCCACACTCAAACCAAAGATGATTCTTCTTGTCGGCCGTATCGCACTGCAGAACCTGCTCGACACAAAAATAGGCATAACACGCATTCACGGCCAGTTCTTTGAATATAATGGCATTCCTGTCATGCCTACCTATCATCCTTCAGCCCTTCTCCGCGCTCCGGAACTGAAACGCGACGCCTGGAATGACCTTAAGGGATTCAGGGCAAAACTTGAAGAGATCACCGGCGAATCTTTCACCGTTCCAACAGGCGGTAACTGATTGTGTACGTCGAGACAGTACTGAACGTTCCCGTTCCAGGCACATTCACCTACTATTCTGACTCTCAGGACGTAACGTGCGGCATGCGTGTCGAAGTTCCTTTTGGAAGACGTAAGATGACTGCGTTCGTAATCGCTGTTTCCGATACGCTTTCAGAAGCGCAGGCGGCCATCTGTCCAGCTGATAAAATCAAGCCGATTTACCGCATCATTGATAAGGAGCCTGTCTTCACGGAAGAACTTGTTGAGCTTTCATCATGGGTTTCCCGCTATTACCTCTGCACACAGGGCGAAGCGCTTTCATCCATGATTCCTTCCGGCCGCCGCGGAACAGATGCAGGGCAGTCTTTTTTTGAAGATGACGAAACTTCGTACACTAAACACACGCTTTCTGATGAGCAGGAAATGGCCATAAACGAGATTCTTTCTGATAATCAGCTCTCCGAAACTTCTGGAAGCAGTACAGGAAACAATAAGTTTCATTACCTGTACGGTCAGACAGGTTCAGGCAAGACAGAAGTTTTTCTTGGAGCGGCTGAGCGTGTGCTTGCTCAGGGAAAGGGTGTCATCTACCTTGTACCAGAAATCGGCCTTACACAGCAGGTCATTGATGCCGTAAAAGGACGGTTCGGCCCGACAGCGGCTGTCCTTCACTCCGGCTTGACCGGCAGCCAGCGTCTTACCGAATGGAAACGGATCATGAACAGGGAAGCCCGTGTTGTCATTGGTGCCAGAAGTGCCGTTTTCGCGCCTGTTCCTGACCTTGGGCTTATCATCATCGACGAAGAACACGACAGTTCCTATAAGTCAGGGAACACACCTCGCTACCATGCGCGGCAGGTTGCAATGCACCGGGTGTCACGCCTTTCCATTCCGCTTATCATGGGAAGCGCCACGCCATCAGTGGAAGCATGGCATCTTATGGACACAGGAGCCATCAAGAAGCATACGCTCACAAAACGTCTTGCTGGTGGTGCAATGCCTGAAATAAGCGTACTAGACCTTTCCCATGAAGAGATGAGCGGCTGCATTTCAGAACGTCTTACCGATGAAATACGGAGCACGCTTGCTGAAAAGCGGCAGGTCATCCTCTTTTTGAACCGCCGCGGGTTCACGCACTTTTTCAGGTGCCGTACCTGCGGATACGAACTTAAGTGCAAAAACTGCTCTGTCGCACTCACTTATCACAAGAATGAAGGCCGGCTCCGCTGTCATTACTGCGGATATTCTGTTTCCGTTCCTTCAGAGTGCCCTGAGTGCGGCTCGTTTGATGTCGGCTATGCTGGTTTTGGCACCGAGTTTATAGAAGACGAAGTACGCGCAAAGTTCCCGCTTGCAAAAGTTGACCGCATAGACACTGACGTTCTTGAAAAAAAAGGAGAACTTCAGAAAAAGATTGCCGCTTTCAAAAAGGGAGAGACAGACATCCTTCTTGGAACGCAGATGGTAGCAAAAGGCCTGAACTTCCCCAATCTGAAACTTGTCGGCGTCATTCTGGCGGATACGGGGCTGCATCTTCCTGACTTCAGGGCTTCTGAACGAACTTTCTCACTGCTTGTACAGGTTGCAGGGCGCGCCGGAAGATTCTTCCCTGACGGAAAGGTCATTGTGCAGAGTTACTGCCCGGAACGGCCTGCAATTTCACTTGCGTGCAGAAATGACATGAACGCCTTTTACGCACAGGAACTTCAGGAACGGCAGATTATCGGGTTCCCGCCTTTCGCGCGCCTTCTGCGTCTTGTCTTCCGCTCTGCAGATAAGCAGAAAGCCGAAGACACTTCTTCAAGTGCTGCAGACATTCTTGAAAAACTTGAACGTCAGATGGCTTCACAAAGGAAAGATGGTTCTCAGATAGAAATTCTCGGCCCTGCGGAATGCCCGCTTTCAATGATTGCAGCCAATTACCGCCAGCAGCTTCTTCTGCGCTCTTCTTCAGTTTCTCCCATGCAGCAGCTTGTCTCCCGTTTCATCACTGAGTACAAGACGCCATCCGGAGTCTACTGCGAAATTGATGTTGATCCAATCACCATTCTATAAAAAAAGAATGAAAAGGTTTTGCAAAAAGATTAAACTTGTAGTATAATGATATGATATGCGGAAAATGGCGCATTATAAAATCCGCATAAAATAGTATGGCTAAATACAGCAATTGGGTAAAAAAAGCAGAAGTACCTGACATCGTAAACTATTATGCATTTTCAGGTAATAAAAAGAAAAAGGAAATCTTAAACCTCCTTTTCTGTTTATTCATGTTCTTTGTGCATATTGTTTCAGGATTGATTAATCCTCCTTCGTCTCACTCTTTTCTTGTTTTTTATCCATATGCTTTTATATTTCTGCCATTTGCGTTTCTTTTATATGCTTCTGTCAGACTTTTCGTACTGCCTGAAACCATTACAAAGAAACAATGGGATAAGAGTCTCGGAAGTCTGAAGCATTCTGATATCGGATTAATCATCGTATCCGGAATCTGTGTGGTATGTGAAATTGTTTTCATCTCCACGCATATTTCAGATTTGAAGGATTCTGCATCCATGACAGTTGAGTTACTTTTCTGCGGTTTGCAGATAGTCCTTCTGTCATCATCCGTCCTGTACGGATTCTTTTATGATAAAAATTTCTCGGGGAAATAGTCCAGGGATTTTTTATAAAAGTAACTTGTCAAGTTACAAAAGTTTTTTAAGGAGGAATTACCAGATGAAAAAGGTAATGACAATTGCATTACTCGTTCTTCTTACTTTCATGATGGTCTCATGTGGTGGCAAGAAAGAGGCAGCATCAACTGCAAAAGCAACAGAAAACAATGACATCATCGTTATTGCTAACGACGCAATGAGCGAAAAATTCAGTCCATTCTTCGTTGAATCAGTTCCTGATCAGAACATCGTAGATTCAACCCAGATCATGCTTCTGTATACAAACCGTAATGGTTCTTTTGTATATAACGGAATTGAAGGCGAAACAGTATCATATAATAACACAGCATATACATATACCGGTCCTGCTAATCTCGTTGTTACAGAAAATGCTGATGGAACAGTATTCTATGACTATACAATCAGACAGGATCTGAAGTGCGCAGATGGAATTGCACTTACAGCAGATGATGTCATCTTCTCATTCTATGTATTCAGCGATCCAACATATGATGGAGCAGCATCTATTTATTCACTTCCAATCAAAGGTATGGAAGAATACAGAAGCGGAATGGAATCTCTGTTCAACCTTCTCGCTGCTGCTGGCCGCGACAATACTGACTTCTCAAAGTGGAATGAAGCAACTCAGAATGCATTCTGGGCTGACGTAGACCAGGCTGGTGAGAAGTTTGTTCTGGATATCGTCCAGTATTGTATCGATGCAGGTTATGGTACATCAGACCAGCCTCTCGGAACAGTAATGGCAAACTGGGGATTCCCTGCAGAAGACAGCGCAACAGCAGCTGACATCTTCAAGATGATTGTTGAGGCTTATGATGGCGACCTCGTCACAATGAGCTCAACTGAAATGGCTTACACAAGCCTTCAGGGTTTCATGAACAACTACTCAGCATATACAAAGGGTATCAAGACTGGTGCTTCTGCTGACTCAATCAGCGGTATCCAGAAGACTGGCGACTACTCAGTACGCATTATCCTTACAGAAGTAAATGCTCCTGCAGATGGTCTCATGGACATTCAGATTGCACCACTCCACTGGTACGGTGATCCGACAAAGTATGACTACAACGCAAACAAGTTCGGATTTGACAAGGGAGACCTTTCAATAGTCCGTGCAAAGACCACAACTCCAATGGGAGCAGGTCCATACAAGTACGTAAAGTACGAAAACAAGACTGTATACCTTGAAGCAAACCCTTACTACTATAAGGGCGAGCCAAAGACTAAGTACATTCAGTGGAAGGAAACAGGAGAGACTGATAAGGTTCCTGGTGTTCTCCAGGGAACAATCGACCTCAGCGATCCTTCAGTTTCAAAGGCAAAGCTTGAGCAGATTGCTACTTACAACTCAAATGGCCAGCTCAAGGGTGACAAACTCGCAATCGACCTCGTTGACTACAACGGATACGGTTACATCGGTATCAACGCTGTAAACGTTTCTGTCGGTGGCGACCGTGCTTCAGAAGCATCAAAGAACCTCAGAAAGGCTATTGCAACAGTTCTCTGCGTATATCGCGACATTGCAATTGACTCATACTATGGTAACGCAGCTTCTGTCATCAACTATCCTATCTCTAACTGTTCATGGGCAGCTCCTCAGAAGTCAGATGCAGGCTACAAGGTAGCTTTCTCTACTGACATCAACGGTAACCCAATCTACACTTCAGATATGACAGATGATCAGAAGTACGAAGCTGCTCTTAAAGCTTCTCTTGAATACTTCAAGGCTGCCGGTTACACAGTAGAAAACGGAAAGCTTACTGCAGCTCCTGCAGGTGCAAAGCTTTCTTACAACCTGATGATTGGTGGTGACGGACAGGGTGATCACCCATCATTCGGTATCGTTACAGAAGCACACAACGCTCTTGCTAAGATTGGTTTCAACCTCCAGATTGAAGACCTTGTTGATACATCAAAGCTTTGGGATGCAATTGAAGCAGAAACTCATGAGCTGTGGTGCGCTGCATGGTCTGCAACACTTGATCCTGATATGTTCCAGATTTACCACACAGACGGTGGTTCTTCCGGACATTATGGTATTAAGCAGGCAGAACTTGATGCCCTTGTCATGGACGGCCGTTCAAGTACAAACCAGGCATACCGCAAGGCTGTTTATAAGGAAGCTCTCGATTACATCGTAGACTTCGCTGTTGAAGTACCTATCTATCAGAGACAGGAAGGACATCTGTACAGTGCAGAACGCATTGATTTGAACTCTATTCCTGCTGATACAACAACATATTACAGCTTCATGAACGAACTTCAGAATCTTCAGCTCAAGAAGTAATTGAAAACAGGGGCCGAAAGGCCCCTTGTTTCCTGCTTGAAAAATAATGGAAAGTTACTTGAATAAAGTGGTTTTCCATGATTTTTTAATCAAGAATAAATTAAAGGATTTACAAAATAATGTGGAAATTCATTATTAAACGCGTTCTCCTTTCCATTCTGATTCTGTTCTTCGTTGGACTTATCATTTATGGAATCATGAGATGCATGCCAACAAGCTTTATTGAACAGAAAGCTATGGCACTTTCCCAAAGACCTGGTTCTAAACCTTACGCAGAATGGATTGAACAACTGTCCGCGGCATACGGTTTCGATAGTGGCATAATCAGCGGATTTTTTAAATGGCTGAAAGGAGCCATACGGTTCGATTTTGGTGAAAGCTGGTTCTTCAATCAGCTGGTTACAAAGAAGTTCAGCAGTGTCATCTGGTATTCATTTGCACTGGGACTTGCTTCTTTCATTCTTGAAATCTTTATTTCAATTCCACTTGGAATAAAGGCAGCACGCAAGCAATACTCCGGAACAGACTATGCCATTACTGTTTTTGCACTGATTGGTATTTCACTCCCAAGTTTCTTCTTTGCGACCATCCTGAAATACATATTCTCAGTAAAACTCAACTGGTTTGATCTGTTCGGTGTAGTAAGCCGTGATCACCTTCAGATGACACCTACCCAGCAGTTTCTCGATATTGCAAAGCACTATATTCTTCCAACAATCACGCTCACCATTTGCAGTGTCGGTTCACTTATGCGCTTTACACGTGCAAATATGCTTGAAGTTCTGAATTCAGATTATATCCGCACTGCACGTGCTAAAGGTGTTTCAGAAAAGCGTGTCATCAACTATCACGCTTTCAGAAACATCCTCATCCCGATCATTACTCTTCTTGGTGGAACACTTCCCGGCCTTTTCAGCGGAGCAATGATTACTGAAACGCTCTTCCAGATTCCTGGAATCGGTTATACATCATATCAGGCTGTCATGCAGGGTGACATTCCATTTGTCATGTTCTATATGATTTTCAGCGCGGTCCTTATCCTTCTTGGAAACCTGATAAGCGATATTCTGTATGCTGTCGTCGATCCGCGTGTACGTGTCAACTGAGGTAAAGTATGGAAAAAGATAATACCAAAAAACTTGATGATGCAACACGTGTAAAGGTCATGTCACCAGGCATGCTTGTTGCAAAACGATTTTTCAGAAACAGGCTTGCTATTGTAGGTCTTATCATTATTTTTGTCATGTTTGTCTTCGCTTTTATCGGTGGAGAAATAATACCGTATTCGGAATCACAGACATTCTACACAACAGATATTCTTAAAAAAGATTACGCCGGATGTGTTGAAATTACTGATTTTGATTACATCATGCATGAAGATGCAGCTATTCCGTCTGATCTTATTTCAAAGTTCATTCTGGCAATTACAAAAAAGCAGACGGAATTCCAGACACGCGATAATTCAACGATTGTTCTTGATGAAATTGCTCCTGATACATACCTTATTTCCAGAAAGGATGGAAACAGTCTGACAGAACTTTCTCTTGCAAGCAAATTCTTTTTCGCTTCGTCATCAGAAGACATTTCGTTTGATTTTGACTTCTGCAAACAGGCACTCCTTGCAATTGGAAATGCATCAGATTCCTTTACTGCAGACAACAAGTCATTCACCCTTGTTCCAGAAACCCATAACAGTGCAATGATTAAGGATTCAAACGGTAACGATTTCGCCTATGTTTCAAATCTTATAATCAACTGTATTCTTCCGGATGTATTCATTACTCCTGCATACCGTGTTACCGCATCAAACGCAATTTACAATGGTCTTGATACATTTGATTTCACCGATACAGACGGAAACACAGAGACGTTCATTATTTCACATAAAAATGACCAGTACACTATTCAGCGCTATCAGGAAACACGCGTCATTTCAATGTTTGAACAGCCGTCAAAGACACATCCTGTTGGAACAGATTCTCACGGAATGGACCTGCTCGCCCGCCTTATGTATGGTGGACGAATTTCACTCCTGATTGGATTTGTCGTCGTATTCATTGAACTCCTTCTTGGTGTCATCATTGGTGGTATTTCAGGTTATTTCGGTGGCTGGGTTGATACAATCCTCATGCGTGTTGTTGATATCATTTACTGTATTCCAGGAATTCCACTCTACATGATTCTTGGTTCCATCATGGATTATTATCAGGTTACACCTCAGATCCGTATCTTCGCACTGTGTATCGTTCTCGGACTTCTCGGCTGGGTAGGTATTGCACGTATTGTCCGCGGTCAGATTCTGTCTTTCCGTGAACAGGAATTCATGACCGCCGCAGAAGCTACAGGATTAAGCGTCCGCCGACGTATTTTCAAGCATCTTATTCCTAACGTTGTTCCACAGCTTGTCGTTTATGCAAGTATGGATATTGGTTCTGTCATTCTTGCAGAATCAACACTCAGTTTCATCGGGCTTGGTGTTAAGTTCCCAGCCGCAAGTTGGGGTAACATTATAAATGCTGTTAATGACTCATATGTCATGACTAATTATCCTTTCGTCTGGATGCCGGCAGGTCTGCTCATCCTTCTGACTGTTCTCGCCTTCAACTTTATTGGCGACGGTCTTCGTGATGCATTTGATCCTAAGATGAAACGGTAAGGTGGGAAATAAAATGGCAAAATCAGCAAATTATATTTCAGCTAAAGAAGCTCGCAGAATATCTCGTGAAAACAGAAGAATCACGAAAGAAATTGAGAAAAAGCGTAACCGTAAGCATATTCCTGAAAGCGAATATCTTACAAAGATGAATAATCCTGAGAACTGTGTAGAGTTTGACAATGTCCACACCTACTTCTTTACGGATATCGGTACAGTCAAGGCTGTTGACGGCGTTTCATTCGAGATTCCCCAGGGAAAGACAATCGGTGTTGTAGGCGAATCAGGCTGTGGTAAGTCTGTTACAAGCCTCTCCCTCATGCAGCTCGTACAGCGGCCTCAGGGTCAGACTGTTGAAGGCGAAATCCGCTTTAACACTGGCGACAAGGCATATAACATCGTAAATACACCTGACTCTGAAATGCAGAAACTCCGCGGCAGTTTCATGTCAATGATTTTCCAGGAACCGATGACATCCCTTAATCCAGTTCTCAGAATTGGAGAACAGGTTGATGAGGTCATCACGCTCCATTATCCGGAAATGACTAAAGAGGAAGTAAAAGCCCGTTCACTTGAAATGTTCGATAAAGTCGGCATTGCAAATAAAGAAGGCGTTTACAGCATGTATCCGCATGAGCTTTCAGGTGGTATGAGACAGCGTATCATGATTGCAATGGCTCTTGCCTGTGACCCGAAGCTTATCATTGCAGATGAGCCCACGACAGCTCTTGATGTCACAATTCAGGCACAGATTCTTGACCTGCTTCGCGGTCTCAAGGATAAGATCAACAGCTCCATCATGCTGATTACGCACGACCTTGGCGTTGTTGCAGAAATGGCAGATTATGTTGTCGTCATGTATGCAGGACGAGTTGTTGAAAAAGGAACTGCACGCGAAATCTTCAAGGATCCGCGTCATCCGTATACAATCGGTCTGATGAACTCAAAGCCAGTTGTCGGAAAGCACGTAGACCATCTATACAGCATTCCGGGAAACGTTCCAAATCCTATTGAAATGCCTGATTACTGTTATTTCCGTGACCGTTGCGAAATGCAGTGTGAAAACTGTAAGGGTAAGTATCCTAAGGAATATCACGTTTCACCGACACACGTAGTAAGCTGCTATCGCTATAATTCAGAAGAGGCTTCCAAATGAGCGACGAGAAAAAAATAATGACAGATCCTGATAATATCCTTGAGGTCAGAAACCTTAAGAAATACTTCCCTATTAAAGGCGGTTTCTTTGGTGGCGTAACCGGTCAGGTTAAGGCTGTTGATGACGTATCTTTCAACATCAAACGCGGAACAACCATGGGTCTTGTCGGTGAATCAGGCTGTGGAAAGTCCACAACCGGCCGCACCATTCTGAGACTCTATGAAAAGACGAATGGTGACGTTCTCTTTAATGGACGCGAAGTATTCGATTACAAAAAGAAAGAACTGAATGACCTCCGCACAAAGATGCAGATCATTTTCCAGGATCCATACTCTTCCCTTTCTCCGCGTCTTCCAATCGGCGAAATCATTGGAGAAGCAGTCCGTGAACATCACATTGTTGAACCTGCTGAGTATAACGACTATCTTGATAAAATCATGGAAGACTGCGGTCTTCATGACTATTACAAAGACCGTTATCCGCACGAGTTCTCCGGTGGACAGAGACAGCGCATCTGTATTGCACGCGCGCTCGCCCTTAATCCTGAGTTCATCGTCTGTGATGAGCCGGTTTCTGCGCTGGACGTTTCCATTCAGGCTCAGATCATCAACCTGCTTTGGGAACTGCAGGAAAAGAGAAAGCTCACCTACCTGTTCATTTCACACGACCTTTCAGTTGTAGAACACATTTCTGATACCGTCGGTGTCATGTATCTTGGAGGTCTTGTTGAAACGGGAAAAACATCTGACATCTTCGATAATCCGCTGCATCCTTATACAAAGGCACTGTTCAGCGCAATTCCGATGCCTGATCCTGATTACAAGAAAGAGCGCATCATTCTTGAAGGCGACATTCCGTCTCCAGCTAATCCACCGGCAGGATGTAAGTTCCATACACGCTGCGCACAGTGCAAGAAGATTTGTAAGGAAGTTGCTCCTGAATCAAAGGATATGGGAAACGGACACTTCGTCCGCTGTCACCTGTACGACTGAAAGCTATTCTGAAAACTCGTCGGTTTTAGGACCTCGTCTTATGCCGTCGAACTTCACATCCCAAAGGAAAAGTCCTTCTGCGGGTGCTGTAGGACCGGCGAGTTTTCTGTCCTTAGCTTCCAGGATACGCGCAATGTAGTCGTCGCTCATGCCTCGCTTTTCAGCGTCAATGAGCGTTCCTGTAAGCGAGCGGACCATACGCCACAAAAAAGCGTTTGCGCTTATCTCAAAGATAAGTTTCTCGCCTTCCATGAAAAAACGCGCATAGTTTATGTACCGGCATTTAGACGGGCTCAAGTCTTTGGCCGCGGCAAACGTCGTGCAGTCAATTTCACCTTTAAGCGGTTCTGCCAACCGGTTTAGTTTATCCACATCCGGATAGCGGAAGAGCGGCCAGACATAACGCATTTCGTGTGCGGGAACGACTGGTCCGCAATACATGAAATATCGGTATGAGCGGTCTGTAGCACTGAAACGCGCGTGAAAGCGCTCGGGAACTTCTTTCGCTGACATGACGCGGACATCATGAGGCAGCTGGCTGTTGAGTGCGGGAATAAACTTTTCTACCGGGATCGAATCAATATCCGTTACAAATGTCACAGCCTGCCCGAAAGCGTGTACTCCGGAATCTGTTCGTCCAGAACCACAGGCCTGAACGGGCTTTTTATGCAGCACAGCAAGCGCTTTTTCAAGCTCTTCCTGAACAGTGCGCGCATGACCTGTTTCGCAGTCAGCCTGTCTCTGCCATCCGCAGAAATCGGTGCCATCATAAGAGACTGTCAGTAAAATAGTGCGCATGCTTATTCTGCATCCTCGTCATCATCGTCGCTGATGATGTTTGCTTCTTTCAGGACTGCAGCAAGTTTGTCATACAATGCTCTTGAATGTTCAAGAAGCGGTCCCGGCTTGTTCTTTGATGATTTTCCAAGACCGAAAATGCGGGCAAGATTGCGTTTATACTGGTCAAGCTTTTTAAGACGCTCTGGGATATTTTCTTTCTGGCCATACTTATATTCAAGCATTGCAGTAAGATAGACAACTCCATCATATCCGTAGTTCTTATCGATATCCGGACCGAAGTTACCTATACCTGCAATGTCTTCCGTATGATCGGTCTCAAAAAGAATTGCTTCATCATAGAAGAAAAGCGCTTTACGGTAGAATTGCAGTGAAATGAAATCAAAATTGTGATTAGGGCATTCAATATTCAGTTCGTAACAAATCCATGCAAGGCGTATTGATATCAACGCCTTCTTTATTGTTGGAGAATATTCCGGTGGAACACTTTCATAGCAGAGAAGCGCAAGATAATATGCAGCTGCAGCATCATACAATGTGCGCTCCTGTTTCAGGTTGTAGTGAGGGAAAATAGTTTCGACAATCTCTTTTCTTGTTTTTTCGCTGTCAGAAATTTTCTCAAACGCTGCTGCATCTTCAATTGTTTTGAAGTCATTCCACAAAAAAGCTGTGTTGCATACAGGACAGGCACCTATTGAATAAATGAACGGATAGACTTTTCCATATTTTGCAGATGGCTCGTATATACGCCGGAGTTCTTCAGTCAATTCACCGGCGATCATTCTTCCTCCACCAGAAAGCATTTCCTCTTTTTCAAAAGGCTTTTTACAGACTGGACACGTTACTTTCTGCTTGGAATAAAAGGAAATTGTCGGTTTTTTCTCACCATCTTTAGCGGCCGCCATGTCTCACTCCTCAATTATTTCCGTTATTATCTCAGTATTCTCAGTTACTATAACATGAATGGTTTCTGGAACAATAGAATCAACATTCATCCAATTATATTTTCTGCTTTGAACAGGAACATCATATTCTCCTGGTTCAGAAATTTCAGAGCAATCTATATACAGGAATCCTTTTCTTGGCGAAAAGGATTCTACATCAAGCTGATTTCCCATAATAGTACAAGCTGCTGTATCAGTATCAAATTCTGTCATCAGGTTCTCTGCTGCCGGATATGATTCAATAGCTACATTTGAAAGATTTCGTGTCATCTGAGATGGGATTACGGAAATAGTAATGTGTATTGGATCTGAATAATCAATCCTCAATTCACTGTTCTGCTCAAGAAGCATAGTTTCGTAATCCATGGTCTGAGATATATCTTCAACAAGGATAACATCTGTATCAAGGCTCTTGATATTCTCTACAAGGCTCTCTGGTCCTGTTACTTTTATGAGCGGAGGAACTGCCTTCATTGACTCGATTTCATATCCGTGAGCAGTTCCACCAGAGTAATTTATTTTTACCGGAAGATAATCAATCAGTTCTTTCTCAAGTGTCACACTTACCGTTTCAGGTTCAATCCTGATTTCTACATCTTTCATTATCCTGACTGAATCAGACAGTTTCAATTGAATGGGAATGTTTTCTGTTCCTTCATTTACTATCCGGCTCAGATCTGCATATGCAGTAAAATCTTTTGTTTCAAGAGAAGTTATCTGTGTCTGTTCTCCTCTTATTGAAACTCTTACTGCTGTTTCAGAGACATTAGTTGAAACCATTCCTGCGCTTTTTGTAATTTCCAACGGTACAATAAAATACCTTGTTTCGAGAGTTGAAATCTGATAAAAAGCATAAACAAGAATTGCCGCAACAAGAGAAACAATCTTAACCGGCCAGTTTTCCAGCAGTTTTTCAAGCTTTGGAGGTAACGTCATTAGCAGGATCCTCCTCTGTAAATGAATCTGGTGTCAGTTCAAGCTGCTCTTCAAGTGTCTTTGTAAGCTGTTCCATCGTCAGGTCGTAGTACAGTTTTGAGTCATACGCAAGACTAATAGCTCCTGTCTCCTCAGAAACGACAAGCACAATTGCGTCTGTTTCTTCTGAAAGTCCGAGAGCGGCACGATGACGTGTACCAAATGTCTTTTTTATATCGTATTGCTCTGAAAGCGGCAGGAAACATCCTGCGGAAACGATTTTTCCACCCTGAATGATGCACGCTCCGTCGTGAAGCGGAGTATCATGAGCGAAAATGGTCACAAGAAGGCTCGATGTAAGATCTGCATTAAGCCGGGTTCCTGTATCGATGATGTCTTTCAGGTTCGTTTTCCTTATGAATACGGCGAGCATTCCACGCTTTATGTTAGAAAGCATTTCTGCTGCAATCAGTACAGAATCAACATATGTATGTTTTGTTCGCGCACCAAGCTTGAACCAGTCTCCCTGTCCGAGCTTAAGGAAGATTTTTCTCAATTCCGGCTGGAAGACAATTGCGAAACAGATAAGCAAACCAGGTGCTATGGTATTCAATAACCAGAGCATTGTCTTTAAGTCAAGGGCGAGCGCAACAACGTAAGCCAGTCCCATGATAAGCAGACCTTTCAGAATCTGAAGGCCGTGAGTCTTAACAATAATGCTGTATGACTTATAAAAGACAAATGCAAGTATGCTTATATCAAGAACAGGGCGAATATAATTGTATATGAACTGTATTTTCTCAATGGCTGTCACCCAATTCCTCCGTTTCTAAAGCCGCAACCGTTTTAAGCATATCCCATGTTTCTGCTACATCATGTACACGCAGGAACGTTGCACCTTCCTGTACTGCCATCAGATTTGCAGAAAGCGTTCCTGACAAACGCTGTTCAACTTCACGTCCGGTAATCATTCCGATGCATGACTTTCTTGAGAGCGCCATCATAACAGGCAGGAGGGCGTCTCCAGAAAGTCCTGTCTTCTCCATTACCAAAGCCCGTATTGTCCGTGAACTCCTGATAAGGCATATATTCTGTTTCAGCGATTTTCCAAAGCATATTCCGGCATCAAGAATTATCCGTTCAGGATTAATTCCAGCCTTTATAGCTTGCTGTACACGTTTTGAAAGAAAATCAGATACAAGAACGGCTGCATCCTCTTTTTCATTACTTATTATGTCATGATTATGCATTAAAATTACAGGAATTTCAGTACTTGCACACACATTTTCCATATATTTGTCATTCTGCAACGCGGAAACATCATTAAGGATGTCAGCACCCTCATCAAGAGCTGCTTTAAGTACTGCGGCTTTCGTCGTATCAACGGATATCGGGCAGTCTGTCACCTTTCTGATAGCCCTCAGCGCTGGAATCAGACGGCTCAGTTCTTCTTCCTCTGAAACAGGAATATGACCAGGACGTGTTGATTCTGCACCAATATCAAGCATATCAGCGCCTTCTTCAATTAGTTTCAGGGCTTTTTCAGCAGCCATACCTGCGGAACAGCGTCCTTCCGGATAAAAGGAATCTGGCGTTATATTGAGTATCCCCACAATGAATGCAGGCAGTCTTGTATTGATTTTTCTGTTTTGGGAAATAGTAAAAGAAAGCTCTTTTTCCATGGAGCAAGTTTACAATGAAAGCATTTTTCGCGCAAGATATGCCGGAGACAAATGAGCATCTTCCAGAATCTCACTCCGCTTTCCCTGAGGAACGAACGTATCCCTGAAACCACATACAGCTGTATTTCTGTTAACGTGATATCTGTTGAGAAGCGATTCAAGATATGTTCCAATACCACCAATCCTTATACCATCTTCAACAAAAACGATATCATCATATTGCCGCGCTATTTCAATAAAATACTCTTTATCAAGCGGTTTTAAGAATCGCAGGTTATAAATATCACAGGAAAGACCATGTTCTATGAGGAAACGGGCAGCAGCGCTTACTTCCGGGAAAATGCCTCCTGTACAGACAAAAAGACGCTTTTTATCATTGTTTTCAGGAATCGGGACACCCACGTCTGTTTCTTTTGGAGTATTTATGACAATTCCGTCTTCTTCCTCATCGGGTAAGCGGAACTCGTTCATGTGGATGAGCACGCCCCTTCCAATCTGGAAAGGTGATGAGAATACATGCTGTTCATATGGACATGAACTTTTAGGATACCGTATTATTACGGGAACGTCCTGCTCTATCGCCCAATCAAGGGAAAGTCTTAGTTCTTCAGCAGAAGCCGGAGCAAGAAGCGAAACATCAGGAACCGGTCGTAAAAGAGCAATATCAAAAACTCCCTGATGCGTTTCTCCGTCATCAGGAACAGCACCTGAGCGATCAAGGATAAAAATGGGAGCTACACCCTGCAGAGCAACATCATGGATAAGCTGATCAACCGCGCGCTGCATGAATGTCGAATAAATTGCAACGACAGGCTTCATACCTGCTTTTGCAAGACCGCCGGCAAATGTTACCGCATGTTCTTCAGCAATTCCCACATCATAAAAGCGGTCGGGATATCTGTATGCGAATTTCGAGAGGCCCGTTCCCTTTTTCATGGAAGCAGTTATGGCTACAATGTTTTCATGTTTTTCAGCCAGATCAAGGATTTTTTCAGAAAAAACCTCAGTAAAGCTCAGGCGGTCATACTTTTCAACCTTTCCGTCTGAGATATTGAACGGGCCGATTCCGTGGAAAGAAGCAGGATCATTTTCAGCAGGACTGTACCCACGGCCTTTCTGCGTCTTTACATGAACGACGACCGGCCGGCGGAGTTTCTTTACACGGTTCAGGATCATTTCAAGTTCTTCCATGTCGTGACCGTTGAGAGGTCCTACATATTCAAACCCGAAATCTACAAACAGATTGCTCGGGAAGAAAACAGCCTTTATACCGCGTTTCAGTCTGAAAAAGAATTTATTGAATGGTTTACCAATAAGAGGAATTTTATCAATGGCAGTTTCCAGTCCCCAGCGCAAATTCTGATACGGACCTGTCATGGTCATACGGCTTAAATATCTTGAGACTGTTCCGTCATTATGCTCAATGGACATTTCGTTGTCATTTACAATAACAATCAGATTGTCGGAAATCTGACCGGCATGAGCAAGGGCCTCGAAAGCAAGGCCTCCTGTCAGTGCACCATCACCGATTACGGCGATAACACGGCCTTCACTTCCAGATAGAGCTCTTCCTGTTGCGAGTCCGAGTGCCTGAGAAATAGATGCGGATGCGTGTCCTGAATCAAACCAGTCGTGCGGGCTTTCTTCATGACGCGTAAAACCTGATATGCCGCCATGTGTTCTGAGTGAATCAAGTTCTGCATTCCGTCCTGTCAGGATTTTGTGAGTATATGCCTGATGACTGACATCCCATACGATAGCGTCACCCGGACTGTTAAACACACGATGAAGTGCTATCGTAAGTTCAACAACGCCAAGATTGCTTGCAAGATGACCGCCATTTTTTGCTACAACGGAGATAATGCGTTCACGTATATCAGAAGCAAGTTGTTTCAGTTCTTTTTGAGATAAGTTTTTTATATCTGCCGGAGACTTGATATCATCCAGATTCAATGTTTTGTTTCCTCGAAAAAAAAGCCGCAGTTTGTGTTGAAATCAACCAAATCTGCGGCCATTTACAAAGCATAGTCACAAGAACCACCCAAAACAAATGTTATGAGGGTATATTACTTACTCTTATGCCGATTTCTTCTGAGCATCTTCTTTCGCTTATGTGTAGCGATTTTCTGCCGCTTTCTTTTCTTACCACAAGGCATAATAGCACTCCTTAATGAAACTTGCAGTCATTATCTAATAAATCAAGGGCTTCGTCAAGTGCATTTGATGCCAAAACATCTATTCCGTGCGGAAAAATCGAAAAGAAGTTTTCCTGTTTTTTGGCATACTTTCTTGTATCTGTCTTTATCATTTCTTTTACTGCACCAAGCCATTTTCCGCTGTCAAAAAAGAAACCGCCTGCTTTTTCCCTCATCTGGAAAAACTCCCTGTAGCCTATTGCACGCATGCCTGAATCAGTTTCACAAAAGCCCTCTTTTATAAGTTCATGAACTTCATCCGCAAGCCCCTGCCTGAACATGTCTTCAACGCGCGCGTTTATCCTAGAAAAAAGCTCTTCACGGGGCCGGGTCAGATGCACGGGAATAAAATGAAAATCGGGGCGCAATTCATGCTCACAGGAATAGTCACTGCGCTTTTTTCCAGTTGAAATAAACACTTCAAGAGCGCGGACAATCCGGTATTCATCATGTACATGGATTTTTGCGGCACTCTCAGGATCACACGCTTCCAGTTCTTTATGAAGGGCTTCTGTTCCCTCTTTTTTTGCCCGCTTAAGAAGATGCGCCCTCACTTCTTCATCTGCTTCCGGAGCTTTGGGCAATCCATAAAGAAAGTTCTGAATGTAAAAAGCTGTTCCTCCAAGAACAACGGGAAGTTTGCCCTTCTCCCAAATTGCACGGCACAACACATCCGCTTTCTGGACAAATTCCGCAGTTCCCCAGTTATAATCGGGCTCAACTATATCAACGAGATGATGTGGCAGGCGTTCCAGAAAAGCAGCATCGGGCTTGGCCGTTCCAATGTTCATACCCTTGTATACCTGCATGGAATCAGCACTTATGATTTCTGCCTTTCCAGCATAGGGCGAATCTGCATCTGAAGCGAAAAGCTGTTCCGCAAGTGCAGTCTTACCAGCTGCAGTTGGAGCATAGAGGACAAAAACCGGGATTTTTTCAGTTCCGCTCATATCATCATTCCGTTCAGGGCATAAAAAAAACGCCCGCGAAGGCGTTTTTCATAACAGAACCACAGTGTTCTGAAACACGCATCAGTTCTGCTCGATGCGGTACAGTACCTGCTTCTTGAAAAGCTGGGAAGCTGCAAGAGAAACAACCTTTCCATCGTTCTCTTCAATGACAGGATCCTTTATTGTTGAAAGCTGGAAAGCACGGCGGCTTGCAGCTGTTGTAATCTCATAAACATTGTCTTTGAACTTGATAAGTTCTTCCAATGGGAAAATCATTATTTCCTCCTGAATTCAATTTGTTTAAGTATAACAATTTGTTGCAATCATTGCAAGTAAGCATTGAGGAGAGTATACTCTATGCATGAACAGAAGCTTTTCAACAGACGCACTGGTGCTATCATCACGTATAATCGGTGAAGACAACAGGATTATTTCATTTCTCTCACCTGAGCGCGGTGTCTTCGATGCAGTACTTTACGGCGGCAGAAAAAGCAAACTCCGTTCAATGGTTTCTCCTTTTCATTCAGGGAAAGGATGGTTCTACAATGACGAAACGCGGCATTCCATTAAGATAACTGATTTTGAAGCCACGAATTTCCGTCCTTCCCTCCGCGAAAACCTTTATAAAACCTGTGCCGCGTCTTTCGCCTCTGAGCTTGTCATAAAAACACATGGGGGTACTGAAACTGAAGAACTTTCCCAGCTTTGGATTCTCGTAAACGGCTTTCTTGACGGTCTTGAACTCAGTTCTGACGAAGACGCGCGGCTTGGAACGCTCAGATTTTTATGGCGGTATCTTTCATTGCTCGGTGTACAGCCAGATTCAACAGAATGCGCAGTGTGCGGCAGACAGTTCCTCAAATCTGACGATGTTTTTCTACACAAAAACAACGATAATATGCTAGAATATTATGATGAAGCACGGCATGGCTTTTTATGTCATGAATGTGCTGCCGGACAGCAGAATCTTTACCCGCTGACAGAAGAAGGCATGCAGTATCTTGCCGCACTTTCTCTTCTTTCACCGTCAGAGGTACGGAAACTTCCCGTTCATGCAGACACTTATCAGAAAATGCATGATCTGCTGTATACACTCATCGTGTCTGAAACAGGAGTAAAATTCCGGACACTTGATGCTGGTGAAGGTATATTATAATTACAGGATACATATATGAGAGCAGTTGAAGTCATCATGAAAAAGAGAGGTTCTCTTCTTAATCCAGAAGGAAGCGAACTGACACGCGAAGAATTAGAGTTTCTGGTAGGCGGATATGTCCGCGGAGAAATCCCTGATTATCAGATTTCTTCATGGGCCATGGCAGTGTATTTTAATGGTATGACATTTGCAGAAACCGCTGCTTTGACTGATATAATGCTTCATTCAGGAGATACTATTGATCTTGAAGAAGTACGCAAAGCAACTGGATATACACTCCCCTTTGTAGATAAACATTCAACAGGTGGCGTCGGTGACAAAATGTCTCTTCCTCTTGCACCAATCGTTGCTGCTTGCGGTGTAAAGATTCCTATGATGAGCGGACGTGCACTCGGACACACAGGCGGTACACTCGACAAACTTGAATCCATAAAAGGCTATAAAGTTGGCCTGACTCCTGAAACATTCAGGGATATCATCATTAAAACCGGATATGCCATGACCGGTCAGACAAAGCAGATTGTTCCTGCAGACCGTCTTCTTTATGCTCTCCGTGATGTAACTGGAACTGTTGAATCAATCCCGCTTATCACAGCAAGTATTCTGAGTAAGAAAGTCGCAGAAGGTTCAGATGCTCTCGTATTTGACGTAAAGTATGGCAGTGGCGCATTCATGAAGACAAAAGATGCTGCGACAGATCTTGCTAACTCACTTGTTAAAACTGCACAGGCAATGGGAAAGAAAGCTTCTGCCCTCATTACCTGTATGGAAACACCGCTTGGATATAAAATCGGTAATTTCCTTGAACTGGAAGAGACATACGACATTCTTCAGGGGAAAGGTCCGGAAGACACGACAGAACTTACCTATGCCCTTGGTGCAGAAATGCTTATTCTCGCAGGTCTTGCAAAAACACGCGAAGAAGGTGTTGAACTCTGTAAAAAAGCAGTTTCTTCAGGAAAAGCCATGGAACTTTTCCTGGAAAACATCAGACTTCAGGGAGGCGATCCTGATGCGTTCGTCAAAGCATGTGCCGACGGTTCTGGAAGGACTCCTTTTGTTCGTTCCATAAAGGCAAAACAGGACGGCTGGCTTGTCATTGATGCATTCAAGGCCGGTCTCGCAGGTGTCGCACTTGGTGTCGGACGAAACAGAACTGAAGAAAAAGTTTCAGGCGGCGCTGGTTTCATTTTGAAAAAAAGACAGGGTGACTACGTAAAATATGGAGAGGAAATCATGCAGGTTTATGGAAAAGATGATGCATGCTTTGCTGATGCCCTTCCACAACTTGAGTCTTCTGTCTCTTACAGCCCGACGCAACCTGAAAAACCTGAACTGATTTATAAAACTATCCGCTAAAACAAAGGACTAATTAATAATGGCCGTATGGAATAAAAAAAACGTTCCCGGGGAGCTTGTCCATCAGATAAGCGAACGGTATTGCTGTGACCTTCTTACAGCAACAATTCTTGCACGCAGGGGAATAACAGATCCTGAACAGATAATGTTTTATCTTGAACACAGTTCTGTCGTTCTGCATAACCCTTTTGAATATGAAGATATTACCGATGCTGTAGACAGGATTCTTGATGCAGCAGAAAACAGCGAAAAAGTACTCATTTTCGGTGACCGTGATGTTGATGGTGTTACCAGTACAACAATGCTTTATGAATATCTTCAGACTATCGGCATTGAGGCACAGTGCAAACTTCCATCTGGAAATGAATCATATGGTCTTTCAATGGATGCTGTCGACAATTTCGCAAAAGATTATGGTTCTCTGATTATTACTGTGGACTGCGGAATATCAAATAATGCTGAAATTGCTCATGCAGCAGACCTGGGTATTGATGTCATTGTTGTCGATCACCACAATCCCCAGGACACTCTTCCGGAACCAGCTATCATAGTCAACCCTAAAATTGAGGGTTCAGGATACCCTTTCCCCGACATTTCAGGTTGTGCTGTAGTCCACAAGCTTATTATCGCCCTTCAGTTTTCACAGACTCCCTACTTTAACCAGCCTTCATGCCTTCTCAACGTCATTCCACTCAATGACGCCTATCAGATAGATTGTCTTAAAATTGAGAATCTCGTCATCAAGGAACGTTTTTCAGAAACATACGTTCCTGGCGTTCTTCCCATTACAAAGACAAAACTTCTTCCCTTCCTTCAGGGACAGCAAATATTCGCATGGGATGTACCGACACAACAGCGTATGCTCATAAAAATATTCGGACAGGGTGTTGATTTTCAACTTGGAGACCTCATTCCGTTTATAACGAAAGTCATTCCACAAACTACGGATATGAGTCTTCTCCGTTTATTAAACAAATCAAAAATGTTGCGGTATCAGAAACAGCAAAAGAATGAAATCGACATGCTTTTCATGCTTCTTAAAACCGCAATACTCACACAGTCTGATCTTACTGCAAACAGTCACAAACTGGACAATGATTTCCAGCTTGCAACACTTGCGGCTATTGCTGACATCATGCCACTCCAGAATGAAAACCGGATTCTTATCAACTGCGGTATTGATTCAATGAACAAAGGCTATTTGCGTCCCGGTCTTCAGGAACTGTTTTCAAGGGCACATCTTCTTGGAAAACGGATAACAGCCACTGATCTTTCCTGGAACGTTATTCCCATCCTTAATGCCGCAGGACGGCTGGGAGAGCCTGAAACTGCCCTCAAGCTTTTCATTGAGAAAGATCCTGCCAAACGTGATGAAATTGCAGCGCGGCTTATTGAACTGAACAATCAGCGGAAATCGCTTGGTGCAGATGCTTTTGAAATAGCTGATAAAGCTGCCCGTGAAAGCCTTTCCCGTTTCAACAACAATCTCGTCCTTGTCGCAGATGAACGTATTGACCGCGGAGTTACAGGTACTACAGCAACGAAGCTTGCACAGTTCTATAAAGTTCCTGCTATTGTCATTGCGTTTCCCGATGCAGATGTGGCAGTAGGATCAGTGCGTTCTGTCCGTGGCTATGATGTTACTGACATGCTTGAACAAAACAAGGAACTCTTTATAAATCATGGTGGTCATAATTTTGCAGCTGGATTCAGTTTCACCCGTGATAAACTTGAGTTATTCATAAAAAATCTTGAGAAGTATTCCCAATTCATCGAATTCTCTGAAGGTGCAGAAGATACTTTCGAAATAGATGCTGAACTTCCTCAGAAATATCTGACTAAAGATATTCTTAAAACCGTCGATCTTTTTGAACCTTTTGGAGAATCTAATCCTGCACTTACATTTCTTTCACGAAGGATGAAGATAATTGCTGCCGATATTATAGGAAAGACCAAAACGCATCTGAAGCTTACCCTTTCATATGGCGAGAATAAATGGCCTGCACTGTATTGGAATGCAGTAGAAAAACTCAAGACTGAATTTGATGCTGGAGATTACGTTGATGTTCTGTATCAGATTACAAGAAATGAGTTCAACGGAGCAGTAACACCACAACTCATCATAACGGATATGCACAGAAGCGAATCATAAGGAGAGACATATGAAAACAAGAAAAGGACTGCTACTTCTTCTGTTTTCAGCGACCTCGGCACTTCTTTCAGCCCGTTCAGCGTATTACTCAAGCAAGGCCTATTCTCTTTCAATCCAGTATACCGATGAGATCTGTCCTGGAGATGCCGTTATTTTTAACATGACAGTGACTGAAGGTTCTGAAAGCATCATGTCACTTGATGGAACGGCATTCATAAAACTCATCCGTGATGCAACTGGAAAATCGCCTGGAGATTCACCACTTTTTACGGTTAATCACTCTCCTCTTGTCATGTATGGAGCTATTCCTCTTTCTACGTATCTGGAAGAAGGCACTTTTTCATTAAAGGTTACTTATACTGTAACAAACGGCATAAGGATGGAATTCTCGCTTCCTGTTACAGTCACATCAAAGGACTTTGTAGAAGAAGTCCTTTATCTGAATGAAACCAATACTGCTATTAAAACTGACAATTCGCCTCAACGGGCAGCTCAGATTGATAAGCTTAATGCAATTCTTGATACAACGGACACATCAAACATTTATTACGATGGTCCTTTCAGCTATCCCGTTACATCAACACGACGGACTTCTTTCTTTGGTGACAGACGCACGTATAAGTACAATACTGGAAAGAAGGAAACCTCGCTTCATTATGGTATTGATTTCGGTGTTCCAGAGGGGACACCCGTAACAGCCTGCGGAGCGGGAAAAGTCGTACTCGCAGAATGGCGTAATTCTACAGGATGGTCAATCGTCATAGCGCACATGCCGGGTTTATACAGTCTGTATTATCATTTAAGCAAAATGGAAGTGTCAGAAGGCGATTACGTTGAAAAAGGTGAAGAAATAGCACTTTCAGGTTCAACGGGTCTTGCAACAGGACCGCATCTTCATTGGGAAGTCCGTCTGTACATGAATGCTGTCAATCCTGACCAGTTTGTTGAAACAACATTATTCTAGCAGCGCAAGAAAAGCTTTTTCATCAATGACAGGAATGCCCAGCTCTGCTGCTTTTCTGTTCTTTGATGACCCTGATGTCGTATCGTTTGTTACAAGATAACTCAGTCCCTTAACGACAGAAGATTTTGCTGATCCTCCAAGTGCTTTGACACGCGCTTCTGCTTCACTACGTTTCATAGTGTACAGTTCACCGGTAAAGCAGAAACTCTTTCCTGCAAGTTTGCCATTTTTTAAGTCAGGAATAGTCACGTGTATGATGTCACTTTCGGTAAGCTTCCTCATTTCAGCGCTATTTTCCTCAAGTCCGGTAACAAGCACGTCTGCAGTTATTTCTGCAAACTGATATACAGCTGCTATGTCTTCGCGGGTTGCAGCAAGCAGTTTATCAAGCGTATCAAAGCCAGCTTCGACAAGTTTTTCAACCATAGTTTCACCAATGCCCTCTATGTCAAAACCTGCTATGAACTGAACGAGCGGCATGGTTCTGCTTTTCTGAATGCTGGCAAGTACTTTCTTTGCCCCGAGAGAAACATCCTGTGCGCTCGTTTCACTCAGGAAATGTCCCGTCAGTTTTTCTTCTGTCAGCGAATAGATGTCACTTATGGAATGAATGTCTCCGCATTCAAAAAGAGTATCAATCAGTGTCTTTCCAAAATCACGGATATCAATAACGCTTATCCATTTTTCAATCTGATGTTTGATACGTTTCGGACATGACTTGTTCGGACAGTAGAGCCGCGATCCTGTATTTACCAGCTTTGATCCGCACGTTCCGCATTTTTCGGGATATTTCACAAGTTGTATACTTTTGTCGACAGGCTCTGCAAACAGTGGCATTTCAGATGCATCTTTCTCTTGAGATGCTGCTTCAGACGCAAATCCGCTCACGACAGCCTCGATTTTCGGGATTATTTCACCGCGCTTTACAACGACAACATGGCTTCCAACTGCGAGTCCAAGATCGCGTATTGTATTCGGATTTGCCAAGCTCGCGCGCGAAACCTTTGTTCCTGCAAGTTCAACAGTATCAAATACAGCAACAGGCGTATACGTCGCGCCATTTTCATTCCATTCAACAGCGCGCACGACAGTGACAGCTTCTTCAAGACTGAACTTGAATGCAATCTGCTTGTCAGGACGGTTACGAGCCGCATCTTCCTGATCTATTGCGTTATTCTTGATGACAAGACCGTCTATATCTACTTCAAGAGATGGACGTATCTCCATGACTTTTGCACGATAGGAAATAACTTCTTCAGCAGAATGACATATCTCAACTGGAACTGTCTGAAATCCGCACTGTTTAAGCCAGGCCATCTTGCCTTTTTCGTCAGCAAATGGCGATGGAAGTCCAAGGCCACCAACAGAAAGGGCATCATAACAGATTATTTCAAGGTGCTCACTTCCCTCACCATCTTTCCGTTTCATAAGTCCGTTTGCAGCATTTCTGCAGTTTGCCTTATCCGCAAACAAAGTTTCATGAACTTTGTGGCTCATAAGAACTTCACCACGAACGCCACCTGTGAACATTCCAGGAAGATAATTTACAAGCCCTTTCATTTTACGGACATTACGTGTTATATCGTCTCCAATCTGTCCGTCTCCACGTGTTACTGCTTTTGTAAAGATACCGTTTTCATATTGCAGCTCAAGGCTTGCGCCATCAAGTTTATATTCAACCAGGTATTCATCATAAGGATGCTTTTCCGCCCATGCTGTAAATGCTTCAGGGTCAGCAGCCTTTTCCTGACTTCCCATCGGCATGACATGCTGTGCTTTTTCAAAAACGCCACCTGTTGCTGTGGCATCAGAAAGATCAGAACCTACTTTTTTCAGAACATCGTTTTCAGGATCAAGTGACTTAAGTTCATCCCAGAGTTTATCAAACTCAGCATCTGAAATTTCACCTTCACCCTGATAATATGATTTCTGATAATGTCTTATTTTTTTTACAAGTTCATCAATATATACTGCACGTGCATCCATACAATTAATATACCATATTCTCTTGCCTTAGTCATAAAAAAAGGCTGCTCACAAAGAGCAGCCTCATTAATCCCTTTAATCAGGAATTAGTTTTTGTAAGTCTTGCAGATTGCTTCGAATGAAGCAACTTTAAGAGCTGCACCGCCGATAAGGCCACCGTCAATATCTGGCTGGTTGAGCAGTTCCTGTGCGTTTTCCGGCTTCATTGATCCACCATACTGGATGATGACTTCATCTGCAACTGCCTGGCTGTAAAGTTTTGCAATGTGGTCGCGGCAGAACTTGTGGATAGCCTGAGCATCAGCTGGAGTAGCTGTCTTTCCTGTTCCGATAGCCCATACTGGCTCGTAAGCGATTGTAACGTGCTTCATCTCTTCAGCTGTTACGCCAGAGAGATCTGCTGAAAGCTGGAATGCGCAAACAGCTTCTGCGTTTCCTGCCTCGCGGTCTGAAAGGAGCTCGCCGATGCAGAGAACTACATCAAGACCATCTTTCAGAGCCTTTCGAACTTTCTTGTTAATCAGTTCGTCAGACTCACCGATTTCGTGGCGGCGTTCTGAGTGACCAAGGATGACAGTCTGACAGCCAATGTCCTTGAGCATTGCTGTTGAGATTTCACCAGTGTGTGCACCATTATCTGTGTTAGCAACATCCTGTGCACCAAGAAGGATGTTTGAACCCTTTACAACCTGAGCAACTGCATCAAGATAAACGTACGGAACACCAATCATGTACTTGTTCTTTCCGTCCTTAAGGGAAGCAACAAGGCCTGTAGCAAGCTCTACTGCTTCTGCCTTGTTCTTGTTCATCTTCCAGTTACCTGCGATATAAATCTGTCTCATGGAGAACTCCTGAAAAAGTAAATCAGTCTTTTTCTCAGACTGTCAAATAAAGTATAACGATTTGTTGAAACCTTGTCATCTGTCTGTAAAATAACCACCTTTTTGCTTTATTTTTGATTGTTTTTCCGCAATTCTGCTGATATGATGATTCTTAGAGAGTATTTTTAATTTCTAAAGGGGATTTTTCTTTTTGAGTTTTCTAAAACGCATATCAGGCAAGTTCAGTGATTACTATATAATGCCTTTTGAATTCAGGAAGAGTATTGCCGAAAAAAATTATCTCCGTACACTTTACGGACTGCTTTTTACTCTTTTTGCAAGCATTGTTGCCTTTTTTATCCTTTATTTTGCAGATCGTGCTAAAATTTTTGAAATAGGCAGTCATGAATTATTCTTAACAATATATATTCATGCAGCAATTCTTTCCCTTTTTATCATGTTCTTAATCAGGAAATTCAATATTAAAAATATTTGTGTCATTGAGTTTCCCCTTTATTTCTGCGCCACAGTCGGAACACTTGACTGTCTTTTAAGCCTTTTACGCCAAACCGGTGTATTTAATGCACTGATTTTCTTTCTTTTCCTTGAAATACTTATATCCATCGTATACACATTCCATCCTATATATTTCTTTTTGCTTACCACATTGAGCTATTTGAATTTCTATCCAAACATAAAAAAACAGTTTGGAGGCATGGCCGCTTATACCACACTTCTTCTGTTTGTTACGCTCATTTTTCTTTGTCTGTCTAAATGGAAAAATACAAAGCGTCTTTTACTTCGCTCCAGTAATGGCGATTTATACAAGGAAGCATTACAAAGCGAAGTCCAGCGTCAGATGAATGAAATTAACAGGCAGCATAAAAAGATTGTAAAAATGCAGAATCATACAATCGTCAGCCTTTCAAACCTTGTTGAAAACCGGGACAGTGATACAGGGGAGCATGTCCGGCGCACAAGTAAATATGTTAAACTTCTTGCACAAAAAGCAAAGCAGGATGGCTATTATAAAGATATACTCACCGATGATTATATCAATTATCTGTATAGAGCAGCTCCTATGCATGATATTGGAAAAATCATTATTTCAGATGTCATCCTTAAAAAACCTGGAAAACTGACAGATGAAGAGTTTTTTCTTATGCAGAAACATTGTTCAGAAGGTGGCCGTATTGTAAGGGAAGTATTGGGCAATGATCAGGACAAGGAATATGTAACCATCGCCACAGAAATTGCTTCATACCATCATGAAAAATGGAACGGATGCGGATATCCTTCAAAACTTAAGGAAGAAGAAATTCCTCTTAGTGCAAGAATAATGGCCATTGCCGATGTTTTCGATGCGCTTGTATCACCGCGCTGTTATAAGGAGCCCTATCCTGTTGAAAAGGCATTTTCAATCATTCAGGAAGATGCAGGCAAACACTTTGATCCAATTCTTGCAAAAGAATTCCTTGAAATCAAAGACAGTGTACTTGAAGTCTTTAATCACTTTAAGGACTAAAAAGCGAATCAGATTCCAGTGTTTTCAAACACCAGTCTCAATTTCGTTGCAGAGTGCCTCGTAAAGTATTGCCTTATCTTTGTTTGCTTCACGTACGTTATTGGTAAGACGCTTTGCAAGCACAGAAAGAACACGATAGCCCAGAACAGGCTCTTTGTCACAGACTCCCATGAACTTATCACCGGCTATGGAAAGACAGAGGCAGTCTGTATTTGCTGTAATCGTGGCTGAACGTGTATCTTTGCTGATAATAGCCATTTCTCCAAAGAAAATGTTCATATTGGAGTTTAATGTTGCAAGAGCGATTACATCTCCAACCGGAGTCTTACGTGTGACAAGTACTTCACCTTCATACAGGATGAAGAGTTCATCACCCATTTCTCCTTCAGTAATAATCTGTTCACCAGCTTTAAAGGGCACTATGGAGAGATTATCATAAACCATTTTCAGCATACGCTGATCATCTTCATTCTCAGCATTAAAAGCACTGAACAAAGGAAGCTTTACAAGCTTTGGCAAGACAACTTCGAATGACTGCATTTCAATTTTTTCTTTCTTAGGCATTCTTCTTACCCCTTACGTAAATTGCTTTTGTATTCTTTGGAATGATGAAATCATTTGCAGGCGTAAAAAGAGGTTCATTACTTACCAGTGTCTTAACCTTCTTAAGTCCACCAATAATTGCATTCATATTCGGATTTTTCTGTGCTTCGCGGATAGCTTCCTTTCTTCTTAAATGGAAGTTACCAGAATTAAGAAGAAGTCCGACAAGTATTTCACCTTCTTTTCTTCCATAAGTAAAATGTTTACGAAGATCTTCGTATGGTTTTCCAATAAGCGCTTCAGGAATTTCACAAATCATAAGGCCTGAATCAGCATCATCACTAATAAGTGCCCGGATAACATTGCTGTAACCTCTTCCGCTTGAAGCAGAAGCAAGCAGATTGCGTTCATATTCCTGTGTCAGAATAATTTCATCACAATGAGCCATTTTCAGATGTTTCTCAAATTTATCACTTATCAGTTCCGCCGCGATATACAGACCACGGCTCATGCTTTCCATGGTAAGAACAGCAAGAACTGTGCGGGAGTCAATCTCCATATCTGAATATTTTTTTGCTTTATCTGATATAATAAGTGCACGACCGGCTGTTTCAATATGTGCACGTGTTAATGTTGCTTCATCTGTAAAGTCGCCAGATACGTAAATCAGGTCTTTGAATTTTTTCTGTGATCTGAGCTGTGCCATCTGCTCCTGAGCATCGTTTATCATGACAATCATGTCTGTCGTAATATCAGGATTAGAAATCAATACATTATTAAGGATATCCTCAAATCCCGGTCTCCATCCACATAACAGAAAATGTCCCTGCATATCATCCACCTTCTTTAACCCCTTTTCATCTTTCATCTGTACATCAAGAAACCACGATGCAATCTTCGCCTTAATACAAACGAAGAGTACAAGACCTGTCATAAGCATTGTCCATGCTGCCGCACGTCCAGGTACTGTTTCACATACATACTCAAAGTAGTTTGCGAAAACAGCAACACACATGAACCAGAATGTATCAAACTTTGTTTCAATTCCGCATTCACTGAGACCGGCATCCATCCGCTCGAACGTATATACAACGACACAAGCCAGATAGATAAGCACAACTATTGCGAGACACAGAATGACAAGCGGATCACGCAAAGATGCTTTTATGCGCCTGAAAAAGGAACTTTTCTTTTTCTTTTCTTCACGACTGTTCATAAACGATGAATCCTCATGAATGATTAGCACAAATCATGATTGATTTTGCGCCTTTTGGAATAACCCAGTCTTCGGCGGGCGTCAGTTTTGTTTCATTTGATTCAAGAAGCACACCAACCAGTACCCGGTTTGTCTTGTTTTCAAAAAGAGCTGCCAGTTCTTTATATTGCTTTCCAAAGAATGTTTCTGGAATCTCGCCAATCATGATGCCACTTCCAACATCATCTGAAATGAGTGATTTAATGACGTTGCTATACCCCATACCACTTGAAGCTGTAGCAAGCAGGTTGTGTTCATATTCCTGTGTCATGAGGATTTCATCACACTTTGCAAGTTTCAGATGTTCCTCAAATTTGTTGTCATAAATCTCTGCTGCAATATATACTTCGGGACATATATTTTTCATCGTAATGACACCAAGAACAGTCTGTGAGTCCACTTCCATGTCAGAACGTTCTTTTGAATGGTCTGATATGACAAGTACACGTTTTGCTGTTTTCAAGCATGCCCGTTCAAGTGTCTCTGCGTCAGCAAAGTCTCCGGCAACATAACTTACTTCATTGAAGCGGATATCTTCCTTAAGCAGTTCAATCTGTTCAGAAGGAGCTTCATTTACAAGCACAATTTCATCAGGAGAAATATCAGGGTTTGCCTGAATGACTGCTTCAAGAATCTTATCAAAACCGGGACGCCACCCGCAAATAATCAGATGATTTTTCATACCTCTTAGTTTTTTCAACCCCTTATTGCCTTGCATTAACATATTCATGAAACCGGATGTGATTTTACCAGTTACAAAACTGAATACGACCATACCTGAAAGAAGCAGTGCCAGAGCGGCAAGTCTTCCAGGAACGGTCATCATATAATAGTCATAATATGCAGCTGATACAGCAACAATTGTCTGCCAGATGGCATCAGGCCATCCTCCAATCTCATTTACTTCACTCAGCGATGTCAATTCATGCGTTCCGATTATATACGTACATACAAGAATAATGACGACAATGAGAAAACCTAAATAAGTTTTTGGATTGAATAATGCCCGTCTGCGTTTCCGTTTTTTGTTCAAACTGGCTGCAGACTCAGATTTCTTAGACATAGAAACAGTATACTCCCGTTCTATTCAGTTTTCAAGAAATACAATTCTTTAATGACACGTTCTGCGGCAAGCCCTTTATTTTCAAATTTTGTTTCAGGCCGCCATTCCTGATGCGGAGCAAATCCTTCATAAGCATTTTTGAGGCAAGGAGTATCATTGAGCTGTTCAAGAGCAAACTCTGCATACGGTTCCCAGTCCGTTGCCATATAGAGATAACCGCCAGGCGCAAGTTTTTTTGAAAGCAGGTCTGTGCGCGGCCTTTGTACAAGCCGTCTTTTGTGATGCTTTTTCTTTGGCCATGGATCCGGAAAGAATATGTGGAATGCTGCAACTGAATTGTCTGGAATCATGGTTTCCAGAACTTCCATTGCATCATGTTCTATGATATAGAGGTTTTTCAGCTGCCGGGTCTCAATTTCCCCAAGTAGTTTTCCTACTCCAGGCGTGTGGACTTCAAGACCAAGGTAGTTTTTCTCAGGATTCTGTTCTGCAATAATGGCTGTCGCTTTTCCCATTCCGAAACCAATCTCTATCGTAACAGGATTTATATTGTCGAATACATCAACATAATTAAGGGGAAACTCTGTGTAAGGAACACACCATCTGCATGAAAGAGTTTCATAATCACGTTTCTGCGAATCGGTCATTCTTCCGGCACGAAGGGCATATGTGTGAACAGTCCTCATAAATGGAGCATTCTGTTGTTCGTCACTCATCGGCATTCCTTAATGATTCTTCAGGAAGAACATATACAGCTTTCTTCCTTACATCACTTATATATTCCCGTACAGTCTGTCCTTCCGGATATTTCTTCGAAAGCTGTTCCACAGTATCTGATGAATCATTTGAATCTGCAGTTATATATAAAACACTTCTGTCTTCATCAAAAACGATGAACTTTTTATTTACAGTTGCCTTATCCGGCATTTTCTCAAGTACGGAATCATCAAGCGTGAAATTTGATATACTTGTATTCCCTGCATAATCTGTGAATATGATTGTATACACGCCTTCCGGAAACTGTTCACCTTCAGGCATCTTCAAATTGCAGCAACCTGCATATTCTTTTTTATCAACACCTTTCAGGATATCAACCGGTTTAACATACCAGCAAAGTCCTGAAGCCTTGTGCTGCACAGTCATTGAACTTAATCTTACAGCTTCTGAATGAACTTCTGAAAACACAGATAATACAGCGTCAGGCTCTGTATCTTCACTGTTGTACAGATACACAACACGTGGATACGTAATCTGAAGTTCAGGCATGATATCAGAACATGAAGTGCATATGACACAAATACATATACTTAAGGCTGCGAAAAAGAGTGAAAGTATTTTTTTAAACTGAATGTCCATATCAGAAATTGAAAATCAGGTTGATAACGGTAAGATCACTTGAAGAGAATTGGTTGACAAGTGACTCAAACTTGACATTAACCTTTTTACAGGCTTCATCAAGATAAGACAGATAATACAGGCCAAGGTCAGTTCCTTCCTGTCCTTCAGGAAGTTCCTTGTAAAAATCAATCAGCGATCTTTTTCCAGTATCTGCAGATGATTTATTCTGAATATTTTCTTTAAACTCCTGGAACTCATCATCTTTGTTATACAGAGTAATCTGAAGTCTGCCCTGCTTTCCGATGGACATTGATCCACCACCAAGCTTCCAGGAAATAAATACAAGTTCGTGATTTCTTTCAAGTTCTTTAACTATTTTCTTTCTGATATCAGGATCGTATATGACCATGTCACTGTCATCAATTCCACGATACATGACTTTCGCTTCTTTCCTCATGTTTGCGTTCTCGCAGTTGAGGGCAAGTTCCATAACCATCAGGGAAACGTATTCAGCAATCTTACTCTTATCCATATACTGCTGAATAACCCTGCGGATTTCGCTGAGCATTTCACCGAAACCATCTTTGTTATAGAACTTTACAATGATGAACCAATTGAACAGGCTTAATCTGTTAAGGAACTTTTCCGTCATAAGAAGATAAATATTCTTTTCTTCCATTGAGAGCTGCTCGTCACTGAGAATCTGGTCATAAACAGGCTTAAGGATGTCATTTCTGGCTTTCTTTATAATTTCATCACTGTTTACAAGTCTTTTCCTTATCTGCTCATCAGTCATCTTTGTATTGCTGTCGAGTATCTGCGAAGGATTTGAACGGTTGAACTTGTGCACACACGTTGTATCAAGAAGAGCATCTTTTATTTCTCTGTCAAACTGTTTATACAGAATTGAATAAACAACGAGTTTGGCAAGATCCATGATTTCCTGTCTTGATGATACGAACTCTGGCATTGATATTTCTATTTTTGAAATGTAATCAACCAGAATCATCCGTTGCAGGGAAAGAGGTGAAAATGAAGTCAGGGCAATACCCGATTCATCAACATTGTCAGCGAGTCTGAAACGAATAAGTTTCTGATTGTGACTGATAAAGTGAGAAACGCCTTCTTCTGTAAGAACTATTTTAAGAGGAAGATTAAGAAGAGATTTCTTACCAGTCGCCATAATGTGTATCCACAACTCCCTGTAAATAAAAAAGGAAAAACCCTCTCATTTCATTTTCGGCAGATTTCCTGAAAACAGCAGTTTTCTTTGCCACATGCTGTGTTTAATTGTTGACGCCTTATTCACCGAATACTATACTTATTTTAAGTATGTATAAAAAATGTAAACATTGGCTGTTCAGACTTTTTTTCTGCATGTTTTTTGCAGCAACACTTTTTTCTCAAGAATATAATACCATCTCTGAAGATTTATTTAAATACTTTTCATTAAAAAATCTTCATCCGGAAGTACAATATCTTCAGAATTCTCAGTCAGGTCAGTTTCCATTTAATATTATATTACCATTTGAAGATGAAATCAGTGTCAGGCATCCGTTTTATTTTGTATTTTCTCAAAAAACCATCCAAAAGCATCCCGAACTGGTTCAGTCTTTCTCTTCAGCCGGTACGGTCGTACTTGCAGCAAACATGGAATCAGAGCTTCCCGCATCACTGAGAAGAGACACTTTACCCGGTTTACACACGTTACTGAATGATATTCCTTCTGATTCACTTCTCTTTATTGTCTCTGAATCAGATGCTATTGATGCCGGACAGATGGAACTTATTCCCGGAGGAAATGGCCGTCTTGCTTCTAAAGACATGGTTCAGGCTGTAGTGCATTCTGCACAACGCGCCGGCTTTTCCATATCAATCCAGAGTCTTCTGCTTTCTTTTTACCGGCTTAACTGGGTTGACGGGTCTGCTGCCGCTGCCACGTGTCTCGAAAATGGCTTTCAGGCAGTTGAACTGGTAATCTCTTCCAAAACAAGACCCAACCAATTGAAAAGTTATACCGGTCTGCTCAGAAATACTGTTCAGGAAACCGTACTTTCTGATGCCATGCAATACAGTATTATAAATGCTGCTTCACAGGTAATCACCATATCAGAAATCCTTTATATACAGATCCTCTTTTTCATTCTTGGCATTACCCTGCTTGGCAGCTGTCTTTTTTCATTTATGTTTGGACAGAGGAAAAAAGAAAACCGTACTATTTTCCTCAGATGGTGGTATCTGGGACCGCTTCTTGTCATTCTGACTTTTTTGCTTACATGGTTTTCCCAGTCAATCATCATTACGCTTTTCAACGGTTTTGCATCTCATCCAGGCTATGCCTTTTTCCTGAAAGCAGTATTAATAACGGTTTCTTTCCTTCTTCTCTGTGAAGTCAGATACTGTATCCCACTTGCACAGACAGACTATCTTTATTCCTTTTTCATGATACTGTCTTCTGCTCTGGCTGTATTTCTGTTCACATCAATCGATATGCCTCTTCTTTTGCCTTTCTCTATAATGTATATTCTCTTCCTTCTTTCGCGCCCCATTAAAAAATGGTGGATTAACGTCTGTTTTTTTATAGTTGAGCTTATACCTCTTATCTATGTTTTTATCAGGGCAACACCTTATCTCAAACAAACAGTTTTTGTGTCCCTGACAAACGCATCTCCCCTTATAATGCTTTTTACAAGCATTCTGTTTCTACCCTATTTACTCATGCTTATCCGCATTTTTGTCAGTTCCGGTATCTGGAACAGCAATAAAGGAAAAAAACGAATCATAACTGAAACCTCTGTTCTTTCAGGCCTTTTGATAATAATCATACTTCTTGCCACGCTGAGTTTTCAAAATGAAGACATAACTAAAAATCAAGACGCTATTTCTACTCAAACTTATGAAAACCAGGAAAACAGCATTCTCATTCAGGCAGATGCCCAGCATGAAAACGGCATGATTTCTTTTGAACTCGTCTTTACGGATAATGATAAATCAATTCTCAGATATGATGTATCAGCATATTCATCATCATCTGTTCCCGTTTATTCTTCCAACATTCTTTTCTCCTTTTCCGACACTTCAGGAGAAATAACTTTCAATCTTGACGAATATCCATGTAACCCTTTTACTATTGAAGGCATTGCTCCCGATAATCTTCCTCTTACATTTGCTGTTTCTGCATGGTATCTGCATGACAGTTCAGTTTACAAAGAAGAATATTCTGTCGTTTTTGCGGAAGAAAATGCTGGTAAAAATCACACTATTCAGGCCATAATCAAATAGTGAGTTCCAGAATGTATCTTCATGTAGATTTAGACGCATTTTTCGCTTCCGTTGAAGTTCTTGATAATCCAGAGCTCAAAGGCAAACCGCTTATTGTCGGAGGTTTACCAGGAGAACGGCGCAGTGTTGTCTCAACATGTTCTTACGAAGCCCGTAAATATGGCATTCATTCTGCAATGCCAGTCAACAGGGCATATGAACTCTGTCCTCAGGCGATATTCGTTCATGGACGTATGCAAAGATATCATGAAAAATCACAGGAAGTAATGTCTGTTTTCAGGGAGTTTTCCCCTGATGTCTTCCAGATGTCCGTTGATGAAGCATTCATTGATATTACCGGAACAGAAATGCTTTTTGGGCCTCCTGAAAACCTCGCAAAAACACTAAAGCAACGTGTTCTTGAAAAAACAGGATTGACTGTTTCTGTAGGCATTGCATCCAACCGCTATGTCGCAAAAATCGCTTCCGGTCTTAAAAAACCAGATGGTCTATGTTACGTTCCTGAAGGACAGGAAGAGCAATTCATGCTTTCCCTTCCCCTTGATAAGCTTTGGGGTATCGGCACAAAATCACGGGAACGTCTTAACGGATGTGGTATTTTCACTATTCCAGAGATTCACAGTATATCAGAAACAGCATTAAAAGAGCTTTTCGGAGAAGCTTCCGGTACATTTCTGTATAAATCTGTCAGGGGAATGGATGTAGAGCATTTCGGAGATGAAACTAAATCACGTTCATTAAGTGCGGAAAGGACATTCTGCTTTGATCTTTCAGACATGTATTCCATTGAAACAGAGCTTCTTCATCTTTCATATGATGTCATGTTCCGAGTTCTTCATGAAAAAGTAAACAGCAAAACTGTCAGTCTCAAAATCCGTTATGAAGATTTCACAACGGTAACAGTTACAGAATCAAGTTCACGTATTGTTTCCAGTATAGAAGACCTTTTTGAACGTTCCTGCCGTCTTTTTCAAAAAAAATATGAAAGAGGAAGAGGCATACGCCTTCTTGGTCTTGGCCTGCAGAATCTTAATGATGGATTGGAAAGCGAACAGGCAGAACTGTTTGATTTCGGCGAAAAAAAACAGCGCTCTGTTGAGCAGACAGTACTGAAACTGCATCAGAAAAATCCGTCTGCCAAGCTTAAAAAGGCTCGTCAGTTCATTACTTCCGTTCTGATGTTGTTTTTCCTGACGGTTCCCCTGTCACTTGTACACGCAAATGATATCGAGTTTGACATTGAAGGAAGCTGGGAAAGTCTTCTGTCTTCCGGTGCTGCCGTTTACCTTGGAGAAGAAGCTCCTGTTCTTTCCATTCAGTCACCGGTATTCACTCAGAAGGCTGATCTTCTTTTATGGTTCATGTATGACAACCACTGGTATTTTGATGCTTCCATCTCATCTGACACTGATACAAACAAAATTGCCGCAGGATATAGTGGAGACGGAATAATCCAGGAAGTACGCATTGGAACAGACATCGGGACAGAGGATATGTCACCTGGCGTACAAATAGTATTGCAGGGTTCAAATTGGGATGCAGACACACAGCTGCATCTTGATTCAGTACAGACACATTCAAAAACATGGAAAGGAGGAAATGAACTTATTACTTCAACAATTCCTCTTTCTTCTTTCAAGAAAGGAGTGTTTTTTTCAACGGTCAATACTTCTACTGCGGCAAATATTACCGGACTTTATATTGAAGATTCAGAAGGACCATTCAGAGACTCTTCATCAAGACGCTATAAACGACTCTCAAAAGATGAATACCTCATGCTTCCTTCTAAAGGCCTTATTTATCTGGCCACTCCGGCAACAGGAGCAGTCATTGCCGAAATTACTGACAAATCATCTGTTGAAAGTGAACTTCCTGCTTATCTCAAAGATGTCTGTGAATGGTTTGGAGATAGAGGCCCAGAAAGCACTTACACACTGATGGGTCTTTCCTGTTCAGATGATAACTCAGGGCCTTCCGTTTCAGAAACAGCACCCCTGTTTACGACTGTTACATCAGGAACACAAACAGTTCAGGGATTGTATCTTTCAAAACCCGGACTCTTTTCACCTTTTCAGGTAGCATCATTTTATGAAGACAGTTTCCAGAATAATTCCGGTTCCATAACAATAAGTTCCCGTTCTTTATATGCAGATTATTCTTATCCGGCGCTTCTCAATGAATCAGCATCCCTCATTCAGCTGCATTCTTCGGAAAGCCAGACTGTAAATGACTACTCTGCCGCTTCGGTTCGCTTTCCCGCAGCACAACAGTATCCGGAACTGTATCTGCCCTCAAAAGGCATCACAGACAACGACACACCTTATATGATGACAACTTCAACCCAGGCTTCAGAAGCATTCTCTATAGGCTCCAAAGCAATAGAGAACTCCGTCAGAGTCTTGAAAAACGGTATAGCAGTTCCATCTTCATATGACCGTACGACAGGAAACGTTACACTGTCTGTTCCCTATTCATCTGCTGACACCATCTTCATTACATGGAATGAGTATTCTTCAACTTCAAATGCTACAACACTTTCTCTTGGAGCTGTTTTTCATCACTATCCGACACAATACCTGAAAACAACAGGATTATTTGATTCCACACTTTTCTTAGACACAAAGACACACTCACTCAGTTCTTCAACAGAAGCTCCATATGCATCCATTTCGTTGGAAACTGAATGGGAACGACCTTTTGGAAACATAACACTTTCAGCTTCCAACACACTTTCAGTAGACGGAACTTTTTCAGTTCCAGAAGCAAAAGTTCCCGTTTTGGCCTTTTCAGGAGACGGAAACGAAGCCGTCTGGTTTCTTGGAGAATCAAAATCATCAACAGACGTTCCGGAAGTGAAATCAAGAACAGAAAATGCTTCTGTTCCGGTTTTATCTGAAGAAAGACGTCAGTCTTTTTCTCTTGAAAGCGTGAAGATTTCTAAAAGCTCAGGTTATACAGTAACAATTGAGGGAGCATTCTCCCAAAATGCAGGCGGGACTCCTTATTGGTATGCTGCTGAGATCCCTTTATCTCAAGGCGCTTCATCACTTCCCTCTTCTCATGTTTTTTCTTTCTGCATGCAGGATTTGAAAAAGCTTTCTACCGATTATGATGTCTATCTCAAACTGGGAGAGACTCTGTGGTGCATTTCTTCTACAAATTCCCAATCACCTGCATCAGATGTTCTTTCTCCCTTTGTACTATGCGCTGACGGTTATCAGAATGTCAGGGTCTTAATCACTGATTATGACAGGCAGAAACTTGAAGCCAATCATGACATGAGTCTCATTGTCATCAATAAATCTGACACTGCAGGTTCTGACATAAAGCTTGAGCTCAAGGGAAGTGATTCAGCATTAAGCGGACTGTCATTCAACATATCCGCATACAATGAAAACGGACACTCAATCCGTCTTCCTGTCACCGTTTCTGAAGTCTCATTCCCTGTACCATTTACAGAAAACGGATGGTTTCAGTCTTCAGGTTCCACACCACATGCAGCTCGTATTTCATGGGATACAGAAAATGCACCTGCCGGAAGTTCCGTACAGATAGAAAGACACATATCAGAATCACCTCTTTCACGTTATCAGGCTGCCTCTGTTCTTCTGTATATTCCAGAATCATCCGCCGCTTCCGACATTACCATAAACCTTCAGAAGCATACTGATTCAGGCTTTGTTACTTCCCAGTCTTTTCAACTGTCAAAAGAGCAATTGAATCCTTATAAGGGGAACTGGCAAACCATAACAATCCCTGTTTCATCTACTGATACCATTTCCAAAGTACAGATTCTCATTGATGCACAGCCAGGAACAGATTGTACAGAAGAAATATACATAGGTGGTATCTTCATTTCAGATCCGCTTTCCACATATACAGGAAATGATACAGTTGCCGCAAAGGTAATATATGATTCTGAAAAATTCAGTGCTGAACTATATGCTGATACGACAGGTGCAGGTTCAATCATTGAAAGTTTTGGTGAGACATCTCTGACTTCAGAAGTAAGGGCTGCAGTCGATACTCCAATTCTCAAACTCAATGGAAACGGAAACTTTGACTTACAGCATTCATCATTATCCTTTGGTGATTATAAAATTTCCACGACAGACAGATTCCTTTCCGGCGCGGTATTCTTCTCAGATGAATATGATTTTTCCACACTATCTGATGACGAACATCGTAAAGATTTTCTTACGCTTTCACTCGTTCCACTTGATTTCCCTCTTTCTGTTGAAGGACTCATTGAAACCCGACGAGAACAGAACAGCATGTCGGGAATAAACACATTTACAATCAAAAGCGAGTACACTGTAGGAACATCAGTTTTGACAGTTACAGCTCAACAGTCAGACGCAGATGAGAAAAACTTCAGTTATTATGGTTCCAGCGATGCAGGAAAAAGATCCGAGAACGTAACTTTTCTTCAGTCACTTTCATTTGAAGGCGGTTCTTTCTCCCCTTCTTTTGAAACAGGCTTTTCTGCAACATCAGATAAAAAACGACCTGAGAAAAACGGTTCATTCAACCAGAAACTGACGCTTCCATTTTCCATTGCCTCAAATACCGTCACTTTTGAGTATAAGAGAGAAACGGCCTCAGCTTATGTTCCTTCCAACAATCCTGTATCTTTCATATCAGACATAAAAAGCTATGCAGAATCATTCTCCATACATGCCGATTCGCTTTCAATACTTCCTGTGTATGATCTTTTTTCTGAAACTCTCGAAAGCAGGTTGCAAAAATCCCTGTCACAAGCTCCATATACGACCCGAAGCATGTACAACGCATCAGCCTACCTCACATGGAAACGGCCTCTTCGTGCTGACATTCTTGATGTATTCATCCCTAACTCTGCTTCTTTAGGACTGGAAAGAACTCTTTCTCAGGCAGGTTTTAATACGCTTGATAAGCAGAACACATCTGTATTTGTATCTTTTACAGCATTCAACTGTATGGGAGCTTCATCAGCAAATCCGGTTTTTACATGGTATGATCAGGATGAACTACAGTATTCTGCCCGCATTACACTTGAAACGGATAAAACAAAGATTGATCTAAATGGTTATACGACTCTTTATTTTGAAGAAGATGATCACTTTACAACTGCATATACAGGGTCTTTCAGTGATGACCATTCTTACAGTCAGACTCTGCAATTTGCATGGAATCGTTTTGCAGAACTCTTCAATAAGGATGCAATAAGAATTACTTCAGGATCATTTGGTCTGAAAAAAGATGCTGTTTCTGAAAAAAAAGAGTGCAGTCTGGAAATATCACATAAAGCTGACATCCAGATAAATGAAAACTTTTCAATAAACGGTAAAGCCGCTTTCGCTTCTACCCTGGTAAAAAATACGGCTCTTACTCTTACCCTGTATCTCGGCGCTAAATACGTATTCTGATTAATTCATGTGATAAACATTGCTCACTTTTATTCAAGAGGAGCATAATAACCGGATTCTGCACGACCAGAACGGTTCATAAGATATACTTCAAACTCTACTGGAAGGAATTTTTTTCCGTAGTTTGTATAAAGTCCCGAAGTATATTCAAATGTATAATATCCATTCGGTTTTTCAAGGAAATCTTCAATAACGGATGATATTCCTTCCGGTCTGTACAGATAATAACTGTCGCCACCTGTAAACTCAGTAAGATAGTTAAGTTCCGGTGAAACTCCAGTATTGTCGATGTTCACGAAAGAAAAGGAAATACCATTATTTCCAAGATATGAAGACAGATTGGAAAGGGCATAGTTTTCATACGTCTGTCTGTCGCTCTCCCCTCTTCCAATGTAAATGATTTCCCTCTTATAACTTGAGTTTACAAGATCATTCGCAGCCAGACGTACCGCAAGATCAAGCGTTACCTTATCTGCGAGCGGAGTTTCAAGTCTTGATGGCTGGAAATTCCTTACATCTGATGGCTTTGTAACAAGTTCAGTTGCAGGGATCTGTCCTGCTGACACAATTCTGAGAGTACCTTTACCATTCATTCCTGCGGCAATTTCCATTATCGCTGTCTGAACATCAGAATCGCGGCCAGCCATGTCTGATGAACGGTCAATGATGACGGTAACGTCTCCAGAAGCATCATTGTTGGCAGATGCTGTCAAACTCTGCCCTGCAACCGTATGTTTATCTTCTGTAATAAGGAAATTGTTTGCTTTCAGGCCAACTACCGGCTGACGTCTTCTGTTTTCAACCCGGACTTCAAGCTGTACTGTCGGGAAATTATCTGCGTTTATGCGTGTTATTTCTACATAAAGGCCACCGACAAGTTCACTCATCTGAGAGTAGATGTATATCTCATCGCTTGTAAAATCTGTAGCTATAATGTTTCCGTTAGCATCTTCTGTAGCGCACGTCAGACGGGAAGGAGCATTACCTGTATTTGCCATCTCAAAAAGAGCACCAGTCTCAAGACTTGCACTCAGCAGGCGGTTACCATCACAGATATAAAGTGCATTCCCACTAATCCGGAGGGCTTCAGGCTGAACAAGTGTTTCTTCAGGAATAAATATTCCCTTGTAGTTTCCTGCATTATCATATTCGTACACAGCACCTTTAAGGGCATCAGCAATGAAAATCCTGTTTCCTGCTGCGGCAATTCCTGTAGGAGCCAGGAATGAACCGAAGTTATACAGGAATTCTCCCTCTGAAGTAAAGACGGCAACACGGGCATTTCCAAAATCAGTAACATAAATATTACCCGATGAATCTTCAGCAAGATATTGAGGACCAAGAAGCTGACCGTCTCCACGTCCTTTTGAGCCAAAGGATGAAATGTAATTGCCATTTTCATCAAGGAAAGAAATCCTGTCAGCAGCAAATTCAGTAAGCACAAGACGTCCCGAACTAGCCCTCATTATATCCATGGGGCGGTCATAACCATTCAGAGGACCTTTTTTTCTGGTGGTTATGTATCCGTTTACATCAACATTGATTATTTCGTTGGAACCATAAGCCACAGCCCAGAAGCTTCCGTCTTTCTCAGCAAGAACAGAAACCGGCTTGTTGAAGAAAAGCGTCGTTCCATCATTTCCATTAAGCACACCTGCTTCTGAGTAGTATTCGTCGAATCTTGTTGAAGAGAAAATACGACGTGACTGGATGATCTCAAGAATGTTTTCAAGAAGAGCTCCACCGTATCCCTGATTGAGCGCATAACTCCATTCCTGAATGGCGGCTTCTTCCATTCCCGCCCGGTAATATGAGCGTCCAAGCCAGTCAAGGATGAGGTTTTCTTCAGGAAGATATGTCAAAGCCTTTTCAAACTGCAGGATTGCATCATTGAATGATCCTCGGTTGTATGCCTGAATTCCGCGTCTGAATTCTTCCTCTGCCTGAACCGCACTCTCTGCGAAGAGAGGAACAGAAATGCAAAACACGATAAGCAGTAAACATGAAACAGACTTTATCAGACTTTTTTTCATACGGTACCTTCATGCTCTGAAATCCTGTTGTTTTCCCTTACGGCATTACCATTAGATATAAGGATTTCATAGTGTTCTGATATTTCAGAGTTTCCCGGAAGCAGACTGTTTGCCCGCTTGATATACGTCATTGCTTCCTTGTTAAGTCCGAGCTGATAATAAACCCATCCCAGAGAATCAAGGAAGGCTGGAGAATCAGGATTCTTGTCTACTGCTTTCTTGCAGTACGAAAGAGCCTTTGTCAGATCTTTTCCTATACAGGCAAGAACGTATCCAAGTCCGTTGAGGGCCGTGGAACATTCAGGTTTCAGGGAAAGAGCTGTTTCGTAATGTCTGACGGCTTCGTCCTTTCTATCAAGCTCCCAGGCGATATACGCCATTGAGCAGTATACTTCAGCCGTCTCATATCCATCTTCAATAAGTTTCTGAAGCTCATAATCAGCAAGCCGCGGCCTGTCTGTCTTTGTATACAGAACAGCAAGTGTAAGACGGCACTGATGTATACGTTTCACATCTGAACTTGCAGTCACCACCTGCTCAAGATACATGAGTGCTTCATCAAATCTGTTGAGCCGTGCATATGAAAGGCCTGCATAATAGGAAAGTTCAAGGGGTGGAATGCCTGAATCGGATGGCAGAGAAAGGAAGACTGCAAGTGCATCCTTATAGTTTTTCTGATTATATAAAGCTATACCATCTTCAAAAGTATCTGCCATCATCTGCCCCCCATCAGATTCATTATACTATTTTACATCATTAAGATAAACACTTCAGCGAAAAAATCATTTTACGCTGCATTCAATCACATGAGCTCCCCTTTCAGGTTTAACCACATAATATGATGCTGTGAATCCAAAAATTCTTTCATATTCGGCAAGTTTCTGCACATAATTATCGATGTCATCTGTCTTCATGAATGTATAAAGACACCGTCCAAAGCCTTTTCCTGTAATTCTTGCACATGCTGAAGGATTTCTTACAGTAGCCGCAGGATCAAATTCAAGCACCCGTTTTGCAAGCCAGTCGATTTCAGGGCAGGATATTTCAAAAAGATCACGCATATCTTCATGAGATTTGTTCACCATGCGCGCAAACTGAGGAAAGTTACCGCTTTCAAGGGCTGGAACTGCATCCATAATGCAGTCATGTTCCTTCATGATGCAGATAAGTTTCCGACGCGTATTTTCGCTTACCGCAGAAAGAACATCGTTTATTTCTGTTTCAGATTCTTCATAAATCCAGAAACCGTTTTTCTGATTCTTGAGTTCTGCAAGCAGCAGGAAGTTTTCCGGAATGCGTACAGTATCTTCATTCCACAGTGATATGCGTGGAACCCGTGCATCCGTCAGAACAATTGAATATCCGTCAAAGTTAAAAGGAACAGCCTTGTATGTATTCTTTGAGTGGTCAATCAACAGGCAGGAATTTTCTTCCGAATACATCGCTGTATAAATGTCAGATATGAAATTGCCTGCATTCAGGAAGAAACGGTTTCCCCTGTCTATTACCTGAAGAAGCTGGGCGTCTGTACAATTCGGATGGAACAACGCGCGTATTGCCAGCGCCATTGCCACTTTCATGGCTGTTGTAATACCAAATCCGGCTGACGGCAGAATGTCAGACCAGACAGTAATATTCATTCCACGACATGAAAAACCGCATTCTCCAAAAGCAAATATTATTGCTTTAAGGGCGTTTGCCCATCGGTCTTCCCGTCTGAATTTCAGTGTGGAAACATTAGCACGCTTTCTTTCTTTCAACTGGGGATAATAAAAGCGTAAAGCAGAATCGTTTCTGACAGAGACAGACAGATAAACAGGCAGATTTACTGCCATAGAAAGAGTCTTATCTTTAAAATACCAGCAGTGTTCACCTATCAGGTGAAAACGGCCAGGCGCCGTCACGAGTACATCCGGTTTGGATTCATACTCAAGACAGTGTGCCTCTGTAACCTGATCCATGTCTCTGTCAATCTCCCGCCCAGATGAGACACGCAATATCTTCAATCACGCATATCATATGTTGATTTTTTTAAACATTTGCTTATATGATGATAATCTGAGTATGCGAATTTTACAAGTTTTTTTTTACACCGTACTTTCCATCTTCCTCATGACTTCAGGAATTCCAAATGAAATACTCAGTTTCGGAATGCCTCTTGCAGGTCTTCTTTGCCTTGTTCCATTCTATCTTGCACTTTCACGATGCAAAACCTACAGGGAAGCCGGATTATGCACATCCCTTTTTCTTGGCACAGTTCATGCTGCGTCAAGTTTCTGGCTGGCAAACTTCAAGGAATTCGCAATACTTACGATAGGCGCTTCAAGTGCATTTTACTATGTTGCAGGATGGTTCATAGGACAGCTGCTGTATATTCCATTCAACATAACACTGCATCCGGAAGAAGAATTGCGTGAAAATGCCGGATGCCGCCCGTTCAATGTCATTATCAGGATATTGTACTTTACTGCTGCATGGACGCTTTATGAATGGTGGAAATCTGAAGGTTTCCTCGCCTATCCATGGGGAACTGTCATACTTACTTCATGGAAATGGAAACTGCTTATACAGATTGTCTCCCTCACAGGAACATGGGGAATAAGTTTCCTTTTTTCACTCTTTGCAGCAACCGCAGCAGAAGTCATCCGTTCCTTCTGGCGCAATGAACACGCATTCCGCAACATTTTCCTTTCATCAGAAAGGACGGTAACGGCAAACGCCGCCCTTTTCACAGTATTCCTCTTTCTTGCTTCCCTGATATATGGCACGTATGAATTCTATAAGCCACGAACTCCCGTAAAAACGCTCAATACCGTTCTTGTCCAGCATAACGCAGATTCCTGGGAAGGCTCAGAAGCGGATTGCATTTTAACGGCTGAACGACTTACAGAAGAGGCAATAGAAGCTTCAGATAAAGAGCCCCAGATTGTTGTGTGGAGTGAAGGATTCCTTACCTATCCGCTGCCTGAATCATGGTGGTACTATGATGGTGTTCCCTATGAATATCCTCTTCAGGAATCAATCCGTGATACCGGTGTTCCCTATTTAATCGGAGCTCCCTACACCATGGATGACACCGGTACACATTTTGGAAACTGCGCGGTTCTGCTCAATCCCGATGCATCCATTCAGGAACACTATGCCAAGATTCATCTTGTCCCATTTGCTGAAGGCATACCTTTTGCAGACAAACCCTGGATGAAGACTTTCATGCAGATAGTCGCAGGCTTTTCCAATGGATGGCAGGCTGGCAACGAATACACCATCTTTACGGTCCAAGGATCAGAACCTGTTCATTTCTCGGCACCAGTCTGCTTTGAAGATGCCTTCCCTTCCGTATGCCGGCAGCTTTTCCTTGCAGGAAGCGAAGTATTCATGAATATTACGAATGATTCATGGTCACTGAAGAAATCAGCAGAATACCAGCACTATATAATGTCCTCATTCCGTGCACTTGAATTCAGGACAACTCTGGTCCGTACAACAAACGGCGGGTACACTACGGTAACAGGCCCCAATGGTACCATACTTACCGACCTTCCGCTTTTTGAGGAAGCATCTGTTCTTGCCGAAGTTCCCATTTTCGAACGTGAAATAACCACATATGCAGAGCTCGGAGACTGGATACCTGTCGTGGCATTTGTTATTCTATTATTACTATTACCCTATTTTATCTTTTATCTCCAATACCTTTCTTTTCTCCATTCTGAACACATACTGCACGATGAAACAGAATATAGAAGTAACTGATATTGCCCAATTTTTTTTGTTGTCCTATTTCTTAACAGTGCAATATGTTATCCCTTGCAGTATTTTTCTGCTCCTGTTTTTTTTGGTTTTTTATCTTGTCAACGTACATATAGTGTTGTATGATGAAATTATTGCAGATACGACACTAAATACAAAAAGGAAGTTCTAATGCGTTGTCCATACTGCGGAAGTCTTGATGACAAGGTCCTGGAGTCACGAACCATGGCAAACGGTGAAAGCATACGCCGTCGCCGTGAGTGTCTCGGTTGTGGTTACCGTTTCACAAGTTATGAACGTATCGAAGAAAAACCTTTTATGGTAGTCAAGCGCGACGGCCGCCGGCAGCCATTTGACCGGACAAAGCTTGAAAAAGGCATTTCACGCGCGCTTGAAAAGCGTCCTGTCTCTACAGAGTCACTTGAAAACATTGTTCTCGAAATTGAGGATCAGGCCATCATGCGTTGTCGTGGCAGCCGGGAGATTTCAACCGAAGACCTTGGTGACTTAGTTCTTGAGAAACTGCATGCAGTTGACAAAGTTGCGTACATCCGTTTTGCGTCGGTGTACCGTCACTTTGAAAATCTGGATGAGTTCATAAATGAAGTAAACAAATTGGGGGGGGACCAATGAGCGGACAGTCAGTTTTTCCAGAGTGGAGCAATTTTCTGGGAAATAAGAATGACACAGATACCTCAATGGTAATTAAGCATGTCGTTAAGAGATCCGGTGAAATCGCAGATTACGACCGGACAAAAATTCTTAACGCAGTCGGAAAAGCAATCGAAGCTGTTGAAAAAAGACCTAATCCTGACAAAGCAGAACAGCTTACAGATGCAGTAGAAGACCGCCTTCGCCTTATGATGGCAGGCCGCCATGCCCATTCAATTCCGGCTATCGAAGAAATTCAGGACATTGTTGAAACTGTACTCATTGAAAGTCATGAAGTTGCAGTTGCAAAGGCATATATCCTGTACCGCGCAAAGCACGAGGCAATCCGTGATGCAAAGAGCCTCATGCTCGACATCAATGACACCATGGACGGCTATCTGAGTCAGTCTGACTGGCGTGTCAACGAGAACGCCAACGTCAACTTCTCACTTGGCGGTCTTATTCTTCACAACTCAGGTACAATCACAGCCAACTACTGGCTCAGGAACATTTATTCAAAGGAAATCGCAGAAGCCCACAAGACAGCTGCATTCCACATCCATGACCTTTCCATGTTCTCAGGCTACTGCGCAGGCTGGTCTATCAGACAGCTCATTGCAGAAGGTCTCGGCGGCGTTCCGGACAAGATTACATCAACACCGGCAACCCACCTTTCAACACTGGTAAACCAGATTGTAAACTTCCTGGGAATCATGCAGAACGAATGGGCAGGTGCTCAGGCATTCAGCTCTTTCGATACCTATCTTGCACCGTTTGTCCGCAAGGATAACCTTACAGAAAAAGAAGTACGCCAGTGTATCCAGAGCTTCATCTATGGTGTCAACACACCAAGCCGCTGGGGTTCACAGGCACCGTTCACAAACATCACACTCGACTGGGTATGTCCTGATGACCTTAAGAACAAACCGGCAATTGTCGGCGGTAAGGAAATGGACTTTACCTACGGTGACTGTAAGAAAGAAATGGATATGATCAACAAGGCCTTCATCCAGCTCATGATTGAAGGAGATGCTGCAGGCCGCGGATTCGCATATCCTATTCCGACATACAACATTACAAAGGACTTTGACTGGAACAGTGAGAACGCAAAGCTGCTCTTCGAGATGACAGCACAGTACGGTACTCCAAACTTCCAGAACTTCGTCAATTCAGACCTGAACCCGAGTGATGTCCGTTCAATGTGCTGCCGTCTGCAGCTGGACAAACGCGAACTGCGCCGCCGTGGTGGCGGTCTCTTTGGTGCCGATGAGTTCACTGGCTCACTGGGTGTCGTAACACTCAACCTGCCACAGATCGGTTATCTTGCCAAGAATGAGCAGCAATTCTTTGCACGCCTTGATTACCTCATGGATCTTGCAAAGGAAAGCCTCTGTACAAAGAGAAAGGTCATCCAGCGCCTGCTGGACGGTGGTCTGTTCCCATATACGCGCCGCTATCTGTCACGTCTGAACAACCATTTCAATACAATCGGTCTTTGCGGTATGAACGAATGCTGTCTGAACTTCCTCGGTACAGACATTTCTACACCGAAGGGAAAGGCATTTGCAGAGAAAGTTCTTACCTACATGAGAAACCGTCTTGCAGACTATCAGGAAGAAACAGGAGAACTGTTCAACCTGGAGGCAACACCTGCAGAAAGTACTTCATACCGTCTGGCACGTCACGACAAGAAGCAGTATCCGGATATCATTACATCAGGAACTGATGAGCCGTTCTATACAAACTCAAGTCAGCTGCCTGTTGATTACACCGCCGACGTTTTCGAAGCGCTCGATCATCAGGAAAGCCTGCAGACCAAGTACACAGGCGGAACAATGTTCCACGTGTTCATGGGTGAGGCTGTAAAGGACTGGCAGACATGCCGTGACCTGGTAAAGGCGATTGCATCAAACTACCGCATTCCGTTCTTCACGATTTCACCGACCTACTCCGTATGCCGTATCCACGGATACCTTACCGGAGAACAGTTCGAGTGTCCTAAGTGTAAGGCAGAAGCAGAACACGAGCTTAAGATTCAGCTTGCCCAGCTTGAAGCTGAGAAAGCAGCAATTCTTGATGCCCGTAAGAAATAAAAAAAATCTGGTTCACTGGAAGCCTCTAGTGCCATTTATAAATGTTTACCAAGATATCACACTAAATATAGTGTAGATTTTCTTGAAGCGTACCGATATGTATGATATGATGAGTATGAATGTGTGCATACTCAAAATGAAAAGTTGTGGGAGGATGAAAGTATGGCAGAAACAAAAATGAGAGATCTTGAAACTGTAGAGGCAGAAATTGCCAGAACAAAAGAGGCTCTGGAAAACGTAAAGGGAACAGAGACTGAAGTGTATGCCCGCATCGTCGGATATTACCGTTCTGTACGTAACTGGAACAAAGGAAAGCGTGACGAATACGGTCACCGCAAGATGTTCGTATACAACGGAACAGAGAATGATCCAAAAAAGGAAACAACCCCTGTAATGCAGGAAGAAGTTGCCCCACAGGCAGCTGAAGTTGTCGTTTCTGATTCAGACGTCATCAGCTACGAGTTCTTCGCCCGCAAGACATGTCCAAACTGCCCGCCGGTAAAAGCATACCTCGCAGGAGTTTCAATTCCGGGAACATATGTTGACGTAGATTCAGAAGAAGGCCTTGCACGCGCAGCAGAACTCGGCGTCTTCGCAGCTCCTACAGTCATCATGTATAATGCAGCAGGAGAAGAAGTTTCCCGCGCACACAACGCACAGGAACTTGACGCTATCCTTCACGCAGCTGCAGTAACTTGCTGAGCAGACATATATCATGCAGCTTTCTGAAAACGCCGGCTCTAAAAAGGCCGGCGTTCTTGTCAAAACAACCTTAGTCGACTTTCCTGGTATCGTTGCAAGCGCAATCTTTCTTTCTGGCTGCAACCTCCGCTGCCCGTACTGCTATAATACAGGTCTTGTCCTGAATAACGGTGACGCCCCCGATGCAGTTACGCTTCAGGAAGTCGTTACTCATCTTGAACAGCGTAAATCGGTTATTAAAGGCTTTGTCATTTCCGGGGGCGAGGCCCTTCTTTCGCCAATGCTTCTGCCACTGCTCAGGGCAGTGCGTGAGCTCGGCTATAAAGTCAAACTTGACACAAACGGCATTGCAGACAACCGCCTTGAAGACTTAATCCGCTCTGAATATTGTCCTGATTTCATTGCGCTGGATATAAAAACTTCCCCAGCCCGCTATGCTGAGCTTGCGCCGGCCGGTTTATCTGAGGAAAAGAAAAATAAGCTTACCACGTCACTGCTGCACTCTGTAAAACTTGTCTCTTCCCTTCCCGCAGACAGACGCGAATTCAGAACCGTTCTTGTGCCTCCGCTTGTAAAAGAAGATGATATCCGCTCCATTGCAGCCGAACTGCCATCCGATGCATCGTGGATGTTTGCTCAGTTCAGGAACGAGAACTGTCTTAATCCGGAATACAACAACGTTTCACCGTATATTCAGAAAGAACTGGATGCTTTGGTTTCAACAGCACAAAGCCTTATTCCCGGTGCAAAACTTCGCTGATCTACTTGACACTTTTTCGCGTATTTGATAAAGTAACGAACGTTATGGCGGCATAACTCAGTTGGTAGAGTACCCGGCTCATATCCGGTATGTCGTAGGTTCGAGCCCCACTGCCGCTAGCAAAGTCCACACAAATGTGTGGACTTTTTTTATTCCTTCAAAGATTTAATAATTAGTGTAAATAAGTGTCCAATACCTTTATATTTTCATTGTAAAGCGCTTATTTGGGTGGTATAGTTGAATAGTATCACTGATTTTTCCCAAGGAGATATTTCGACATGAAGAAAATTACAGCCCTTGTACTCGTTCTCATCCTTTTTTCAATAGTATTCGTAGGTGCAGAAACACCACCAGAATTGAAGGAAGGTTCATTTACTTATGTAACTGTTCCAATCATAAAAGTTCTGGAACAGAGAAACTACTATGTAGTGTATTATCAGAAATTCGGTACAAAGCTGGGATGTGTTTCTATTCCACGTGAATGGTTCATGCAGGGAAAAGCAAACCGCAAAGGTCTTGTTAAGCCTCTTGTCAAAAACTGCGATCCTTATATTTCCATTTTCTTCAAAGACGGAGAGTTCGCACGCCTTGACCTGAACGTTCCTTCAAATAAGATGCATACAATGTGGGGTGTTTTCACAGGAAGCGTCCTTCCTTCAGAAATTGATCCTCAGGCATTTGTCCACGGATTGTGATGTCTGTTTCCATTATTTCTGATATACATAAAGCCCTGAAAGAAGAATCCATCCTGAACGCTGTGTCTGGATGGATTTTTACAAATTTCCATAACAGGGATTCTTTTACCGATGAACTTCTCTCCATCCCCCGAGATATAGTTTCAACACGCAGATGGATTTATATAGTCCTGACAAATGGTACAGAACTTAAAATTCAGCACGCAATTGAACCGCATGCTTTAGATACACTCCCCTCATCTGCTGTATACTCTTATTCAAGTCAGACCGGACTGCAAACCATTCTTACAGAAATTTCCGTCAAATACGGAAATAAGTTTGCCGTTCTTTCCGATGCAGATATCTCTGTCATTTCAACCGTTGACGGTGGATTCATCTCGCTTCTTGAAAAATGCGGAATTACCACGACTACAGCGGCCCCTCTGGTACAACGCTGCAAGGGACTTCTTTCCCAGAAGCAGATAGATAGTCAGGAACGCGCAGAAACAGTTCTTTATCAGATTGTTTACGATACCTGGCAAATGATATGTAACCGTTATTCTACAAAGATGTCTGTCAGCGAATATGAAGTGCAGCAGTTCATCATGAGTCAGTTTGAGAAAAACAATCTGATAACAGATCATCCTCCCATCGTGGCATTTGGGCCACATGCAGGTGATCCGCATTATGAGCCATCTGAAACAGAAAGTGCACTTGCCAGAGAAGGAGATGTCATCCAGCTTGATATCTGGGCCAAAGAAAAGGAAACAGATTCCATATATGCCGACATTTCCTGGGTTTGTTTTTATGGAAAGAAGGTTCCGGACTCAATAGCAGAATGCTGGGAAACCCTTACAAAGGCACGGGACTGTGTCTGCCCGCTCATTGAATCTTCTGGGAAAGTAACAGGCGCATATCTTGATGAAAACGTCCGCAAGATACTGATTGACGCGGGCTATGAACATGGATTGAAACATCGTACAGGCCATGGAATTGACACAGAATGTCACGGATCCGGTGTTAATCTTGATTCTGTAGAGTTCCCCGACAGACGTTTTCTTCTTGAAGGAAGCTGCTTTTCTGTTGAACCAGGACTGTATTTCAACGACTTTGGATTACGTACTGAAATTGACATTTACATCAAGGATGGTAAACCTGTCATATCCGGCAGAAAAAACATTACCTGTCCGCTTGAAATACCACAGAAAAACATCTTGACCATTTTGTGATTTTCCATAATGGTACATTAAAGGATATTTATGAAATTACTTACACAAGAGCAAATTACAGCATTTAAAAAGTTCATTGATTCTCACAACTCATTTATTGTAGCAGGTCATAAAGAACCAGACGGAGACTGCGTGGCATCATCTCTGGGAATTGCGCGTCTTCTTAAGGCATTTGGCAAAAATTACTGCATTCTCAATGCAGGACCATTCAAACGCACCGAAATACGTCCTTACGAAAAGTATTTCACTTCTGTTTTACCCAAAAGTTTTCAGAAAGCAGAAGACGCTGCCGTCATTATCGTTGACTGTTCCGAACTGTCACGACTGGGAGATGCAGATCCCATCATTACACGGCTTGATACGTATATTCTTGATCATCATAAAACAGCAGAATGTTCCGGAAACGCGATTGTCGACCCGACTTCACCAGCTGCAGCATGCATAGTACAGCAGCTCTACGAAGCTCTCGTTGGTCCACTTGATAAAGAAACAGCAGACATTCTTTTCTTCGGACTCTCAACTGATACGGGCTTTTTCCGCTTTCTCGACACAAACAGTGCAGAAGTATTCATGGCAGCATCCCGTCTTGTCGCTGCCGGAGCAAATCCGCGCTCAACGTATGATGAAATAACCGGAGGAAAACCGTGGTCTACAAGAAAGCTTCTTGGTACCATGCTTGATAAAGCTGAACGTTATTATGGCGGAAAACTTATCATTACGACCGAAAACCTTGAAGACACCCGCAGAATGGGAAGCGAGGGAAGAGATTCTGATTCACTTTACCAGCTTCTTCTTGCCGTAGAAGGTGTTGAAGCCGTTGTTTTCGTACGCGAAGAAACTGACAAAACATGTACGCTTGGCTTCAGATCACGAAATGAAGTAGATGTAAGTTCCATTGCATCCGTTTTTGGAGGCGGTGGTCACAAAAACGCATCAGGAGCCTTAACAGAAGGAACGCCAGGATCGCTCATCCCTAAAATAAAAGAGGAATTCTGTAAATTCTTCAAATAACTCATCTGTTTTTTGTAATACCGCCGGCATACTTTCTATGCCGGCTTTTTTTTACGAGATTTTTTCATTTTCATCCAGAATTCTCTTTGTTTTCTGGCATTTCCTCCATAAAAATCAGCTGAAAGTTGGCACATAACCTGCTTTCCAGACTTTCATCACACCTTAAGGAGCATTCCGATGAAAGAAATGGAAAAAGCAATGAATGAGTTTAAAAATGGCAGAAAATCTGAAAAAGAAACAGTTAATGTCATTCTTACCGTCATCTTCAAGAACAGAAAGTACTTCAGGCTGGATAAACTGGATGAAGATAATTTCAGTGACTATCTTTTATATCTGAGCGAACGACTGCCTCATTTCATGAAACTGTACAATCCGGAAATAGGTCAGTTTTCCACGTATTTGCGTAAACTCTGCATGACAGAACTCAGAAGCTGGTACAGAGTGTTTTACCGTAAATATGCACGTGAAGTCGCACTCTCTTCTTATGCCGTTGAAGAAAATTTATGTACGCGTGAAATAGAAGATCCCGAAGAAGAATTCCTTTCTTCCACAGAACAGACTGAAATGAATTCATTCATGAAGTTTCTTCTGAATACAAACAGAAAAGTACCCATCCAGACGAAAATCATGATGCTTGCACTGAAATCTGCCTTTTTTTTAACGCCGTTTCATATAAAAAGAATATGTAAAATTGCAGATATTTCTGAAGCTGAACTTTACGAGAAACTGGATTGCATCAACAGCAAACTTGATAAAAAAATTGAAAGACAGCGACATCTGCTTCAGCTTCAGAATGCAGCATACATTATCAGAAAAGAAAGTGACATTCAGATGTCTTTTCTTAATCCGGAATCATCTCACTTTCATAATGCGGGGATATCCAGAGACTATCATGATAAACTCTGGAAAAGCCGCATGGAACGTTCCCGTAAATCCCATGACGTATATCCGACTAATTCACTTATCTCTGAAGTGCTTGATGTTCCTATCGGTCAGGTTACGCATGTTTTATCTGCAGTACATCATAAAATGGATGGCTCAAACACTCAAAAAGAAGTATCATATGAATATGACAATTTACGCAGCTACAGGAAACCTTCACAAACAAAAAGAACTCCAGGAAATACTGAGTCCACATCTGATACGGATTCCAAAAGATGATGGAATTGATTTCGATCCCGAAGAAAACGGAAATGATTTTGTAAGTAACAGTCTGATTAAAGCACGAACGCTTTATGAAGTTGTACACAAACCTGTCATAGCAGATGATTCAGGACTATGCGTTGATATTCTCGGTGGAAGACCAGGTATTTTCTCCGCACGATACGCAGGAAAAAATGCTTTGCCTGCAGATGACGGTTCAAAACTGCCTGTTGAAATGAGAAACCAGCTTTTACTCGAGGAAGCCTGGGAAGCGGCAGAAGAAAAAGCCGCAGTGAGCGGTCAGAAAGACATTTCATCTCTGCTTGGCTGTCACTATGTCTGCTGTATGGTCTTATATCTTGGTCCTGACCGCTTCTATTCCATTCAGGAGACAATGGAAGGCCGACTTATCGCACCTGATGAACAAAAACGCGGAACTGGCGGATTTGGATACGACCCTGTGGTTTTCCTTCCCTCTTTGGGAAAAACAGTCGCAGAACTTACTGATGCTGAAAAGAACAGCCTTTCACACCGCGGAAAAGCTGCATCGAAGCTCAAACTGTTTTTCTGAAAAGAAAAGCCCGGTCTGTAACAGCTTTTATAAAAGTCAGGCCGGCGCTTTCAGCACATGAGACAAGCCCTTTCAGCGTATAGAAAGCAACATGTGTTGCATCGCTTCTGTACCACCAGTTTCTGAATGTGTCGTATTCATGGCCATAATCTGCGCCAGTTTCTTCTGAAAGCAACATCGTACCGACAGCAACGTAACCTCCTGATTTACATGAACTGCACAGTTTCTTCATGTCATCAAGAGGTTTTTCAAAATGCTCGGCGACTTCAAGACAGGTAACAAGGTCTGCTCCATCATCAAAAAAAGCTGTCTCTGGCGCAAAAAAGGGATCCCAACCACGTATTTCACATGATTCACTCAGATACCGTCCGTTTTTTCTGTATTCCTGCAAAAGCTGGCAGAGAGCGGGTTCTGGCCCTGAACCATAATCCATTATTTTTTGTAATGTTTCTGTTTCATTCTTATTTTCATGAACAGCCTTGAATACAGGATTGATGAAAGCTTCAAGAAATGAGCGGTATCCATCATCTGCAAGCGAATTATGATGTTTTTCATATCTCAGGCGCTGATTATCTGTTGTTTCAAAGCAGTTTTCATCGGTACAGATACTTCCACAATTTCTGCAATGAATATAGTTGGTCTTTTTAATTGAAAAAAGTGTCGTTTCTTCGCTGTTACAAACCCTGCATATTTTCATATAAAAAATTGTATCAAAAAAATACTAAAGATTCATCCTGTATCTGCCGAAACTTTTTATGGAGAAGATTGCTTTTTTAAGCATTCTTTCACTAGCGTGTGGATAACCACGGATGTAGCCTTGAATACAAACGTGCTGTCTGTACGTGCCGGGATGCATGGACGCATCCCGGATAAAAAAGATTCCATGGAGGAATAAATTATGGTCATCAACCACAACATGTCAGCGATGTATTCTAATCGCGTTCTTGGTTTAAGCCAGACCAATCTTACAAAAGATATGGAAAAGCTTTCATCAGGAATGAGAATCAACCATGCCGGAGACGACGCTTCTGGTCTTGCAGTATCTGAAAAGATGCGCTCTCAGATCCGCGGCCTTAACCAGGCATCAAAGAATGCTCAGAATGCTATCAGTTTCACACAGGCAACTGAAGGTTACCTCGAAGAGACAACAAGCATCATCCAGCGCATTCGCGAACTTGCAGTTCAGTCATCAAACGGTATCTATTCCGATGAAGACCGCATGCAGATTCAGGTTGAAGTCTCTCAGCTGGTTGCTGAAGTAGACCGCATTGCATCTCAGGCCCAGTTCAACGGCATGAACATGCTCACCGGACGCTTCGCACAGTTCACAGGCGACAACACAGTCACTGCTTCACTCTGGTTCCATGTTGGAGCTAACATGGATCAGCGTCTGCAGGTATTCGTCGGAACAATGACAGCTGCTGCTCTCGGACTCCGCACAACAGAAGGCGAAGACGAAATCATGTCTCTGGCAACTCCGGACGAGGCCAACTCCGCTATTAACACACTGGATGGCGCTCTGAAGAGAATCAACAAACAGCGTGCAGACCTTGGTGCATATCAGAACCGCTTTGAGATGACAACACAGGGTATCAACGTTGCAGCTGAGAACCTTCAGGCAGCTGAGTCACGCATCCGTGACACAGATATGGCAAGCCAGATGGTAGAGTTTACAAAGAACTCTATCCTCTCACAGGCTGGTACTGCTATGCTCGCTCAGGCGAACGTAAGTACACAGAGTGTCTTGTCTTTACTCAGCTAGTGTATTATACTAAAGTAGAATGCAGGTGAAATCACCTGCATTCTACCGGAGTTCTTTTTACACTTATCTTGCAAAAATTCCCGGTATTACAAAGTAACTATGACTGACGTCTGTTCAGAGGCGTCTGGTACTGTATGTACCGGTGGGCGAAAAGCCCGGGATCTTTGAAATATAACACTCCGTGTGTATGTGACGATAGGAACAGTTACCTGTGTCAAAAGCAGAGGTACCTGTTCCTGTCGTATGGACTGAACCTTTCAGAAAGGGGCGCAAAACTTTCTGATTGCCATTACATATGATAGAAAAAACCAAGGACATGGAAGGTCCTTTTTTTCCAATCATGGAGGGTTACAATTATGGTTATTAATCACAACATGAGTTCAATGTATGCTAGCCGCTCACTGAATAACGTAAGTTCTTCACTGCAGGCTAACATGGAGAAACTCAGTTCTGGTCAGCGTATAAACCGCGCCGGTGATGATGCTTCTGGTCTTGCCGTATCTGAAAAGATGCGCGCCCAGATCCGCGGATTGAACCAGGCAGAAAAGAACATCAACAATGGTGTTTCTTTCATCCAGGCTACAGAAGGATATCTGCAGGAAACTACTGACATTCTTCAGAGAATCCGTGAACTTTCTGTACAGTCTTCAAACGGTATCTACTCAGATGAAGACCGCATGCAGATTCAGGTAGAAGTATCACAGCTGGTCGCAGAAGTAGACCGCATTGCATCACAGGCACAGTTCAACGGAATGAACATGCTTACCGGTGCATTCGCAAAAGATTCTGCAACTGGACGCATCATGCAGTTCCAGATTGGCGCAAACGTAGATCAGAACGTACAGGTGTTTGTTGGTACAATGACTGCTCAGTCACTCGGACTTGTCGGTGCACAGGGAACAGAAGAGGCTATCTCTATTGCTTCCCCTGAAAAAGCAAACATGACAATTTCTACAGTTGATGAAGCACTGAAGAACGTCTCACGTCAGCGTGCAGACCTCGGTGCATACCAGAACCGCTTCGAACTGGCAGCTCAGGGCATCAGCGTAGCATCAGAAAACCTTTCAGCAGCAGATTCACAGATCCGCGATACTGATATGGCTTCTGAAATTGTCGAGTTTACAAAGAACCAGATTCTCTCACAGTCTGGTACTGCAATGCTGGCACAGGCAAACACACAGTCTCAGAACGTACTGAGTCTGCTCAGCTAAACTGACAACATTTCCCGCATAAGAGATCTCTGGATGTAATCTTTTCTACGGGAACTGGAGACATACAGGAAGGGGTGCGCCCCCCTTCCCTATTTCTCCTTGTATTTGTGTATCTGGCATTTTGTAATGTCCAAGGAGGGCATCCGATGGTCTCTTCACAGGGAATCGGGCAAAATAAGACCATGGAAGGTCTTAAGCCGTATTCAGACATATCCCAGCAAAATCTCTCTAAACGTATTTCCGCATACGCGAAAGTACCTGCTAAAACTGTCGCTCCTAACGAAGCAATGAGCGATACCGTTGATGACATCATCAAAGAAAAGGAAAAAATTCAGGACACTGTTGCACAGCTGCAGAATCTTTCCGATTTCCTCGACCGCAAGGTTAAATTCAATGTAAATGAAGAATTAGACCGTGTTGTTATTAAGGTCATCGACCCTTCTACCGATAAAGTAATTAAGGAGATTCCGTCGGCAGAAATTCAGGAGATGCAGGTTCGGATAAAAGACGCGTTAGGCTTTTTATTCGACGAAAAAATCTGATTTCTGTGCGCGGCATGACTGCACATGGCTGATATCAGTATACCTGGCGTAACTAACAAATACGGAACAACAGAATTAATTCAGCAACTCATGGAAGTAGAACGCGTTCCTTTGACGCGTGAACAGAAGCGTCTGGATGAATACAAAGACCAGCAGACAGCATGGCGCTCCATCAATACACAGATGAGTGCAGTCCGTGAAAACGTGCGCTCCCTCTACTCATTCGACAATCCTTTCAGTTCAAAACTTTCAGAATCCACAGATGAATTTGCAGTTACTGCAAATCCTGACCGTGATGCAACAGTCGGTTCATTCAAACTTGACGTTAACTCCATTGCAACAACCGACCGCTTTCTTTCAGACAACATCAGCAAAGAGTACGAAGTTCCTGCAGGTACTTACACTATTTCAGTTTCTGACAAGACCGTTTCATTCAACTGGAAAGGAGGCTCAATAACAGACTGGGTTGCAGCCCTTAACAGACGAGGCGGAACAAATCTCAAAGCATCACTTATCGGCGTTTCTTCTGAAGAGACTTCGCTTCTCATTGAATCTCTCAAAACAGGCGCTGAAAACAATCTTGTCTTTGAAGATGCAGCTCTTGATTTTGCTTTAGCGACCGGTATCCTGACACCAGGTAAAGACACAGAAGCTGAGCTTGTCAGAGATTACTCCTCTCTTTCTAAAACAGGAACGCTCAGCATGAACAACGTTTCTGTTGAGGATTCAAACATAACCGTTCAAAGCAGAAACGGCTTTGAAATAGAGATCCCTTCTTCGGTTTCTTCAGCATCAGATGCATATTCTGTTTCATTCAGCATTTCAATGCACGAAAACACAAAGCAGACATCATCTGAATCTGCAGCAACAGCAAGTGCTCCGGTACTTCCTGATCCTTCACTCATTTCATACAAGGGAATCATCATTTTCAACGAACAGTCGGAACTTGGTCAGATTGAGGCAGCTCCAGCTGAAGTTGCCGTAGAAGATAATTCTGTTGTTTATGTACGGACAGCTTCAGGTGAGCGTCCTCTTGAGCCACTTGGAAAAGACGGTTCCGAAAAGAGTTATGTCATCAGTTCAGAAGACTATCCGGGACTGAAAAGCATCATAATCAAAAACAACAACACAGATAAAACTGTTACCCTTTCAAAGCCGGTTGCTTCTGTCACCTATGGTTCTGACAGTCTTGTTCCAGGACATGCCGTTTCAACAGCCGGAGATGCGGAAATCAAATATGAAGGGATCACCATGTATCGTTCTACAAATGAGATAGACGATATTGTTCCAAATGTAACGCTTACTCTTACGGCCCCCACAGAGAAAACTGCAACCATAAGCATTAAACCAGATACTGACTCTGCAAAGGATGCAATCATTAATCTGGTAGGTAACTACAACCGTCTCATTGCTGACATAAACATCCTTACATCAAATAAAAGCGAAATCATAACAGAACTTGATTATCTTACAGATGACGAAATTGAAACAAAAGAAGCACAGCTTGGCATGTTCATGGCAGATTCTACACTGACACAAAGCAAAAGCTCCCTGCAGCGCATTCTTCAAAACTCATATCCGATACCTGATTCTGCAATCACCATGCTCTCTCAGATAGGCGTCTCAACAAGTGCAAGCAGTGGTACATCCGGCTACAATCAGTCCAGATTACGCGGCTATCTTGAAATTGATGAAAAAGTGCTTGATGAAAAACTCAAGTCAAATATTGATGATATAAAGAAACTGTTCGGTTATGATTCTGACGGTGATCTTATTGTTGATACAGGTATTGCATATCTCATGGAAAACAACATCAAGGCATATACCGAAACAGGCGGAATCTTTTCATCTAAAATCAGTTCCCTGGATTCAAAAATAACAACAAGTCAGTCAAAAATTGCAACGCTTGAAGAGAAACTTGATGACAAGGAAGCTCAGTACAAGCGTCAATACGGAAACATGGAAGGAACACTCAGTTCACTTGAATCACAATCAACAACTATTGAAAATTTTTCAAATCAACAGAATAATAAAAGATGATGAGGAGTACACTATATGAAATTGTTGCTTAACGGACAGGAAATTGGATTTACACTTGAAAATGAAAAAACTGTCGGAGATGTATTACGTTCCCTTGAACTTGAATGTGAAAAAAACAACGCAACAATTATCCGCATAGCTGTTAACGGTTCTGATATTCAGGCTGAAAAAATAGATGAACTCAACACTCTCGCTGTTGAAAACTGCGACACAGCAGACATCACTACCATAAGTTCTTCAGATATCATTGCTTCAATGAAAGATCTTCTCCCGGAACTCGAAAAACTCGCAGCAAACCTTGAGGAACTTCCAGTAACATTACAGGGCAGCGACATGAATAAAGCGGGTGCCGTCATAAAGTCATTCACAGACCAGTTTGATGTATTATGTCACCTCACAACACTTACGGCATTGTTTCCTGACGTATTCTCCTCTAAGACAATCGACGGCATGAGCATTTCAGATTTCATCAAATCATTCTCCCCCATCCTCAAAGATTTCGAGAACGCTTTTTCTTCATCAGACACTGTACTTACAGGTGATCTTGCAGAATATGAACTTAAACCGCGTATTGAAAGCTACATCAATGCAGTAAGGAGTTTCTGATATGATCATGTTCCCCCTTTCAGGCAGTCCGCTCGAAGCCCGTCAGGATAAAACTATTTATCTCTCAATCCTTATAGCAGCAATAATAACTCTTGTTGTTTTTATTCTTAAAAAGATAGTCAATCATTTTCAGAGCGAAGAAAACAAAAGTGCCCGCGAAGCAAAGAAAATCACTAATTTTGCAATCATCAACAAAGTTGCAAAGATTTATGACCTGAAGGAAAAGGAACGCGATTTTTTATGGGAAATTGCCAAGAACAACAAAATTCCAAACATGGAATACCTTTTCCGTTCAGAAGAGAATTCAAACTCATTCTTTAATAATCTTCTTGTTTCAATCAAGGATGACATTTCTCTTACTGATGATATGATGCAAGACAAAATCTCCATTCTCTTTACTACAAGACAGAAAATTGATAACGGAAGAAAACTTCTTGCAAACCTTACAAGTACAACTGCATTTCCAACAGGTCAGCGTCTTCAGTATTACGCAGACAATAATGAACAGTATTCTATAACTGTTCTTGACAATACAAAAGAAGGGCTCGTTTTATCAGTTCCAAGAAATGCGTTCAACCAGCAGGTCAATCCTCCAGAATTGAGCCGCATCAAGATTCTTTATCAGACTCACACAGGAATTGCCTACGAGGCGCTTTGCCGCGTCATCCGCTATCAGAATATCACCGGAGCTGGTGAAATGGTTGTAACTCACTGCAACACACTTCAGTCTTATCAGCGCCGCCAGTTCAAACGCATAGATCTTAACGCAAACTGCACATTCTCTGCTGTAAGGGTCATTACTGCCTCAAACAGCAAAGATGGCAAGATTCAATACCAGCCACTTGAAAAGAAATACCAGGGTCAGATTGTCGAGCTTTCTGCAGGAGGCTGCAATCTCCAGACCCCAATGGCAATTAAGGAAAAACAATATATTCATATCAATCTTTCGATTGATGAAAAAACAGTTGATCAGGTTATTGGCCTCATCATCCACACTTCCGCTTTACCTGATTCCGGTCAGTATCAGCTTCATATTGTATTTGTACGTATTTCTAAGAGAACACGTAACAAGATGTTTTCCAGGGTATATCAGAACCGTGGCTGACAGTTTTCTTGACTGTTTATATATTTTACAGTAGCATAA
>JAGHRS010000010.1 GCA_018066285.1 Candidatus Treponema caballi
CAGACTTGGAAGTTTCAGGATGGCTGTGATATACTGAAACAGTATTGCGACTTTATTGAGATAGTACGTGAATACGCAGTTCCTGGTAATCCTGATTCTTATAAGCAGGCAATCGAAGAAGCTATAATCAGGAATATTCTGAAGGAATATCTTATCAAGAACTCCACGGAGGTGATTAACATGTTTTTAGCAGAATACGATTATGAAACCGATATAGCTGTACAACGTGAAGAAGCCCGTGAAGAAGGACGTGAAGAAGGACTTTTAGAGGCAGCTCTGAAGTTGATACAGAAGTATCATGAAAAGCCTGAAAATGTCGCAAATGATTTAGGAGTGCCGCTTGAAAGAATCCATGAAGCTTTGAACAGGTGTTAATTGTTAAATACCGTTCAGTTTATCTTTTTAACAAATCTGACTTCTTTCTTATTGAATCTCTGAAAAATCTTTGTCGCGCCATCACGAGTGTAATGGTGCTTCTCGTAAAAGGTACATCCGATTGTGTTGTCTTCAAGCGCCCAGATGACGAATTCTGAATATCAGCTATCTTTTCCCTGCATCTACAACTGTTGCTTTTCTGATCAGTTCAGTTTTGCAGCAATGGCGTCAATGAAGTCCCAGCTGTTCAGAATTTCCTTGGGCGCAGGGTCTGCAAGAGCCTTAAGGTCGCCTGTCATGACGCCGCTTTCAATCAGATCAAGCGTTGCCTTTTCAAGCTTCTTTGCGAATGCGCCGAGTTCCGGAGTGTCATCCAGTTCTGCTCGTTTTGCAAGAGCGCCTGTCCATGCGAAGATGAGCGCGACCGGGTTGGTGCTTGTCTTTTCGCCTTTCAGGTAGCGGTAGTAGTGGCGCTGTACGGTGCCGTGAGCAGCTTCGTACTCGAACTTGCCGTCAGGAGAGACGAGAACGCTTGTCATCATTGAAAGGCTTCCTGATGCAGAAGCTACCATATCGCTCATGACGTCGCCGTCGTAGTTCTTGCAAGCCCAGAGAATGCCGCCTTCGCTCTTCATGACGCGGGCAACTGCATCATCAATGAGTGTGTAGAAGTAGGTGAGTCCTGCCTTCTCGAAATCAGCCTTGAACTCAGCGTCAAAAATCTTCTGGAACAGTTCCTTGAAGCGGCCATCGTATGTCTTTGAGATGGTGTCCTTTGTAGCGAACCAGACGTCGACCTTCTCATCAAGAGCGTAGCGGAAGCAGCAGCGTGCAAAGCTTTCAATTGACTTGTCTGTGTTGTGCATGCCCTGAAGAACGCCAGGTCCCTTCATCTCCATGATTGTCTTACGGATTTCCTTTCCGTCAGCGCCCGTGAAGACGAGTTCTGCCTTTCCCGGGCCGTCAACGTACATCTCGCAGTTCTTGTAAACGTCGCCGTATGCGTGGCGTCCCATGATGAACGGCTTCTTCCAGCTCTTGACTGCCGGCTGTACGTTCTTAACCTGAATAGGCTTTCTGAAAACAGTTCCATCAAGCACAGAGCGGATGATGCCGTTCGGGCTCGGTGTAAGCTGCTTCAGGTTATATTCGGCCATGCGTGCTGCGTTTGAAGTGATTGTAGCACACTTTACGCCGACGCCGAGCCGCTTGATTGCCTCAGCTGCCTCATAGGTGATTGCGTCGTCAGAATCGTCACGCGCCTTAAGGCCGAGGTCGTAATATTCTGTCTTGAGATCAATGTAAGGGGTAAGAAGTTTTTCTTTGATAACCGCCCACAGAACGCGGGTCATTTCGTCGCCATCAAGCTCAGCGATAGCGTTTTTCATCTGGATTTTTGCCATTGTATCTCCCTGCACTGCACCTTAAAACGTGCGGCGTTTCTTTCAGGAAATACAATAGCATAAAACGGGCCTGTACGGCAATCAGCGTCCGAATCTGACATCCATTACCGTGATGTCATCCGGGAGCATGGCGTTCTGAATCCAGTTGTCGACAACGTGTGTGATACGTCCCTGAACGTCTGCTGTTGATGTGGTATACAGATCAACGAAGAAACGTTTTGTACGCTCTTCATCGTAACGCACGCCATCATCAGACTGCATGTCGGTGAATCCGTCGGAATACATTTCAAGATGCATGTTTGTCTTGATCGGGATTGCAGTAAACGGCTTTTCCGGAGCTTTATCAGCAGCCTCGAGCGCTTCCTTTACAGCACCCATGCCAAGTGGCGGTAGCTGCGGATTAACAGAAGCGAGTCGTGTCTTTGGTCCATCCTCGAACAGAAGGTACACGGTCGTGTGTCCCATGTTGAACAGATACAGCTGTTTGTGCTCGTAGTCTACATAGCAGATAGCCGCTGTTATGAAGCTTCCGACAGGAACGGTATCTTTAAGATATGCATCAAGTCGGGCAATGACCTTAGCCGGGTTTTTGGGAAGAGCATCCATGTGCTTCATTGCGCTGAAGAAAGAGCCTACCGCAATGGTAAGAAGAGATGCGGCGACGTTCTTTCCTGAAACGTCGAAACAGCATAAAAGATATCTGTCCTTATCAAGTTCAAAGGTTTTGAAGAAATCGCCGCCAAGAGCATTTGCCATGCGGTTCCAGCAGGTTACCTTGAAAGGCAGGGGAGCAAGTTCCTCTTCGGTAGGCAGAAGTCCCTGCTGAATGATGGCAGCTTTTGCAAGGTCCTGCTCGCGGATTTCTGCGATACGGGAAAGAAAGTCATCAAGAGAGACAATGCCGTAGAAACTTCGGTTATTGAATACAGGGAAGTAAATGACACCATCTTCCCTGTTGATTTCTGAAACTTTTGCAAGCGTCTTTTCAATAAAGTCACGTGCATAGAGAACTGCAGAACTTCTCTGAACATAGTCGCCGACATTTTTTGCCGTAAAGCGTTTCCAGGCAGTGCTTGTTGCTGCCATAACGGTCTTTCTGTCGATGACGCCGATAACGCGGTCGTATTCTTCTACAGGAACGGCCATGAGGCTTTCCTGCTGGTTGAACATATCCATGACTTCATCAAGAGTATAGTTTCCGCTTATAGGTTCAATATATTTTGCCATGGAGCCAATCTGCTTGAAAGAAAACTGATTTGTGAGGTCCGCAGCTCCTTCACTGCTGCCTTCCGGTCTGTCTGTCAGCAGACTCTGGTCATCAATAAAACTGCTGCTGTCAATTTCTTCCATTTCCATAGGACAATTCTCCTTCGTTTTTAAAATTTTCCTCTTTCTATAGTATCGGCAAAATCTGAAGTTTGCAAAGAATATTTCTATACGAGCCTCAAAAAAACGGATATAATAATTCCTGCTGTGAAAGATTTCAGAAAAAATCCGCTCATCATTGCAGTTCTTGCAGTCTGTTCGGTTCTTATTGTCGTAGTTTTTGTCTTTTCTCTTGTTCAGGTTGTGAACATCTCAGAAACGCTGTCTGTTTCGTCTCCTGAATGTGATTACCATATCGGCCTGTATCTTCCGGATGTGAAGCAGACGCTTTTTGCTGATATTCTTGAAGGTGCCCGCCAGTTCTGCAACGAAAACAATATTGCACTTTCTGTGCATACTGCAGGTGAAGACAACGATTCCCTTTTTGCAGCTCCGTATATCGGTGCTGACGGCATAGTCATCTATTCTGCGTCAGAAGCCCGTGAAACAGCTGAAATTCTTGATACCATCATATCAAGGAGCATTCCTCTGGTTCTCATAGGTCATGGTATTCCGACAAACAACCCGTACTGCTCCATCGGCGTCAACAACTTCGAGCTTGGCCGGAGTATAGCGGAATATGCCACGTCACTCGAACAGTCTCTGCGGCCGGCAATTGTCTATTCTGAAAAGTCACCGGGTATGTATCTTGAGCGTGAGCTGCTTGAAATGGGTTTTAACTCTGTCGCAGACGAATATCTTGCCCAGCCTGTCATTACAGAGCGGACGACACTCAACAGTCTAGATGCAGAAGAGTCGGTCATCCGTCTGCTTGATGAACATCCTGACATCAACATGATTTTCTTCACCAACAGTGATGATACGCTTTCTGCTGCAAAGATGATGGTCGATTTCAATATGGTCGGCCGCATCCACACAATCGGTTTTTCCGGGAGCAGTGAAATATCTGAATATCTTGAGAAAGGCATTCTTGATGCTGTTGTTGTCGTTGACGGCTACACCCAGGGGTACCGGGCCATGCAGTCTGTGTACGACATCTGCCGTTACGGAAATACGGCTTCGTTTGTAAATACGGGCTTTGATTTTGTAACTAATCCGGCAGCCCTGAAAACGGATAAGGACGGCAACTGATGAAGAAAAAACAGCAGTCCGTCAAATTCATGGTCATTCTCTTCGCCGTCATCGTGTTCGCTGTCGTCATCCTGTCGAATATCTACATCCTGCTTGTTACATCGCGCATTCAGGACATCTCGAACCAGCGTTTCAGTCATGAGCGTGAGCTGAAATCGCTGCAGGATGAGCTTACGGGCCTTCAGGAAAACATGCTCGAATTCCTTTCAAGCAAGTCGAGTACGGCCCTTTCGAAGTATCTGGCAGATTCACAGGCACTCAGAATGCGCATGCTCAATGTGCCTGGAAAAACGCAGGATGAATACGATCTGCATGAAAGGGAATTGTATTCCCTTATTACCTGGTATCTTGCCATAGCTGACAGCGCTGTTCAGGGAAAGCGCGGCCGTAACGTTGCATTATATACGGCGGAGTACGAGCGCATGACCCGCCTCAGGGACTACATCAACAGGGAAATTGATGATATCTGCCTCAACCGCTTCAGAAACCAGCTCGTCGACTACGAAGCCTTCATTGATGAGTCGAAGCGCCTTCATATGTGGACGCTCGTTCTTCTTCTTGACAGTGCCATTCTTGCGCTTTTCAGTATTGTGGCAATCGTCAACCAGATTGTGTCTCCGCTCAACAAGCTTGTTGAGACGTCAAAGCGCATATCCGACGGAGAATTCGACGCGCCTGACATTCAGAGCGGCCAGTGGCGCGAAATAAACGGACTGATTAATGCGTTCAACCGCATGAAGAACGACATTTCCATCTATATTAAGGAAGTCGAGTGGAAGAAAAACGTTGAGCAGGACTTCCTTCGCGAGCGACTCAACAACATGAAGATGCAACAGCTCATCAAGAGAATGGAGCTGTACACCATGCAGGCGCAGATGAATCCGCACTTCCTGTTCAATACGCTCAATACGGGAGTTCAGCTTGCCATTGTTGAGAACGCCGACCGTACCAGTGAGTACATGGGACTGCTCGCGCGGCTTTTCCGCCATAATCTGAGCGTGAAGGATGTTATTGTTCCGCTCCGTCACGAAATGGAAGGCCTTGAAGCGTACTTCGGCATCCTGCAGATCCGCTTCCCTAAGACGCTCAACATTATTGTGGATGTACCTGAAGAGCTTCTTGACTGCGAGGTTCCTGTTTCTATACTGCAGCCAATGGCGGAAAACTCTGTCATTCACGCATTCAAGAACAAGACTGATGTCGGTGAAATCCGCGTGACGGCGCGCTCTGAAAACAGCATTCTGACTATAGAAGTTGCTGACAACGGATGCGGTATGGAGCAGGAAACGGTTGACCGCCTGCTTGCGAAAGTTCCGGCTGACTCGGCAACATCAAAGGTCATGGGTCTTGAGAATGTCATTCAGCGCCTGTACTTCTTCTATCCGGACAATCCGGATGTGATAAAGATAACATCAGCTCCCGGTAAGGGAACGGCAATTGATATAGCGATTAATCTGGAGGATAAGCCATGTATTCAGTTCTGATAGCAGATGATGAGGAACCTGTTCTTGACAGCTATCAGTTTATGCTGGAACAGATGCCCGATTTTCAGCTGGCAGGAAAAGCCCGCTCCGGTGACGAAGCGTTCTCCCTCATGTACAGCCTCAAGCCGGATATCGCCATTTTTGATATATCCATGCCGGGTCTTGATGGCATAGAAGTCATTGAAAAGACGCATGAGGCATTTAAGAATACTGTTTTCATTCTTTCGACAGCATATGAGCGCTTTGATCTTGCACGTCGCGCAATTCCGCTTGGAGTTTTTGCCTACATCGTAAAGCCTGTCACCAAGAAAGTGTTCATGCAAACGCTGCTTAACGCACAGGAAAGTATAGAAAAGCGGGAAGTTACACCTGAAAAGCGGCAGGAAAAGAAGAATGAGTTCCTGCAGAAAACCATCTGGCAGGATATGACGGCGCAGAAGGTGGATGAGTTTAAGACTCTGTTCGGCTTTGAATCACGTCGGTACTGTGTTGCTCTTGTTGATATTCCACAAACCTTCCGTTCTGATTACGTGAAGCGGCTTGCTTACAGACACCGTTTTGCACATGCTCCGTACATGTCCTATCTGGAACTGCTGTTCTGCCTTGATTCAGATGATGCTTCCGTCATTATCCGTGATATAGAAGATTTTGCTGAACAGGTGCTTCCTGCCGGAGAACCTTTTGCAACGGCCTGCGGTTCAAGTGTAACAGCAGACCGCCTTTCTGCTTCTGCAGGGGAAGCGCTTTCTGCCATTACGAAGCCTCAGGAAGGAGATGTCCTTATCATTCAGAAGCAGGCCGCCGAAGTACGCAATGCTTTCAGAAACGGCGCTGATGCTGCGGCTTTGAAACAGCAGGTTGCAAAGCTCTGGAAACTCTGCCTTACCACAGAAGGATTTGACAGCGCCCGTTGCCGCATGGCAGGTCTTTTCGCCCTTCTTGTGGATGATATGTGCGGCGGTTGGTCAAACAGGGCAGGAGAGCCCGTTCCCGTTGATGTCGCTTTGGGGCTCGGCGGCATAAAAACCGATGATCAGTTCCTCATCTGGAGTGCGCAGGCTATTGATACGCTTTGTAAGCTTGCAGTTACCGATGCGGGAAAGAACATTCCCCTGCAGCTTGAAAAGGCGCTCAGTTACATCCAGGAACATTTTGCCGAGCCGATACGCCTGAGTTCCGTATCAGAAACAATCGGTGTTTCGGATTCTTACTTAAGCCGCCTGTTCACTGAATACATGAGGACGGGCTTTTCAGATTACGTAACGACAGTGCGCATCAACAAGGCAAAGAATCTGCTCGGCGGAAACCTGAATATCCGTGAGGTTGCCTATACCTGCGGCTTCCAGGATGCCAATTATTTCATAAGACAGTTCAGAAAACAGACGGGAATGACTCCCGGACAGTATAAACATGGAGAAGACAAATGAAAAAAAGTTTCGGATTCATCATTATCCTCATTCTTCTTGCTGTAAGTGTTCTTTTCTCCGCATGCAGCAAACAGCAGGATATGCAGGCTCCGGTGAAAGCAAAAACGGAAAAGAACTCTGATGTGCCGCGCATTGGCTTTTCCGTGGCGACGGACACGTTTATCATCGAAAGGTGGAACAAGGACATAAAGATCTTTACCAGTGCTGTCAGCGATCTGGGAGGTGATGTTCTTCTTCAGATGTCAGCAGGAGGAAACGCAGCTCAGATTCAGCAGATAGAGTATCTGCTTTCCCAGAATATTGATGTGCTTGTTGTCATTCCTCATGATTGTGACCTTATTTCAGGCGTCATTCAGGAAGCGGGCGAAAAAGGTGTCCCTGTCATTGCATATGACCGCATCATCAATAATGTACCACTTGCAGCATATGTTTCCTTTGATAACAGGCAGGTAGGCTCCCTCATGGCGGAAGCAGCCGTGAAAGCGTGTCCTAAAGGAAACTACCTTATACTGAACGGCTCTATAAGAGATACAAATGTGTATGAAGTGAATGCTGGCATCTACAGCATTCTTAATCCTTATATCAACAAAGGCAGCATTCGGGTTGGTGAAGAAATCTGGCTTGATGAATGGAGCTTTGACGAAGCACTGCAGAAACTTGGCGAAGTATTTGCTGTTCGTGAAGACTTTGACGCAATTCTTGCCGGCAATGACCAGATTGCAGAAGCTGCCGTTCAGCTGCTTGCTGAGCGTCGCCTTGCAGGAAATGTCGTCGTTACAGGGCAGGATGCTGAACTGGCCGCCTGTCAGCGTCTCGTTGAAGGAAGCCAGCTTATGACGGTGTACAAGCCTATTGACCGTCTTGCCACAAAAACAGCGCAGATTGCCATGATGGTTGCCCGCCGCGAGGAGCTTCCGGAGCCTTCCACCTATGTTGACAACGGCAGCAGTGAGAAAGTTCCGTATTTCAGGCTGGCTCCTATTGCCGTCACTCTTGATAATATAGAAGATACCGTTTTTAAGGACGGATTTCACTCCCGCCAGGATGTCTACCGCACATCCGTTTTGAAGTAACAGCACTTTCTTACAGAAAATAGCATTTTCTTATAGCAAGAAAATGCTATTTTTTACTCTGATTTTATTAAGAAAAACAAGAAAATCCCACTTCTCGACAAAATATTCGCGTTTTTTTTTGAAAAACCTCGTGTATTCTGACAGTGTAGTGGAATACATAACCGCTATACGGAATGTATGTTCCGGGAAAAATCAGGAGGATTTTATGAAAAAAATCATCAGTATTCTTTTAGTTCTTCTCCTTGCAACATCAATGATCTTTGCAGGTGGAAAGAAAGATGCAGGTGCTGCATCAGACAAGATTGGTGTTTCAATGCCAACAAAGGACCTTCAGCACTGGAACCAGGACGGTGCCAACATGAAGGAAAAGCTTGAAGCCGCTGGTTACAAGGTTGACCTTCAGTATGCTGCAAACGATATTGCAACACAGATCAGCCAGGTTGAGAACATGATCACAAGCGGATGCAAGGTTCTCGTTATTGCTGCTATTGATGGTTCATCACTTTCAAACGTTCTTGCTACAGCAAAGACAAAGGGTATCAAGACAATCGCATATGACCGCCTTATCATGGACACAGACGCTGTATCATACTATGCAACATTCGATAACTACAAGGTTGGTGTATTCCAGGGTAACTACATGGTAGACACACTCGGCCTGAAAACACGCTCTGCTTCAGATCCAGTTTACATGGAGTTCTTCACTGGTGACCCAGGTGACAACAATGCAAACTTCTTCTTCGGTGGTGCTATGGACATTCTTACTCCATACATCGAGAAGGGCGTAATCGTATGTCCATCAAAGCAGACAGCATTTGCACAGTGTGCAACACTCGCATGGGATTCTGCAAACGCACAGGCTCGCATGGAGAACCTCATCACATCAAACGGTTATGGTCCAAACGCAAACAAGCTTGATGCTGTTATGTGTTCAAACGACTCAACTGCACAGGGTGTTACAACAGCTCTCGTTGGTGCAGGATATGACAAGTCAAACTTCCCTGTAATCACAGGTCAGGACTGCGATATCGTATCTGTAAAGAACATTCTCGCTGGCCTCCAGTCAATGTCAATCTTCAAGGATACACGTACACTCGCTGGAAAGGTTGTTGAAATGGTTGATGCTATCATGAAGGGATCAAACCCACCAATCAATGATACAAAGACATACGACAACAACGTATTCGTTGTTCCTTCATTCCTCTGTGACCCAGTATTCGCTGATATCAGCAACTACAAAGAACTGCTGCTTGATTCAGGATACTACAAGGAATCAGAACTTAAATAGTGATATTTAAGTGACTGGCAAAAGGGTGTTTCACCAATGAGACACCCTTTTTTTTAAAAAATGGAGGTTCCAATGGCAAAGACATTGTTGGAAATGAAAAATATTACCAAGCTGTTCCCTGGCGTCAGGGCTCTTGATAATGTTAACCTTCAGGTTGAAGAAGGCGAGATTCACGCTCTTGTAGGTGAAAATGGTGCTGGAAAATCAACACTGATGAACGTACTTAGCGGTATATATCCATATGGTACGTATGAGGGTGACATTGTCTATGATGGTAATATCTGTAAATTTCAAAAAATCAGAGACAGTGAAGAAAAAGGTATTGTAATCATTCATCAGGAACTTGCACTCGTTCCTCTCCTTTCTATTGGTGAGAATATGTTCCTTGGAAACGAATGTGGATCCAAGGCAAAGATTAACTGGGCAGAAACCCACACAAAAGCAGATGAGCTTTTGCGCAAGGTCGGTCTTAAAGATTCATCAAAAACACTGATTAAGGATATTGGTGTCGGAAAGCAGCAGCTTGTTGAAATCGCTAAGGCACTCGGAAAGAATGTCCGCCTGCTTATTCTTGATGAACCGACAGCTTCTCTCAATGATACAGAAGCAAAACATCTTCTTGATCTTCTCCTCGAGTTCAAGAAGAAGGGAATGACTTCTATCATCATTTCCCACAAACTTAATGAAATTTCGTACGTAGCAGATAAAATTACGGTTATTCGTGATGGTGCTACGATTACAACTCTTGATAAAACAAAGGACAGCTTTACAGAAGATACAATTATTTCTGCTATGGTTGGCCGTAGTATTTCAGACCGCTTCCCTAAGCGCGAATCCCATGTTGGTGATGTCTGCTTTGAGGTCAAGGACTGGTGTGTTGATCACCCGATCTTTGAAGGCATCAAGGTATGCGACAACATTAACTTCAACCTGAGGAAGGGTGAGGTTCTGGGTATTTCAGGACTTATGGGTGCTGGTCGTACAGAACTTTCGATGAGTATTTTCGGACGTTCATATGGTTCCAACATTAAGGGAAAGATTTTCCTGAACGGAAAGGAAATTTCCATACCGAATGTAAAGACTGCAATCAGAAATAAAATTGCTTATGTTACTGAAGACCGCAAGGGTAATGGACTTATCCTTACAGAATCCATCAGTAAGAACACTACATCAGCAAAAGTTGAGAAGATTTCAAAGAATTATGTCATTGACTTTGACAAGGAAAGGGCAGATTCCAAGGATATGGCCAAGGAAATGCATACCAAGTGTTACTCAGTTGATGAGAATGTTGGTAACCTTTCTGGTGGAAACATGCAGAAAGTCCTTCTTGGAAAATGGCTGTATGCAGAGCCGGACATCCTGATTCTGGATGAGCCGACACGCGGTATTGATGTTGGTGCAAAGTATGAAATCTACTGCATCATCAACAAGATGGTAGCTGAAGGAAAGTCAGTCATCATGATTTCTTCAGAAATGCCTGAACTGCTTGGAATGTGTGATCGTATCTACGTCATGAACGAAGGTAAGATGATTGCTGAAATGGATGGTAAGGAAGCTACGCAGGAAAAGATTATGACATGCATAATCAATTCCAGCCGCTAGCTTATAAACAATTCGAAAATAAGGAGATTCAGATGTCAGAAAGACTGAATATCAAGAAAGTTCTTAAAGACAACACAATGCTTTTTGTTCTTGTTGCTGTCATGCTTCTTTTTGAAGTTCTTATACGGTACAATGATCACGGATCATTGTTTTCACCTGCTAACATCACAAACCTCATAAGACAGAACTCTTATGTCGTCATCCTTGCTACAGGTATGCTGCTGTGTATCCTTACCGGTGGTAACATCGACCTTTCTGTCGGTTCTGTAGTTGCCCTCATTGGTGCTCTTGCTGGTGTGCTTATCTGTAAGGCTGGCGTGAACATTGCCCTTTCAATTGTTCTCTGTATTCTTGCAGGTATCCTGATTGGTGCATTCCATGGTATGTTCATTGCGTATCTGCATATCCCGCCGTTCATCACGACTCTTGCAGGTATGCTTCTGTGGCGCGGTGTTGCAACCATTATCCTTAACGGACAGCCTATTGCTCCGTTCCCAGCTGGATACAACAAGCTTTTTGAAAGCTATCTGTTCACAGATCCAACTTTCTCAGTACCGACAATGATCGTTGCTGCAATCTGCTGTGTCGTATTTGCAATCGTTGAGATTGTCAGCAGAGTAAGAAAAATCAAGAAGGGATATCAGGTTTCTTCTTTGATTACTTTCGTTGCAAAAATCATCGTACTCAGTGCTGTCATCCTCCTCGTAGGACAGTTCCTGGCTCGTGACCGTGGTATTCCTGTTATCCTTATCCTGCTTGCAGTAATTGTTGCAGCATATGGATACTTTACAAAGAACACAGTTCCTGGCCGCTACCTCTATGCAATTGGTGGTAACGTAAAGGCTGCAAAACTGTCTGGTGTCAATACTGACAACGTCATGTTCTTTGCATACACAAACATGGGATTCATTTCAGCTGTAGCTGCTCTTGTCTGTATTGCACGTTTCAATTCAGCCCAGCCAACAGCAGGTCAGAGCTATGAAATGGATGCTATCGCATCCTGCTTCATCGGTGGTGCATCAGCATACGGTGGAACCGGAACAGTAACAGGTGCTGTTATCGGTGCTATCTTCATGGGTGTTCTGAACAATGGTATGTCTATCCTCGGTATTGATATGAACTGGCAGAGAGCTGTAAAGGGATTAGTCCTCCTCGCAGCAGTTCTCTTCGATGTTATGTCAAAGAAACGCGGAAAGAGCGCTAACTAAACATACCGCCAACAAGGGATTATTTGAGCCGTTTCCCGGAGAGTTCCTCCTCTTGGGGAGCGGCTTTTTTTTGTTTGAACTTAAACTTTACTTAAGTTTCTGCATATAGCATAAACCCCATATTTCTGCTATCATTGTCCAAAAATTATAAAATGCCGGAGTCTGTACTGAATGACACATCCGGCGTGTGTGAAAGAGGTTGTAAAATGATCACATTAAAGTTCGGTGGTACTTCAATGGGAAGCGCCCGCCGCATCATCGATTCAGCCGCCATTATGGCAGGCAGAGCAGAGCAGGACCGCATCAGCGTAGTAGTTTCAGCTGTAGCCGGTATTTCAAACAAACTGCAGGAAAGCATCGACAAGACTATTGAAGGTGCGTCTGCATCAGAATACACAACAACCCTCCGCACAACACACACAACTATCATTGACGAAATTGCAAAGAGCGTAAAAGGCTTTGATGCCGCTGCAGTTGCAAAGGAAATTGAGCCCGTATTTGAAGAGTACGAGCGTCTCTTAAACGCTGTCTCAGCTTTCGGCGAGTGTCCGCTTTCTGTACACTGCCGCATCATGGGTCTTGGCGAGCGCATTTCAGCTCCTATTGTGGCTGCTGTCCTTAAAGCTCAGGGACAGGATGTCTGCCTGCTTGATTCACGCGAGTACATCTACACAAACGGAAAGCAGGAAGAAGGCGATCCTGACTACGCACGCACCATGAGCGCCTTTGCTCCAGTCCGCGACGGCAAGATCGGAAACAACGCACAGATTCTTCTGTTCCCGGGCTTTATCTGCACATGGAAAAACGGCCAGATGGGCCTGCTCGGACGCAACGGCTCAGACTTCTCTGCAGCACTTGTAGGCGTCGGTCTTGGCGCAAAGAAGGTTGAGTTCTGGACAGACGTAGACGGCATTTTCACTGCAGACCCACGCATCGTTCCAGATGCAATCATGGTAAATGACATGAGTTATGAAGAAGCCATGGAGCTTTCTTTCTTCGGCTCAAAAGTACTTCATCCTAAGACACTGGCTCCGCTTGCCGCAAAGGGCATTGAAGCATGGAGCTTAAACTCAATGAACCCGGCTTCCCGCGGAACACGCATTACTTCTGGTACATTCGATGCAGAAGGACCTATCCGGGGCATAAGCTGCCTGAAGAACACTGCGCTCATCAGCGTGTCAGGCTCTGGTATGAAAGGTAAGTCTGGTATGGCAGCCCGTATTTTTGCAGCTGTTTCGCGCGCCGGCATTTCAATGCTGCTCATCACTCAGTCAAGTTCTGAGTACACCATCAGCTTCTGTGTAAACCAGAGCGATGCGCGCGCCGTCAACGACATCCTCGGAGCAGAGTTTGAGCTTGAACTCCGCGAGAACATCATCAACTTAATCGAGATGAAAGAGCACTGCGCCATCGTTTCAATCATCGGTGATGGCATGAAGAACAGACGCGGCATTGCAGGTACGTTCTTTGATGCACTCGCATCTCAGGACATCAGCGTACTCGCCATTGCACAGGGTTCATCAGAACGCTCTATCTCAGCAGTTATTGAAGGCGAGAACGGCGACACTGCAGTCCGTATTGCACACCGCTTCTGCTTCAACACTGCACAGACAATCGAAGTATTCGCATTCGGCGCCGGAAATATTGGTGGTACGCTGCTTGATCAGATTCATGAACAGCAGAAGTCTCTGCTCGAACAGAATGTTGACATAAAAGTACTGTGCATCACGACGATTGACGGCATGACCATGAACGAGAACGGCATCAATCTTTCAAACTGGCGCGAAGCAATGAAGAAGCCTGAGATTCCGTTCGTCTCATCAGATGACAACATCGACCAGATCATTGCTTTCGTAAAGCGTGTAAAGCCGCTGAATCCTGTTTTCGTTGACTGTACTGCAAGTTACGACCTGCCTGAGCGCTATCTTGACCTTATCGGCGCCGGCATGAGCATCGTAACCCCAAACAAGCGTGCAAACAGCATGAACATGGACTTCTACCGCGAAATCCGCCAGAGTGCAAAGAAAATGCACCGCCGCTTCCTGTACGAGACAAACGTCGGCGCAGGTCTTCCGATTATCGATACACTGCAGAACCTGTTCAACTCAGGTGACCGCCTTAAGGAATTCAACGGAATCATGTCTGGTTCCCTGTCATACATTTTCGGTGCCCTTGATGAAGGCAAGAAGTTCAGCGAGGCTGTTCTTGAAGCAAAGGAACTGCGCTACACAGAGCCTGACCCACGCGATGACCTTAACGGCCTTGATGTTGCACGCAAGGCACTCATCATTGCACGCGAAAGCGGCATGCGTCTTGAGCTTTCAGACATCAAGATGTACAAGGTGTTCCCGGAAACGTTCAACACAGAAGGCACTGTAGAAGAATTCCTTAAGCGCCTGCCTGAAGTTGATGACTACTTCAGCAAGAAAATCGCCGACCTCAAGAAGGAAGGCAAAGTTCTCCGCATGGGTGCCCGCATCAAGGAAGGCAGCGTAAGCGTCGGCATGATGGAAGTAACTGCCCAGGATCCGCTCTACGGTGTACGTGGCGGCGAGAATGCGTTCGTATTCTACACAGAGCGCTACCAGCCGATTCCGCTTACCGTACGCGGATACGGCGCTGGTGCTGGTGTAACTGCAGCTGGTGTATTCGGAGACATCCTCCGCACCGTAAGCTGGAACCCGGAAGCGTGAACAAAAAAAGTACATCCATGTACTTTTTTTGTTCTGCAGTTTTGAATGCACTGCATTCAAAACTGCTGGCTTCTGTGCCATCCATGGCACTTTGAGTGTGTTGTAAATAAAGTGTACATGCCATCCATGGCATCTAAGTTTTGAGAGGATAATTAATGAAGCGTTATGTTCTTTCTGTTCTTGTTGAAAACCATGCCGGCGTCTTGAGCCGGGTTTCCGGGCTGTTCAGCCGCCGGGGATACAACATTGACAGTCTTACTGTAGGCGTTACCTCGCAGCCGGGCGTTTCACGCATGACAATCGTCGTTCAGGGCGATGACCACACGCTTGACCAAATTACCAAGCAGCTTTCAAAGCTTGAGGAAGTCATGACCATTCAGGCGTGTGATCCGGAGACAACCGTCATGCGCGAGTCTGCACTCATCAAGGTGCAGGCTCCAGCAGACAACCGCTCTGGCATTATTGAAACGGCTAACATCTTCCGCGCTCATATCGTAGACGTCGGCATTGATACGCTCGTAATCGAGGCCACCGGAAGCGAAGCCAAAATCGCAAGCCTTATCCGATTACTCGAGCCGTTCGGCATAAAGGAACTGGTGCGCACCGGCCTTACCGCAATGGACCGCGGCGGCAAGGTGTTCGGCGAAAAGAAGGAATAGAAACTCTTATTTTCTGGCAGTTTTCCTCTACATAGTATTCGATTAAATGCTATACTAAAAATAGAATACTGTGTGGGAGTTCTGCCATGGCCAAACAAAAGAAAACTGTCAGTTTTGAAGATGCACTCTGGGGAGCTTGTGATAAACTTCGCGGAACGGTTGAACCAGCGGAGTATAAGCATGTTGTTTTAAGCCTTATCTTCCTGAAATTCGTAAATGACAAGTTTGAGGCGCGTCGGGCAGAGCTCTTTGCAGAGGGAAAAGACAAGTACCTTGATGTGCAGTCATTTTACACGATGAAGAATGTGTTCTTTCTGCCTCCTGAAAGCCGCTGGTCATATATCATTGAAAATGCTAAGCAGAATGATATTGCACTCAAAATAGATACTGCGCTTAATACCATTGAAAAACAGAATCCATCTCTGAAAGGTGCTCTGCCAGACAACTACTATTCGCGCCTTGGTATTGACGTTTCAAAGCTTGCAGCCCTTCTTGATGAAATAAATAACATCCAGACAGATAAAGACAAAGAAAACGACATTATGGGTCGTGTGTATGAGTATTTCCTTACAAAGTTCGCCCTTCAGGAAGGAAAGGGTAAGGGTGAATTCTACACGCCAAAATCTGTCGTCAATCTGATTGCAGAAATGATTGAGCCGTACAAGGGAAAGATTTACGACCCCTGCTGCGGTTCTGGCGGTATGTTCGTGCAGTCACTCAAGTTCGTTGAGAATCACGCGGGAAATGCAAAAGACATATCCGTGTACGGACAGGAAGGTACGACTGCCACATACAAGCTTGCGAAGATGAACCTTGCCATCCGTGGCATTCCGTGTGATCTGGGTGAGAAGGCAGCCAATACGTTTACGAATGACCTGCACAAGGATTTGCGTGCTGATTACATTATGGCAAATCCTCCGTTCAACCAGAAGGACTGGCGTGATGAAAACGAGCTGACCGATGATGCCCGCTGGAATGGTTATACAGTCCCTCCAACAAGCAATGCAAACTACGGCTGGATTTTGCACATGGTTTCAAAGCTTTCTCAAAACGGAACTGCAGGATTCCTTCTTGCAAACGGAGCATTGAGTGGCGAAGGTCAGGAACTGGAAATCCGTAAGCAGCTGATAGAAAACAATCTTGTAGAAGCTGTGGTTATTCTGCCAAGAAACCTGTTTTACACGACGGATATATCCGTTACGCTCTGGATTCTGAACAAGAACAAGAAAAGCCGCATGGTTGAACAGAACGGCAAAATCAAAAATTACCGCAACCGTGAGGATGAAGTCCTGTTCATGGATTTACGCCAGATGGGCTCCCCGTTTGAGAAGAAGTACATTGAACTTACACAGGATGACCGTGATAAGGTAACGTCGGTTTTCCACGCATGGCAGCAGGCCGGCAAAGATGAAACTTACAAAGATGTTCCGGAATTCTGTTACAGTGCTACAAAAAAGGAAATTGCAGAAAAAGGCTACAACCTGGTTCCAAGCCGCTACATTGAGTTTGTGAACCGCGACGAAACTGCAGATTTTGACACGACGATGAAGACTCTTCAGGCAGAACTTACAGACCTTCTTAAGCAGGAAGAAGAAAGCAAGAAAGAACTTCTGAATGTGTTCAAGGATCTTGGTTACGAGATTAAGCTGTAGGAGAAGAGAATGGAAAACGAAATAGTAAAATTAGATTCATTTGTTTTTACAGATGATTACATAAAAGATATTAAAAACATTCTCAGTCAGGCTAAAAATCAGAGTTATAAAACTGTTAATTCAATTATGATTCAGGCAAACTGGCTTATTGGATGTAGAATTGTAGAACAGGAACAAAATGGTAAAGACCGTGCCGCTTATGGCGAAAAGGTTATAGAAAATCTTTCAAAGGAACTTAATAAAGAACTTGGAAGTGGCATGTCTGTAGCGCATTTGAAGAACTGCCGACAGTTTTATCTGACCTTTCCATTAAAAGAAATTAGCTACACACTGTGTAGCCAATTATCTTGGTCCCATATCAGACTGATCATGCGTTTAGATACAGAACAGGAACGCAATTATTATATTCAAGAAGCAAAACAGGGAAACTGGTCTGTTCGGGAACTGGAACGTAATATTAAGACAGATATGTTCCATCGTATTGTAAAAAATCAGCTTCCTTCAACAGAACTTTCTTCAGCCGTTCATTCTCACGTAAAAGATCCATACATTCTGGAATTTTTAGGAATAAAACCAGAAATCAAATCAAACGAAAAAGATATGGAAAACGCCATCATAACCCACCTGGAAAAATTTCTTCTGGAAATGGGAAAAGGTTTTTCGTTTGTAGAACGACAGATGCATGTAAAAACAGAAACACAAGATTTTTATATCGATTTGGTTTTCTATAACTATATCTTGAAGTGTTTTGTAATTATTGATTTGAAGCAGGGCGAATTAAAGCATCAGGATATTGGACAGATGGATATGTATGTTCGCATGTTTGATTCACTAAAAAAAGCCGATGATGACAATCCAACAATCGGAATCATTTTGTGCGCAGATAAAGATGAAAGCATCGTAAAGTATTCTGTTTTGAATGAATCTCAGCAGATTTTCGCCAGTAAATACAAGACCGTTCTCCCAACCGAAGAAGAACTTCAGCGAGAAATTGACCGCAACAGAAGGTTTTTACTGGAAAGTATGGGTGATAAATAGAAAGTTTGGGAGAAGAGAATGGAAAATCAGAATACAGGCGACATTGTCATTTATCAGTCAAAAGACGGTCTTACTAAAATTGATGTGAAATTTGAAGATGAAACAGTCTGGCTTACACAGGCACAGCTTGTCGATTTATACCAGACAAGTAAATCAAATATAAGTGAACATATAAAACATATCTTTGAAGAAGGTGAACTTGATGAAGTTTCAGTTGTTCGGAATTTCCGAACAACTGCAGCTGACGGTAAAGAATATAATACCAAGTTCTACAATCTGGATATGATCATTTCTCTTGGTTACCGTGTAAAATCCATGGTGGCCACTCAGTTCAGAAGATGGGCAACTGAATTATTAAAGGAATATCTTAAGAAAGGTTACGCTCTTGATGACAAGCGATTAAAGGAACTTGGCGGCGGTGATTACTGGAAGGAACTTTTAGACAGAATCCGCGATATCCGTTCCAGCGAAAAAGTAATGTATCGTCAGGTATTGGATTTATATGCTACCAGTGCAGACTACAATCCCAAAAGTGCAGAAAGCATTGCGTTCTTTAAGATGGTTCAAAATAAACTTCATTATGCCACTCATGGAAACACAGCAGCAGAAGTAATTTATAACCGCGCAGATTCAGAAAAAGAGTTTATGGGACTTACAACTTTTACCGGTGATTTTCCTACAAAAAAAGATATTGTTGTTGCAAAAAACTATCTTTCAGAAAGCGAACTTAAAGTTCTGAATAATTTTGTAAGTGCCTATTTTGATTTGGCAGAAATCAACGCCATGGAACACAAAACAATGTACATGACAGATTATGTTGAACAGCTGGATAAAATCATCTCTACATCCGGAAAGGATATTCTTGATGGTGCTGGTTCAGTAAGTCATAAGCAGGCATTGGAAAAAGCAGAAAAAGAATACCAGAAATACATACAGAAAAATCTTTCTCCAGTAGAACAGGCATATATGGAAACCATAAAAGCTTTGGAAAAGGAAACTAAGCCAAAGGGAAAGAAGTAGATGAGTGAAGTGAAAAAGCTGGAGACGAGTATGGAAAACGAAATTATAATCCTCAATGAAAATGATTTGAAGAATAAAATCTATACAATTCGTGGTGTTCAGGTAATGTTGGATAGCGATTTGGCGGAAATTTATGGGTATTCCACTAAAGCATTTAATCAACAAGTAAAAAATAATATTGAAAAATTCGATGAAGACTTTATGTTTCAGCTGACAAAAGAAGAAACTGATTATTTGCGGTCAAAATTTTTGACCGCAAATATCAGTTCAATGAGTAGAACTTTTCCTTATGCTTTTACAGAACAAGGTATTTATATGCTTATGACTGTTTTGAAAGGAGAATTGGCAACAAAGCAAAGTAAAACTTTGATACGATTGTTCAAACAGATGAAAGATTTTGTTCTGACAAATTCTCAGCTTTTTGCGGAAATTGATTCTATAAAAAAACATTTGCTTGAATCCGATTTGCATCACAAAGAAAACGACAAGCGAATTGATGAACTTTTTACACTTATGGACAAATACAAAATCGAAGAAAAACAGGGAATTTTCTTCCAGGGACAGATTTTTGATGCTTATGCAAAGTTTGAAAGTTTCATTCAGTCGGTAAAGAAAGAAATTATCTCCGTTTTGTATCACATTGGAGCAAGTCTGAAAGATTTGGCGAAAAAGTGTTTTGCCTTTGAGATTTTGGATTCCAGCTTGATTCCGTCTGTTTTAGGGAATTTGTAGGGTGGAGAGTTAGATGAAGGAAATACGAAAACTTGGTGATTTTATTCAACCAGTTGATGTTAGAAATACAGATTTATCGGTTACTCGTTTATTAGGTTTGAGCATCAATAAATGTTTTATTGAATCAATTGCAAATACAATTGGAACTGATTTTAGACCTTACAAAATTGTGAAGAAAGGTCAATTTGCTTATGGACCTGTAACTTCAAGAAATGGTGAAAAAATTACAATTGCTTTGCTTGAAGAATCTGAATGCATTATTTCTAGTTCATATGCAGTTTTTGAAATTACAGACACATCAAAACTTTTACCTGAATATTTAATGCTTTGGTTCAGCAGACCAGAATTTGACCGCTATGCTCGTTACAAATCTCACGGAAGTGTTCGTGAAATTTTTGATTGGGATGAAATGTACCGAGTTGAACTCCCTGTTCCAGACATAAAAGAACAGCAGAAAATTGTAAACACCTACAACGCCATCACAAACCGCATCCAGATTAAGCAGAAGATTAATGAGAATCTGGAGAAGACGGCACTGTGTTTGTTTGAGGAAATAACAAAAGAAAACTGTTCAGAAGTTAAATTGAAAGATTTCTGTACAATGCAATATGGGTATACAGAAACAGCAAATTTCGAACCTATTGGTAAAAAATTTGTACGAATAACAGATATTACTTCTGCTTTTATAAATTGGGATACAGTTCCATACTGTAAAATTGATTATAAAAACTTTGAATTGTATAAACTTAATACAGGTGATGTAATTGTTGCCCGAACAGGTGCAACAGTTGGTGTTGCTAAAATAATCGGAAGAAATCATCCAGATTTAGTATTTGCATCTTTTTTGGTTCGGATTAAATCAAATGATGAACTATATAAAAATATAATTGGATTATCTGTAGTATCAAAAAAGTTTTTGGAATATGTTCAGATGAATGCTGGTGGTTCTGCTCAACCACAAGCAGATCCTCCCTTACTTGGAGAATAC
>JAGHRS010000039.1 GCA_018066285.1 Candidatus Treponema caballi
CAGTATTATTTTTCATGTACTTAAGCGCTTATCAGACTTAGACTTTTATTTTAAGAAGAGAGAAGAAAATCTCTCATATTTTAGACAAGTTTTTTTCGATAGGAGGAAATTATGAAAAAATTTGTTGCAATTCTCGTTGCACTCATGCTCGTTGCATGTGTATTCGCAGGTGGAAAGAAGGATTCAGGCCTTATCAAAGTTGGTATCGTTAACAACCCACCATCAGAATCAGGTTACCGCGCTGCTAACGTAGCAGACTTCGAAGCAACATTCTCTGCTGCCAACGGTTATGAAGCTAAGACTTACTACAGCCTTAACAATGATGAGCAGCTCAATGCAGCTACACAGTTCATCAACGACGGTGTTGACTATCTTCTTATTTCAGCTGCTGCAACAACAGGTTGGGATACAGTTCTCGGCCAGGCAAAGAAAGCTGGTGTAAAGGTTTACCTCTTCGACCGCATGATTGACACTTCAGACAGCAACTACGAGTGCGCTGTTGTTTCAGACATGGCTAAGGAAGGTGAGACAGCTGTTGCATGGCTCAAGGCTCAGAAACTCCCAGTATACAATGTTATCCATATCCAGGGTGCTATGGGTTCAGACGCTCAGATCGGACGCACTGGTGCTCTCGACAAGGAATTCGCTGCAGGAACAATGAACAAGGTTATCCAGCAGACAGCTACATGGTCAGCTGATGAAGCAAAGAAGATTGTTGAGTCTGTAATCAACTCAGGCGAAGCATTCAACGTTATCTATGCTGAAAACGACGATATGGCAAAGGGTGCTGTAGCAGCTCTCGATGCAGCAGGTATTTCACACGGTATTAACGGCGACGTTATCGTTATGGGTTATGACTGCAACAAGTGGGCTCTTAAGGAACTCAAAGCAGGTAACTGGAACTACGATGGACAGTGCTCACCATTCCAGTCAGTACTCATCGACAGCTACATCAAGGGAACTGCAAAGCCAGCTGGAAAGAAGGTCATCAACGAAGAAAAAGGTTTCGATGCTAAGACAATCACAGATGCTGACATCGCAACATACGGACTCGGTTCAGACTAATCTTTCAAAACCTATCTGTTAAAATAGGTTAGGATAAGCGGCGTAAAGTGTGTCCTACTCTTTACGCCGTTTTTTATTACTACTCCAGAAAAAATAGGTGGTTTATAATCAATGAGTAACGATGTTGTATTAACCATGCGTGGAATATCCATGATATTCCCGGGAGTGCGGGCTCTGGATAACGTAGATTTTACCTTGTGCAAGGGTGAAATCCACGCTTTGATGGGAGAAAACGGAGCTGGTAAATCAACACTGGTCAAAGTTCTGACTGGTGTTTACGCAAAAAACGCCGGAGAAGTCAAACTCGAAGGCAAAACTGTTCAAATCCATTCACCACAGGAAGCCCAGAATCTGGGTATTTCTACAGTATATCAGGAAATTACGCTCTGTCCGAATCTGTCTGTTGCAGAAAACATGTTTATCGGTCGCGGTAACTATCATTTTGTAAACAGACGGGCACAGGAAAAAAAAGCTGATGAAATATTACAAAATCTTAACATTCCGGCAGTAGGTGCCCAACAGCTTGGTACCTGCTCTCTTGCAGTCCAGCAGATGGTTGCTGTAGCACGCGCTGTTGATATGGATTGTAAGATCCTTATTCTTGACGAACCTACATCATCACTCGATGAAGCTGAAGTCGAACAGCTGTTTACCCTCATGAGGGAACTGAAGTCACGCGGCGTAGGTATCATCTTCATTACGCACTTCCTTGAGCAGGTTTACGAAATCTGCGATAAGATTACCGTTCTCCGCAACGGTGAGCTTATAGGCGAGTACGAAATCAAGGATATGCCTAAGGTTGACCTTATTTCAGCCATGCTTGGTAAATCTCTTGATGATATTTCAAAACTCAAGGATGAGCGCAAGCAGTTTGAAGGTGCACAGGAGCCTGTTTACACTGCTCACGACCTTTCAAGTGCTGAAGGCGTCAAACCATTCAACTTTGTCACAAAGAAAGGTGAAGTCAACGGCTTTACCGGTCTTCTGGGTTCCGGCCGCAGTGAAAGCGTACGCGCTATTTTCGCTGCTGACCGTGTAACTGGTGGCGAAGTTCAGGTTAACGGAAAGCAGGTTAAGATTAACAAGCCTCTTGATGCAATGAAACAGGGAATTGGTTACCTGCCGGAAGACAGAAAGGGAGATGGTATCATTCCTGATCTTTCTGTACGCGAAAACATCATTCTGGCGCTGCAGGTACTGAATGGCTTCTGGAAGCCTTTCTCTCGTGCAGAGGCAGATGCTTTTGCAGATGAATTCATCAAACTGTTAAAAATTAAGACAGCTTCTAAAGACACACCAATCAAATCACTTTCAGGTGGTAACCAGCAGAAAGTCATTCTTGCACGCTGGCTGCTCACACATCCTCAGTACCTTATCCTGGATGAACCAACCCGCGGTATCGATGTCGGTACAAAGGTTGAGATTCAGAAGCAGGTTTTAAAACTTGCTGAACAGGGCGTTGGCGTAACCTTCATTTCATCTGAGATTCAGGAAATGCTTACCGTCTGTTCAAGGCTCATCGTCATGCGCGACCGCAACATTGTAGGCGAGCTTAAGGACGGTGAACTCAGTCAGGATAACATCATGGCAACCATTGCCGGAGGTAACGCATAATGTCTCAAAAGTTTTCACTGACAAAATCATTAAAGAAACTGCTTCAGTCACAGCTGGCAATTCCGCTGTTTGCACTGCTGTTCCTTGTCATATTCAATCTTTTCAGAGATCCGTCTTTCTTCTCTGTAGAAATTAAGATGAATAACCTTGGAAACAGAGTTCTTTCCGGTAACTTAATCAGTATCATTAACGGCGCTTCAGAACTTGTCATTCTGGCTATCGGTATGACACTTGTCACTTCTGCAACAAAAGGACAGGATATTTCTGTCGGTGCTTCTGCAGCTATTGCAGGTTCTGTGTTCGTTAAATTCCTGAAAGCACGCACAATCACCGTACCTCTGGTAATCGTTGGACTGATTTTTGCATGCTTTGTTGCCATTCTGTTCTGTCTGTTTAATGGTATCCTCATTGCTAAGTTCAAGATTCAGCCAATGATTGCATCTCTCATCCTGTATACTGCAGGACGCCCGATTGCATACTGGATCAATGGTGGAGCTTCCCCTTCTCTTGGTGGTGATCTGATTGCTTCCATAGGAAGTTTCATTCCGGGAATAGCTATTCCTAACCCGGTAATCATTGTTATCGTGTTTATCATACTGATAAACCTGCTGTTGAAGTTCACCAACCTGAGCCTCTACATCCAGTCAGTCGGTATCAATGAAAAAGCAGCACGTCTGAATGGTATCAACCCAATGCTCATGAAGCTCGTTGTTTTCGTCATTCTGGGTATCTGTACAGCAGTAGCCGGAACAATGAATGTCTGCCGTATTGGTATGATCAATCACGAAACTGTTCTGCTTGATATCGAAATGGATGCTATTCTTGCCGTCGCTATCGGAGGTAACAGTCTTGGTGGTGGAAAGTTCAAACTTTCAGGCTCAATCATTGGAGCTTATATCATTCAGGCACTGACAATCACTCTGTATGCAATGAAGGTTTCTTCTTCAGCTGTTAAGGCTTATAAGGCAATCGTCATTCTGATTCTGGTTATTCTGGGTTCTCCTGTCGTAAAGAGCTGGTTCTCAAACCTGCGCCGCAAAAGTTCTCCTGCTGCAGCAAAAGAGGAGGGTAAATAAAAATGAAGAGTTCAGAAAATAAGCAGCCTATATCAAACACAACCCTGCTTCTGACAATTACCATCTGTACATTCGTATTAATGTACCTGCTCGGTATGATTATCTGGGGCGGCGGTTTCTTAAACCCACAGCAGTTCTTCGATATTTTCAACAATAACTCGTACCTGATCTGTATTGCCTGCGGTATGACGCTTGTCATGATTACAGGTGGTATTGATATTTCAGTTGCAGGTACTGTAGCGCTCGTTACCATGTGTTGTGTATGTTACATGCGTGCACATGCAACTGGTATCTTCAGCTGCATCCTGATTTCTGTAGGTATCGGTCTGGCAATGGGTCTTTTCCAGGGCTTCCTGATTACCTATCTGAAGATTCAGCCGTTCATCATCTCACTTGCCGGACTGTTCTTCACACGTGGTATGACTGTTATTGTCAGTAAGGAACCTGTAAATGCAGACCCGAACAATCCTGCTTTTGCTTCATTCCTGAAAGTCAAGGAAAAGCTCATTGAGTTCAAGTTTATTGGAAAGACCAACAGGCTTGGCGAGTTCATTCCATCTCACATTGAGGTCGGCGTCATCATTTCATTGCTCGTCGTTCTTCTGTTGTGGGCCATGCTGAAGTACACACGCTTCGGACGTAACCTGTACGCTATCGGCGGCAACAAAGAAAGCGCCCTTATGCTTGGTATCAACGTCCAGAGAACAGAGTTCTTTGCTTACACACTCTGCGGTCTGCTCGCTGGAATTGGCGGATTCTGCTATCTGCTCCATTCAGGAGCTGGTACACAGGCAGCCGCTTCACAAGGTGAAATGCAGGCTATTGCTTCTTCAATCATTGGAGGAACATTGCTTACTGGTGGTGTAGGATCAGTTATCGGAACGCTGTTCGGTGTCATGTCACTGAAGACAATCAACACAATCGTTGTTGCATCTGGTCTTCGTGAACCATACTGGCAGAGTATTACAACAGGACTTATGCTTTGTTTCTTTATTCTTCTGCAGTCAATTATTCTTGATTACCGCAAGAAGAAGCTTGGAAACATAGCTGGTTAATAAATCCCGTCTTCGGTTATTCCCACACAAATAACCGAAACCTTTTTTATTTTTTATTTCTCCTTGAGGTCATCCTGTCAGGATGACCTCTTTTTTTGTCAAAAGAAATAAACACTTATTATCAGGAGTTGCGGAATTCGCGCGGTGTCATACCTGTCGTTTTCTTGAAAATGAAACTGAAGTAGTGTGGATCATTAAACCCTACTTCATAGGCAACGTCAGTACTACGCATCTGTCCTTCTTTTAAAAGATTCTTAGCCTGTTCAATACGGACATTTGTAAGATGTTCAATAAAAGTGATGCCGCATTCCTGGGAGAAAATGGTACTGAAATGATTAGGACTCAAATGAACTTCATCTGCAACAGAACGAAGACATATATCCTGATCTGCATAATTTGCTTCGATATATTTCTTAGCTTTCAGAATCACATCACCGTATCTGCCCTGCATATGTGAATTACGGTATTCGAGCACCTGGTTCAGGATACGGCGGACTTCATCTATGAAGATAGTTTCGCTCTGGACAGCATTTTCAACAAATCCGCGGGTAACAAGCTCAGGCATCTCGCTTTTAATGTCGCCACCAAGGTCTTCTATGAGCTTTGAAACAGCAACTATGACATCTACCAGCAGATATGATGCTATAACAGAGAACTGTCCTTGATTGCCTCCGATAAGCTCCATGTACTGTGCGATAATCTGGTCAATTTCGCCGTCACCTGCAAACTTAAGCCTGTCAACAAGCGGATCATTGGCAGGAAGAGAAAAACTCTCTTCTTCACCTTTATGTATATCATTAACACCCGCAATTTTGTTACGGCCGTTGAAACTGCATACTTTAAGAATATGGTCAGCATCCTTGTAGGAATTTGAAATGTATGCTGTTCTGTCTACTGAAGAACCAATTGCTGTAACAACATTACATGTGCCGTCCATGGTAATTTCATGTTGTATAGAATCCGCCAGATTGTATGCAGTATCTTCAAGGGTTTCCTGGTCACTGCTCAATATAATGCAGACAAACTTTTCAGGTGCTATGAAAAAACTGATAAGTGCCGGTTCATCCCTGACAAGTGACATCATTTTTGTTTTTGCCTTTATCAGATTGTTAACATCATCGTCTTTAGTGTGTAATTCACTTATCACAATCTGGTAATAGCGCGCAATAAGGTTTATCTGCTGTTCAGAGGCTTTCTGCACGGCTTCAGCACCTGCAATGGAACCCATGACTATATCCGTCAGCAGCTTTTCACGCATGAGGACTGCGTTGGTTTCAAGCGCGGACTTCATACGGGAAATATCAGTAAACTGTTGTTTTTGTTTATCAAGTTCTCTGGCAACACGAATCATGCTTGCCAAAAGGTCATCGGCAGTAAATGGCTTCAGGATATAATCTTCTACACCAATAGAGATGGCTTTTTTCGCATAATCAAATTCATCATGTCCAGAAAGAATGATTATCCTGATCCACGGCTGCAATTTTTTTACCATGCGGGCAAGCTCGAGTCCGTCCATAAACGGCATCTTTATATCTGTAATAAGAATATCAGGCTTAATATCCTGGATCATTGAGAGCGCAATTTCTCCGTCAGCAGCTTCACCTGCAAATGAAAAGACAGATGTCTCCCAATCTATCTTGCTGCGGATACCTTCGCGGACAATAACTTCATCATCAACAATAAAAACACTATACAAGGCTGTCTCCAGTCATTCCGGATACAAGGGGTATTTCAAACGAAACTGTTGTACCCTTTTTATATTCCGTCTCTATAATAAGCTTGACTGTATCATCATAATACAATTTCAATCTTTTGTTTACATTGTACAGACCATATACAGACATCAACTTTTCAGCATCATCATTCCTTTCCAGTTCAGCTTTTACTTCTTCAAGCCGTTCTGGTGTAAATCCCATACCGTTATCTTCTACAGAAAAAAGAATCCTGTCTCCATTCCGCTTAACAACAACTTTCAGAACACCTCGTCCCCGCTTATTCTTGATTCCATGATATATGGCATTCTCAACAAGAGGTTGAAGCATAAGTTTAAGAACTTTCCTTCCGTTCAGACTTTCATCAAACTCAATGGTGTAATCAAGGATATCTCTGTAACGGATACCCTGAATGGTAAGATAATGGCGGACATGTTCAAGTTCCTGCTCTATGGAAATCCATTCGTGTCCCTTGCTAAGGGATATGCGGAAGAAGCTTGAAAAAGCACGTGTAATCTCTATGACCTGGTCAGTCTGTCCCGATTCCGCCAGCCAGATAATGGTATCGAACGTGTTGTAAAGGAAGTGCGGCGTTATCTGCGCCTGAAGAGTTTTCATTTCCGCTTTCTGCAGGTTCTGCTGTTCACGGATGTTTTCATCTATCAACTCTTTGATCTTTCCGGCCATTATATTCAGGTTTTCTGTCAGATGATCGAGCTCTTCTACATGTGGAAGCTCAGCACGCGCTTCAAGGTCTCCAATTGCAATACGATTGGAAAGCTCTTCCATATCCTGAATTGGCTTACGGATATTCCGTGTTACTGATGCAAGCGATGTAATTGCAACAAGAACTACAATACACGCAATGACAACCTGAATGATTGTAAGGTTTTTACTGGCTTGTTTGATGCTTTCGTTTGTCACCGTTGCTGTTTCAATTTCTGCAACAATAAACTCCTGAAGAATATCATTCAGAAGAGAAGAACAGCCTCGTATTTCTTCAAGAATTTGCTCATTATCTGAAACAGGTGCATTGGAAGCAATCTGGTCGCCCAACATATCGACATATTTCTGGAGAGTACTTTCGGTACGGAACGCAACTTCAATAAGGCGACGATTTTCCTCAACCTCAGTTGATTCCATCATGTCGGTAAAACCTGTCGTAATGGTATCAAGAATTTCATATTGATTGCCATCTTGAAAAGCTTTGAATCCCGCAACTATTTCCCAGATTTCGTTGGATATATCCACTTTGACAATCTGATTTATCCTGTTTGCACGGCTGACATTGGTAATTATCTGATCGTAATGTTTAGTATGACGGCGCGTTACAGAAATAGAATATACCGTCGGGATTATCATGATTACGATAATCAGCAGATAGGAGAAAGTCAGTTTGTTTTTTATGCTTCCTGAATGTGACTGGCTGCTCTTATTCAATGCACGTTTCCTTAAAATCAGTAACCACGCGGTTGAAGCTGCGATAAGTCTTCATGTTCGTGGAAAACAACTTCTGGAATATAGGTGCTTTTTGGAATTGACCAGCCGTTCATGATGCTGTTGACCATTTCCATGACAGTCGGACCCTGTTTAGGATTACATTCAACAACACAGTTGATTTTTCCTTCCTTAACTGCATCGATAGCAGCCTGTTCGGCATCAACTGAGATAATGACTACGTCTTTTCCTGGTTTTATGCCATATTCTTCGAGTGTTTCAAGCAATCCCAGCGTCATGGCATCATTGTGGGAGAAAATAATATCTATCTTCTGCCCGTTAACTAAAAGTTTATGCGTCTTTCCAAACAGATTCTGGGCTATTTCTTTTCCACGTGAACGCATAAAATCGCCTGATTCGCTGTACACAATGTTGAACTTTGAAGTTTTTGAAAGACCTTCTCTGAAGCCTTCATAACGGCCATCTGCAACAGAAGAACCTTCCGTTCCCCTGATTTCAAGAATATTGAACGGACCATCCTGACCTGCATATCTGTTCAACAGGAAAGAAGCTGCTTTTCTGCCTTCTCCGTAAGAATCAGTTCCAACATATCCTGCGTACAGACTGTCATCTGATGTATTGATCATGCGGTCAACAATGATGACCGGAATATTTGCGTCACGGGCTTCTTTGAGTACGTTATCCCATCCATCCTTTACAATAGGGATGAAGACAATGACATCTACCTTATATACGATGAACGAACGGATGGCCTTTATCTGGTTTTCCTGCTTCTGCTCTGCATTTGAGTAGATAATCTGATAGCCTGCAGCTTCCGCAGCTTTCTGAATTGATTCTGTATTACACCAGCGCCAGGCACTTTCTGCACCTATCTGAGAAAAGCCAATCACAATGTTTTGTTTCTGTGTTGCTTCATCTTCCTGAGAAACTGCTGGTTTTTCGCTTTCTGATGAGTCTTTCCGGCTGCAACCAGAAAGACTCATCAAAACGGCAAGTACCGATGCAACCAGAAGCACCGGCAGCTGCCATTTTCTGTCTTTACTCATTTCTGTCCGTAATATGCATTCTTTCCGTGTTTACGCTGATAATGTTTGTTAACAACGTAGTCCGGAAGAGGTTTCCATTCCGGGTTCACCTGCATAGTAATCCAAGCCATGCGGGCAACTTCTTCCAGTACAGCTGCATTATACACCGATTTATCTGCGTTAGCACCCCAGGTGAACGGACCGTGACCCGCAACAAGCACCATCGGGTTTTCTGACGGAACAAGCGGTTTGAGTGGATTGCCCCAGTAGTCCTTCGCACCGACTTTTTCCGGATTCAGGAATGTGTCAGCGATAAGGATGCCGGTTTCTGCCTCATAAGCGCGCTCAACAGCCTCAGCAGAAATCATCGGAGTGCAGACGACCGCGTTTGCACTGTGGTCAGCGTGCGTTGTTCCCAGAAGAGGAATGCTTCTGCAAGCCTGAGCCCATGCTGTTGCATGCGGTGAGTGTGTATGCGTGATTCCGCCAATGTTTTCAAAACGCTTGTACAGTTCTGCATGCGTTGGTGTATCTGAAGAAGGGTTCATGGAACCTTCAACTTTCTTCAGATCAAGGTCAACGACGACAATGTCGTCAACCTTCATTGTGTCATACGGAACTCCGGACGGTTTGATGGCGAAAACGCCCCTGTCCTTATCGAAGGCAGAAACGTTTCCCCATGTATAGATTGCAAGACCCCGGACAGGAATCTGCATGTTTGCTTCAAAAGCTTCTTCTTTGAGCGTCTGATATGCTGATTTCATCTTTTACCAGTCCTCAGTCAACGTTCTCAATTGCAGCGCGTTCTACAGCAAGACCGCGTGTGTAATTCTTGAAGAACTCGTTGAAGCCCTTTACGTCTTCATCGCTTGCCATGACAGTTTCTGCCTTGCTTGAGCCGAATACGTCCTTGTCCAAGAAGTCTTCGAGCTTCTGACCCTTTCCGTTGACCAGGAAAGAAGCGAGCAGTGCCATACCCCACGGGCCGCCCTCGCCAGCTGTTGAAAGCGTTGAGATTGGTGTGTGCATTGCTGCTGACATAACAGTCAGGCCAACTTTTGCTGTCTTGAAGAAACCGCCGTGTCCGTTGAGCTTATCGATAGCGACATGCTCCTTGTCAAACAGGATATCCATACCGGTGCGCAGTGCTCCGAGAGCGGTGAACAGCTGTGCACGCATGAAGTTCTTCAGATTGAAGTTGCAGTTCTGTGTGCGTACGAAAAGCGGGCGTCCTTCGCTCAAACCCGTCATTGACTCACCGGAGATGTAGTTGTACGGAATAAGTCCACCGCAGTCTTTATCGCCTTCCAGTGCTGCTGAAAGCAGGTTTTCATAAAGGTCACCCTTCTTTACGTCAAAGCCGCATGCCTTGATAGCTTCTCCAAACAGGTTGATCCACTTGTCATACTCACCTGTACAGTTGTTTGCGTGTGCCATTGCTGTAAGTGAACCTGCCGGTGTTGTTACCAGGTCAATCTTTCCGTTGTATGCGGCTGAAAGATCTTTTTCAAGAACAACCATTGCAAATACTGAAGTTCCGGCAGAAACGTTTCCTGTGCGTTCGCGGACTGCGTTTGTTGCAGCCATACCGGTACCAGCATCTCCTTCTGGAGGAGCAAGTGGTGTACCAGGCTCAAGGTCTCCCTCTGGGTCAAGGAACTTAGCACCTTCTGCAGTCATTGTGCCAGCGTCTTCGCCAGCAACCAGTGCTTCAGGAAGGATGTCCTCGAGCTTCCAGCCGAAGCCCTCGCCCTTAATCAGGTCGTTGAACTGACCTATCATTTTCTTGTTGAAATCTTTTTCTGCAATGTCGATTGGGAACATACCAGATGCATCACCGATACCGAGCACTTTCTTTCCTGACAGTTTCCAGTGAACGTAACCGGCGAGGGTTGTGAAGAAAGCGACATCCTTTACGTGAGGCTCTTTGTTCAGAATTGCCTGATACAGGTGAGAAATACTCCAGCGCTCTGGAATAGGGTAGTTGAACAGACCTGAAAGCTTTTCTGAAGCTGCTCCTGTAATGGTATTGCGCCATGTACGGAATGGAACGAGCAGGTTGTCGCTCTTATCGAAAGCGAGGTAGCCGTGCATCATTGCACTGACACCAAATGCCTTAATCTTCTTAAGGGTAATACCGTACTTTGCTTTTACGTCCTTCTTGAGGTCAGCGTAACAAGTCTGAAGTCCGTTGTGGATTTCATCCATTGAGTATGTCCAGATGCCATCTACAAGGGAGTTTTCCCAGTCGAATGCGCCACCAGCTACAGGAACATTTTCACTGTTGATGAGAACAGCCTTAATGCGTGTTGATCCAAATTCAATACCAAGAACTGCCTTTCCGTCGGCAATCTCCTGAGCAATCATTTTTTCGTTCATATTTTCTCCTTTAATTGCTTATAAATTAACAATTTCCGTGAATAAAATTGTAGCATTATTCGCTTTAATTGTCGAGATTTCTTATTAGCACTTTTTTCCGTAAAAAGGGCGATTTTTTACGACTTTTTTACAATTTCTTGACACCTCTTATTTCAACAAACTAGAATGAATTAAGTATCATGAAGAAAAACAACCAACGTATTGTTTACTTGTGTTTATCTATTACATTCTTCCTCATTTTCGCAGCTATATTATTTTATACAGGCACAAACAAAGCCATCGTTAATTTTGTTCAGGAAATAACAGCTTCCACAATCCGTTCTGAAGTCAGTCAGTTTGATATTAATCTTGAAAACCAATCCAGAATCCTCAAAGCAATCGGAGAATCCCTTCCAGAAGATATCGATTCGTATAACATAGAAGCTGTTTCTCAAGAACTTGCGAAATTCGGTATTCTTTACAATATCGAATCATTGTATCTGATTCGTAAAGATGGAACTGGAATAACGTATAACAATCAGACTTCGCAGATGTATTTTTCTGAAGCCTATTCTCTTTTCACATCCGGTAAAACCCTAAAAACAGGAATCGAAATACCAGCAACCGAAAAGGATAATTATTTCTATCTGGCAATTCCAGTCAGCGAAAACGGGGAAGTGAAGTACGTTCTTAAAGCGTATTACAGCAATCATACGATTAAGAATATTCTGATGTTCCCGTTTATTGATAATGTCCGAACCGGTCTGGTTTCTGAAAACGGCATGGCTGTCACAGACTCTGTAGCACAATTCAGCGATCCTACCTTCCTGAACAGCCTTCTTTCATCCGATCCCGGATTTTTCCAGTACTATCTGACTGAAGGTGATTTCTTCATCTACCATTCACCAACCGCAGCTCCAGGAGTCTGCTTTTTCCTTGAGATACCTGTTTCATCCATCAATTTCATGACTTTCATGCTAAAAAGAAGCGGTATCTTTTTTGCCGCACTTGTCATCCTCATGTGCATCATCCTCATCTATTTCCTGATGAAATCTGAACATGAAAAGAAAAAGGACATCCTGAAACTCACTGAAAAACTGAAACAGAGCGAAGCACGTTATCAGAATGCATTCAATTATAAAGACAACATAGCATGGGAATATACTCCTTCAACAAAAGAACTCAGTGCCGTCATTAAACACAAGGATGGAAATACTCACGAAATCAAGATCAAGAATGCTCTTGAAAGTGTCGTAAACAACAAAATAGTCCATCCGGATTACGTTGAACAGTTCAGGAAGTTCACCAGTCAACTTCTTGCCGATCCTCCATATTCAACATGCATTCTGAAACTTAGACATACAAACGGAGACTATTATTGGGCGCGTCTTTCATTCATTGTTTCCACTGATAAAACAGAAAATACACCGACAATTCTGGGATTGATTGAGGATATATCTGACATAAAGGAAGCCCAGGATAAATACATTCAGGAAAAACAGACTATTGCCGCCATGACTGACAATTCCGTGTGCTATTACCTGGTTAATCTGACAAGCGGTATCGTACTTGATAAGAAAAGCCGTGATATACCTCCTGAAATCCTGAAAAAGATTACCAACATGGAAGCTCTTGTTGATAACGAGATTTCTTACATGCACGATAAAGAGGATGTCGGTCACCTGAAGGAAATCTGTTCCCTGAAGCATATACATGAACTGCTTGAATCAGATATGGACATTCCTGACCATGAATATAAGAGACGTTCTCCCGCTTCTGGTGCAATTGAATGGATAGCTCTTTCTGTCCGTCCTATAAAAACTGAGACAAATGAAATAGTCCTGGCAATCCAGCTGCAGAACATAGATAACCGTAAAAAACAGGAAATGCTGCTCCAGCGTCGTGCAGAACGCGACCTGCTCACCGACCTGTATAACAAGATGACAATGTCTCAGCTCATCAACGACTATCTCAAGCTTGAACGTAAGGAAGACCAGATAGACGCACTCATCATGCTTGATGCAGATAATTACAAATCTGTTAATGATACATTCGGCCACGTTTTCGGTGATAAAGTCCTCATTGATATTGCAGATTCACTCAAAGCTTCTGTCAAACAGTGCGACCTTGTCGGCCGTGTCGGTGGTGATGAGTTCATGGTCTTCCTTAAAGATATGCGCTCTAAAGAAGATATCATTTCCATCCTGAAGCGTCTGAGTGAAAGCATTCATCATACGTATGCAGAAAATGATACCGAAGTCACTATTTCGGCCTCTATTGGTGTGGCTTACGTAACTCCGGACATTAAATCATTCCAGCCTTTGTACAAGCGCGCGGATGAAGCCCTGTACGACGCAAAAGAATCAGGAAAAAACTGTTACAGATTTGCACAAACAGACGAGTAAGTGATATCCTTAAAGATAAGGAGTATTCACAATGTCTGAATCAAACGTTTATTTCACAACGTTCCGTACAACATTTACAGAAAACCTGCTTCAGAAACTGCGCCGCTTAGTAAAAGCTGCCGGAATAGACACAATCGATTTCAAGGATAAGTTCACCGCCATTAAAATGCACTTCGGAGAACCGGGAAACCTGGCTTTCCTGCGTCCGAACTTTGCTAAGGTTATTGCTGATATCGTTAAGGAAAACGGCGGAAAGCCCTTCCTCACAGACTGCAACACGCTGTATGTGGGCGGACGCAAAAACGCCCCTGATCATCTGGATGCAGCAACCATGAACGGCTTCAACCCGCTTACGACAGGCTGCCAGATCATCATTGCAGACGGCCTTAAAGGAACCGATGACATTGAAGTTCCCATTAAGAACGGCGTCTACTGTAAGACTGCAAAAATCGGACGCGCCGTCATTGACGCAGATGTCTTCATCTCACTCAATCACTTCAAGGGACATGAGAACGCAGGCTTTGGCGGCGCTCTCAAGAACATCGGCATGGGCTGTGGTTCACGCGCTGGAAAGATGGAGATGCACTATGCAGGCAAACCGATAGTACATCAGGAACTTTGTATCGGCTGCGGTGCCTGTACACGGAGTTGCGCTCACACAGGCGTCACCATCTCAGAAATTGACGGCCGTAAGAAAGCCACCGTTGATCACAGCAAGTGCGTAGGATGCGGCCGCTGTATCGGTGTCTGTCCTAAAGACGCAATGCAGCCAAATGACTCTGACTCTAACGAAAAGCTCAACTGTAAAATCGCGGAATACACTTCTGCAGTTATCACGGGACGGCCTAACTTCCACGTTTCATTAGTCATGGATCTTTCGCCTAACTGTGACTGTCATTCAGAAAACGATGCGCCTTTCGCTCCTGATGTCGGCATGTTCGCTTCATTCGATCCAGTTGCCCTGGACCAGGCCTGCGCAGACGCTGTTAATGCAATGCCTAAGCTCGCCGGCTCCTGCCTTGATGAAATGCCATGCGAGACACACGATCACTTCATCAATGTTCATCCGGATACAGACTGGCACAGTCAGGTTGAGCATGCAGAGAAGATTGGCATTGGTACAAGAAAGTACAAGCTGATTAAAATCTGAGGCTGACTTCTCCAGAAAGCAGCTCACGCGTTTCAGAAGATGCCGCTTCTCCGTTTCCGTCCACCGGACAAACGATGAGGTGGCATTTTTTTGTGACTTCGAGTACATCCGCAAGATACGTTTCGTTTCCGGCAAGCACCGTGACGCGCTTTCCTACAACAAGCGAATGTGCCTGATACGCGGCGACAGTTTCTTCAGTGCGGGCGGCTTCGAACGCTGTTGATAGCTGGGCGAGCAGTTCTTCCAGAAAGCTGTCCGGCGTAAGCGCACCGTTTTGAGGAACGACGGCTGTCACGATATCACGCAGGTCTTCGGGAAAGCCGCTTTCAGGTTCCCGCACGTTGACGCCGATTCCCACAATGACGGCCCCAATACCGCCTTCCGGGGAAAAAATGCCTTCTGTCAGAATGCCGCACACTTTTTTCCCATTAAGAAAAACGTCATTCACCCATTTTATCTGCGGTTGCTGCCCTGTAAGCTTTTCAATGGTGCGGCACACTGCAACGCCGGCCGCCGGAGTTATGAGCTCAGGTTCAATGAGACTGTCTTTAAGCTTCAGGATGAGGCTCATGTAAAGGCCGGTTCCAGCCGGCGAGAAAAAGCGCCTTCCTTCAACGCGGCCCTTTCCGGCACTTTGAGAGCCCGCTGTAATGACCGTGCCGTCAAGCTCATCCGCTGAATGCGAGTCAAACAGACGCCGCGCTTCGTTATTTGTGGAATCGGTCTGCTCTAAATGGATGCGCTTCATTGTGCGCCCAGTGTCGTAAAGCTTTCTACATCAATGCAGTACGTAATGCCGCTTCCTTTTTCAGCAAGACACGGAAGCGCCTTTACTGCATCAACAATGGCCGGGGCCTTTTCCTTTTCAGCAAGAATAAGGAGCATCTCCTTTTCAGGAACAATCGTAATGCCGAAGAACTTCACATCATCCTCTTTTCCAGTTCCGCGCGCATTGATTATTGTTCCACCGCTTGCACCTGCTTTTCTTGCAGCGGCCATAACGTCATCCGCATAGCCTGAATTAACAATGATATTGATTAATGTATGTGTTCCGTCTTTCATATCTGCTCCTTTATCAGTCATCTCTTCATTTGCCTTGAACGCGCTCATGACATCAAGCTCAAATATGATGCCAAAGCCCTTCTTTTCTTGAGTTCCTGCTTCCACAACAGCGTTGTAGATTGCATCCCGCTGGTCGTTCTGAACAAGTGTATACACAAGCTCCTTGCTCGTATCCGCAAGTCCCAGAAGTTCAATTATCTGATTTCTGGCTGTTCCGCGACCATACATGACGGTTGCGCCACCAGCTCCTGCATTTTTAATAACCTGAGTTATGTCGTCTCCTCTGTTACGGGGAACAATACAAATCAGCAGCTTCATTTGGCGCCTCCTTTATGTGAATAAATCAAACCAAGCACCTGAATGGCTATAAGTGGAGTCATTGCAACAAGCGCAATAACGCCGAACGCATCGGTAAGCGGATTTCCACCACTTGCCTGTGATGCACCGAGAGTAAACGAAAGAATGAATGTTGATGTCATCGGGCCGGATGCAACTCCGCCTGAATCAAAAGCGATGGCCGTAAACAGCTTCGGACAGAAGAACGTCAGGATGAGCGCAATCGCGTATCCCGGAATCAGGATGTACCAGATGCTGAAACGGAACAGTACGCGTGCCATAGCAAGTCCTATAGCACACGCAACACCGGCGGAAAGCGTCAGAAGCAGCACCTTACGCTTTATGGCACCACCGGAAATGTCTTCAACCTGCTCTGTCAGAACCCAGACTGCCGGCTCTGCACAGACAACAACGGCGCCAATCACGACACCAAGCAGAATGAGTACGTTCTTATATGAAGCGCCGCCTATCATGCTTCCGATTATTTCTCCTGCCGGCATGAAACCGCCGTTAACGCCCGTAAGGAACATGACAAGTCCGACAAATGCGTACACAAGTCCGAAACACATACGGATAAGCTGTCGTGGCGGCAGATGAAGCATCCAGAACTGGAAGAGGAAGAGCATGGCGACAAGCGGCAGCAGCGCAAGAGCAGACTCTTTCAGAATATCAGGGAGCAGGGCTCCGAAAACTCTTATTCCCTGAACAGTGGCTGCTGCCTCTCCAGCTGCTTCAGAAGCTCCTGCGCTTACAGCAGAAGAGTTACCTGCTGTCACAAGTCCCAGAATAAGAACCGCCATAATCGGGCCAATGGAAGCAATTCCCGTTAATCCGAAACTGTCGTCTTTACTCTGCTTACTTGCAACACCCATACCAAGCGCGAAAATAAACGGCACTGTCATTGGGCCGGTCGTGGCGCCACTTGCGTCAAAAGCCAGCGGAACAAATGTTTCGCTCGTGAAAGCTGCAAGCGCGAAAACAGCGATGTACGCTATTGTCATGAAATATTTCATGGGAATTTGCAGAACGGTCCTCATAAGGCCGAGCGCCACAAAAAGCCCGATTCCAAAAGCTATTGAAAGTACCAGTACTGTACTGCTAATAGCCGGATTGATGGAACAGATCTGCTGAGCGAGAACCTGAACATCAGGCTCTGCAATGGTTACCATGAAGCCAATGATGAACGCAACGCCAAGAAGAAGCGGAAGATTCCGTTTTCTTGTCAGTGCGGTTCCGACTTTTTCGCCAATCGGGATGATGCCGATGTCTGCACCAAGCAGGAATATCGTCAGTCCGAGGATGGTCAGAACCGCTCCGAAAAGAAACTGGAACGTCATTGTCGTACCAAGAGGCGTTACCGTAAAATCTAGTAGAAGCACAATTGCCGCTATCGGTAGAATTGATGTTGCGTTTTCTTTAAGCTTTCCTAACACTAGCCCAGTTTCCCCCCTGTCAGTTTATCAGCAGCACTTGTAGCCTTTTTCAGCTATGCCTTTTATCCACTTTGCAGCCCATTCTTTGGCTGTCTTCAAGTCATGCTCGCGGTAGTTTCCGCATTCCTTGGGAGCGGCGCCCGGAATCGGCTTATCATCAGGCCACGCTGCCACTTTCGTAAGCACGTTGACCATTTTGTCGGCAATATCTTTTTCTTCCTGCTTACCGAACACCGTCAGATAAAAGCCCGTTCTGCAGCCCATCGGTGAAAAATCGATGACGCCTTCAATCTCATCCCTGATATATTCCGCTATCAGATGCTCAAGGGTATGAAGGCCGGCCTGCGGCAGAAACTCAACGTTCGGCTGTGTGAAGCGCACGTCAAACTTTGTGACGATATCTCCTTTAGGGCCTTCCTTCTCAGCTGCCTGACGCACATACGGCGCCTTCACTTTTGTATGATCAAGATTAAAACTGTCTACTTTGTAATTCTGTCCGTTTGAAAGTTCTGCTTTCATTATCTTCTCCTTAAAGTACTTCTATAACTTTATCTGTAATGTAAGAGCTTTCGGCCGCAGCCTCTTCTTCCTTGTAGACTTCATCAGTGTGCTCTGCCAGGTCTGAAACGCAGCGGATAATGGCAAACGGCACTTTATTGAGGTAACACACCTGAGCAACGGCTGCGCCTTCCATTTCACAGCAGGCAGCGCCGCACAGCTCAATGATTTTCTTCTTTTTGTCAGCGGAATTGACGAAGACATCTCCTGAAGCAACGCGTCCACGTATCACCTTGTGCTTAAGGCGGCCTTCTTCCTTTCCCTTCTGATATGCGCTCTCAACCGCTTTTATCAGCATTTCGTCCGCAGGGAAGGCGACAGTATCAATGCCTGGAACCTGACAAGGCGCATATCCGAAAGCAACCGCATCCATATCATGATGAACAGCGTCTGTTGAAACGACTATATCCATGACAGAAAGCCGCGAATCAAGTCCGCCGGCAACTCCCGTATTTATGACATGGGTTACACCAAAGCTGTTTATAAGCAGTTCCGTACAAAGGGCAGCATTTACTTTTCCTACACCGCATTGTGTCACAACAACCTGTTTTCCATACAATTCACCCTCAAAAAAATGAATGCCGGAAATAACCGTTTCTACCGGATTGGCAAGTTTTCCACGGATAAACTGGACTTCAACTTCCATTGCGCCAATAAGTCCTATCTTCATAATGCCCCCATTTGCTTCTTGTTACGAATAAAAAGTGCTTCTATATATAAAATACTAGTAATTGTGAGACTTTTCAACAAAATGCAAGTGTAATTATTGATTGCTCTGGTAAAAAATGGAAATGTTTGCAACAATTTGCAAAGAACTGCAATATTTGCGGAAAAATGCATTGACTTTTTTTATTATAAATTCTATATTCTCATCAGCAGCAATAAGTTCATAAAAAGACCGCTTTTCTCCTCCTTTGGCGGTCTTTTTTATTTTTAAATCCCGTTGTACAATTAATGAAATTAAAAATGTCAGAACAAAAATCACGTACAATTAAAGGGGTTATAAATTGAACGCACCACGCTGGGATACCACGTCCATCTTCTCATCTTTTTCCGGTTCTGATTATCAGAATGCATTAAAAACTGTAGACAGTTCAACCAAAGAAATGCAGAAAGCTCTCAATAGTCCACAGCTTTCAGAAGATTTTAAAACATGGCTTAAATCATTCATAGACATCTTCAACAAAACATTCAGTCTTTTCGATTCTATGTACGCTTACGCACAAGCTCTTTCCACTGTTGATACAAATGACACATCTATCCTTCACGAAATCTCAAAGCTTGATGACCTCCTGCTTCCTCTGACGGATGTAGAAAACTTATTTACGAAAACAGTTGCAGACAACGCGGATAAGCTTCCTGAGTTCTTCAAAGCATATCCTGAAATGGAAAAATACCGTTTCATTCTGAATGAATACATTGAAGAATATTCCCACCTCATGACTCCAGCAGAAGAAAACCTTGCTCAGGATTTACAGCGAACCGGAGCCGGAGCCTGGAGTCATCTTCAGGAGACAATAATTGCTAACCTTGTTGATGCAGAAACAGGAAAAACTTTCAACGAACTCCGCACAGGCGCACATTCAGCCGATCCTGAAATCCGCCGCGATTCATACAACAGGGAAATTGCGCTTCTGAAACAGTCAGAAATCCCGCTTGCAGCCTGCATGAACAACGTAAAAGGCGCAACGCTCACACTCAACAAGCGCAGAAACTGGAAGAAGCCTATCGACAAGAGCCTGTGCTCATCACGCATTTCAGAGAAAACACACGCCGCCCTCATTGGAGCTCTGGAAGATGCTGTTTCGCTCTGGCAGGAATACCTTCAGGTACGCGCACGTCTCCTTGGCTATAAAGACGCGCTTCCTTTCTATGACCTGTTCGCACCGCTTCCAAAACCGGAAGGCGCAGAAAGCGAAAAAGCCTGGACATACGATGAGGCACGCGCTTACATTATTGAGCGCTACACCGGTTTCTCACAGAACCTGGGTAATTTCGTAAAGAACGCTTTTGATAAAAACTGGATTGATGCAGAAATCAGGAAAGGAAAAGTCGGTGGCGCTTACTGCACGAGTTTCCCGACTCAGAAAGAATCGCGCGTGCTCGCCAACTTCAACGGCAATTTCGATGACGTCATTACGCTCGCTCACGAACTCGGTCACGCGTATCATCACGAATGCATTAAGGATGAAGACTTCCTGCTTCAAAGTTACCCGATGACGCTTGCAGAAACCGCAAGCACATTTGGCGAGACGATTGTCATGAAGGACATGCTTTCAAAAGCGAAAGGTTTTGAAAAAGCGCGGCTCTGCGACATTCACTTAAATGACGGCTGCCAGGTGCTCTGCGATATTCTGAGCCGTTATTATCTGGAAGCTGAAGTATTCAACCGCCGCGAGAAAGGCGACCTTTCACCGCAGGAACTGTGCGACATCATGGTTGATGCCCAGAACAGGACATACGGCGCCGGTCTGACAGAAGTAAAGCATCCGTATCTTTGGGCCCTGAAATGCCACTACTATTTCACGGACCTCGACTTCTACAACTACCCATATGCGTTCGGACAGCTGTTCGCACTGAGCCTGTACAGCAAGTTCGAAAAAGAAGGCGCCGCTTTCCCGCCTGTATACATGAAGCTGCTTAAAGACACCGGTTGCATGAACTGCGAAGATGTCTGCCGCTCAGCCGGTTTCGATATTGAAAGCAAGGATTTCTGGAACGAAGGCATTGCCCAGTACAGAAAGGAACTTGAAATTCTGAAAGAATACGCTGACAGTCTCTAAAAAAGAAAAGGCCCGGAATTAACCGGGCCAGCAGCAATATATTATTCAGCACTCAAAAGAGTGACTTCGAATATCAGATACGCATTTCCAGGAATTACTCCAGGATATCCGCGTTCTCCATATGCATAATCCGGTGGAAGAATCATCCGCCGGGTTTCATCTTCTTTCATATCCTGAACCATAATGTCAAATCCAGGAATCATCTGTCCGGCAGCCGTCTTGAACTCGAGAGGTCCGCGTCCATTTGATGTATCGAAAATGTCGCCATTAAGAAGCATTCCTGTATAATCAACTGCAACAAGCTTTTTGGTTCCGCATTTTTCTCCTTTTCCTTCTTTAAGGATTTCAAAGAAAATACCTTCTTCTGTTTTTGTTGCATTTGGATATGCTTTTGCTATCTTTTCTTCCGTTTTCTTAAGTTTTGCACGTGCAGCTTCCTTTTCTGCTTTTACAGCTTCAAGTTTCTTTTCAACAGCTGCATCCTTAAGTTTATCAAAATCTGCCTGTGTTGCAGTAAATGCTTCAGCATCAGCGCCCTGACGGATAATCTCAATGTGATTGATTTTATCGCCCTGTTTTACTGAATCAACAACATCCTGTCCTTCAAGAACTTTTCCAAAGATAGTGTGCTTTCCATTGAGCCAGTCTGTTGGAACATGCGTAATGAAGAACTGGCTGCCGTTTGTTCCAAGACCATCTGGTCCCGGACCTGCGTTTGCCATGGCAAGGATACCAGCACCGGTGAATTTGTATTTGTCGATACATTCATCTGGGAATGTATATCCTGGACCACCTGTTCCGTTTCCCTTAGGATCGCCACCCTGAATCATGAAGTCAGCGATTACGCGGTGGAACTTAAGACCATCGTAAAAAGGCTTTCCATTAGCAGCATCAAGTGAACCTTCAGCAAGACCTGCAAAATTAGTTACTGTAAGCGGAGTATCCTTATAATACAGCTCAAGAACGATATCGCCGCGTGATGTCTGCATATTGGCAAAAACGCCTTCTTTTCCTTTTAATACTTCAATTGTTTCACTCATATGTAATACTTCTCCAAAGTTAAATTGTTATCTGCTATTTTCAGTTAATCTCGTTGACTCTGACAATAAAGGCAAGGAACGTATTTCCCGGTATAACTCCAGCATAACCCTGTTCACCATATGCGTAATCAGGTGGAATTATCATGAATCTTGTTTCTCCTGCTTTCATATCCTGAAGCATTAAATCCATACCTGGAATCAACATTCCTGCACCAACATAGAAAGTGACAGAAGACTGAGATGCATCAAACACTGAACCATTGAGGAACATACCCTGATAATCAGCAAGGACGGATTTTCCAGCTCCGCACTTTTCACCCTGTCCTTCCGTCATAATCTGGAAGAAAATACCTTCTTCTGTTTCTGTTGCATCCGGATATGCTTCACGGATTGCTTTCATAAGGCTTTCAGTCTGACTGGCAGCTTCTTCTTTTTCTTTTTGAAGCTCTACCATTCTCCTTTTAACAGCTTCGCCTTTCAAAGTATCAAAATTATCCTGAGTTGCCTTGAAAGCTTCAGCTTCTTTTCCCTGACGTACAATTTCTACGTGGATGATTTTATCGCCCTGCTGTACTGAATCTACAACTTCCTGACCTTTAAGGACTTTTCCGAAAATGGTGTGCTTTCCATCAAGCCAGTCTGTTTTTACATGAGTAATAAAGAACTGGCTGCCATTTGTACCAAGTCCGTCAGATCCAGAACCTGCATTTGCCATTGCAAGAATACCTGCTCCAGTAAACTTGTATTTATCAAGACATTCATCTGGGAAAGAGTAGCCTGGACCACCTGTTCCATCGCCGTTAGGATCACCACCCTGAATCATAAAATCAGCAATTACACGATGGAATGTAAGGCCATCATAAAAAGGCTTTCCGTTTGCAGCATCAAGAGTTCCTTCTGCAAGTCCGACGAAGTTTGTTACTGTAAGCGGTGTATCTTTATAATACAGCTCTAAAACAATATCTCCGCTGGAAGTCTGCATGATGGCAAAAACGCCTTCTTTTCCTTCAAGAACCTTATGATTTTCATCCATAGACTTGCATCCTGTTAAGACGCAGACAACTGACATAATCATAAAAACGAGTATAAGATGCTTATTTTTCATATTCCGTCCTGAACCATGCGGATATTGCATCAAGCCGTGCATTGAAAGAATTGACTACATAACTATCTATCAATGGGATTGAGACTACATCCGCCTGAACTAAAATGTACAGTACCATTTTATCATACTGCTCAGATACAACAAGTGTCATAAAAAGATTTTCTGGTTTAACCGCCTTAATCAATCCAAATGACATGGCCTGCTGATTTTCCATATGCAGCATTATTTCATTTTCTGTCTGTGTATAATCAGCTTTATAAACAGAAGCCCCGAAAGAATTGTCTTCCTGATAGAAATACAGTGTTTTTCCATCAATAGAACCTTTTGAGGCATCATCTGAAACTGCTTTTTTTGAAGAAGGATTACTTATTGTGTAACACTGCGGATAAAGCACACAATTCTTTTTCTTAAGATTTGAGTAATACGTAATTCCCTGCATTGTTGAAAAAGCACGCATAATACGGGAAACCCGTTCCATGGAATCAGGTTTTTTCTCAAACTCATACGTTGTTTCTGCTACAAAAACCGGCTCGCTTTTCTTTGATTCGCTCCAATATTCTGAAGCTCTTTCACAAAGCGGAGTTTCCGGCTGAAGAGACAGCTGAACATTCTTTTCTTTGTAGTGAGTTACCTGCTCTCCAGTGCAAAGCGCCAGAAAGCAAAAAAGGCAATAAACAATGTTTACTGCCTTTTTTGTTGAGCTTTTTAACATACGCCCTTGTAAATAACGCGGACCTGTTTGTAAAGGCCTTCGCCTTCACTCTTTGTCTCAACATCAGGGATGTCATTCAATGTTGTATGAATCAGGCGGCGTTCAAAAGGATTCATCGGCTCAAGCAGGATTGAGTTCTTAGAATTGCGGACCTTGTCTGCTGTGTTGTAGGCAAGGCGAACCAGCGTTTCCTCACGGCGGATTCTGTAATTCTCGCTGTCCAGAATGATACGGATGTCTTCACGACCAAGTCTGCCAGCATACACATTCGCAAGAATCTGAAGAGCATCAAGGTTCTTTCCCTTTCTTCCAATAAGGATTGAAGAGTTTGGTGAATCAAGTCTGATGCCGATTTTGTGCTCCTCACGGAACATAACTTCAACATTGACCTCATAACCCATCTTTCTGATCATTGATGCAATGAAATCAACGAGCTTTTTCTCAAACTCGCCCTGTGGAAGAGGATCTGCAACAATTTTGTTAAAAGAAGTTGAAATGAACTCATCTGTTTCGTGGTTTGCTATAGGCTTTGTTCCATTATCATCTGTATGAACACGGATTCTTACATAACCCTTCTTGAAAATGCTGTTTTTCTGAGTTTCAAGAATTTCGACATCAAACTGGTCTCTTTCAAGACCAAGTTCTGCTGCAGCTATTTCAATAGCTTCTTTTTCTGTCTTTGCTTCATATTCGTATGTCATAACGCACCTCGCGTAAATTATTTCTTTGTCTTCTTTGTGAAAACTTCTTTCTTTGGCGTTGCTGCTTCAAGCGCTTCTTTTTCTTTCTTAACCAGTCTGTTGATGAAAATCTGCTGCACCATTGTAAGAGCATTACTGAGTGTCCAGTAAATCAGAAGTCCGGAAGGAGCACTGTAGAACATGGCAAAGAATAAGATTGGAAGACCATACTGCATGATCTTCATTGTCGTTGCACTCTGTCCCGCAGGTGGATTTGCTGCCTGAGTAATCTTACCATAGAACAACTGAGAAGCAAGGTAGATTACAGGAAGAATACGTACCTGATTTGTTCCGAGGATTGGAATGTTGAATCCAAGTGTTGCTACACTGTCACCTGTGGAAAGGTCTGGAATCCAGCCCGGGATGAACATTGCTCCGCGGAAATCGAAGTAGTTGTTGAACAGGTTGAACATTGCAATAACAAGCGGGAACTGGATGAGGATAGGCAGACAACCGGACATAGGGTTGTAACCGACTTCCTTATACAGCTTTGACATTTCAATATTGAGCTTGTCTTTATTGTCCTTGTACTTTTCCTGCAGTTCCTGAATACGTGGCTGGAAAGCCTGCATCTTCACTGATGCAAGAGAACTCTTCTTAGAAAGAGGATAAAGAACAAGTCTTAACAGGATTGTCATGATGATGATTGAAATACCCCAGTTATGAACAACCTTGTAGAACTGTTCCATAATGAACTTAAGGGCAATTTCAAGCCAGGCAAGAATACCGCTTGACTGCTGGCAGTAGTCAAACTTCATGTTTGCAATGCCCCAGCCGTTATTTGCTGAATTGTTATACATCTTCAGCGTATTATCTGTACGTGGGCCAGCATAGAAATAGAACGTATCGTGTACATTCTTTTCATTTACAGCATTGCGGACAAGGAAAACCTGAGCGTTTGCATAGTTATCAACTTCAATTTTCTTTGAGAAGTATGCATTCTTTACAATAGAAGAGTCTTCAGCAGCACCGATAATGGAGAAGTATTTTCCAGAAATCGCTGCCCAGGAGAAATCCTTATCATATGTCTTGATGGAATCATCGCTAATTGTGGTTTTCTTTGTCTTATCCTTGGCGATTGTCATGAAAGTACGGTTCTCATAACGATCCTTCTTAGGATCATAATATGGACCAATCTGTGGTGATGTGCGGACTGTATAAGCTGCATCATTTATATTGAGGCCGCTCATGTTTTTATCACCATCAATGAAAATCTCAAGTTTGAAACAATACTCATCAGGAAGGAAAGAATATTTCTTTGTAAGATTGAATTTGCTTACTGAACCGTCCGTATTCTTTACTGAGAAAGCACGTTCAAAAGCAATGGTATTTGCATCAATTTTCTTTACATTGAAATTCTGATCAACCATTGCATCAATATCATCACCGAAAGAAAGAGCAAAAGCCCTGTTCTTTTCGCTGACGTTATCAACCATCTGAACAAGTTTATCACCATCATAGTGGCCTTTAAGTTCATACTGGATGAGATCTCCGCCCTTGTTTGTAAAAACAGCGTGAATGACATCAGTATCTATGACGACTTCCTGTTCAGGAATGACAACATCATCTGCAAGAAGATTTACTTCTTCTTCAACTGGTTCAATTTCAGGAATTTCATCAAGAAGAACAACATCACCTTCTGCATCTGCAACCTGTGGAACAGGTGCTGTCATGAGCTGATATGTTGAAAAACCAATGATTACAAGAGTAGTAAGGACAATTGCCCAGATTGTGTTCTTATCCATTTAGTCCTCCTTGGTCAGGGAACCGGATCGTAGCCACCCTTGAAAAAACGATTGCATTTCAAAATTCTTTTTGTAGATAACCACATTCCCTTGAAAGGACCATGCCGCTGTATTGCTTCATAAGCATAACACGAACACGATGGATAATATCTGCAACAAGGAGGGAACAGAGGAGAAATAAGGCGCTGATAAAAACGGATACATGAACACAGAATAAAAGAAAAAACTTTTTTCATGTTTGCAGTAATCCTGCTTTCTGGCCTAAATTACGAATTATTTCACACCGCGAGATGAACGAATCGTTTCCGGGATACACGAGCATTACCATATCATATCCGGTGTTCAGGTGTGGTTTTATTAAACGATATGCTTCACGGCTCAAGCGCTTTGAGTGGTTACGCTGAACCGCATTACCGTAACCGCGTGGTAAGGCAAAAGCTATCCTGTTTATATCTTTCCCATTAGGAAGATAAAAAAGCTTAGCTCCCTGAATGCTTACCTTCCGTCCCTTCTTAAACAAATTCTGAATTTCATCGTACCGTTTTACCCGCTCTTCACGGGTAAAACGACAAGTTTCTGGCAAGAGCGAACCCCTGGCCGTTAAGCTCAGTAAGGCTTCTTCTCGTCGGAAACAGTCAGCTTATACCGACCCTTTGCCCGACGGCGCTTTAACACCAGACGACCACCTCTTGTAGCCATGCGTGCACGAAATCCAAATTTTCTGTTTCTTTTAACTTTACTTGGCTGATATGTCCGTAACATAGAACACGTCTCCTTTTATGTGAAGAACGCTTTTGCGCTCTCTAAATTTCCACTTAAACAGTAGGGAGTTAACAATATACCATTATTTTTTAAATAAAGTCAATGAGAGAGCGCATCTTTCATTGAAGCGAACATATCCTGCAGTTCAGGTGGCAGCGGCGCCTCTGTTTTTTCAGGAGAGTGCTTTTTCTCTGCGTCTTCCCCAAGTCTTCTGGAATTATCACTTGAAAAGGAAGAAGCCGCGTTAGCGGCCGTATTGGCGGCGTCAGCCGCCCGGTCAAGCTCTTCCCGGGTCGGCATTCTGAGTGCGCTTGAAAGGGTCTCAACTTTCTGCAGCTTAAAGACAATGTTGCTTACCGGGATGTCAGGAATAGCTTTTTTCAATCCGTTAAGAATGTAACGCTTATACATCTGGAACATCTGAATGCGTCCCGGATGATCCGTCTCCACAATAAGCGTTTCGTTTTTCAGATCAACAATGCGGCTGTGATCAAAAAGCTGACTTCCGTAATTCACCGTTTTACCGGCATCAACGGAAGGACCTTTTATACTGAAAAGTGTCTGCTTCCAGGCTGTCATCACATCAGATGACTCTTTTAGTTTATCCACAGAAATGGAAGAGAAGAGACGGGACAATATATTTGCGGATGAATAGTCAGCTTCGTTCACACCATGTTCCTTTTTCTATACTATACACCTTTGTCGTAGTTTTTTTATAGCGCTCGTACGGCTCTCCAGGCAAAAAAGTACAGAAAAGCTGATCGTATTCCGGCAGCAGGCTCATGACATGCTGTCTTTTATCAGGATCAAGCTCAAGCAGTACATCGTCCATAAGAAGAACAGGACACTTTCCGGTGATTTCCCGGTAATAAGATGCCTGCGCTATTCTAAGGATTAGCGCCGTAAGGCGCCGCTGTCCGGTAGACGCCGTCGGGATGAACGGCTGGCTTCCGCGCTTGAAGCGGATTCTGTCCCGGTGCGGTCCTGAAAGCGTTGTTCCCATGATAAGGTCTTTGTCCTTTTTTTCTGCAAGAAGGTTCAGCAGTTCCTGCATATCCTCCGATTTCCAGGAAGGCTCATACACAACTGAAACGCCGTCTATTCCCGTTACTTTTTCATACAGATCTGTGAATATGCGGTTGAACTGCAGGACAGCCACTTTCCGTTTTTTCTGGATTTCAATACCTTCCTGAACAAGCGGTCCATCATAAACGGTCGCCATCTCAATGTTCTGTTCTTTAAGGTAAGCGTTCCTGCTTTTCAGGATGCGCTTATATTTACGCAATATGTCAACATAAAGAATGTCATACATTGAAAGTGACTGGTCTATAAAGAACCGGCGGCGCTCCGGCTCACCAACGGCAAAATCAAGATCGTCGTGACAGAACAGTACGCACGGAATGGTATTAATCAGTTCTTTTCTGTCCTGAATCTTCTTCCCGTTTTTCTCAATGCGCTTCTGCCCGTCTTTGTATACAACACTGACAGTACTTGTTTTTCCGGACTCTTCCTTGAACAGACTTTTGACAGAATAAAAGCCGCCGCCTTGTTTTATGATTTCAGACTCATTGTGCGTTCTGAAAGATGCACCATAAGAGGAAATATATAATGATTCAAGAAGATTGCTTTTTCCCTGACCGTTTTCACCAACAAAATAGACCTCTTTTGAGGAGAGGTCTATTGCATCGTCAGATATGTTGCGGAAACTATTGAAAGCGACTGATAAAAAAGGCAACCGGCCGCTACTCCATCTGCATTGGCATAATGATATGGAAGTAGTCGGAAGCTGGTTCCGGACGCAGAGTGACAGCTTTCATGGCTTCAGTAAATTCAAAGCACAAGCGGTCTGCATCAACAACTTTCATTGGCTCTTCGATGTAAGAGTAGTTGAGGGCTATGGTAATTTCATCTCCATCATACTTACATGGAATCTCTTCGAGCGCCGCACCAATTTCTGATTCCTGAGATGTAATAGTGAGAACGCCTGGAGTAAGGGCAAAGTAAATTCTCTGAGCCTTCTTATCAATAAGAAGACCAACACGGTGCAGAGCTTCCTGAAGATCCCTCTTTTCAACTTCAAAACTGTTTGCCTGTGATTCTGGAATAACACGGTTGTAGTTCGGGAACTGACCATCAATCAGAACTGATGTAAACTGATAGTTACCAAACTTTACGAAGATCATTTTCTCAACAATTGCAAGCTGGATCATTCCTTCATTTGGAGCTCTCTTAAGGATGATGTTCAAAACTTTTGGAGGAACAATTGCCGGTGTGAAATCTGCAATTCCCTGACAAAGTGGTTTTGAAACATAAGCAAGACGGCGTCCGTCAGTTGCAACAAGAACCAGATTGTCTTCCTTCTTTTCGAAGTAGATACCGTTCATGAAGAAACGTGTTTCATCATCAGAAACAGCAAAAATTGTCTGAGTAATCATATCTTTGAATTCGTTTACTGGAATTTCAAAATATGGAACGTTTTCTGCTGAACTGAATTCAGGGAACTTATCACTTGCCATGCTCTTAAGTTTGAACTGGACTTTCTTAGAAATAGGCTTTATCTGAACAGTAATGTCTGTCTGATTGAATTCGATATCTCCGGAAGGAAGTGAGTTAAGAATACTGATGAATTTATCACAGAAAACTGTTGTTGTTCCTTCTTCATCAATATCAACAGGAATCTTTGTTTCAAAATTAACTTTGATGTCAGTTGCTTTGATTGTCAGAGTGTTTGCCTCTGCAATGAAAAGAACATTGGATAAGATAGACAATGCATTTTTTGTTGCAATGATTTCCTGGGCGATTGCAATCTCTTTGAGCATTGCGTCTCTGTCAAAGGTAAATTTCATGGTGACTCCTTTAATATTATATGTATATATA
>JAGHRS010000015.1 GCA_018066285.1 Candidatus Treponema caballi
ATGAAAAATAAGGAAATGAAAGACAAATAATTGTTCTTTTAAAGAACAAAAGCCAGATTTATGAGATTTTTTTTCTCAAAAATCTGGCTTTTGTTTCAGGCCTTAAAATTGTAGACCTTTTTCAGTGGCCTCCATCTCTGCGGTCCTTTTTTTTCGCTACCCCCTCTAGCGGGCCTCAGACGCCGGCCCGCAACGCCCGGCTTGTGGATGGACAGCCTTTGCAAATAGGGGGGAGGGTGCGACCGTCCATTCTGCGTTTTGAAAGCCATGTGGACGGTCGTTTTTTCAGTATTTTATCAGTGTGACCGTCCAACTGTGAGCCAGACGGGTTTAAGGACGGTCGTTTTGCTTATAAGAGGGGGAGATTTAGGAAAAATCGGTTGCATTTTTGTGAGAAAGACCGTCCAGCCGTCTGTCAGATAAGGCCTTGGACGGTCGCACGCTGATATCCGCTAAAAAAAGACCGTCCAACGGCACCGTTTGGGGTGAGCTGGACGGTCGTTCTATTTACAGCTACTTACGCTTTTCTGATGCGGGCTGCAGCGGCGTGGCCTGCGAGGCCCTCAGTGTCGCCGAGTGTGGCGGCCGTGTTGATTGAGTGCAGGACGCCGTCCTTGTAGCTTCCGTCAGCGTTGTTCTCAGTTCTGAGCGTCGTAACCGTCTTCAGGAAGTGGCGGACGGCTAATCCGCCGGTAAACTTGGCGGCGCCGCTTGTCGGAAGGATATGGTTCAGGCCGGCTGCGTAGTCACCAAGGACTTCAGCTGCTTCGTGGCCGATGAACAGCGTTCCGTAGTTATGCGTGAGCTTTATGAGCGTGTCGCGCTTTTCGCCTGCATCCATTGCAATTTCAAGGTGCTCCGGCGCCTTGTTGTTTGCAATAAAAGCGGCCTGCTCAAGGCTGTCTGCAATGATAATCAGGCCGTTGTTGTCTATGCTGACGCGCGCCGTCTTTGCTGTCGGAAGCTTGGCGAGCTGCTTTTCAATTTCTGCGCTGACCTGTTCTGCAAAGCCCTTTGTAAACGTAACGAGAATTGCCATTGCATCTGGGTCGTGCTCTGCCTGAGCGAGCATGTCTGCGGCGACCCATGCAGGCTTTGCGGTTTCATCCGCTATGACAAAGGCCTCTGTCGGGCCCGCGATGAAGTCAATGCCGACATCGCCGAATACTGACTTCTTGGCATCGGTAACGTACTTGTTGCCCGGGCCCGCGATGACGCTGCACTTCGGGACTGACTCAGTTCCGTAAGCCATTGCAGCTACAGACTGAGCGCCGCCCAGAGCGAACACCTTGTCGACGCCGCAAATCCATGCGGTGGCCATGATGCTTTCGTCAGCGTACGGGCGGCTTGTTCCGTCGGGAGCCGGGCGGGACGGTGTGCAGAGAACGGTTTCACTGCAGCCGGCGGCCTTTGCAGGAGCCGCGCACATGACGAGCGAGCTGAACAGCGGGAAGCGGCCTGCAGGAACGTAGAGGCCGGCTGTCTCCACCGGAATTGTCTTCTGACCGGTGATGAGGCCCGGCTCAAGTTCAACCTCAAAGTCGGAGAAGCATTCGCGCTGCTTTTTTGCGAACGTGAGTGCCAGGTCAAATGAGTGAGAAACTGCCTCGTACAGCTCAGGATTGTTTTTCTTAAGGTCATCGGCAGCGGCCTTGAGCGTATCCTTTGGAATGAGGAAGCTTTCTGGCTTTGACTGCTGGAAGCCCTGCTCAAAAAGCTCGGCGTCAATCTCGTGAAGCGCCTTGTCTCCATCCGCTTTTACGCGATTGAGATACGCAAGAACCTTCTCGTGGACATTTTCGCCAGAAGAGCCGGTGATGACACGCGGCTGAAACAGAGACTGTGGAACTTCGCTTGCGTTAATGATCTTTATCATTTTTTGTGCCTCCGGTCGAGCTCATCCATGACGTCTTTCCAGGTGACGCCTTCCTTGCACATGAGCACGTTCAGGAAGTAGAGCAGGTCCGCGCATTCCCAGATGACTTCATCCTTGCCCTCAGCTTCGGTGACTTCCTCAGCTTCTTCCTCGATTTTTTCGCGGACGCGCTTTTCGTCAAGGCTTGCGGTATAGCTGCCCGGAGTCGGGTTTGCGAGACGGCCCTGCAGTGTTTCGTACAGGCGCTCCATCGTGCTTTTTGCCATGGCTTCGCTTGTCCAGCAAGTCCAGCTGTTTGTGTGGCAGGCAGGGCCATGCGGGATGACCGTTGCGAGAACGGTGTCGCGGTCGCAGTCTGCCCTTAGGCGGACAACTTCAAGATAGTTGCCTGAGTGCTCGCCCTTTGTCCAGAGCACGTTGCGTGTGCGGCTCCAGAACGTGAGTTTTCCTGCGTCGAATGATTTATTAATAGCTTCGCGGTTTGCGTAGCCCATCATCATGTTTTCGCCCTGAACTGACTGGGCAATGACAGGGATAAGGCCTGCTGTGGTATCTTTTGCTTTTTCCCAGTTGAGGCACTCGATGAACGCTTCCTTAAGTGAAACCTTGCCGGTGTAAAGCGCCATTCCCATCTGAACGTCGCAGCCCATCTTCTCAAGCTTGACTGCTTCTTCAAGGGTTGAAACACCGCCGGCTACAACAATGCGGCACTTGACGGCATTGCGCAGAGCCTCTGCCTGAGCCAAGTCGGTGCCCTGCATGCAGCCTTCTTTTTCAACGCAGGTGAAGAGCATTTCTTCGCAGTACTGCTCTGCGGCCTTTGCGCCTTCAATAAGCGGAATGCCGGCGGTCTCCGTCCAGCCTTTGACGGCTATTTCGCCATTAATTGCATCAACTGAAATGATTATTCTGTGTTTGCCGATTGCAGCAACAAGTTCATCCAGGAACGCCGTGTTGAGGATGGCGCCGTTAGCACGGTCTTCAGCCTTGGCCCATGCCGCTGACCCGATGATTACTTTCTCAGCGCCGAGGCTTATGAGCTCTTTCGCTTTCTTTACATCGCGGATGCCGCCGCCCACGCGTACGTTTCCCTTGCGGAGCAGGCTTTTCAGAAGCTCTGTGTTGGCCGTGGTTCCCTTGAGCTTGCCTTCGGTAACGACATTGCCGAGCGCTGCGTCCAGGTCAATGACAGCGACTTCGCCGTAGCGGTCGAATTCTTTGATGAGGGCATCTGCGTCGTCGCGCTGGAGGACGAGATCCTTGCCGTTCTTAAGCTGAACGACTTTTCCGTCTTTTAAGTCAATGGATGAAATAATCATGCATAAAGTGTAGCAAAAAGCCGCACCTTATGCAATTAGAGTGTATTTTTATGCAGTTGGCTGGATGTGCTGATTACGCCAGCACCGCGTCGACGCCCTGGCTTTTGCACAGGTCATACAGCTTTTTGTCGCTTGTCAGGAGCGTGGCGGCTTTTCGGCGGGCGAGCGTCAGGTAGAACATATCGTAAGCAGAATGGTCCAGGCGGATGGCCTCATGCAGGCTTTCAAGAACGCTGTCGACAGGGTCAATGAACTGGTCAATCAGTTGAAGGGCTTTTACAAGCGTCATTTTTCCGTTATCTAAATCCATTATTCCTGCCCGAACGTTTTTCCAACAAACTTGGGTAACTTCCGATTCATAGAGGATGGGTGCATACACGCGGTCAGCTTCTGCGATAGCCTTGTTAAAAACAGGTGCGCCAGAACGGTTGAGTAACATTGCGAATGCGGCGCTTGCATCAAGAACTACATTCATCTGTCACGGTCCTCCCGAATCATTTCTTCCGGTGTCTGTGCTCCTTCTGGCAGATGCAGGTTCAGTGCTTCTATTTCAGCGAGCACTTGCAATCTGCGCTGCCGGTTCCTTTGAGCTTTGGTCATGGGAGTGTCTTCCACTTTTACCAGATATGGAGAGAAAGTGTTTTCTTCACCATATTCCTCTGCGCCGACTGCTCTGCCGAGTATGCAGATTGTCTCTTGAGTAATGCTCCGGTTGTCTTTTTTTGCCATTTGGGCAAGTTTCTCGTAAAGATCATCCGGAAAATTGCGTACCTGAAGAAGTGCCATTGTGTCATCCTCCTGTGTGACTGATGTATGCAATTATGATGCAGATTGCATACATCGTCAAGGGACAATGGGCATGAAAAAAGCCCGCATGGTGTGCGGGCTTTGTCTGTCAGCAGAACGCGGAGTTATTGCTGCTGCATCTGGAGCTTATTAAACTTCCAGGTTATGTTTACATCACTGGCTGTTGGTTCTGTTACATCTGCATATCCAATACCGCCGAGAGGGAAAACAAGTCCTTTTACTGCGGAGCCATCAGGAGGAGTAAGAGTTCCTTCTAATTCACCATTAATATAAATACCAATTTTACCATCGTTACGAGTTGCAACTTTTATTACGTTTTCCTGTCCTACAGGTTTGATGAATTCTGATCCTACCCAGCCGCCGCTTAAGCCATGAAACGTTGTTCCATCATAATACTCTAAAACATAGCTGTCATCGCAAAGGAAAAGTTCGTAATAGGTTCGACCGTTGCCAGTAGTACTATTTCCGAATAAAAATGCAACTCCGTAACCTGATGCTTCTTCACCTGAAGTTTTCTTTATGCTGACTTCAAACCCGATGCATGAGTCAAAATAAGGGTTAAAATCAAATGATTTAAAAGTGCCTTGTTGTGAACTGGCGTAATAATCATGTACGTTATTATCATTATCTGTATACGTTGCTGCGTTTCTATCTTCAGAATAGTCAAAGTTAAAACTTATAATCTGGGTCGTTTTATCACTTGAGAAATAATCAGGTCTGTGGTTTGCAGAATAACTTGCGTCTTTTGATTTATCACGTGCGAGTGTCGCAGTATTCCACGTTCCTGCGTCTGCAGCTGGGTCAATTTCCTCTTCTGGTTCCCGCGGACATCCGGTCAGAATCAGTGATGCGGCAAGAATAAGCAGAACGGCAATAAGTAATTTTGTGCGTTTCATTTTGTCATCTCCTTTTTTAAACGCGTTGTAAATAAGTTCTGAAAAAATCAGTTATGATTCTCTCTATATTTACTAGGATAACACGTTAATTAAGAGATGTCCAATAAGGCGGCAGGAATTGCTTATTCTTCCGCGTACTTTCCGCTCAGGGCAAGCACAGCGAACAGATACAGGCAGTTGTCGTAGTAACGGCGGTTGCCTGTACGTGGCGGCGTTTCCCAGAAGCGGCGGACAATTTTCTCACACGCAGCGGAAGTCTTATCCGAGCAGGCAAGCGTTGTCTGTGCCAGTGTTGCAAGCAGGCCTGTCGGATGCAGCGCCGGAATGACGGTCGGTGTTCCATCCACGTTGTACTTGCGGTATGCAGTTATTTCTGTGTCCTGGAAAAAGGTGACGAGCTTATCTGCAACGTCAGAAAGTTCCGGTGTCTTTCCGTTCCAGAGTGCATCAAGTCCAATGTTGGCGCCAGTGCGGTATGCGTCGCTGAAGAAGTCTCCGTGACCTTTTGGCGGTCCGTATGGGTTCGGGCTTCCGTCATTATATGCGTATTCCGCTGTCATGCCGGTTACCGGATGAGCTGCTGTAACGAGATAATTGCGGCTTGCGGCGGCTGCTTTTACCCAGAATTTTGCGTCGCGTTTATCTGCGTAATCTGCGAAGTGTTCGTAAAAATGCGGAAGGTGATATGACGGGTCGGTAAATGGACATGCGGGAACAAAACGGATGAGATAATTCCAGCGGTTCCACATCTTGTAGTGATGATGAAGGACGGTATGCAGGATTTTGCGTGCCCACCATCCATAGTTTTCGGGAGCGCCTTCTTCATCTGAGCTTCCCCATTTGCGGTCGGCAAGAATCAGATCCATGGCAAAGAATTCTTCCCCATCAGGAGCGGGCCCGTACGCGTTTTTGGTACCGTCAAGCTGGCATGACCAGGCAAAATAACCCTTCATGACGCTTTCTTTCATATACATGTGTTTAAGTGCCCATTTCCAGAGCTTGTCGAAGATTTCCTTTTTATCCATCTGGACGGCGAACATCATGGCATAAGACATGCCTTCCGTACGGACGTCATTGTTGCCTGTGTCTGTGACAAAAGCCGTTCCATCATCGTTTTCAGCATAAAAACGTTCATTGCTTTCAAAAACAGCTTCCCATGCTGAGGCAACTTTTCTGTCTATCTGTTCCTGTGTATAACCGTATTTTAAGAATGTGTTTACCATAGTACTACTTTTCCTGCAATTTTAAATGAACTGTAAACTTTCTCGATAATGCGTATTTTCTTTATCGGCAGATTAGCGGCGGACTATGAACTCGCGTGGAATCTTTTTTGAAAGCGCGTCAGCTTTTTTTCTGTATTCGTTGTACAGGAATTCCTGAGCGCGTACTTCATCTTCGCCTGTGACAGGTTTACGACGTACCCATGTACCTGTGCTTTCAAGATAATGCGCTTTTGTGTTATCCCGGAAGTACGTGAGGAGTTCGTCTTTAAGCGCGCTGAAAATGTCCTGCTGAACGACCGGGAACATAAGCTCTACGCGGCGGTCAAGGTTACGCGGCATCCAGTCAGCGCTTGAAAGATACAGCTCTTCTGCGCCCGCATTCTGAAAGTAAAACATCCGGGAGTGCTCAAGGTAACGGTCAACAATGCTTACGACGGAAATGTTTTCGCTCTGTTTCTTTACGCCCGGCACGAGCATGCAGATGCCGCGTACGTTGAGCAGAACGCGCACGTTCGAGCAGCTGGCACGGTAGAGCGCTTCTATGATTTCCTCGTGAGCGAGGCTGTTCATCTTTGCAATGATGAGTCCGGGGCTTTCCGGCGTTGACGTCTGGATTTCCCTTTCAATAAGCGAAAGAAGACGCGACTTCAGGTTGATTGGCGCCATGTACAGGTTCTTCATGGTCTGGATGGCAGAGTAGCCTGAAATCATGTTGAAGAAGAGCGTCGCGTCGTTTGCTATCTGGACATTTGTCGTAAAGAGAGAGATGTCGCTGTACAGGCGGGCAGTCTTGTCGTTGTAGTTTCCGGTGGACATGTGCACATACCGCTGAATGCCGTCCTGTTCGCGGCGTACGATGAGCAGCATCTTTGCGTGCACTTTCAGGTTCTGGATGCCGTATACGACGATGGCGCCTGCCTGTTCAAGCTCAGCCGCCCACGAAATGTTCCGCTTTTCATCAAAGCGTGCCTTAAGCTCAACGAACGCGGTGACCTGTTTTCCGTTCTGCGCCGCTTTTTCGAGTGCGCGTACAATAGGCGAATCACCGCTTGTCCGGTACAGCGTCATCTTGATTGCAAGCACCGACGGATCAGATGCGGCGTCGTTCAGGAGTCTGACGACAGGGTCGTACGCTTCGTACGGCACATGCAGCATGACATCTTTCTGGCGCAGTGTTGCCCAAAGCGGCTGGTTTTCAGGGAAGGCGACGGACAGGCAGTTTTTCCACTGCGGGTTCTTAAGCTTCTGAAAGCCTTCGACTGTGGTGACATCTGTAAGCGTAGAGATGTCTACAATACCGCTTGTCGGATAGATGTCACTGTCAGAAAGCGCAAGTTTCTCTTTAAGGATGGCCTGAATGCGCTTACTTTCATCGTTGCAGACAAGACGTACTGCCCGCGCTGACTCGCGTTTTGAAAGAGCTTCTTCCATTGCCTGGATGAAGTCGCTTTTTGTTTCTTCATCAACAGCGAAGTCCGCGTCGCACGTGACTTTGAAAAGGAGCTTTTCTGTAATGCTGTAGCCCGGGAAAAGCTGCGTTCCGTACAGGCTGATGATGTCATCAACAAGGGTAAACTGCTTTTCGTCCGCTGTTGAAGGCAGCCAGATGACGCGCGGTATGCTTGTCGGAATCTGGACTATGGCAAGCGGCTCCTTCACCGGCTTTAAAAGCTCGGGAAGCTCGTTTTCCGGAAGCAGCGGCTGAAGCAGGAACGCTGCATGAAGGCGCAGGTTGGTGATGTACGGGAACTGTCCGTTGTCGTTGGTGCGCCTGGGTGTCAGAAGCGGGAAGATTTCCTGCCTGAAAAGGCGTTCGGTGTATTCTTTCTGCTCAAGCGAGTATTTCTTTGCGGGAACGTAGGTGAGACCGTGCTTTTCGAGCGCCGGGAAAATCTCCTTGTTCAGGACATGGTTCTGGATATGCGTCAGTTCGTGGACACGCTCTGAAATGCGTTCAAGCTGCTGTCTGGCAGTAAGGCCGGAGCTGTCGCGCCAGTCAGGGTCTTTTTCTGCGGTATGGCGGAGTCCTGCCACACGGATCATGAAAAACTCGTCAAAGTTTGAGGTGACGATTGTCAGGAACTTAAGGCGCTCGAGCAGAGGAACGCTTTTGTCGGCCGCTTCATCAAGAACGCGGGCGTTGAACTCAATCCATGAAAGCTCACGGTTGAAGAACTTCTGCTTCTTTCCCATGCAACGCCTCACACCATGAGCAGTGAGTAACCGAAGACAGCCTCAAACAGGTCGCCTTTTTCGCTCAGAGCCGCTTTCTCAAGATTTGTGTCATGTGTTCCATGGATATGCAGGATGAATTTATCCTCTTTTATTTCAGTGTCAAAATCAGTCAGTTTCTGCGTGTGGCTTCTGTCGAGCGCATCGGCAACACGGAGCAGGGCAGTCAGTTTCAGGACAGTCACGCGTTCATCACGTGGGAGGGAATGAAAGGCTTCATCAGCCTGTTTTGGAGTAGAGCCTCTATGATAACGGGATACGAGGGAGACAATTTTCATGTCTTCTTTGTTCAGTCCGAAAATGTCCGAGTTGGATATGATGTACTGGCTGTGCATCTGATGATCACTGCCGCGGATGAAGTTTCCAATGTCGTGCAGGATAGCCGCAATCTCCAGAAGCAGGCGGCTGTGTCCGTCAAGACCTAGCTCTCCGCGCATGTCATCAAACAGATGCAGTGCCACTTTCTCAACGTAAGCGGCGTGCGGCTCATCAATGTGGTAACGCTTTCCAAGGTTGCGCGCAGAAGCTGCTATCTGTGAGATGAACTCCTGCTGCAGCGTGTCGGACGGCGCGGAAATGCGGCTTAGAATGACGCCCTCGCGTATTGATGTGTCTGAAACGATGACCTGCTGTGCTGACGTCTGATTTAAAAAGAGCTGATAGGTCAGGAGCCCTACGCCAAGCGCACGAGCTTCTGCATACGAGCAGTTGAACCGCGCCATTCGCTCTTCTTCTGAATACTGCTGCATTTCATCAACAAAGCGGTTGAAGTCGTCTTTTTCAATTGTCCAGGCATGAAGCGAAACCTGCTTTCCAATGGCAAGAGCAGCAGTGCGTGCTTCCGGTCCGATTGTCACAAACTGCCGGATGCGCGAAAGACTTATTTCCGTGTTCAGGTTTTCGCTTGTATTGTGGACGTATTCTGAAAGATAGCGGTGTACATCATCAGCTGAACCGAGGAAGGACTTCATGTTCTGCTCAACGATGACGGTTCCCATGCGCAGGCTGTGGACAGCGGCCATTTTGCCGTGTTCAAGCATCATGAGCTCGGTTGAGCCGCCGCCGGTTTCAATGATGACGGAGTTTTCCGTCTTCAGTTCAGGCAGGTCATTGTGAAGCGAATCAAGCAGGGCGATGTACATGAGGCGGTTTTCTTCAATGCCGTCAATCACCTTTACTTTGAAGCCCGTTTTTACGAGTATGCGGTCAAGAACGCTGTCACGGTTCTTTGCTTCACGCATGGCGCTGGTTGCAATTACCTGGACGTGGTTTGAATCAATACCCCAGCCGGCAAGTTGCTCTCTGAAACGGGAAAGCACTTTGAGGCATTCGAGCAGTGTGTTGCGGGACACTAATCCTGTAGTGAAAACATCCCATCCAAGGGATACAGAGACTTCTGATCTGTCAATGACTGTCCACTGTCCGGGACCGGTAATCTCGCACGCCATGAGGCGTATGCCGGTAGACCCGATTTCAACTACTGCCTCAAGCGCTGTCATGCCGGCTCCTTAAAGCTTGTCGATAAGCATTGAGCACTTACCTGATGGAATAGGCAGTGTCTTTTTCTTCTGGCCGAGAATGTTGATGGTGAAATAGTACAGCTTTTCGCTTTCCATCTGGATTTCCCATCCACGTATACTCTTGTTTGACAGGATTGTAATCATGTTGCGCTTGAGCGACAGGTTTTCAATACCCATGACCTCAAGGTTAGGAATAATCCAGTCAACGGTCTTTCTCGGCAGGCTGATTGAAAGTCCGATGACGTTTTCAAGCATGAGTGCGATTGTTGAAAGACCTGCTGTGTGCACATAGTGGCTGCGTGGCTCGTGTGCCTCATCCTTGGAAACAGACTTGCCTTCTTTTGTCGGCTGGTAGCATTCCCAGAGATCGCCTTTCTGCTTACTGTCGCCCGGGAACATGCCGTCGAGCAGGTAGTACAGGTGGCGGATTGCGCATTCGCGTGCCATATCGTAGCGCTGGTACTTTTCAAGGCCCTTGATGATCATGAAGTTGAACGCCGGATATACGCTTCCGCAGAAGCCGTTTCCGGTCGGATCAAAATGCGGGTCATCAGCGGAAAGCGTCGGGAACGGATGGTCTGTGCCGAACGTTTCCGGATTGCTTAAGTGGCTTACCAGCGCGTCAGCTTTGTCTTCGTTCGGGATTTCTGCCATGAGTGGCCAGAAGCCGGCGGCTGTCTTCTGCGGCAGCTGCTCCTCGTTTTTGTCGAGGTCGTGGTAGAAGCCTGTATCTGCATTCCACATGCGGGAATTGATGCGTGTCTTGAGTGAGAAGTACATCCTCTTGTACTGGAAGCTCAAATCCTTGTCATTGAGGATGTCTCCCAGGGCAGACATGTACAGTGCGTTTATGGCGAGGGCGCTGTTGAAATCAACAGGATAAAATGTGCCTTCACGTGGTGCATTGTACATAGTTGAGGCTGTAACAGGAACGGAATACAATCCGTTTTCCTGCTTGAAGTTTTCATCGAGCCAGGTCATGTACTTCTGCAGAACCGGCATGACTTCCTTTACGCGGCGTTTGTTTGCAGACTTGTGGAACAGGTTGAACTCTGCCCATGCAAAAAGCGGCAGACCGACACCATCCGGATTGTCATCTGTGAGGACAGGTTTGTCTGTTTTCGTATCATAGCGCCAGTGGATTGCTCCGTTTGGTTCCTGACGGGCATAGAAATAGTCAAGGTTCTGGTTTGCCGGATAGTTCCTGTTTGAATAGACGAGAAAGAAAGATGAAAAAATAGATTCAAACTGATCAAGAATCTGTGCATCGTTCTGAGGATACAGAAAAAGACCGTCTGCAGTCTGTTCCAGGTTTTTTGGATCAAGCCAGAATTCCTGAAGCCAGGCCCACGTTTTGTCGTAAATATCGACGAAGTCCTGATCGTAAAAGTGAATCTTTGGAAAATCGCGTTTGTTCACACACGCTCCTTAAAATAACAACATTTTTTTTGTAATTTGACGCAGTGTCAACATACAGTATATCATATTTTAAATAAAGGTGATATATCTATTTTAGCAATTTTGGAATGAAATTACTATTTTATAACGAAATAAGGATGAAATCCAATGTATCAGTCCCATGTCTATCTTGAAGCCCGGATCCTGCTGCCAACAGCGCCTGCTGTTTTTACCATAACAGATAATCCCGTTTCTTATTCTGTCAATCCTGTTGTCCTGCAGCAGGTGGCCTCTCTTTCGCGTGCCCTTGGCTGTACGTGGAAGGAGGATGCGCGTTTTGAGCATATAACGGGAACGCTTTCCGTTCCGCCAGAATACAAGCTTTCGGGGCTTTCAGTGTGCATTGCGGAAAACGGCAGCCTTGCCATTGAGTTTCACCGCCGCCAGAAGAAAATCCTTATTGAAGAACTCCGCATAGAAGAAGACGCCGGCCGTCTTACGCGTTCCGACGGCAATACCCGCATGGACTACACACACGCCGGCATGGCGAGTGTGCGCATCCGTACGAGCGATGACTTTGAGCTTGGTGAGGAAGCGTATCTGTTCCTGGATGAACTCCGCCGGCTCCTGCAGTATCTGGGGCTGTGCGGCGATATGCCGGCAGATGCGCTCATCAGATGTAACGCACACGTTGCGCTTGCCAAGTACCCGGACATGCCTGATTACTATGTTAAGCTCAGAAACCTGAACTCGTTCAATTTCGTCAGGAAAGCGGTCAACTCAGAACTTTCCCGGCAGGAAGAAATCCTCGTTTCGGGAAAAACGGTCGCATCTGAAAGCAGACTCTGGAACGAACGCCAGAGCATTACCGAGTCATACAAGACGCGGCAGACAGTGAACAGCCGCTTTGCTCCTGTTGATGAGGCTGCGCCTTTCCATCCGGGAAGTCCGGTCCCTGCTGAGTATGCAGATTCCCTTACTCCTATAGAACTGCCCGGCGCCCGTCGTGACAGACTTTGTTCGCAGTATGGGCTTTCTCGTACAAGGAGCGAGCTCATCTGCGATGAAAAGAGCCGGGCTGATTTTTACGAAGCGGCGGTCGCAGCCGGTGCTGACAGCATGGACGCTGCCCACTGGATTTCTTCCGAGTTGCCGCGAATCCTTAAAAGAAGCGGTATCGCTTCGGGCTTTGGAAAGCTTACTCCTGAAAAGTTTGCAGCTGTCATCAGGATGTTCTCTGCCAATGCCGTCAACTCTGGTATGGCAAAGCAACTGCTTCAGTCTGTGCTCGAAACAGGTTCTGAACCAGAAGTGCTGGTCAAGCAGCGCGGATGGACGCAGATTACGAGTGAAAAAGAGCTGCTTCCGTTAATCCGCCAGGTAATCAGCGAAAACCCTGCGGAAGCGGAAAAGCTTTCTGTCGGTGAAATGGCGCCGCTCGAATTCCTGACCGGACTCATCATGAAGAAGACAAACGGCATGGCAGACCCGCTTGCCGTCAAGGCACTCATAAAAAAAGAGCTCCATATCAGTGTTGTGTACGTGCTCTCGTTCGGAGGCGCAATCTGCGGCAAGCACAGGGAAGACGGCTCTGTGGCGCCTGCTGATGAACGTACGCTCGACGCGCTTCTGGCAGAAAGCTCTTCTGGCATCAAGTACCAGGTTGTGCCGCTCGGCCATATGCTCAGCGAAGAGATTGAGCCAGGAGACTGGGCAACGCTCATCACCGAGATTGCGGCGCGTATCACGGCAGGAACTGCGAACGGCATTGTCGTAGCCCATGGCACAGATACGCTGCCATATACAGCGGCACTGCTGTACTGGCTTTTCTCAGACGCGGATGTGCCGGTTGTGCTTACAGCTTCCTCAACGACACCTGACATGTCTGATGAAGCGGCGTGCAACATGAAGCTCGCGGTGGAAACTGCGTGCCAGAAGAAAAGCGGCGTGTATGTTGCATTTGGCGGCAAACTGCTTTCTCCGCTCAACCTCAAGTTCATGAAACCGACTCCGGACGGCTTTACCAACTGGAACATGGAAAAGCCCGTTTTCACACGCTCTGGTCCGCTCGCCTTCCAGTTCTCAGGCATATCCGACCTGGACGCTTTTGTCCTGAAGCAGATCCTGCGTGAAGCTGCTGACAGCATGCTGGTGTGCCGCGTGTATCCTGGACTCAGGTCGGAAACGTACGCTTCCCTCATTGATGAAGGCATAACGCGCTTTTTCCTTGAACTGTATGAAACGGGAACAGGCAGCATGCGTGGCAGTGACTACTCACTCAAGCAACTGCTCATGCGCGGCAAGAAAAAGGACTGCCGCTTCTACTGCACGTCACAGCAGGAAAGCTGCCTGAACTTTGCAGATTACGCGACCAGCCGCCGTATGTGGCGTGAAGGCGCCGTTCCTATGGGAAAGCTGACGACCGAATCCGTAGTTGCGCTCTATTTCGCAGCGTCGCTTGCCTCAGACTCAGAGGAAGAGCTTGATCAGTTCATGGAAACGTACGCAGAAATGTACAGCTGATTGAAGGGTGACAATAAAAAAGGCCTGCACTTCATGATAGCGGGCCTTTTTTATGCGTTGTCTGTCGTGCAGTTTATTTCTCGAGGGTAACGACTTCAGTTTCAGAACGCTGGCGGTATTTCAGCAGCAGTGTGTTGGTGTCAGCGTTATAGACATATCCGGATGAGTTGTATGTCTCAAACCGTGGGTCGGTACGGAACTGCATGCCGTAAATCTGGATAATGCTGAACGGCTTTATGCCGGTTACAATCATGTAATGAATGCCGTTCTGCGGGAATGTTGCCGTGAATTCTGTAATGCCTTCTGCAGTTGTTCTGTAGGTCATGTTCTGTGCGACTGTCCAGGCCCATACAGGTTCTGTTCCCTTGTCGTCAAGCAGCGCAACATGCGGATAGTATTTGTTTTCCGGTGCAAACAGCGGGTACAGTTCCGCGAGTTCCTCTGTCGTCAGTGTGTACAGCTCACTCAATGCTGAGTTCAGGAGCATGTAGCCCGCCTGCTGTACTGTGTTGTCAGATCTGAGCGTTCCTGTCTGTGCAAGTGCAAGACCTGCTTTTGCCGTAGTTATGCGGTCAACAGGCTCGTCGTTTTCCATAAGGATAAGTTTGTCCTCTGCAAGCTGTGCGCGCTTTTCAAGAAGTGCTGTGCAGGAATCGAGCACCGGTTCAAGGCGTGAAGCATATGAAGCTTTCTGCTCTGACAGTTTTACGTACAGCTGCAGGATGGCACCTGCCTGTGCAACGGTGACTGTGTCAAAATCAAGTGATTGTGCCATATCCAGAATCGGATTGCAGGCTGAAGCTCCGTGTGTCAGCAGATACATGTCCAGATTCTGTATCTCGTAGACTGCAGGATTATTGGAAACGACGGCACCGGTAATCTGTGATTCAAGCTCGTTCAGTGTACTTCTGAGACCCGGGGCAACAGAGGCGAGTGTGTCAAAATATGGGGATGAGAAGAACGTGTGTCCTTCTTTGGCTTTCAGTGAATCAGGAATCTGTTCCAGTGCCTGGGTCAGGTTGCCTTTGTATGCCTGTTCTGCAATCCAGGCTGAAATGGCCTGTTCAGATGCATTCTGGAAGCTTGCTTTTGGGAATGCAGTTGCAACGGCTGAACGCAGCTGTTGCTTTGTATCTTTGAAGACAGACTGCTGTGCAAGTTCAAGACCGGTGACATCCTCAAACGTAAAGATATGGATTTCCTTTCTGTAGCCGTAGCTCATCCGTGGCAGTTCTGCAGAAAGCGTCAGTCCTGTTTCCGTAATTCCTGCAGCGGTCAGTTCATATTCTGCTTCCTTGGTGGAAAGAATGACTCTGTGCTCATCGTCAGAAGAAACGTCTGAGGTAGTGAATGCTGCGACCATTTTGTACGGAATGGTGACATAATCAGCATCTTTTGGAAGATTTGCCTTTATGGTATATGGAATATCCGCAGGGTCTGGAGAGTTCCAGGTCAGTGTAACATCATTGTCGAATATCAGTGAAAGGGTGTTGTCTCCTTCCTCGTAATCAATGAAAGTCAGGGGAATGTCTGTGTTATTCTTCCGCAGGATAACAGGATATGTATCGTTTGCTGAAAAATTGAAACCACCTGCCGAAAGCTGGAAATTGTTGCTCAATACCTGCTGATTGTTATGATTTACTGTCTCAGATATAATGAACTGAAAAGGACCGATTATTCTGGTAATAATTGATTCTTTTCTGAACTGAATGAAAAAAATGCCGAAAATAATGAGTATGTAAAGGACGGTAAGTCCAAACATTTTTCTTACTGGATGTCTTGTCATTTTAAGACAGTTTAGCTGATGAAGCATTGAAAATCAACTGCCGGATTTGACACCAGAAAACATTCAGGATGTAATATATGAAGAGTCTGAACAGAAAACACATTATTGCAGTCTGCATAAGTCTGATGCTTGTGCTTGTCTTTTTTTCATGCGGAACGACAGAAGAAGCTGCATCACAGGCAGAAGAAGAGTTTGTTCCTGTTGTAACACCGGAAGAAAAAACAGTAATGGATCTCAGTCCGAAACCGGTTTTTACGGAAGAGTCCTTTGTGAAATCTCTTCAGGAAACGCTTTCTTCCGGCTCTCTTGAAGAAGCGCTTGCCCTTTTTGATGACATTCCCGTGGAAAACGAAGAAAGTTATGACCTCAACTACATTCATGCATCGCTGCTCATTTCAAGCGGTGACTATGATAAAGCTTCTGAAATAGCAGATAAGCTGCTTGAAGCCCAGCCCGCAAATACGGACGCGCTTCTGCTTCAGACTGTTATTGCAAAGGCTACTGGTAACACAGAAGAGAAGAAAAAGCTACTGAATCAGATTCTTGAATCAGATCCCAACAATTCGGATGCAAATACAGAGCTTGGTAATGAGCATATGCTCAAGAAGAACTGGCGGCTTGCCCGGGACTACTATTACAGGGCTTACCGCTCAGATTCATCGAATATGGAAGCTCTTGCGGGGTATGGCAAGAGTTCTTACTATCTCGGTCTTCTTGAGGATGCGGAGAGGGCTTTCCGCACCATCATTGAAAAGTATCCGGACGATGCTTTCTCCTGGGCTTATCTTGCAAAATTGTATTCAGAATGGGACAAATACAACGACGCTGTTGACTGCGCTTATCATGCTGTTCTGGCAGAGCCGGAATATTCCGATTACTGGCTTGATTATGGCGATTACCTGACAAAACTGAAAAGATATGATGAAGCTGAAGAGGCTTTTACAAAGGCAATATCGCTGCGTCCTGAATACTTCCTTGGATATGTGTATCGTGGCGGTGTCTATGATACACAGGGGAAGTTTGACCTTGCCAGAGTCGATTACGAGAAAGTCGCCCAATTGCGTCCGGAATACTATTATATCTATGAATCTCTTGCTTTTCTTGCCTGGCATGATGAAGACTGGACTGCCGCCCGGGAGTGGTTTACAAAAGCAGCAGCTGCAAGTCCCAAGGATACGACGTATCCGATGCTCATAGCGGTATGTATGTATCACGAGGGTAACACCCGTGCTGCAAAAGATTACGTGTATAAGACGGTTCTCAAGAAATTTGCCAGCAGTTCATCAGAATATGCGGTCATGCGTCTGTTTTACGATAATGTAGGTGATGGAAATGTTGCCAATAAGATTCAGAGCGAATCAAACGTAAATACGCGCGGTAAACTGCTTTTCTATCTTGCCCAGTACTATGAAATTCGGGGTAAAGACAATCTTGCTCAAAAGTATTATATTGCTATAAGCGAAATGGAAGCTCCTATGTTCATAGAAAGCCGTCTCAGTGACTGGTCTCTTGAAAAAATGATGAACTGATACTGCATTTCTGGCAGTGGAAGCTTCAAAAAACAACTTTAAGGAAAAAAAATGACACGCACAGAAAAACGCATATCATGTAACGGCCGCGAAATTATTCTTGTTGGAACAGCACACGTTTCACAGGCAAGTATTGATGAAGTTACGGAAGTTATAAAAACAGAAACACCAGACTGCGTCGCCATTGAACTTGATGACCAGCGCCTTGAATCCCTGAGAAATCCGGAGAACTGGCGCAATCTTGATATCGTGAAGGTTCTTAAAGAAGGCAAGGGCTTCCTCATGCTTGCAAACCTCGTGCTTTCTTCATTCCAGCGCCGCATGGGCGTTAATGCCGGAGTAAAGCCGGGCGACGAGATGAAGGCCGCTATTGCTGTTGCTGAAGAAATGCACATCAGGACGGCGATGGTTGACCGTCCGATAAACGTGACGCTGCGCCGTGCATGGGCAAAGAACAGCCTGTGGGGCAAGTGCAAACTGCTTGCAACCCTGCTTTCAACAGCTTTTGACAAAGAGGAAATCCCTCCTGAAGAAATAGAGAAGATGAAAGATTCCAGCGAGATGGACAGCATGATGGCCGAACTCGCTGATTATCTGCCGACAGTCAAGGAAGTGCTCATTGACGAGCGCGACATGTATCTTGCACGCTCAATCTGGGCTGCAGGCGGAACAAAGACCGTCGCTGTTCTCGGTGCAGGCCATCTGCCTGGTGTTGAAAAGCACATTCAGGCGCTCGCAGCCGCTGAAGAAACAACTGACGTTTCTGCCATTTCAGAAGTGCCGCCCGCAGGTGTCGGTGCTAAAATTGCAGGACTCGTCTTCCCGGTTGCAATCGTTGCGCTTATCGTAGCAGGTTTCTTCAAGGGCGGCGCATCCTACTCACTGGACATGCTCGTCCGCTGGCTGCTCTGGAACGGCTCTCTCGCCGCTCTTGGAACGCTGATTGCCGCCGGACATCCGCTTGCGATACTCGTTGGCTTTGTGGGAGCCCCGGTCGCAACACTGAACCCGGTCATAGGCATCGGCCTTTTCACAGGCATCGTCCAGGCATGGGCGAAAAAGCCTAAAATTGAAGACATGGAGCATCTGAACGAAGATGCCGGCAGTATGAAGACATTCTACAAGAACCGCATCCTGCGCGTTCTGCTCGTATTCTTCCTGTCGTCAATCGGCGGCGCAATCGGAAACTTCATCGCAGTTCCGACGCTCATTGCGAACCTGGCAGGCTGAAAAGAAGCCTGCAGCAGCATGCCGCAAACGGGTGTGTGCTTACGCTGCGAACGGATTCACGATTTTGACCCCGTTTATCAGCTGTCCGTCAGCTAAATCCTCTGAGTAAAGCACAACGCAGCCGCTTTTCTCTGCTGATGAAAGAATGAGTGAGTCCCAGAACGAAAGCCTGTTCCGAATACTGATGTCGATTGCATCAAAAATGTGGGGCAGAGTGACCTGGTCGACAGAAAAGACTTCTGCATACCCTGTAACGAATTCTTTTGCCTTATCAGGGGTACATAACTTTTTTCGTGTAACAACGCTGTAAAATTCCTGCAGACTCTGTGTTGAGATGAATCCATTGTTGTTTTTACCAGATGTATCAATCAAGTTACGGGCAATGGCTTGTTTCTGTTTATCGCGACCATCTATTGCATAAACCAGTATGTTTGAGTCGAAGAAAACTGTATCAGTATCTGTCATATATTTCTTCTCTTGTCATTTTCGTGCCGTCTGAGCAGATATGCAGTTCATCACTCAGGTCAATGATCTTTTGAAATGCCTGCCGTTTCCGATTAATACGCTCTTTTCTTCCAGTTTCCCCTTTAAGCAGCTCGCAGAGTTTTTCCATCAGTTCAAGCTTTTCCGTGTATATCAGTTTTGGAAGCATATCCATGATATATCCCAGATACGAGGCTTGTTCTGTCAGAACGGGCTGTCCTGCCGGATCAGCAACCTCAAGCAGCGGCTCTGCTGTTTCATCCGGATATGTCATTTCACGGTGAATTGCACCTTCTGCAGACGGCATGCTTTTTTCACAGACAGCATCTCCAATCGTACCGTCAATGATGTATTCGTAGGGAACACGATAAAAGTGTGCCAGTTCACGAATAACTTTAACCGGCGGATCAACTTCGCCCTGTTCATACTTAATGTACATCTGTCGTGAGATGTTGAGGAATGTCGCAATTGAGTTCTGGGAGTAATTGTTCATCTCCCGCAGCTGTTTCAGTATCTTGTCCATACGAATAATATAGTGTGCAGGATATGAAATGTCAAAATAAAAAGACAAAAAATGTATAAGATAATATACTTGGGCTGTTATTGACAGCACCTGAATCTGTTGTACACTGAATACATGAGAAAAAGTCTCATTTTCATGATGAGCCTGCTGTTTACAGCGCTTATCCTTCTTTTTTCATGCCAGAAAAACGGGCAGACAGCTTCAGGCGAAGCTTCTTCAAACCAGCCAGAATACCGCCTTGGGGTTTTCCTTGAGTATAAGGATAATCATGGCCTTTTTACGTCAGAGACGCTTCCGGAAGTGGCTGAATTCTGGAGCAACGCGGCCAAGGCGGGCCAGATTACCAAATACACCCTGCTGACAAAAGATGAGTATGTCATCCCACTTGAACAGAATGGATACTGGCTCGTTCCCGTTTCGCTCAACGGAAAGCAGAAACGGTTTGTTTTTGATACTGGTTGCAACGTCATTTCACTAAGTAGAAGCACAGCAAAAGAGTTCGGCATCACAAGCATTGATGACGTGCATGACTACTACCTGTTCCCGCGCGAGCTTAATCTTGGCTTTGTAAGATATGAGTATCCGGGAACGACTTCGTTTGCGTATTATGACAACGAAGATGGCATTATCGGATGGACATACTATGCGGGAACTGCTGATACGCTGACAATCGATATGCCGGGAAAACAGCTTGTAATCAACGGGAAACGTCCGGAAGACGGAGGCATTCCTCTTGATGAAACCCTGCTTGCTGCAGGACGGATTGTGATTCCTGTGGAGATTGAAGGGCATACATATACTGCAGCTCTTGATACGGGCTGGAGCAGTGATTCTGTCGCAAACTCAAAGACGACGCATTTTCCGCTTATTGAAGAATCGCGCCTTTATACGAGTTTGTCTTTTTCATGGGCAAGAGTCCGGGGCTTTGCCTGTACATACGAAGTTCCTGAGCTGACAGCTGGCAGTGTTGTTCTTCGCGATTTTACGTTCAGGCTTCTTGACGATGAGTACACGGATGAGACTCTTGAAAAGAGCATGACCGGGTATGGCATCGATATGATCCTCGGTGGCGATTTCTTCAGTCAGTGCCGTCTGACCATAGATTACGCCAACCGTCTCTGCTGGGTGGAACCTCCGGAGTAAAGTTCCAATGGGAGAAAACTGAACTAAATGAAAAATCGTCCTTTGATTGCAGCCTGTCTGCCCATTATCCTTTCCATGCTTCTTTCATCCTGCTCACACGGCTACAATCCGCTTGACAAGGTTAAATCCATCCCCCGCGATTCCCTCGTCTGGCTTGAGTCATACGACGGAGCTTCCGGCTACAAGAACCACAAGCTTACCTCAGACGAAAAGGATCTGATTCAGGAAACATTCCGCACGCTTCCTCCCGTCCTTCAGGAAGCGCTTGAAAACGATGTGTACGCCATCTATTTTGTGGATGGCATGTGGTACGGCGCCCTGACTTCGCGCATTCCCGACCTTAACCAGTGCATCATCTTCATTAATCCTGACACGCTGAGTACATCCCTTTCAGAGTGGCTCACTTACCGTGACAACACTATCTTTTCAGATGCGTCGGACACATCTTGCTTTGTGTCTGGCTGCGGAAAAAAGGGAGAAAAGTACACGGGCTTCCTGCATACGCTTACGCATGAACTTGCGCACGTGTACGACTACATTGACCGCGTTACGCCGTATGTAGAAGACGGCATGAAAGACAATATAAAAGCAGATTCGCTTTTCTACGACACCTGGAAAGACCGCACACAGCCCCGGAACGGATATGGCACGAGTCAGCTTGAGCAGGTGGCATTCTACGGTTTTGGCGGCTGTGTATCCAGCAGTCTGGCTGCGGAAATGCTGGGCTGGCTTTCATCCTCGCCGTTCAGCTCTCTGTACGGGGCCACAAACTGGGCAGACGATTTTGCTGAAACGCTCACGTACTACTGGCTGAACAAAAAGCTCGGATTAGACTACGAAGTCACTTATCTGCAGAATGGTCAGGAAACAGCACATTTCACCTGGTCTGAAAGCGAGGCTGCAAAACGCTGGAAGCCGCTTTGCAAAGAGATTTGTGGAAAATAAATATTTCTGTTGACAGAATCAATAGGGGGGGGTATAGTTTATTTAAGAGAGAGTGAGTTTTGTTATTTAGTTAAAAAAGTAAGAAATAAAAAACAAAGTAACAATTCAACGTGTTCAATCACCACTTTTTATAGTTTTTCTCATCGAATATGTCCTGCGTTGCAGGATAAAAAACGGGCAGCCGTTCTCGTAAAACGTCTGCCCGAAACGTGATAGCTATAAAAGACTACCAAATTCACCTTTTATGCTATCACAAAAAAATAAATGTGTAAAATGCACAAAAGGGAAGAAAATGTTTGTTTCAAAACGTACTCTGTTCTTTAAATCAGAACGTAATGGGTATCTACTCTTTTCTGGAAATTCTAACAGCCTTTATCAAATAGAGGATGAACTTGTTCCAGCAATTCAAAGAATGATTGAAAAAGGAGATACTTCTCAATTACCAGAAGATGTTGAGAAAGAATTTAGAAAAAGTGGAATAATCCTATTTGAAGATGATGAAGAATTTCTTCATCGCATGTATCTGAAATCTATGATTGCCAGATTTCGCAAGGGTGATTTGACTTTAACAATTGCGCCTACGCTGGCCTGTAATTTTAAGTGTACATATTGCTATGAAGGAGAAAGGGCCCAAGGTGGCAATATGGATGATAATGTAATAAAAGGATTGGTTAATTTCGCAAAAAAAGGAGAATACAAAAAGGTCCATATTGTATGGTATGGAGGAGAACCACTTCTTGCTTTTGATATAATAAAGAAAATAAATGACGAATTTGACAAAGAAGGAATAGAGTTGGCTCCTCAGTCTGCTGTCACGAATGGTTCTTTGTTAACTACTGATATTTTACAGTATGCAATTGATCGAAAGTTTAGCTATATGCAAATCACTATTGATGGTGATGAAGTTACGCATAATGCCCATAGGCCGATGAAAAACGGAGAGAACAGTTATCAGACTATTCTACATAAATTAGATAATGCTTATGAATATTTAAAAACAACAAACCAGTCATTTCTTTTTTCAATTCGTGTGAATGTAGATGAGAATACCTGTGATTTATATCCTGATGTAGTGAAAACACTGAAATCCCGATATTCATCAATGGTAAGTTGCTATCCTGCATTCATCGAAAAACCAAATGATGCTGAATGTCATCATGATAACTGTATGGTTTCTGCTGATCAGGCAGGTTTTATTCTTAAGTTAGCTAGAGAGAGAGGAATACAACTTACACAAACGTATCCTCTTAGTAATCGGCTGCTTAATTGCGCTGCTCTAAAATTAGATAATTTTGTTATTTCTCCCACAGGAGATATGTATAAATGCTGGGAAGATATCGGAATTTTAGATTATTCTGTTGGTAATGTAACCTCGTCATCTTATGATAAGAATAATACTACGTTTAAGTATTTGCTTACTGCAAGTGGATATGAAAATGAAGAGTGCAGGAAGTGCCTTTTTTTATTTTCTTGTGCAGGAGGGTGCCCTAAAAAACGGCTTACGAATTTACAAAAGAAAATTGTATTGAATCCAGTGTGTTCAGTTATTAAGAATGCACCTGAACAATTTATAGAAAGTTATTTCGAATTGAAAAATAGAGCTGCTTTGTGAAGTGTACCTTGAAAGCGGACGTTTTTGTCTAACTTTTTGAGTACAACTTCATAAGAGTAGCTTTAAATTAAATTCAAGGAATAAATATAAGCGGAATAACTGAAGGTGCACATTCAAAAAAAGCTGGGTATTTATTTACTTGAAAAGGAGATAATTATGAGAAAAATCGAAAGTTTTTCTATTGCGGAATCATTTGGCTGGGAAACAACCAGTGAAAATGAATTAATGGAAGTAAATGGAGGTAGTGGAAAACGTGATACCTATTGTGGTTGTTACGGGGATGGAGGATATTGCAATAATGTTAATATTAATAGCAATAACAATAGCAATAGCAACAATACAAATGTTAATGTATCCGCGAAGGTTCCAATTTGCGGAGATATTAAACCTGCAAAAACAAACCAGGGCCTTAAACAGTCTGCTCGCTAGTTGAACTTCTCCTGAGCAGGATAATATATGTTCTGCTCAGGAGTGAATTGAGCCCTTTATGAATCGATATATCAGAGTAGTTTACTTCATAATTATCAGCCTTTCACTCCTCCTGTTTTCATGCAGTAACTACAAGGAAATTGATATTACACCTGTTTCTGTCCGCGACATAGAAGTCTGCACGTTCAGTGATGCTCCTTTATGGAATGTTCACAAACACATTACATATGAGCAGGCTGTAGAAGATGCTGATGACATCTGCTATCTGTTGAATACATGCTATATTGCCTACGATGAAATGCTCAAAAAGGGTTTCTCTGAGAAAACGTTTCTTGCGGCAGTAAAAGACCAGTTTGCTGACTGTAATCTGATTCAGAGGGATGAGTTCTGTAACTTTTTGTATGTACAACTATCTCCCTATATACAAGATGCTCATGCTTCTATAGAGGGACAAGCTTTTTATCAAGATGCGGACATATTCTTTTCTGATTATTATGTCAGACAATCTGCCAGGGGCTATGAAATAGTCGAACCATCTCCGGATGAATACGTTGGCAGTATCATTACGGAATGTCTTGATGAATATTTGTTTCGTTATCCGTCAAAGGGAGAGAATGTTTTTCGTTTAGGAATTGTTTCGGTTTATCCGTTCAGTGAAATTACTGTTCAGACTGCTTCTGGTCCTCTTTCCATAACGCTGGAAAAGGAGGATGTAATTGAAAAAACGGAAGATGAACTGTCTGCTTTTTCTACTGATGATTCTTTATATATCAAGTGTTCTACGTTTGATCCTGACAGTCTTCCTGATAAACAAAGCCTTGATGCATTTGTTGGTTATGCTGATCTTGTAAAGCAGAAAAAATACGCCATAATCGATGTCCGGGAGAATGGCGGTGGACTGGGTTTGTACCAGTTTAACTTTCTTAAAGCTATTTTCATGAATGAAGAAAAGTCATTTGGTGATTATGTTTCCAACAGGATTCTTTTATATAAAATAGATACACAGAGCGATAGTTCAACGTATATATGTTCGCCATTGATTGTAAAAAGTTTATCTGCTTTCAGAGATCACTATGTAAAGGATGTCAGTGTTTTAGGGAATATCAAATCATTTAATACGGAATATCAGAATGATAATCCTCATAGGAGTCTTGTCGTTACCCGTAATACAACAGGAATCAGAAGTAATTATAAAACAGAATATTCAGGAACGTTGATTTTTTTAATTGACAGGAATTCCGCTTCTGCAGCTGAAGCGCTATGCATAGAGGCAAAATCAGTATTCCCGGAATCACAGGTTTATATTCTTGGAGAGAATTCTTTTGGGGCTATGAGTAATGGAACTCCACTCCAATATGTTTTGAAGCATAGCAGAATTATCGTAAGCCTTCCGATTCAGAGACAAGGCGGCGAGGTTGCTTATTTCCAAGGTGAAGGAATTGGTATTTATCCGGATTACTGGTCAACAACAGAAGATTTGAACGAGACAATCAACTTTATTACAGGAGATTCAAAGATGAGAAGTCTTCTGACGTCCTTGTTTTATAAGGAGACTCATTGAATGCACTACCGTCAGCAATACGATGAAACAGACTGCGGGGCTGCGTGCCTTGCGATGATAGCTTCTCATTTCGGCAAATCATTGAGCATAGCCGAGGTTCGCCGCCAGGCTGGAACTGACCAGATAGGCACCAATCTGCTCGGTCTTGTTGAGGCTGCAAAAAAGTATGGCCTTAAGGCAGAGGCTGTTAAAGGTGGTCCTGAGGCGCTCAACAGAAAGACGCCAGTTCCTTTCATTGCTCATCTGCACATTAAGGATGAAGAAAAAGATCTTGATGTTACGCATTTCGTCGTCATAAAGAAAATTACTAAAAAGCAGATTACTGTCTGGGATCCGGATCCTGAAAAGAAAAAACGCACGATTCCGCTCGCTGATTTCCTGAAAGACTGGACAGGTTATGCCGTCTTCTTTGAGCCTGATTTCACTTTTGTAAGCGACAAAGACAGCAACAAAAAGACAGGTGGCAGACTTTTCAAGTTCCTTCCGGTTTTTGTTCCCTACAAAAAACTTATCCTGTTTTCTCTTCTCGCTTCACTCATCCTCATTTTCTTTGGCATTGTAAGTTCGTTCTATTATAAATACCTTTTCGATGAAGTCATTTACGCAAAAGCTTCATTTACGCTCGTCACACTGTCTGTCGGCATGCTTGTTGTCATTGTTACTCAGTCTGTCATCGAAACAATCCGGAGTGTTCTTCTTTCGCACTTCTCGTTTAAGACGGATCTGACGCTCAATTTCTCGTACCTGTCGCACATTTTTAAGCTGCCAATTTCGTTTTTCGAAAGCCGTAAATCCGGTGAAATCCTGTCCCGGCTTGGTGATCTGGATACGGTAAAGAATACTCTTTCCAACACCGTCATGTCAGGTCTACTCGATGTAATCATGTTGCTTGTCATAGGTCCGGTGCTGTTCTCGGTGAATAGTGCACTTTTCGGCATTTCTCTGTGCACGGTGCTTGTTGTAAGTGTTATTGTCTTCTTCTTTTCTAAAGTGTACAAACGTTACTACAGCGAAGTGATGAGTCAGAATGCGGATGTACAGTCGTACCTTTATGAATCGATAAACGGTGTCGCGACAGTAAAAGCGCTGAACGCAGAACAGAAAGTGTTTGAATCGTATGAAAAGAAAAAGATGAAGGCCGTTGATACAAGCTGGCATTTAAATCGTTTCAGTATTTCGCAGAATCTTCTGACCGGTCTGGTCAGCGGAATCAGTTCAATCCTCGTGTACTTGATAGGTTGCCGTTTCATCATAAACGACACTTTGACCCTGGGAACGCTAATTTCCTTCAATGCACTTTCAGGCTATTTTACGGGGCCTCTGTTCCGTCTTGTGAACATGCAGTCTGGCCTTCAGGAAGCGCTTGTTGCGTCTGAGCGTGTTGGCGAGATTCTTGAGCTTGAAAAAGAGCAGGATGACACTTCTCATCTGCTGATGCCGGAAAGCATTCAGGGTCAGATAGACATTCAGGACATAACTTTCAGGTACGGTACACGTAAGAACATATACGAGCACCTTTCAATGACCATAAACAAAGGGGAGTGGACAGCGATTGTCGGTCCTTCGGGATGTGGTAAGACGACGCTCACCAAACTGCTCCTTAAGTTTTACGAGGTACAGGAAGGTCGCATTTTCATTGATGGAACCGATATCCGCGACATTGATGCGGCAACGTTTCGTTCAAAGGTTGGCTATGTACCACAGGATGTTTTCCTTTTCTCGGGAACTGTCGCAGAGAACATCGCCATGCATCAGCCGTGTGCCACAATAGAAGAGATCATGCTTGCCGCAAAAAAAGCAGGCGCTCACGAGTTTATTGAAAAACTCCCAAAACGCTATGATACAGTACTTGGCGAACATGGCGGCGGTCTTTCAGGTGGTGAAAAGCAGCGGCTTGCCCTCGCGCGCTGTCTTCTCGGAAGTCCCGCGTTCATTATTCTTGATGAAGCGACCAGTAATCTTGATACAGTGAGCGAGCAGGCTATCCACAAGGTTATTGAAAGCCTCAGGGATGAGCATATCACCGTCATCCTGATAGCGCATCGTCTTTCAACAGTGAAGAATTGTGACACCATCTTCGTCATGCAGGATGGCCGCATCGTCGAAAAGGGCAACCACGCGGAGCTTTTGAAAGCGGGCGGCCTCTACAGCGAGATGTGGCAGGGAGCGTCAGTATGAAGAATTCTCTGAAACTCATAGACTACAAGACATTCGAAAAAACGTCGCCATTCTTTATGCTGAAGCCGTCAAAAGGCTGTTATGCGTTTATTCTTACGGTGCTTGTCGTACTGGCTGCCACATTCATCTGGGCTGCTTTTGCCCCTTTTGATGAAGTTGTAGATGCTTCAGCTGTTCTCCGCACACTTGATGTCGTTTCTTCTGTAAAATGTGTTACAAGCGGGCAGATGGTTCAAAAAGCGTATGTGAATGACTCATTTGTGAAACAGGGAGATTTCCTCTTTTCCCTTGATGTGACCAATTTTGAGAAACAACGTGAATCATATGCCCTTCAGCTGGCTGCAAATCAGGAAAATCTAGATATATATTCTGCACTTCTTAAAACAATTGAACTGGATGAAATACCTGAGAACCTCGTTGAAAATCCTGATTCAAAGGCATATCTGGTTGCCCGTGATTATCTTCTCCAGAAGAAGAATTATTCGCTGGCTGTTTCAACGGCTCTGAATGCGCTTGAAAAAGAGAAAGCTATGACTACCTTTCAGTCTGTTGCGTTTCAGATAAAGGAACTTGAAACCGAATACGAAAAGCAAAAACTCCAGGCGGAAACATGGGTAAACAGTCAGCATATGAATGCCCTCAATTATGTCACTCAGTACGAAAAGGAAAAGATTATCATTGAAAGTACGCTGGCTGATATTGACCGTACAATCCAGAATGCAACGATTACAGCTCCTATTTCGGGGCGTGTAGCTGAAATGACCCGGCTTAATATCGGTGATTACATTCTCTCTGGAACAGAAGTACTGAAAATTGTCCCTGAAGATGCAGATGCTCTCATTGCAGATATTTACGTAAATGCTGCTTCCATGCCGCTTGTGAAGACGGGAAATCCCGTACTTTTGAAGTTCCCAGGTCTTCCACCATCACGGTACGGTCAGCTGGAAACTACAGTTTCGGTAATTCCGCCAGATGCTTCTTCTGTTGTTGATGGAAATGCTGTTTTCATCATTCAGGCCCTTATCGAAAATCCTGTTCTTCGCGCGAAAGATGGCGAAGAAGCGATCCTTCTGCCTGGAATAGCTGCTTCAGCAAAAATAGCGACTGGAAGAGATACGGTCTTACGGATGATCCTGAAAAAGCTGGATTTTCTTCACTAAACTTTTGCATTTTCTTATTATTTCAGTTTTTTTTAAGCGAACCCCGTTATTTTTTACTCATTATGTTGTTTAATACAAAAAAGGAGATAAACATGAAGAAAACGTTAAGGACTCTGACCGTCCTCTGCTCTGTTTTCTTTGCAGCATCCGGCCTTTCTGCACAGACCCCTCAGACGACATACGAAAGCCTGCTTTCAGGTTATTTCGACAACGACATGAAGATGAAGGAACTGAACATTTCCGTTCAGCAGGCTGAGATATCGTATCAGAAAACACTCATCAACAATGAAACGACATTCCAGCTTTCAACAGGTTCTCTCTCGATGGAGTTCGGTAATAACTCGACCAGTTTTTCCATCCGTCCGGAAGCTTCTCTGACCATTCCTGACAAAGATAACCTTCAGGTGACAGTGTCTGCGCCAGTATCTATCCGGAATGCGAACGACACTACAACGACTGCACTTAACGATGCAGGCATCACCGTTTCAAAGAATCTCATTTCCACAACGGATGAGACTACGGCCATCAACATGGAGAAAGCCGAACGGTCGTTAGGTGAAGCGTACAGAAAGGTTGCTTCACGCAAAGTCGCTATGGAAAAAGAGTTTCTTTCCTCCCTTAAGTCACTGTTTTCAAGCCGTTCATCAGTGCTGAAAGCGCAGAGTACGCTGTTCGATAAACAGGACGCCATCAGTACCTTGAAGACACAGGGCTATCTTGAGTCTTCGTCCAAGTACCGTTCTGCAGTGCTCGCTGAAAAGTCCGCTGCCCGTAAGCTTGAGGAAGCCGAGCGTTCCTTCAGTGCGTCCCTTTCTTCTTTTGCGGAAAAATGCGGCGTCTTGTCTTCTTCCATTGACCTTTCATCCATTGAAATCCCGGATGAAGAACTGATTTCCATAACAGACTTTGACGCCGACTCTTACTCAGAACTTGAATCTGCCATCTGGAACCATTACATAAACGGACGCTCCCGTGCAAACAAGTCAGACTGGACGCTTTCCGCAAACGGCGGCGTGGGCGTGACAGCTTCCACAGACGATCGCACTGACACCACAACAAGCGTGAAAGCCGGTCTTTCTGCCACCTACAAAGCATGGACAGCTTCTGCAAACGTTTCCGTTCCTTTTGGCGATGACAGCAAGTCAACGTCAGTTTCCTTTTCCTTAACCTGGAAACCGTCCACCGTCCGTACGCAGGATCTTGATGACAAATCAGCTGAACTTACTTCTCTTCAGGAAGAACTTTCCATAGAGCAGGCCCGTTCATCCTATGAAGATACAGTCGAAAGTTACGAGACAAAGCGTGACAATCTACTCTGGCAGCTTGAAGAACAGACGGATGAAGTTGACATGTACAAGGCGCTTGCTGATGACATGAAAAACTGGTACGACCAGGGCTACATAGCAGAATCAGAATATAAGAATGCAGTAACGCAGTATGAAGACGCCCTTGCGGCTCTTCAAAGCACGAAAATAGACTTTCTTACTTACAACAGGGATGTACAGTCGCTGTTCATCCGGGAGGAACAGTAAAAATGGCACAGGAAACAAAATCATCCAAAAACAGAAAGCGCGCCAGAATAAGGCGCCTTATCATTACAGCTGTCATTCTGCTGATTGCAGGTGCGGCAGCTTTCTTCTATTTTACAAAGAAAAATACGCCGGTTGTCGTTGAAGAAAAAGCGTTCTACACAGTCACAAAAGAAACGTACGAGAATGTCATTTCGGTTTCAGGCAACATTTCTGCCGCTCAGAAACAGGAACTGCAGGCTGCGGGCGCTGGAACTGTTACGGCTGTATATGTAAAGTCGGGTGATCATGTAAAGAAAGGCGATGTAATTCTTGAACTTGATGATACTGACCAGCGCTATAACCTTGAAAAGCACGATTACGACATTACACAGAAGCGGATTAACGGTTCACAGCGAGAGATTGAACTGATGCTTGCACAGCGGGAAACGCTTGTAAAGAAGCTCAATGACAGAAAAGTTGTTGCAACGTTTGACGGCATCGTCGTAAAGCTCTCTGTCGCTGTCGGCGACTATCTTCAGGCTCAGGACTCTGTCGGCACTATTATTGACCGCTCATACATGACAACGTCTGTTGAAGTTGTTGAAACAGACGTCGCAAAGCTTAAAATCGGCCAGAAAGTAACCTTCACCTTTCCGGCGTACAGCAAGCCTGTTGAAGGCTATGTCTACGCGTATCCTAACATGGGAACAATCACCAACCGTGGTGCAACCGTCGTTCCTGTTGATGTACGCATCGACAACCCGCCGGATGAAATCCTGCCGAACTATTCATTCACCGGGGAAATCGAGATTACTGCGCCTAAGACAGTTATACTCGTAGAAAACCAGGCCATCGGATATGGCGATGACGGACAGACGTTTGCAGAAATCATGCTCCCGGACGGCTCAACCCGCAAGGTTGACGTCACTGTTGAGCAGTACGACCGTACTCACGTCAACGTAACAGAAGGCCTTTCAGGCAATGAAACGCTCAAATCACAGAGTGCAACGGCTCCATCAGGCCAGTATACGTTCCAGGCATCAGGTTCTGCCGGTGATGACTTCTCAGGCTTCCCAGGTGGCGGCGGCTTCGGCGGCGGAATGCCGGGTGGAATGGGTGGCGGATTCCCCGGCGGCCGGTAACATCACTTTCAGGAGCACCAACAATGGCTGAACCAGTTATTGAAATGAAGGATGTCTGGCGCGTCTACGCAATGGGAGAGGAAGAAGTCCAGGCACTCCGCGGCATTTCGTTCAAAATAGAAGAAGGCGAGTTCGTCTCCATTATGGGGCCTTCAGGCTCAGGTAAGTCAACGTGCATGAACATGATTGGCTGCCTTGACCGGCCTACATCAGGCGACGTCATCATAAACGGCCGCCTTACCGCCGAAATGACCGAAACCGAGCTTGCCGAGCTCAGGAACGATACCGTCGGCTTCGTCTTCCAGCAGTATCACCTGCTTTCCACCATGACCGTGCTTGAAAATGTCATGCTGCCGCTGCGTTACCAGGGCATTCCCCGCGGTGAGCGTCGTGCGCTTGCAGAAGCGGCGCTGGCACAGGTCGGTCTTTCAGAACGCCTCAAGCACCGCCCGCACGAACTTTCCGGCGGTCAGAAGCAGCGTGTTGCCATCGCACGTGCAATGGTCACAAAGCCCCGCATCATTCTTGCGGATGAGCCGACGGGTGCGCTTGATTCAGAAACCGGTAAGCAGGTGCTCGCTCTTTTCCGCGAAATCAACGAAAAAGACGGTACCACAATCGTCATCGTAACGCATGACCCTGGAATAGGCGCCTCAACTCCGCGCTGCATTCGCATTCTCGATGGCAACATCGCCAGTGAGGAGGCAGAGAATGTTTGAAGATTTCCTTAACGCACTCCAGAACTTCCGCATGAACAAGATGCGTACGTTCCTGTCACTGCTTGGTGTCATCATCGGTGTCGCATCCGTCATCATCATTACGACGCTCGGTGAAAGCGCCACGGCAAACATCCGCGGCTCATTCGGTACCGCCGGCCTTGACCAGGTCTCGCTCCGGTCCGGCTTCATGAACAGGCGCAGCAGTTCAAGCATCACCTTCAACGACGACTTCCGTGATGACCTCTGGAAGTACATCCCGAACCTGAAGCAGATATTCCTGGTAAACTCAGCGTCTGGCACCATTTCTTACGGCGATGAATCAGCATCTGCCAGCGCAACCTGTGTTGAAACAGGCTATCTGGAGATGAACAACGTCGAGCTTTCTGAAGGCACTTTCTTTGATATTTCTGATAACGTGCAGGGTGCCCAGAAAGTCATTATAGGTGATGACCTTGCAGAAGCTCTGTTTCCCGACGGTGGAGCACTTGGTAAGAATGTTCTTTTCATAATCCAGAACGCACGGTTCGGTTTTGAAATCAGTGGCATTATTACAGATGGTGGTACGTCTGCCTATATTCCGCGTGGTTTTTACATCAAGAAAATCTCTCCGCGTGATGTGGCAGATTCTGTCGTCATCCAGGTAACCGACCAGAATCTTGCTTCAGATGTTGCAGATGCAATCGAAGAATATGCAGAACAGGTAACCGGTCAGTCAAATTCCATAAGCGTCCAGTCAATGCAGAGTATGATAGAACAGTTCGATGACATAATGGGAACTGTAACCATGCTCCTTTCAGGTATTGCTGCAATTTCGCTACTTGTAGGTGGTGTCGGCATCATGAACATCATGATTGTTACCGTAACTGAACGGCGCAAGGAAATCGGCATCAGAAAAGCACTTGGTGCAACCCCGGGCGATATCCGCGGCCAGTTCCTCGTCGAGTCAGCAACCATCACGCTTTTTGGCGGCTTCCTCGGTATCCTGACGGGCATCGGTATAAGCTACGTGGCGGTCAAAATCCTGGATTGGGGATTCGCCATCAAGTGGACAGCCTGTATCCTTGCGTTCGTGTTCAGCGCATTTGTCGGCGTCTTTTTCGGATTAAGCCCAGCCGCCCGCGCAGCCAAACTCGATCCTGTAGATGCCCTGGCAAGCGAATAGTTATTTGAACAGTGCTGCCACGAGCGCTTTTACGTCGCGTACGCTCACTGCGCCTGTTTCCTTTCCCGGCACAAGCACAGTGTCAAAGCCAAGCTCTTTAGCTGTCTTTACGCGCTGACGCAATCCGCGTACGGGGCGTATTTCCCCTGCAAGACTCAGTTCACCGACGACAGCAGTGTTTTCCTTTAACGGCACGTCAGTGCGGGCTGAGTACAAAGCCGCAGCCAGTGCCGCGTCTACCGCGCTTTCTGTAAGCCGCACCCCACCCGCTACGTTTATGTAGATGTCGTTGTCGCTGAACCGGATTCCCGTGCGTTTTTCAAGCACAGCGGCAACACGGCTCACGCGCGCGCTGTCTATGTTGTCAGAATAGACGCGTGTAATGGAAGCTTTTGCCGGCACTGTAAGCGCCTGGATTTCCACCATGAAGACGCGCGTTCCTTCCATGACAGGCACAACGGCAACGCCAGCTGGCAGACCTTCCGGCCGCTTGATGACAAACATGCCGCTCGGATCCGGAACAGCTGAAAGTCCTTTCTCATCCATAGAAAAGATACCGAGCTCATCCGTAGAGCCAAAACGGTTCTTCTGCGCTCTCAAGAAGCGGATGTCGTCATCGTTCCGCTCAAAGGCAAGCACAGTGTCCACAAGATGCTCAAGCGCTTTCGGTCCGGCAATGCCGCCGTCCTTGGTGACGTGTGCCACAACGAAAAGGACAGAATCGCGTTCCTTTACCCAGCTCACGAGCTCGTTTGCGCAGTATTTCAGCTGATTTATCGTTCCCGGAATCAACCCTGCTTCGGGACTGTATATCGTCTGAATGGAATCGACTATAACCATGACGGGATTGAGTGCGTTCAAAGCATTTTCTATATCTTCCAGGACAGAAGTGCACAGCAGCTCTATGTTGTCCCGTGAAACGCCAAGTCTGTCTGCTCTGTTCCTGATCTGGGCAGCAGATTCCTCGCCGGACACGTAGAGGACGCGCCGTGCGTTTCCCTGGGCTGCAACGGCGGCGGCAGCCTGCAGGAGCATGGTTGATTTTCCAATCCCAGGTTCACCGCCCACCAGGGTCGCTGACCTTTTCATAACGCCGCCGCCCATCACGCGATCGAACTCTCCAATGCCTGAAAAGAGTCTTGCACCCTCTTCAGCGGGCACGGCAGAAAGCGGAATTGGTTTCGCTTTTTCGACACTGCCTGGCAAAGCGCGTGTTCCCGCTGAAATTATTTTTTCTTCAGAAAAAGTATTCCATTCTCCGCAATTCGGACAGCGTCCCATCCATTTTGGCTGTCTGTAGCCGCAAGATGAGCAGACAAAAGCGGTTTCAGTCTCTTTTTTCTTTGCCATAGTACTAATCCCCTATGTAATAAACCATGGTTTACAACTTTTTTCTTTTTTAGTTGACACAATAATTTAATTGTGCTAATCTAATCTTAGCTTGTAAATAAGCTGATAAACTCTCTCCGATGTCCGGCTTGCTGGACGAAGGGGCTCCGGAAAACGTTGTTCTTCGGAGCCCCTTTTCTTTTATCCATCTCCTGTGAAACATCCTCTGCAAACTGGTTTTGTTTTGTCGTATTATGACATTTCACCATCACATCCTGACATAATCAGACGTCGCGTGTTTGAAAATTCGCTTTTATATTTTACAAATATCGACTTTTCAGCTTCTTAGATGCTGATGTCAGATTGTGTCCTGCTTTGCAATCGTGGTGCTTCCTGCTGGTACGGATTCCGTGAGCCAGACATTTCCACCGATGGTGCTTCCTTTTCCAATGACCGTTTTGCCACCGAGAATTGTAGCGCCTGCGTATATAGTAACGTCGTCCTCAATGGTTGGATGCCTCTTCTTGTTGCTCATCTCCTTTCTGACGCTTAAAGCCCCCAGAGTTACACCCTGATAGAGTTTTACCCTGTTTCCGATGACTGTTGTTTCGCCAATGACTATTCCCGTACCGTGATCAATGAAGAATGATTCGCCAATCTCGGCTCCCGGATGAATGTCTATGCCTGTTTTTCCGTGAACATGTTCTGACATGATGCGTGGAATGAGTGGCACGCCATATATATGAAGAAAGTGTGCAATGCGGTAGACGAGAATTGCTTCAAGTCCGGGATATGAAAGGATTATCTCTTCTTCGCTCCGTGCAGCCGGATCACCCTCCAGCGCTGCCTTCACGTCAAGCTGTGTCTTCCGTCTGATTTCTGGTATTTCTTCAATTAAGGCCAGCACTGTCTGTTCTGCCAGTTTGAAGCAGTGGGACCCCGCAGAGTCTTTCTTCAGGTACAGAAGTGCCTTCTGTGTTTCTCCCGTCAGCTGGGCGATAATACGGTTAACCCTTTCTCCTGTGGTATATTTCAGATTTTCAGAATCAATCTTTTCTGCTTTTTTGAATCCGGGAAAAATCAATGCCTGTAAATCTGACAGGGCTGAAACGACTGTTTCCCTGTTTGGGAAAGTAACGTCTTTCTGTGCATTTATGCCGCCGTATTTTTCGTAAGAAATGAGAATGTTGTCTATCAAAGTATCTATACTTTTCATCATATTTTAATATATACTGTCACTCGGCAAAAAATTCAATTCAGATTGAAGTTTTTTAGATTTTTTTATATTGACAAAAGAAAAATCAGTCTGTATATTAGTGAGACGTCTCACTTCATTAGGATGAGTATGCCTTTATAGCTCAGTCGGTAGAGCGCAACCATGGTAAGGTTGAGGTCAACAGTTCGATCCTGTTTGAAGGCTGTAGCTTATAAAGTATCTAAGGAGTACTATTATGGGAAAGAAAGCAAAAACAGCAGTTGAAATTATTGCTCTTCAGTGCAGCGAATGCAAGCGCAGAAACTACACAACATATAAGAACCGCAAGAACATTCAGGGCAAGCTTGAACTTAATAAATATTGCCCGTTCGACCGCAAGCATACTCTTCATAAAGAAGTAAAGGTAAAATAAGTTTATAATCCCTTCGGGGTTTATATATATTTAGGCCAGTAGCTCTAATGGTAGAGTGGCGGTCTCCAAAACCGTTTGTTGCGGGTTCGAATCCTGCCTGGCCTGTTATTCTTAAATATAGCGAGGACTACAAGTGAAAGTCGTTCAGTTTTTTAAAGAATGTGGAGCTGAGCTCAAGAAGGTTGTATGGCCTGGAAAGGATGATGTTGTATCATCTGTAAAAGTAGTTCTGATTTCTACAATCGTCGTTGCTGTTATTCTTGGTTTGTTTGACTACCTGTTTACCAGCGGAATGAACCTCATTTTCTAGGAATAAAAACACATGGCAAAGGGTTGGTATATACTTCATACATACTCTGGTTATGAAAACAAGATTGAGCGTACAATCCGTTCTCTTCTTGAGCGTGGTGACCTTTCTAAGGAAATCGTTCTTGATGTCAAGGTTCCTGTAGAGGAAGTCTGCGAAGTTAAAGACGGAAAGAAGCGCAATATCACAAAGAAGTTCCTTCCCGGCTACATCATGATAGAACTTGATCTTCCTGAACTCGGATGGAAGGATACCTGCTCTGTCATCCGCCGTATCAATGGTGTAACTGCATTTGTCGGAACTAGCAGTACGGTGCGTCCACGTCCAATCTCTCCGGAAGAAGCAAAAGCCCTGCTCCAGAAAGCAGGTGAAATCAAGGGTGAAAAACCTGTCCGCATGAAGCAGTCATTCTCTGTCGGCGAGCAGGTCAAGATTATCGACGGCCCATTCGCTACATTCCAGGGCGCAATCGAAGAAGTTAATCTTGAGAAAAATAAACTGCGTGTCGTTGTCCAGATTTTCGGACGTGCTACACCGGTTGAAGTTGATCTATTACAGGTTGAAAAGGTTTAGTATCCGCCCTGCGGGTACTTTTCTTTGTTTTGGGAGAGCGGTCCTTCCGTTGGACTGAGGCCGTTCGCTAGACTGGTGCCGCTTGCGGTACCAGACACACCAATTTAAGGAGATAAAAAATGGCCAAGAAAAAGGTAACTGCCGTAATCAAGCTGCAGTGTCCAGCTGCAAAAGCGACACCAGCTCCGCCAATCGGACCGGCTCTCGGACCTCACGGAGTAAGTGCTCCTCAGTTTGTTCAGCAGTTTAACGACCGCACAAAGACCATGGAACCGGGACTTATCATCCCAGTCGTCATCACTGTTTATCAGGACAAGTCATTCACTTTCATCCTGAAGACACCACCGGCAGCTGTTCTTATCAAGAAGGCTGTAGGAATCGAAAAAGGTTCTGGAAATTCAATCCTGAACAAAGTCGGAACTCTTTCTGCTGCAAAGCTTGAAGAAATCGCAAAAATGAAGATGCCTGACATCAATGCTATTGATCTCGAAGGCGCTAAGAACATCATCGCTGGTACTGCACGCAGTATGGGCGTAGAAGTGGAGCGGTAACATGAAGCACGGAAAGAAATATCTCGAAGCACTTAAGAAGTATGATTCAACTGCATCATTCCCAGTCACAAAGGCTTGCGAAATGGTAAAGGAACTGAAGTTCTCAAAGTTTGATGAGACTGTTGAAGCTCATGTTAACCTGAGACTCGGAAAGAATCAGACAGTACGTGATACACTCGTATTCCCAAATCAGTTCAGAGGCGAAAAGAAAGTCCTGGTTTTCTGTAAGGATGACCGCGTAAAGGAAGCTCTTGACGCTGGTGCAGCATTCGCAGGTTCAACAGAATACGTCGACAAGGTAAAGGGCGGCTGGCTCGATTTCGATATCGCAGTTGCAACACCTGACATGATGAAGGACGTTGGACGCCTTGGTATGGTTCTCGGACGCAAAGGTCTCATGCCTAACCCGAAGACAGGTACCGTTACTAACGACATCGTTGCTGCTATCAACGAACTGAAGAAAGGTCGTGTAGAATACCGCGCTGATAAGTCAGGTATTGTACATATCGCTGTTGGCAAGTGTTCTATGGAAGCTGGCCAGATTGCCGAAAACGTTTCAGCTCTTCTTTCTGAAATCTCAAAGAAGAAGCCTGCTGACGCAAAGGGCGATTATTTCAAATCAGTTTCAGTAAGCTCAACAATGGGCCCTGGAATCTGGGTTGAGTACAAGGATGGTGAGTAATTATGGCTATCAAAGCAAAAAAACTCCAGCCTGCTAAAGTAGAAGCAATCGCTACAGTTAAGTCTGTACTTGAAAGCTACAATGATTTCATCTTCGCTGATTATCGTGGAATGACCGTTGCTCAGATTACTGAGCTCCGCAAGCAGCTTCGCGAAAAGGGATGTGAATTCAAGGTTATCAAGAACAATTTTGCAGGCGTTGCTTTCAAGGAACTGAAAGTAACAGACGATGTAGACCAGTATCTCAGTGGTCCTACAGCAATCGCACTTGCAAAGGAAGATTCAAACGAAATCGCTAAGATTCTGTTTGACTTCGCAAAGGAAACACCTGCACTTCAGGTCAAGGGTGCTCTCATTGAGAATGAAATCTACGATGCTGCAAAGATCGAGGCTTTCTCAAAGCTCCCAGGCAAGAAGCAGATGATTGCAATGATTATGTCTACGATCAACGCGCCGGTTCAGAAACTGGCTGCTACAATCAAGGCATACGCAGACAAGAAAGCAGAAGAAGGCGGAGATGCTCCAGCTCCTGCTGCAGAGTAAGTAACTTTTTCGGGATGCCGCTGGTTTTCCCGATAAACAAATGCGTCAGGCTTCACAGCTGTCGTCCTGTCGCATAAAACAAATACAATTATTAAGGAGAAGATAATATGGCAGCTCTCACAACAGATCAGATTCTTGATGCTATCGCATCAATGACAGTACTCGAGGCTTCCGAGCTCGTTAAGGCTATGGAAGAGAAGTTCGGCGTAACAGCAGCAGTAACAGCAGTTGCAGCTCCAGGAGCAGCAGGTGCAGCAGCTGGTGGCGCAGAAGAGCAGACAGAATTCAATGTTTCACTCGAAGGATTCGACGCAGCAAAGAAGATTGCAGTTATCAAGGCTGTACGTGAAGTTACAGGTCTTGGTCTTAAGGAAGCTAAGGACCTTGTTGAAGGTGCTCCAAAGCCACTTAAGGAAGCTGTATCTAAGGAAGATGCTGCAAAGATCAAGGAAACAGTTGAAGCAGCAGGTGGAACAGTTAAGATTGCATAAGTTTGCACTTAACGGTCTGGAATGCAGTTTTGCTTTTGCAGGACTGCATTCTGCTACAACTAATTAACGACTCTGTTATTTAAGCTGCCGGAAACAGTGTATTCCGGCAGCTATGCCCGTCTAAAAAAGATGCGCGGACTGCAGGCGACTGCAGGGTTTGAAACCGTTAAAGTTTATAGGGGGATTTATGTTCGCAAAAAGCCGGACAATCAACCGTCAGTACATTGGTAAAAACATCCAGAACTTCATGGAGCTGCCTGACTTAATTGATATTCAGCTCTCATCTTATGAAAGTTTTCTCCAGAAAACAAAACTGGATAATAAAGAAAAGCCCGAAGTGCAGGGCCTTGAAGAAGTATTTCAGTCAACATTCCCGATTGAAAGCCCTAATGGCGACATGCTTCTTGAATATGAATATTACGAACTCGACGAAGCAAATATAAAATTCTCAGAGCAGGATTGTAAGCAGAAAGGTCTTACCTACTCTGTTCCTCTCAAAGCGCGTATTAATCTGATTTTCCAGCAGACTGGTGAAATCAGGCAGAAAGATATTTACATGGGAGATATTCCTCTCATGACAGATCGCGGTACGTTCATCATCAATGGTGCTGAGCGTGTCGTCGTTTCTCAGATCCACCGTTCTCCTGGTGTTATCTTCAGCCATGAGAAGGGCGTTTATTCAAGCCGCATCATTCCGTACCGCGGATCATGGCTTGAGTTTGAGATTGACCAGAAGAAAGAACTGATTTTCGCAAAGATTGACCGCAAGAAGAAGATTCTCGGAACAATCTTCCTGCGCGCTCTCGGATACAACACACGCGAGGAGATCATCAAGGCTTTCTATGAAGTCGAGAAGATTTCCATTAAAGACACAAAGGATATGCGCGAAAACCTCGTCGGCAAGGTTCTTGCTGAGGCTGTATACGCTAAGGATGCAGAATCCGGAGAAGAAAAGAAGATTTTCCGCGCCGGTGAGAAACTGCAGCCGCATATCATTGACGAACTCTTTACACACAAAGAGATTAAGTCTCTTACTGTCATCAAATTTGATGCAGAAGGTTCCCTCAACTCACAGATGATCGTCAACTGCTTTGAAAAAGAGGAAATCCGCTATACAAAGGAAGGCGCTGAATCTGACGAACCAACAAAAGAAGATGCACTTTCTGCAGTATACTCAGTCCTTATGCCTGGTGAGCCAATCACTGTCGAGGCTGCTGAGAAAGACCTTACTACAATGTTCTTCTCTCTCCGCCGCTACGACCTGGGCCGCGTAGGACGCTACAAGCTCAATAAGAAGCTTGATCTCGATACTCCGATGGAAGAGCACACTCTTACAAAGGATGATATCATCCAGACAATGAAGTTCTTCATCCGTGTGTACATCGGTGAGGAAAATACAGACGATATCGACCATCTCGGTAACCGCCGCGTCCGCTCTGTCGGTGAGCTCATGACAAACCAGCTCAAGACTGCATTTGCCCGTATGGAGCGCATCGCTAAGGAACGCATGGGTCTTAAGGAAACTGAGACAATGAAGCCTCAGGACCTAATCTCAATCAAACCGATTGTTGCTTCTATCAAGGAGTTCTTCGGATCCAGCCAGCTGTCACAGTTCATGGATCAGGTCAACCCGCTTGCTGAGCTTACCCACAAGCGCCGTATCAACGCTCTCGGTCCTGGTGGTCTTTCACGTGACCGCGCAGGCTTTGAAGTTCGCGATGTTCACTACACACACTACGGCCGCATGTGTCCTATTGAAACTCCTGAAGGTCCAAACATTGGTCTTATCGTTTCAATGGCTATCTATGCACGCGTAAACGAATACGGCTTCCTTGAGGCTCCATACCGCAAGATTGAGAACGGAAAGGCTTCAAATCACGTTGATTACCTGACTGCAATGGATGAAGACAAGTACTACATCGGACAGGCTTCTGCTCCGATGGACAAGGACGGAAACTTCATCAACTCAACACTTGCATGCCGCCGCTATGGTGATTACTCATCACGTGAGCCGGCAGACGTTCAGTACATGGACGTTTCACCAAAGCAGGTCATTTCAGTTTCTGCTGCTCTTATTCCATTCCTTGAGCATGACGACGCTAACCGTGCTCTGATGGGTTGTAACATGCAGCGTCAGGCAGTTCCTCTGCTCTTCCCGGAGCCACCAATCGTTGGTACTGGTATGGAGCAGAAGTGTGCTTATGACTCTGGCGTTCTCGTCAAGGCAAAGCGCGCCGGCGAAGTCTGCTGGGTAACTTCAGACGAAGTCCGCGTTCAAACAAAAGAGCAGGCTAAGACTGGTGAGTATGATTCATATCCGCTGCTCAAGTATCAGCGCACAAACCAGGATACCTGTTATCATCAGCGCCCTGTTGTTGAGCTTGGTCAGAAAGTTGAGAAGGGTACAGTCCTTGCTGACGGTCCTGCAACATTCAATGGCGAGCTCGCTCTTGGCCGCAACATCCTCGTTGGTTTCGTTCCGTGGAATGGATACAACTATGAGGACGCCGTCCTGATTTCACAGCGCGTTGTAAAGGAAGATATGTATACTTCCATCCATATCAAGGAGTTCATGACAGAAATCCGCGAGACTAAGCTGGGACCTGAAAAGATCACACGCGATATCCCGAATACTGCTGAAAAGACACTTGATAATCTGGACAGCGAAGGTATTATCCGCATCGGTGCAAAGGTCCGCTCCGGCGACATTCTCGTTGGTAAGACAACACCGAAGAGTGAGACAGAAACAACACCAGAGTTCAAGCTGTTGAACTCAATTTTCGGTGAAAAGGCTCGTGAAGTTCGTGACTCATCACTGCGTGTTCCACACGGAGTTGAAGGAACTGTTATTGATGTACAGCGCCTCAAGAGAACAGAGGGTGACGACCTGAATCCAGGTGTTGATGAAGTTGTAAAGGTTCTCATCGCGACAAAGCGCAAGCTCCGCGAAGGTGATAAGATGGCTGGACGCCATGGAAACAAGGGTGTTGTCGCCCGCATTCTTCCAATTGAGGATATGCCATACCTCGATGATGGTACTCCTCTTGATGTCTGCCTTAACCCGCTTGGTGTTCCTTCCCGTATGAACATCGGTCAGATCATGGAATCTGAGCTTGGTCTCGCAGGTAAGTATCTGAACGAGTGGTATGAAGCTCCTGTTTTCCAGTCTCCTTCAAACGAGCAGATTGAAAATAAGCTGATGGAAGCTGGTTTCGACCGTACTTCAAAGGCAACGCTCCATGACGGACGCACTGGAGAAGCTTTTCAGAACTCAGTATTCGTCGGTGTCATTTACTACCTGAAACTGCACCACCTTGTTGATGACAAGATGCACGCACGTTCAACAGGACCATACTCACTCGTTACTCAGCAGCCACTTGGTGGTAAGGCTCAGTTCGGTGGTCAGCGTCTTGGTGAAATGGAGGTTTGGGCACTTGAGGCTTACGGTGCTGCAAATACTCTGCAGGAACTTATGACAATCAAGTCTGATGATATGAATGGCCGTTCAAAGATTTACGAGTCTATCGTAAAGGGTGAACCTTCAACACCAGCTGGTGTTCCAGAGTCATTCAACGTTCTTGTTCAGGAACTTCGTGGTCTTGCTCTTGACTTCACCATCTATGATGCAAAGGGCAAGCAGATTCCTCTGACAGAACGCGACGAAGAACTGATTGCAAAGTCTGGTTCTAATTTCTAACAACTGCCAGGGCAGCGTATGCTGCCCTGTAAGCGGCTTTTTACAGCCGTATATATAGGAGAATAAAATGCGTGATATCCAGGATTTTGACAGCTTGATGATTAAGCTTGCTTCACCTGACACCATCCGTGCATGGTCTTATGGTGAGGTTAAGAAGCCTGAAACTATAAACTACCGTACTCTCAGACCAGAGAAAGACGGTCTTTTCTGTGAACGTATTTTCGGTACAACAAAGGAATGGGAATGTTACTGCGGTAAGTTCAAGTCCATCCGTTATAAGGGTGTTATCTGCGACCGCTGTGGTGTTGAAGTTACTCATTTCAAGGTACGCCGTGAGCGCATGGGACACATTGAGCTCGCAGCTCCTGTTTCTCATATCTGGTATTACCGCTCAGTCCCTTCACGCATGGGACTTCTGCTTGACCTTCAGGTTGCAGCACTTCGTTCAGTACTCTATTATGAGAAGTACATCGTCATCGATCCGGGTGATACAGACCTCAAGGCAAAGCAGCTTCTTACTGAAGATGAATACTACGAAGCACAGGAGCGCTACGGCGGTTCCTTTACGGCAGGCATGGGTGCTGAAGCAATCAAGACTCTTCTTGAGAACCTCAACCTCGATGAGCTTGCTGCAGAACTCCGCGAGAAGATGATTGAAAAGGGTGCAAAGAGTGACAAGCGTCTGCTCCGCCGCATCGAAATCGTAGAAAACTTCCGCGCTTCTTCAAACAAGTGCTCATGGATGATTCTCGACGTTGTTCCGGTCATTCCGCCGGATCTGCGCCCTATGGTTCAGCTTGATGGTGGACGTTTCGCAACATCTGACCTCAACGACCTGTACCGCCGTGTCATCAACAGAAACAACCGCCTCAAGAGACTGCAGGCTCTTTCAGCACCGGACATCATCATCCGCAATGAAAAGCGCATGCTCCAGGAAGCAGTTGATGCACTGTTCGACAACTCAAAGAGAAAGCGCGTTGTAAAGGGCGCTTCAAACAGACCGCTCAAGTCTATTTCTGACATGCTCAAGGGTAAGCAGGGACGTTTCCGCCAGAACCTTCTTGGTAAGCGCGTTGACTACTCAGGACGTTCCGTTATTGTTGTCGGTCCGGAACTCAAGCTGTGGCAGTGCGGTCTCCCGACAAAGATGGCTCTTGAGCTGTTCAAGCCATTCATCATGAAGAAACTCGTCGATAAGGACGTTGTATTCAATATCAAGAAAGCAAAGATGCTTGTTGAGCAGGAATCACCTGAAGTATTCGCCATCCTCGATGAGGTTGTCCGCGAACACCCGGTCATGCTGAACCGTGCTCCTACACTGCACCGCCTTGGTATCCAGGCATTCGAGCCTGTTCTGGTTGAAGGAAAGGCCCTCAAACTGCATCCTCTCGTATGTCACGCATTCAATGCTGACTTCGATGGTGACCAGATGGCTATCCACGTACCTCTGACACAGGCTGCCCAGATGGAATGCTGGACACTCATGCTCTCTGCAAGAAACCTGCTCGACCCTGCAAACGGAAAGACAATCGTCTATCCTTCACAGGATATGGTTCTCGGTATCTACTACCTGACAAAGATCAAGCCGTCAGGAAAGGGAACAGGAAAGCGCTTTAGTTCAGTAAACGAAGTTCAGCTTGCTGCTGAAGTCAAGAACATTGACTACGAAGCACTCATCAAGGTTCCGGCTCCAAAAGACTCAATTACTGGCGCATTCAAGAAGGGTGACATCATTGAGACAACAGCCGGCCGCCTCATCTTCAACGAAGAGATGCCTCCGGAAGTTGATTACGTCAACGACCTGCTCGGTGATAAGGAGCTCAAGAAGCTCATCGAAAAGATCCTTAAAGAAAAGGGTCCATGGCTGACAGTTAAGATGGTTGATGCCATCAAGTCAGTCGGATACAGATACGCAACATTCTTTGGCGCAACCATTTCTATGGGTGATATCCTTATTCCTCCGGAAAAGGTAGAACTCATGGAGAAGGCAAACAAGGAAGTTGAAGGCATCCTGAAGCAGTACCGCCAGGGACATATCACTCAGGATGAGCGTTACAACCGCGTTGTTGAAGTCTGGTCAAATACTAACGAAGCACTGACCAACGCCGTTATGAAGACACTGGAAGCCGATAAGGAAGGCTTCAACACAATCTACATGATGGCCGCTTCCGGTGCCCGCGGTAGTCGCAACCAGATCCGCCAGCTCGCAGGTATGCGTGGACTTATGGCTAAGCCTAACGGTGACATCATCGAACTTCCTATTCGTGCAAACTTCAAGGAAGGTCTTTCCGTCATCGAGTTCTTCATTTCTACAAACGGTGCCCGTAAGGGTCTGTCTGATACTGCTCTTAAGACCGCTGACGCTGGTTACCTTACACGTCGTCTGGTTGATATCGCACAGGATGTCGTCATCAATGAGGACGACTGTGGTACAATCAACGGTATTGAGTACTCTGCCGTTAAGGAAGGTGATGAAGTCATCGAAGCCCTTAAGGACAGAATTGTCGGCCGCTTCACTCTGGAGCAGGTCAAGCATCCTATTACAGGCGAACTCATCTGCGATGTAAACGAATACATTACAGACGAACTTGCTGAAAAGATTGATAAAGCTGGTGTTGAAACAGTTAAGCTCAGAACAGTTCTTACCTGTGAAGCACGCCACGGTGTATGCTGCAAGTGTTACGGACGTAACCTGGCACGCAACAAGATCGTTGAGATTGGTGAAGCAGTCGGTATTATTGCTGCTCAGTCAATCGGTCAGCCTGGTACACAGCTTACAATGCGTACATTCCATGTCGGTGGTACTGCATCAAAGGTTTCTGAAGAGAACCGCATCGTACTGAAGTACGGCGTTATCGTTCAGAGCGTAACTGGTACACATGTTGAGATGAATGACGGTTCATGGCTCTTCACACGTAAGGGTTCAATGGAAGTTACCCGTATCATCAAGGATTACGCAATTCCTGCAAAGGCAAAGCTCCTTGTCAACGACGGTGACCGCGTCATGAAGGATGCTCCTCTCTTTGAGAGCGCCGGAAAGACGACTGAAGCTGCAGATGTTGCACGCGTTCTCATCCGCGACAAGAAGATCTTCCTTGTAAGTAAGGAACTCAAGATTGAGATTCAGAACGGTTCAAATGTTGTCGTAAAGGAAGGCGATATTGTTCCGGCTAACGAGACAATCGCTACATTCGACCCATTCTCTGAGCCAATCATTGCTGAAGTAAGCGGATACATCCACTTCGAAGACATTATTCCGGGTTCAACTCTTGCTGAGGAACTTGATGAAGAGACAGGAAATATCGAAAAGCGTATTACTGACCTTCACCTTGATACAAAGCAGCCACGCATCCACATCACTGATGAGGCTGGTAACGAGCTCGGTTCATACTTCCTGCCAGGTGGAGCTTACCTCCAGGTTGAGGACAACGCTCCTGTAACTGCAGGTACAACACTTGCAAAGATGCTTAAGGAATCTTCAAAGACTAACGATATTACCGGTGGTCTTCCACGTGTTTCCGAGCTCTTCGAAGCCCGCAAGCCGAAGAATCCTGCAGTACTTTCACAGATTACAGGTACTGTTCAGTTCAAGGGTATTGCAAAGGGTAAGCGTACAATCGTTGTTGTCGACAAGTACGGTAAGTCATTCGAGCATATCGTTCCTATGACAAAGCGCCTGCTCGTCCGCGATGGTGATACTGTTGAGGCTGGAGAGAGACTGTGTGACGGTGCTCTGAGCCCACATGATATTCTGGCTATTTCTGGTGAGAACGCACTGCAGAACTACCTTATGGATGAAATCCAGCAGGTTTACCGTATGCAGGGTGTAAATATCAACGACAAGCATATCGGTGTTATCGTACGCCAGATGCTCAAGAAGGTTGAGATTGTTGCTGTTGGTGATACACGCTTCATCTACGGCCAGCAGGTTGATAAGTACAAGTTCCATGAAGAGAACAGAAGAGTTATGGAAGAAGGTGGACAGCCTGCAATCGCACGGCCAATGTTCCAGGGTATTACAAAGGCATCTTTGAATATCGACTCCTTCATCTCTGCTGCATCATTCCAGGAGACGACAAAGGTCCTTACAAACGCTGCAATTTCCGGCTCTGTCGACAATCTGCGCGGCCTGAAGGAAAATGTCGTTATCGGTCACATGATTCCTGCTGGTACAGGTATCAGACATTACAAGAACATAAAGCTGTTCGATGATAATGATACTGACCTCGACATTCAGATGAATGAGATTCTTGAACGCAGAAAGCTTGAGAAGGAGCAGGAACCAAATCTGGATGAGCCTGCAATGGAGCCAGAAGAGGACTGATTGACAGATTCTGCCCGAATTTGTTAAGATGTTCAAACCCTGTCAAAAGGGTGCTGATTTGAAATTCACCGGGGTGCTGACCGGTAAGTAAATAGGAGAAGGCTAATGCCTACAATTAATCAGTTGATTCGTCAGGGACGTAAGTCAGTAGCGAACAGTACGAAGTCTCCCGCGCTTCAGTCCTGTCCGCAGAAACGTGGCGTATGTACACGTGTTATGACTGTTACCCCAAAGAAGCCTAACTCAGCTCTCCGCAAGGTAGCTCGTGTTCGGTTAAGCAATGGTATTGAAGTTACTGCATATATTCCAGGTGTTGGACATAACTTGCAGGAACACTCAGTTGTTCTTATCCGCGGTGGTCGTGTAAAGGACCTTCCTGGTGTGCGTTATCACATCATCCGTGGTACAAAAGATACACTCGGTGTAGAAGATCGCAAGCGCGGACGTTCAAAGTACGGCGCAAAGCGGCCTAAGGCATAAGGAGTAGAAAGATGGGAAGAAAGAATAAAAGCATCAACCGCCCGATCGCTCCTGATGCAAGATACAACAGCGTTGTAATCACAAAATTCATCCTCCGCATGATGCTGGATGGAAAGAAAGCTACAGCTACACGCATTATTTATGATGCAATGGATGAGCTGAAGGCCAAGACAGACAAAGATCCTCTTGAAATCTTCATGAAAGCTCTTGATAACGTAAAGCCAATGGTCGAAGTTAAGTCACGCCGCGTTGGTGGTGCAACTTATCAGGTACCTATCGAAATCCGCGAGTCACGCCGCGAAGCCCTTGCAATGCGCTGGGTTATCGGTGCCGCCCGCAGTAAGAGCGGTCACGGAATGGGTGAGCGCCTTGCTTCTGAACTTCTGGATGCATATAACAACACAGGTACTGCATACAAGAAGAAGGAAGATACACACAAGATGGCAGAAGCAAACAAAGCTTTTGCTCACTACCGCTGGTAGTAAGAAAGAGAGCACCGCAAGGTGCTCTTTTTTTATGTATAGAAACGAATAATCACATCTAAAAAAGAATAAAATCTACTTGAACAAATCTTTTATTTATTGTATAAGTATAGTTCCATGGGTGTATTATACCCTGGGTTAGTTATTGGACTACGAGTTCTTTGATATTCAGGCGACCTTACGAGGGGTTGGCGTATGTCGTAAAGGTGCTGTTCTGCAGCATCAGATTGAGCAGTCCAAGAATTGGAAGATTCCTGTCGTTGACAGTATCTTATATAAATGGTTTTTGGGTTCCTGAATGAGTAGTTTTCTTAGGAAAACGAAAGGCTCTCGGAAGCCAGACCAGTCATCAAAACAGGTTTGATGGTGATAGGTGGTTTCGGCCGGACAGTTCGAACAGATGAGCTGTTAGTTACAAAAATTGTATCGACCTTCTTACTATCTTTTATCAATTCAATTCTGTTTTTAATGAGTGTGTGTAGCGAATGTTCCTACTCCTTGTGGAGTGTGCGGCATTCTTGATATACAACACAAAACCTTTTTAACGCCTTTATGGAGGATCAAAATGGCAAAGGAAAAGTTCGAAAGAACAAAGCCGCACATGAACGTAGGTACTATCGGCCACGTCGACCATGGTAAGACTACACTTTCAGCGGCAATCACAATGCATTGCGCCAAGAAGTTTGGTGACAAGGCTCTCAGGTATGATGAAATTGATAATGCCCCTGAGGAAAAGGAACGCGGTATTACAATCAACACACGTCACCTCGAGTATCAGTCAACAAAGCGTCACTACGCTCATATCGACTGCCCGGGCCATGCTGACTACATCAAGAACATGATTACTGGTGCTGCTCAGATGGATGGTGCTATCCTCGTTGTTTCAGCTCCTGACTCAGTTATGCCACAGACACGCGAGCACCTTCTGCTTGCACGCCAGGTTGGCGTTCCAAAGATCATCGTATTCCTGAACAAGGTTGACCTTCTCGATGATCCAGAGCTTCTTGAGCTCGTTGAAGCAGAAGTTTCAGAGACTGTAGAAAGCTACGGATTCAAAGACACACCAATCATCAAGGGATCTGCATTCAAGGCTCTTGCTGACGGTGCTTCTGCAGAAGATACAGCATGTATCGATGAACTTCTCGACACAATGGACAGCTACTTCGACGACCCGGTTCGCGATGACCAGCTCCCATTCCTGATGCCAATCGAAGACATCTTCACAATCTCTGGTCGTGGTACTGTTGTTACTGGACGTATCGAGCGCGGTGTTGTTAACATGAACGACCCTGTTGAAATCGTCGGTATCCGCCCAACACAGACTTCAACTGTAACTGGTATCGAAATGTTCCAGAAGACACTTGATACAGGTATGGCTGGTGATAACGTTGGTATTCTTCTCCGCGGTATTGAGAAGAAGGAAGTTGAGCGCGGACAGGTTCTGGCAAAGCCAGGCACAATCCAGCCTCACACAAAGTTCAGAGGACAGCTCTATGTTCTCAGCAAGGAAGAGGGTGGACGCCACAGCCCATTCTTCACAGGCTATCGCCCACAGTTCTACTTCAGAACAACAGATATCACAGGAACAGTTATCCTGCCTGATGGTGTCGACATGGTAAAGCCAGGTGACAACGTTGAGATCATTGGTGAACTGATTCACCCAGTTGCTATGGACAAAGGTCTTAAGTTCGCTATCCGTGAGGGTGGACGCACTATCGCTTCTGGCCAGGTAACATCAATCGAAGAATAATTTGATTAGAGTATTACCGGTGCTGCTTCGGCGGTGCCGGTAATTATTCTGGAGGAAAAATTGGCTACTGAAAAGATTCGTGTCAGACTTCGTGCATTTGATGTAGAGCTGATCGATCAGAGTGCAAAAGCCATCGTGCAGACAGTACAGAAAGCAGGTGCTAAGGTTTCAGGACCTATCCCGCTTCCAACAAGAATCAACAAGGTAACAGTACTGCGCTCACCTCACGTTAACAAGAAGTCACGTGAGCAGTTTGAGATGCGCACACACAAGCGCCTTATTGATATCATCGAGCCATCAGCGGATGTCATGGACTCACTGATGAAGCTTGAACTGCCGGCAGGTGTAGATGTTGAAATTAAGCAGTAAGGCTTAACCTTACTGTAACGGTACGGTTCCCTGGATCGGGAATGGCGGCCGATAAGGAGAACTATCAGAATGAAAGGTCTGATTGCAAAAAAAGTGGGCATGACCCAGGTATTCGACGAAAACGGGAATCTGACACCAGTAACCGTGATCCAGGTCGAACCTAACAAGGTTGTTGCCCTGAAGAGCAAGGAAAACTGTGGTTACGATGCAGTTGTGCTTGGAATCGGTGATCTGAAGAAGAACAAGGTTTCAAAGCCATATGCCGGCCAGTTTTCAGCTGACATTGCTCCAAAGCGTTACCTGAAAGAATTCCGCGATTTCGAGAAAGAAGTAGCGGTTGGTGACGAAGTAGGATTGGAGCTCTTTGAAGGTGTTCGTTTCCTTGATGTTACAGCAACATCAAAAGGAAAGGGATTCCAGGGTGTTATGAAGAGATGGGGTTTCCATGGTGGACGTGCTACCCATGGTTCAAAATTCCATCGCGAGGCCGGTGGTACCGGACAGTGTACATCTCCAGGACATAGTTTCAAGAACGTTAAGATGCCTGGCCACATGGGATGTGACAGAATTACTGTTCAGAATCTCCGTATCGTAAAGATTGATCCTGAACTCAAAGTTGTGATGGTTCGCGGTTCTGTACCGGGAATTAAAAACTGTACGCTGATCGTCAAGTCCGCGGTTAAGAAATAACGAGGCAGATAGATGGAAAAGAAAGTCTATTCAATCGATGGTAAAGAACTCAGGACTATTACTCTTGACGATAACGTATTTGGCCTCCCGGTCAATGAAGATGTTATCTATTATGCCATCAATAACGAATTAGCTAATAAGCGTGTTGGAACAGCCTGTACAAAGGGTCGTGCTGAAGTACACGGAAGCAACGCCAAGCCTTACAAGCAGAAGGGCACTGGTAATGCACGCCGTGGTGATAAGAAATCCCCAATTACAGTCGGTGGCGGTACAATTTTTGGACCAAAGCCACGTGATTTTGGCTTCGAGCTTCCTAAGAAGGTAAAGCGCCTGGCTATGAAATCAATCCTGAGTGAGAAAGCTCAGAATGATACGCTTACAATAGTAGAAGATTTTACAGTAGAAAGCGGAAAAACAAAGGATCTGGTTGCTATTCTCAATCGTTTTGCAAAAGACGAGAGAACAGTTGTTATCCTCAAGGATGACGACGCAATGATCAGAAGAGCAGGTAAAAACATTCCTAACCTCTCATTCCTTTCATATAACCGTCTTCGCGCACATGACCTTTTCTATGGAAGAAAGGTAATCGTGCTTGAAACAGCTGCAAAAAATCTTTCTGATTTTTACTGTGAAGATAAGGAGGCTAAATAATGATGTTAGAAGATGTCCTTATTGAGCCTGTACTGTCTGAAAAGGCTACCTTACTTCGCGAAGAGGGCAAGTACGTTTTCAAAGTTGCCCCAGCTGCAAGTAAGACAGAAATCATGGAAGCTGTACGTAAGCTTTTTGGTGTTAAGGTCGTAAGCTGCACAACAGTTAATGTTCGTGGAAAGCTTAAGAGAATTAGAACAAGAGCTGGTAGAACTTCCGATTGGAAGAAGGCTATCGTCCGGCTTGCGCCAGGCGAGACTATCAAGGTGTTCGAGGGCGTCTGAGCCCGCGACCGCGTGTTAAGAAGGGGAACCAGATATGGCTCTTAAGATTTATAAACCAATGACTGCAGGAACTCGAGGACGTATCGACCTGCGGAATGATGAGCTGACCACAAACAAGCCTGAAAAAAGCTTGACTTCTGGTCGCAAGTCAAACGGTGGACGCGGTGCTAAGGGACGTATTTCAGTACGTCACCAGGGCGGCGGACACAAACAGAAGTACAGAGAGATTGACTTCAAACGCGATAAGCATGGAATTCCTGGAACAGTTCGCACAATCGAATATGATCCAAACCGCAGTGCAAACATCGCACTGATTTTCTATGCTGACGGCGAGAAGCGCTATATTATCGCTCCAAAAGGACTGCAGGTCGGACAGAAGATTGTTTCTGGCGACAATGTAGCACCAACAGTTGGTAATGCACTTCCACTTGAATCAATCCCAGTTGGTTTTACAGTTCATAATATCGAACTCAACCTCGGAAGAGGTGGACAGCTTGCACGTTCTGCTGGAGCAAGTGCTCTGGTTGCTGCAAAAGAGGGTGAGTATGTAACAATCCGCCTTCCATCCGGTGAAGTTCGCCGTGTGCATCAGAAGTGCTATGCAACAATCGGTATTGTCGGAAATGAAGACCGCATGAATGTTCAGCTCGGTAAAGCTGGCCGCAACAGATGGCGGGGTATCCGTCCTACTGTTCGTGGTATGGCTATGAACCCTGTTGACCACCCACTTGGTGGTGGTGAAGGTGCTGGTAAGGGACGTAACCCGGTTACACCGTGGGGACAGCCTTGTCGTGGATATAAGACTCGCAATAAGCGAAAGACGTCAGACAAGTTCATTGTTTCACGTCGTAAGAAGTAGTTGAGGAGATAACCGTGTCAAGATCTGTTAAAAAAGGTCCTTTTGTTGAGAAAAGCCTTTACAAGAAGGTTATTGAGATGAACAAGGTGGCAGACAGGAAGATGATTAAAACATATTCCCGCTGCTCAACTATTATCCCTGAAATGGTTGGAAATACTATTTCAGTGTATAACGGCAAGTCATGGGTGCCAGTATACGTAACTGAAAACCTCGTTGGCCACAAGCTCGGCGAGTTTTCTCCAACACGTATCTTCCGTGGTCATGGCGGCGATAATAAGGCTGGAAAGTAATAGGTGGATATGATGGCTGAAAAAAGCGGATATATAGCCACTACAAAGTTCCTTATTGCATCACCTACAAAGGTACGCCCTGTAGCAAATGTAATTAAACGGAAGACTTGTTCAGAGGCTATGGCTATTCTTGAGAATATGCCACAGAAAGGTGCAAAGCTCATTGCAAAGACTCTTAAGTCAGCAACAGCTAATGCACTGTATGCAAACAAGAAGCTTGATGAAGATATGCTCTACGTTAAGGAAATTCGCATTGACGAAGGTCCGAGACTCAAGAGAGTCTGGTTCCGCGCTCGCGGAAGAGCAGATATGCTCGTAAGACGTATGTGCCATATCACCGTCATGGTAGATGAAAAGGCGGGGGAATAAGATGGGTCAGAAAGTTAATCCTATCGGATTGCGCCTTGGCGTAAATAAGACCTGGCAGTCTCGCTGGTATGCAGATTATCGTGAGTACGCAGATTTAGTACTCGAAGATCTGAAGATCCGCAAGATGGTCGAGGAATTACCGGAGTGCAAGAATGCTGACATTGCAGAAATTGAAATCGTCAGACATCCCCAGCGTGTGACTATTGTCATTCACACTGCTCGCGCCGGTGTAATTATTGGTGTTAAAGGTGCCAATATCGAGAAAATTGGTGCAGAAATCCAGAAGAAGCTGACAAAGAAAGTACAGATTAAGATCAAAGAGATTAAGCGTGCTGAAGTTAATGCTTCTCTGATTGCACAGAACGTTGCCCGCCAGCTGGTTAACCGCGGTTCATTCCGCAAGGCTCTCAAGCAGGCATCAAGCGGCGCTATGAAAGCAGGTGCTCAGGGTGTAAAGATCAGACTGAGTGGCCGTCTCGGTGGTGCTGAAATGTCTCGTACAGAAGAACACAAAGAGGGACGCGTTCCTCTTCACACTCTTCGTGCAGATATCGATTATGGTTTCGCTGAAGCTCACACAACATTCGGTAAAATCGGTGTTAAGGTATGGGTTTTCAATGGAATGAACTATGGACACGAGCAGAATGAAGATGCTGGACAGCTTCTTAAAAAGCGCCGTGAACGGACCGACCGCACTGACAAGGCTGAACACACAGAAGCCAAGAAAGAGCGCGCTCCACGTGCTAAGGCTGCAAGGAGTTAATCATGGCTCTGAGTCCTAAAAGAGTAATGCATCGTAAGGTGCAGCGCGGTAGAATTAATGGTAATGCTACCCGCGGAAATTATCTTGATTTTGGTGATGTAGCACTTGTTGCTCTTGAGCCAATCTGGTTGAGCGCAAAACAGCTCGAAGCTGCCCGTGTTGCTCTGAACCGTAAGCTGAACCGTAAGGGTCAGGTATGGATTCGCGTATTCCCGGACAAGCCAATTTCTAAGCATCCTGCCGACAGCCGCATGGGTAAAGGTAAGGGAGCTCCAGAATACTGGGCATGCGTAATCAAGCCAGGTCAGATTATTTTCGAGATCGGCGGTGTTGATGTGGCTCTTGCAGAACAGGCAGTTACACTGGCTGGAAGCAAGCTTCCAATCAAGACTAAAGTAGCTTATAAAACACGTGTGGAGTAAGGAGTAAAAGATGGCAAAAGCTGAAAAGAAAGAACTGTCTTATTCTGAACTCGTCGCGAAGCGGAATGAGCTTAAGAAGAAGTATATGGATCTCCGGTTCCAGATGGTAATCGGTCACGTAGATAACCCAATGCAGAAGCGTACAATGCGCCGCGAAATTGCAGCACTGAATACGCTCATCCGGCAGAAAGAAATTGCCGGCTTGGATAAGTAGGAGCTGACCCGTGGAAGAAACAGTTCAGAATAAAGCTACAAAACGCAGTTTCGTCGGTATCGTAACAAGCGACAAGATGGATAAGACCATCGTAGTTTCAGTTACAACAAAGAAGCTGCACCCGCTTTATAAAAAATACGTAACGCGCGTCAAGAAATGCAAGGCACACGATGAGAAGAACGATGCGCATGTTGGTGATACAGTTCGTATCGTAGAGTGCCGCCCGCTCAGTGCTGACAAGTGCTGGCGCCTTGAAGAAATCGTTGAGCGTGCACGCTAAGGAGAAAGACAGATATGATTCAGATGCAGTCAAATTTGAACGTAGCTGATAACTCCGGCGCTAAAATCGTTCAGTGTATCAAGGTTATCGGTGGATCACACCGCCGTTACGCATCTATTGGTGATGTAATTGTTGTAGCAGTTAAGGATGCAATTCCTACTTCTACAATCAAGAAGGGATCAATTGAAAAGGCTGTAATCGTTCGCATCGCGAAAGAGTACCGCCGCCCAGACGGAACTTATATCCGCTTTGATGACAACGCTTGCGTTATCATCGATGCTAACAAGAACCCGAAAGGAAAGCGTGTATTTGGTCCCGTAGCCCGTGAGCTCCGTGATATGGATTATATGAAGATCGTATCACTCGCTCCGGAAGTACTGTAATACAGGTTCTTAGGAGAAATTGAATATGGTTAAGAAGTTCAAAATCCGCAAGGACGATACAGTCCAGATTATTGCTGGTAAGGATAAGGGTAAAACAGGCCAGGTTATTCGCGTAATTCCTGCAAAGGACAGAGTAATCGTTGGCGGTGCAAACCTTGTTAAGAAGGCAATGAGAAAGAAGAACCAGCAGGATCGTGGCGGAATCGCAGAAGTTGAAGCACCAATCCACATTTCTAATGTGGCTATTGTATGCAAGAAATGCGGTCCTACCAGAATTGGATATAAACTCGACGGCGACAAGAAAGTTCGCGTCTGCCGTAAATGTGGAGACACACTGTAATGAGTAATTATGTACCCCGGCTTAAGAAAGTCTATAAGGACACAATCGCCCCTGAGCTCTTTAAGGAACTCGGTTACAAGTCCGTCATGCAGATTCCTTCTATTAAGAAGATCGTAGTCAGCATGGGCGTTGGTGAAGCACTTGCAAATAAGAAACTCCTTGATGCCGCAGTAACTGACCTCACAGCAATCACAGGTCAGAAGGCTGTAAAAACCAAGGCGAGAAAATCTATTGCAAACTTCAAGCTTCGCGAGGGCAATGAGATTGGTGTAATGGTAACATTACGCGGTGCAAGAATGTATGAATTTCTGGATCGCCTTATTAATGTTGCATTACCTCGTGTTAAGGATTTCCGCGGTATCAAGGCAACAGGCTTTGATGGACATGGAAATTATTCTCTTGGTATTACTGAACAGATTATCTTCCCAGAAATCGACTTCGATAAGATCGAAAAGGTTGCTGGTATGAATATCAACATCGTTACCAGTGCTCTTACTGACAGCGATGCCCGTGCTCTTCTTACCAAGTTCGGAATGCCCTTCAGGAAGTAAGTGAGGAGTTCATGGCTAAAAAATCAATGATTATCAAGGCGAACCGCACTCCAAAGTACAGCACCAGAAAATACAACCGGTGCCAGATTTGCGGTCGTCCACGTGGATATCTTCGGAAATTCAAGATGTGTCGTCTTTGTTTCCGCAAGTTAGCAAGTGAAGGCCTGTTACCAGGTGTCACCAAGTCTAGCTGGTAGAGTAGGAGATAAAAATGAGCGTTTCAGACCCTATAGCAGATATGCTTACCAAGGTTAGGAATGCGGCTATGGCCCGCCACGAGAAGGTTGATGTTACAACCAGCAAGCTCAAGCTTGAGATCGTGAAAATTCTGAAGACTGAAGGTTATATCAAGAATTTTAAGAAGGTTACTCAGGATGGCACAAATGTTATCCGGATTTTCCTTAAGTATGATGATCAGAATAATCCTGTAATTCATGGTATCCAGAAGATTTCTACTCCAGGTTGCCGTGTCTATTCTGGTTATAAGGATCTGCCCCGTAAGTTTAACGGCTACGGTACAGTAATTGTTTCTACCTCTCTCGGAGTTACCACAGGTAAGAAAGCTTCAGAGAAGATGGTAGGCGGTGAACTTCTTTGCACTGTCTGGTAATAGAGGAAAGTTATGTCAAGAATTGGTAAGCTTCCTGTAGCAATTCCAGCAGGTGTAAAGGTTACAGTCGCTAACTCTCTTATTACAGTTGAGGGCCCAAAGGGTAAGCTCACACAGGATTACAACGACCTCGTTGATATCGCTGTAAAAGAGAATGAAGTTATCGTAACACCAAAGTGCGATTCAAAGCCAGCTAACGCAGCTCATGGCCTGTATCGCAATCTGGTACAGAATATGGTTATTGGTGTATCCCAGGGATACTCAAAGAGCCTGATTATTAATGGTGTCGGTTTCCGCGCTGATGTTCAGGGTAAGATGCTTGTCATGAACCTTGGTTATTCAACAGACTTTATTGCTGTAATTCCAGAAGGACTTACAGTAACTACTGATGACCAGGGCAAGATTACAATTTCCGGTATCAACAAGCAGCAGGTTGGTGAATTTGCTGCAGATATCAGAAAGCTTCGCAAGCCTGAGCCTTATAAGGGAAAAGGTATCCGTTATGAAACAGAGACTATCAGACGTAAAGTCGGTAAGTCAGGTGTAAAATAAGGGGTGACCGATATGTTTAAGAGATATAACGACAAAGAAAGAAAACGGCTTAAGAGAAAGGTTCACATCCGCAAGACCCTCCGTGGTACTGCAGATCGCCCACGCATGACAGTTACCCGCAGCAATACAAATCTGTATATGCAGGTTATTGATGATGATGCAGGAAAGACTCTTGCTTCCATTTCAACACTCGAAAAAGAGTTTGCTTCACTGAAGCCAAACACAAAGGGTGCTGAAGCTCTTGGTGAGGCAATGGGTAAGCGCCTTCTTGAGAAGAAGATCAAGACTGTGGTTTTTGACCGCAACGGTTATCTGTACCATGGTGTTGTAAAAGCTCTTGCTGACGGCGCTCGTAAAGCCGGTATCGTATTCTAGGAGAAGGCGATGGAACACCAGAAGAATTTTGATAAAGAACAGCCAAAAGAGAAAGAGTTTGTTGAAAAGCTCGTAAAGCTGAACCGCACTGCAAAAGTTGTAAAGGGCGGTCGCCGCTTCTCTTTCGCTGCATTGACTGTTGTCGGTGATAAAAAGGGTAGAGTAGGATTTGGCTTCGGAAAGGCTAACGACGTTACTGAAGCAATCCGCAAGAGTGTTGATCGCGCAAAGCGCAACCTCATTACTATTCCTTTAAAGAATGGAACCATTCCACATGAGGTTCAGGCTCAGTACAAGGGCTCTTCAGTACTTCTTATGCCAGCATGTTCTGGTACCGGTATCATCGCCGGTGGCTCAGTCCGTGCAATCATGGAAGCTGCTGGAGCAACTGACGTCATGTCTAAGTCTCTCGGTTCTAACACCGCTGTTAACGTTGTCCGCGCAACATTTGAAGCCTGCAAGGGTCTGATGGATGCACGCACAATTGCAAAGAACAGGGGCAAGACCCTGAATGATTTGTGGGGTTAATGTCATGGCAAAAGCAAAGACTAAGAAAGTTAAGGTTACTTTAATCCGCAGTACAATCGCACAGAAGCCTGAAAAGGTTGCAACTGTACGTTCACTCGGACTGAAGAAAATCAACTCTACAGTAGAACACGACGCAACTCCTGCTATCATGGGTATGATTGCTGCTGTTTCTCACTTGGTAAAAGTTGAGGAGATGAACTGATGTCAGATTACAATCTTCACGCACCATATGGTGCCAACAAAAAGAAGAGAATCGTTGGACGCGGTTCATCTTCAGGTCTTGGTACAACAGCCGGAAAGGGAAATAAGGGACAGCAGTCCCGCTCTGGCGGAAAGGTATACGTTGGATTCGAAGGAGGCCAGATGCCTCTTTACAGACGTATTGCACGCCGCGGTTTCTCAAACTACTGGTTCAAGAAAGAGTATGCCATCGTTAACCTGGCTGAGCTCGAAGCAAAGTTTGCTGACGGCGAGACAGTTAACCGCGAATCACTCGTTCTGAAGGGACTGGTAAACAAGGCTGATGCCCTTATAAAGGTTCTTGGCGATGGAGACATCACTAAGAAATTAACAGTTAGCGTTGATAAAGTTTCAGCTTCTGCAAAAGCGAAGATTGAAAAGGTTGGCGGAACAGTTACTGTAACTGGCGAAAACTAAGCGGGTAGATTAACATGGCAAACAATGCAATTGCTAATATGTTCAGAGTAAAGGAACTGCGTCAGCGCATCCTCTTTACAGTAGTTATCCTCGCTGTTTTCCGTCTTGGTAGTATTCTTACAATCCCAGGCATTGATCCACAGGCTCTGACAAATTATTTCGATTCATTTACAACCGGAAACTCATTTGTCGACTATATGGACTTCTTTGCTGGTGGTGCATTCTCTAACTTCTCTGTATTCATGCTCGGTGTTATGCCGTACATCTCTACACAGATTATTATGCAGCTTGCACTGATCATCTTCCCGTCTCTCAAGAAGATTGCACAGGAAGATGGTGGTCAGAAGAAGGTAAATACCTGGACTCGCGTTGGTACAGTTTTTGTCTGTCTTATTCAGTCACTCGCAGTCAGAGTATATGCTGCCAGTATTCCGGGTGCTATCATCATCCAGAACAAGGCAATCTTTACTATTGTTATCATGCTGACTGTAACAACAGGTACTATGGTAACTGTTTGGCTTGGTGAACAGATTACTGCAAGAGGTATTGGAAACGGTATCTCAATGCTGATCTTCGCCGGTATCGTTGCTCGTCTTCCAGCTGCAGTATGGGAACTGATTCGTCTCGTACAGAGCGGAGAGATCAACGTTGTATTCGTTATTGTAGTGTTTCTCATGTTCGTCGGAATCATTGCTCTCGTTGTTTACGAACAGCAGGGTGAAAGAAAGATTCCTGTTCACTATGCAAAGCGCGTAGTTGGCAGAAAGATGTACGGCGGACAGAGCACATACATTCCATTCAAGATTAATCCATCTGGAGTTATTCCGGTCATCTTTGCATCGTCATTCCTGACCTTCCCGCTTCAGATTGCATCAAGCCTTGGACCGAATGTACGGTGGCTTAATAAGCTTGCTAATTTCCTTACACCATCTGGTATTTGGTATAACGTATTCCTCGTACTGTTAATCGTATTCTTTGCATACTTCTACACTCAGGTAACACTGAACCCCTCCGAAATCGCAAAGAATATCCGTGAAAACGGTGGTTCCATTCCCGGAATCAGAACTGACAAGATGGAAGAATATATGCAGAAGGTCCTTAACAGACTGATGCTGCCTGGATCTCTGTATCTTGCAGCTATTGCAATATTACCAACTATCATCCAGAACCTGTTTGGTTTCCCTCAGTCAATTTCAATGTTGATGGGTGGTACCTCGCTGCTGATTCTGGTTGGTGTCGATCTTGATACAATGAGTCAGGTTGAGGCTCTTCTTAAGATGCATCACCATGACGGATTGGTTAAGAAAGGAAAGCTTCGTTCAAGAAACCTGTAGTTTTTTGTTCGAACCTGTAGAATAAGTTTGGAAAATAGTGTTTAATAGACGGATGTCGGGTTGTAACCATTGTGGTTTGCTAAAACCCGACTTCCAAAACACAAATTCCCAGGGGGATTTTATGAAAGTACGAACCAGCGTAAAGCCCATATGTGATAAGTGTAAGGTTATCAAAAGAAACGGCATTGTCCGCATCATTTGTCAGAACCCTAAACACAAGCAGAGACAGGGCTGAGGAGTAACAGATGGCTCGAATCGCGGGAGTTGACCTCCCTAATAAACATGTCAATATCGCATTGACATATATTTATGGTATTGGACGTGCTTCTGCAGATGAAATCTGCGAGAAGGCAAAGATAGATCCTAACCGCATGATGAATGATCTTTCTATTGATGAAGTTGCTGAACTCCGCAACATCATTGATAACAACTACAAGGTTGAAGGTCGTCTTCGTTCAGAGATTGGATTGAATATCAAACGTCTCATGGATATCGGATGTTATCGTGGTCTCAGACACCGCAAAGGTCTGCCGGTTCGTGGACAGCGCACCCGTACAAATTCTCGCACACGCAAGGGTAAGAAGAAGACCGTTGCTGCCAAGAAAAAGGCTTAAGGTGGAGGTAAAGTAACGTGGCAACCGTAAAAAAGCGGAAGGAAAAGAAAAGCGTATACGAAGGTAACGTATACATTCAGGCGACGTTTAACAACACGATCGTAACAATTACAGACCTTAAGGGAAATGCTCTTTCCTGGGCTTCATCCGGTGGTCTTGGTTTCCGCGGAGCAAAGAAATCTACTCCGTTCGCAGCACAGTCAGTAGCAGAAACAGCTGTTCAGAAGGCTCTCGGCTATGGCTTGCGGGAAGTTCATGTGTACGTTAAGGGACCTGGCGTTGGTCGCGAATCAGCAGTTCGCTCAATTGGTGCTCTGGGACTGAAGGTAAAGTCAATTTCTGATGTTACCCCAATTCCACACAATGGATGCCGTCCTAGAAAGACACGCCGCATGTAATATAGGAGACGTTGAAGTATGGCAAGATATACTGGCCCTGTATGCAGACTTTGCAGAACAGAGCAGAAAAAGTTGTTCCTGAAGGGCGACCGCTGCAAGAGTGACAAGTGTCCAATCAACAAGAAGCGCGGAACTCCTGGAAAGGATCCAAAGGCTAGAGTAGGTAAGCGCAGTGAGTATGGTCTTCAGCTCCGCGAAAAGCAGAAGCTTAAGAGAACATACGGCATGCTTGAGAAGCAGTTCGAGCTGACATTCGACAAGGCTCTGCGTATGCCAGGAATTACTGGTGAAAACCTTATCAAACTTCTTGAGAGCAGACTTGACAATGTTGTATTCAGAATGCACTTTGCATCAAGCCGCAATCAGGCTCGTCAGCTTGTAACACACGGTCATTTCACAGTTAATGGAAAGGCTGTTAACATTCCAAGCTATGAAGTTAAGCCAGGCGATGTTATCGAAGTAGTCGAAAAGAGCAAGAAGATGGTTGCTATCCTTGAAGCATTGAAGGAAGTAGCAAAGTCAGGAAACTATCCTTGGGTCAATGTTGACATTGATGCAGAGAAGGGAACTTTCGTTTCATATCCTGAGCGCGCAGCAATCGCCGATCTCGCTGATATCAAAGAACAGCTCGTTGTTGAGCTCTACTCTAAATAAGGAGTTCAGATGGCCCGCAAAAATCTGCTTAAAGGCTTTAAAAAGCCAAAGGGAATTACTTTTGAGCATCTTGAAACAAATCCGAATTACGGAAAGTTCACTGCTTATCCCTTTGAAACAGGCTTTGGAACAACTGTAGGTAACACACTCCGCAGAATCCTCCTTTCTTCAATTCAGGGTTATGCGATTACATCAATTCGTATTACATCATACGATGCTGATAATGTTCCTCATGTTATTTCCAGTGAATTTGAATCAATTCCAAACGTCGTCGAAGATGCGCTCGAGGTTTTGAATAGTATCAAACAGATTCGTTTGCGGCTTCCTGAGGATGTTGAGCAGGAAACGTTCCTTTTCGAGTTCAAAGGACCTGGAAAGGTTACAAGTGATATGTTCGACAAGGGTGAGCAGCTTGAAGTTATGACTAAGGGAATGCACCTTTTCACAATGATGGAAGGATGCAATCTCGAAGTTGAAGTTCAGGTTGACCTTGGTCGTGGATATGTTCCTGCTGAAGTAAATGAGCATTATATTGAAGTTGTTGGTACAATTCCACTTGATGCTATCTTTACTCCAATTCCAAAGGTAAAGTACACAATTGAACCTTGCAGAGTTGGACAGCGTAACGACTATGACAAGCTCGTAATTGAAATCTGGACAGATGGCACAGTTTCCCCAGAGAACGCACTTGCTGAAGCTGCAAAGATTGCAAAGGATCACTTCGCAATCTTCGTAAACTTCAATGACAGTGATGATTCTCATGGCGACGAGTTGAATGAGGGTGACGAAAGAATCCGCCAGCTTCTGAATACTCCGGTTGAGGAACTTGAGCTTTCAGTCCGCTCTTCAAACTGTCTGAAGAATGCCAATATCCGCACAATCGGAGAACTGACAAAGAAGACAGAAGAAGATATTGCCAAGACTAGAAACTTCGGCAAAAAAAGTCTGACAGAAATCAAGGAAAAGCTCCAGGAATGGGGTCTGAATCTTGGTATGACAGACTACAGTCATTTGAAGAATGCTGTCAATTTCTCAAAGCAGAAGGAAGAATCAGATGAATCATAAGAATGGATTTAATCCGCTTTCACGTACAACGGCTCACCGTCGTGCTATGTCTAGAAATATGGTAACTTCTCTGTTCCGCTACGAACGCATTACCACAACTAAGTCAAAGGCACAGGAAGTCAGAAAGGCTGCGGAGAAACTTATTACACGTGCTAAAGTTGATACAGTTCACAACCGCAGACAGGCTGCCAGATACATTCAGGATGAAATCATTCTGGCTAAGCTCTTCAAGGATATCGGACCTCGCATGAAGGACCGCAATGGTGGTTATACACGTATCCTGAAGCTCGGTTTCCGCCAGGGCGATGCAGCTGATATGGTTATCCTTGAACTTGTTGATTACAAGCTCGATACAGGAAAGAACGCAGAAAAGAAAGCTGCAAAAGCTGAAAAGAAGGCTGCAAAAGCAGAATCAGCAGCAAAGGCTGAGAAGAAGGCTGAAAAAGCTGAAACTGCAGAAACAGAAGAAAAGGCAGAAGCTACAAAGCCAGCAGCAAAGAAACCTGCAGCAAAGAAAACAACAACAGCTGCTAAGAAGCCTGCTGCTGCTAAGAAGCCTGCAACAAAGAGTGCCAAAGCTGCTCCAAAGGCTGAAAAAGCTGATGAGCCAGAGGCTAAGGAGTAATCTATGTCAAAAGCACATCGCGGAAAAGGTATTCGTGAACTTGCTGCACACGGACGCGGAAAATGCGCTCGCTGTGGTAAGGATGCAATCAAGACTCTTTACGAAGTCGAAATCGACGGCGCAAAGGCCAAGATTTGCAAGTATTGCAATGCTGCCATTAAGAACGAAAAGAAAAAGGCAGCCGCAGCTCCAGCTGCTGAGTAATCGTAACTGGTAAAAAGCAATACACAGCCGCCCACGATCATTAATGAAGCGTGCTTCATTAGGTTGGGCGGCTTTATTTTTGTCTTTATCCGGAGACAGTAATGCTTGATGAACAGATAGAAAATTTCATTAATACTCTTTTACGAAAAGAATTAAGCATGTTTTCGGTTAAGAATATTCAATCGCTCCTGTTGGAACAGGGAGTGAAAATACCTGCACAGGAAGTTTCTGCTTATCTGCAGATGCATCCTTACGTTACACAGCTTGCCAATAAAAAGTACATAACCCGTGCAGGTTGTTTTACAGGACGTTTTTTCAGCGTAAAACCATCCAAATATGAAATTGAGCAGGGAATCTTTGTTCCCGGCGACCGGTGCATGCCGTTCGTTGATCCTCAGATGCTTCCGGATGAGTTGACCTTTGTCTTTAATGGAAAAAACGTTGAACATTGTACTGGCGAATATAGTACATCAGAGTTGCTGGATCATTATATCCTTTTTGGCGAGGAGTATTCTGCACAATACCTGGCCCTTGATCCATGCAATTCAGAGCAGGACTTCTCAATAAATGGCTTTGAATTACCATCCAGAATGAAATTGACTGTAGTGGATATGGCGGAATTGTATCAAAGCTGGAATTTTCAGTATGGAGATCGTCTCGTTCTTTATGTAATTGACTGGGATAAAGGTGTTGTATCCCTTTCTCCAAGTCTGATCCGAAAGGAAAACCCTTTTGAGCAGACCGCCGCAGAGGAAAAGCGGAAAAAATGGTACAGTCTTTTCAAACATCACCTTCTCGCTTCTTTTAAGCAGTTTGGCCCCTGCGGCTCAATGGAAGAACAGCTCGCAGCCGCTTTCTTGAGTGATATACCGGGGCTTACGGATATGTATTGTGGATCTGTTGAGGAATTCCTTGAGCAGACAGATAAAATCAGCATAGTTGAATATGGTGTAGAAAGCCGTTTGTGGCGTACTGACAGTGAAATCCCTGCCGCAGGAAACTGGGTAAATGAAGGCGAAGAATCAGATGTCATGGCAGGTACGCTGTATGGTGTTTTTGGTCTGCCAATGCCAGATTATATTGTTGAGGCATTTATTCTTGACTCTCTTTATCAGAAAGAAGAGACGAGTGCGAAAATTTTCAGTCGTATTTTACCTGATGAAACCCTTCTGTCCTCTTTCCAGCAGAGTTTATTAATATTGCACTTGGAAAGACAGCATGCTATAATTAAAAAAAGTTATAATTGGTTTGCAGATTATGAAATAGGAGAGATTCGAAACCAGGCTTTGAAGCTGTATTCACAGATACTCTGCCTGATTTGTGAACTTGACCGTTGCAACCTTCCGGTTGACAGATTCCCTCAGCAGGAACTGGTAATTCTGTCACAGTTGTATGGCCATACGGGAAAGATGATAGAAGCTTTTTTATTTCAGAAAGGCATATCAGAAAAAGATATTTCTGCAGCGAGTCTTTCCCTTGAAGGTATGAATTTCAGCTTTGTCGAGATTCAGGGACCTTTAAGAGCAGCATTGAAGCAGCATCAGTTACATGCGTTTTCAATAGTTAAAAAGGATAGAAAAGATGGGCGAAAAAAGCATAATTGACAGTCTTATCCGCAAAGGTGGTGTTGTGATTGATGCACCAGGAAAAACATTACCAGAGGTTTATCGGAATGTTTTGAAGGATCAGGTTTTTCCTGAGGGACTTACAAGCAACAGCGTCTATAAAGAGCTTATCCAGCGTGAGAAAATGATGGGTACAGGAGTAGGAAACGGAGTGGCAATTCCGCATCCGCGTTATCCGCTTATTAAGACAGATGAAGATCAGCGGATTATTGTCGTGTATCTTAAGAATCCTATAGCCATAAGTTCTCCAGACATGCGTCCTGTATCTACTCTGTTCATTACCCTGACAAGTTCCAGCAAGAATCATCTGCAGGTTCTGTCAGATCTTGCTTTTCTCATTCAGAAAGCGCCTTTCAGAGAAGCGCTTGAAAAGCACAGTAATGAAGAAGCATTGTTGAAAACCATTCATGATATTCTGGAAAAAAACAAAGAGACTAATTAATTAGGGAGAAAAATACAATGAATGTTAAGGCTTTGGAAAAAGTAGCACTTTCTGTGCGTACTCTTTCTATGGATGCAATCCAGAAAGCAAAATCAGGACATCCTGGTTTACCAATGGGTGCTGCTGAACTTGCAGCAGTTCTTTACGGAGAAATTTTAAAGCATAATCCTGCTGATTCAAAGTGGGCAGACCGCGACCGTTTTGTTCTTTCTGCAGGTCACGGATCAATGCTTCTGTACTCAATCCTTCATCTGAGCGGCTACAAAGTAACTCTCGATGATATTAAGTCATTCCGCCAGATTGGCTCAAAGTGTCCGGGACATCCGGAAGCTGGCGAAACCGACGGCGTAGAAGCAACAACAGGTCCTCTTGGCCAGGGTGTTTCAATGGCAGTAGGTATGGCTCTTGCTGAGTCTATGCTCGCCGCTCATTTCAATACAGACGACTATAAAGTTGTAGACCATTACACATACGCTCTCGTTGGCGAGGGCTGTCTGATGGAAGGTGTTTCTTCAGAAGCATCAAGCTTTGCAGGCACAAACAAGCTTGGAAAGCTCATCGTGTTCTATGATGAAAACAACATTACAATCGATGGAAATACAAACCTTGCTTTCACAGAAGATATTGCAAAGCGCTATGAAGCATACGGCTGGCAGATTCTGCGCGGCTCAATGTACGACATGGCTGATATTGCAAAGCTCGTAGAGCAGGCAAAGAAAGAAGCTGACAAGCCGACACTTATCATGCTGAAGTCAGTTATCGGAAAGGGCTGCTCACTCGTTGCCGGTACTTCAAAGGCACATGGTGCACCTCTTGGAGACGAAGGCATTGCAACAGCACGCAAGGAACTCGGCGTTCCGGCAGATGCAGACTTCTACATTGCACCTGAGGCTGTTGAATACTTCAAGGGCCGCGCTGCTGAGTTCGCTGCTGCAGAAGATGCATGGAAGAAGACGTTCGATGCTTGGGCAGCCAAGTACCCGGAGAAGAAGGCTGAATGGGACGCATGGATGGCTGGAAAGCCAACTGCAGATGCAGCATTCCCGGCATACAACAAGGGCGATTCTATTGCAACACGCAATGCTTCAGGTCCTTGCCTTGCAGCTGTAAGTGCTTCTTATACAAACCTGGTTGGTGGTTCTGCTGACCTTCAGGGACCAAACGTATGTAAGGCTGGTACAAAGGATTACAATCCTGAGAACAGAGACGGCCGCTACATCCGCTTCGGTATCCGCGAGTTCGGTATGGCTGCTATCTGTAACGGTATCGCACTTCATGGCGGCCTTCGCGCTTACTGTGCAACATTTGCAGTATTCGCTGACTACCTGCGTCCGGCACTCCGCCTGTCAGCTCTGATGGGTGTTCCGGTAATCTACATCCTGACACACGATTCAATCTATGTTGGTGAAGATGGTCCGACCCATCAGCCAATTGAGACAATGTCAGCTCTCCGCGCAATGCCAAATGTTCAGGTTCTGCGCCCTGCTGATGCTGAAGAAGCTGTTGAGGCTTGGAAGATTGCTGCTGAGACAAAGAACAAGCCGACATGTATGGCATTCACACGCCAGAACCTGCCGGTATTCGAGAAAGATGATCCGGACTGGAAGAACACTGTCCGTGCCGGTGCCTATATCGCAAAGAAGGGTGCAGATGCTCCTGACGTAACAGTTCTTGCTGCCGGTTCAGAAGTTTCTCTCGCTCTCGCTGCTGCAGAACTTGTAACAGATAAGAAGGTCCGCGTTGTATCAGTTCTTGACCGCGAGAACTTCAAGTCACAGCCAGACACCTTCAAGAACGCACTCATTGGTGGCGCTAAGCGTGTCGTCTGTGCAGAAGCTGGAACAAAGATGGGATGGGAAGGCCTCGCCACTGGCGATGACTGCCTGTTCTGCATTGACCGCTTCGGTGAGTCTGGTCCGTACGCAAAGGTTGCTGAGGACATGGGCTTCACAGCAGAGAACCTTGCAAAGATGATCCGCGGCTAATCAGCCTGAATCATACGCAAAAAAAAAGAGTGCACGGTGTGCACTCTTTTTTTTGTCCTCAAGTCAGCATTGTGATTATTTGCTGCCAGCATGCGTATTATGCTTTGTGTTTTTTGTTCCAGATTGCGTGTCCGACGAGAACGGTGAGGCCGGTTACTATCATGATGAAGCAGAGAATCTGTCCCGTTGAAATGTTCAGCAGCGAGTCATTCAGATACGTTGGTGCATCAGTTGCCTGGATGCGGTAACCGAGGTTCAGGTCAGGTTCACGGAAATACTCAATGATGAAACGTACAAATCCGTATCCGGTGAGGTAGAGTCCCAGGAAGAATCCGTCGAAAGGTTTCTTTTTTCTGAGTGACCAGAAAACAATAAAAAGGAATACGCCTTCAAAAAGCGCTTCGTAGAGCTGGCTTGGATGACGCGGAAGGTTTATAAGACCACCGGTAACTTCAACGCCAGCCAATTCTGCAAATTCTGCAACCCACGGAATGGAAGATGAAAACTTCTGTGCAGCCGGGAAAACAATTCCCCATGGCTGTGTGGTGATACGTCCGAAAAGTTCGCCGTTCAGGAAGTTACCCAGACGGCCAAATGTGTATCCAAGAGGAATTGATACGCCCATAACATCAACCCATTTCAGGATGGGCTGTTTGTTCTTCCTGCACCAGATAATCATGCCAAGAAGTCCGCCGACAAAACCACCATGATACGACATTCCCTGAAGACCGGTGAATTTTCCATTGCGGAATGGCCAGAAAATAAGCCAGGGTTTTTTCAGGTAAAAAAGCGTATCATCATAAATAAAGCATGATGCAAGACGGGCACCAACAAGAAGCATGATGATTCCTGTTACAAAAAAACTGAATACATCATCATCGGTAACTGTGTACGTCTTTGTATTAAGCGCACCTTCTTTAACCTGTTTTTGAAAAAGCAGATATGCTGTCACAAAGGCAAAAACGTACATAAGTCCGTACCAGCGTAACAGACCGAGGAACGGCACTCCTGGAAAAATCTGCTGATGAATCCAGGAAGGGTAGTTGATGTAAAGTGGCATTAGATTTTAAATCCTTCTGAAGCAGCTTTTACGAGCTTTGTTCTGAGAAGCAGATTCTCTTTCTTAAGCTGCGTAATTTCATATTGCTGTGACTTGATGGTCTCGGCGAGCTCGCTTGTCGTAATTGCGCCAGAACCAATCAAATCCTCAACATAAGACATCTTTGCCGCGTAGTCTGTTTCTGCTTCTGTATCAGCTGCAGAGAAAGAATCATCCCGCATTTCCTGGTCAAAGACGATTGTCTCAGACTGAAGTATCTTATCCGCAATGCGATATACTGCCTGTGAAAGAATTGACTGAGGTTTGTAGACTGTAATCGGCAGGCGTGAGGCAAGAGCAACGTCTTGCATTGGATCACGGTAAACAATTCCAAGATGTTCCAGATCAATACCAAGGTATTCTGAGCAGGAACGGCGGATTTTGTATGCCTTGTCAGTGTCTTTCGGGTCATCGACCATGTTCAGTACAAGACGTGGATGGAACTGCTTCATACGGTGTTCAAACACTGCGGCACTTTCCGGATCAATCTTCTTAATGGTTTCAAGCAGTTTCGGAATGTACAGTTTCTGCATGGAAACGGTGTCTGTCTTGAGCTGTTCGAGAAGCTGATATGCTTTGGAATTACGCTTGAAGCTGTTGTACATCAGGCGGAATACAGCGTTTTTAAGGAAAAGATATCCGTTAAGCGTTGCGGTTACTGTTGGTGCGGAAACAAGGATTCCCTGCGGAGAAAGCAGGAAGAAGTCAAGAATGGAAAGGTGCGTTCCTGCTCCAAGATCAAGAATCAGAAAATCTGCGTCACAATTCTGGAAGAGTTTGATAAGGTTCTTTTTCTGTGAAATTTTGAGTGATGTAAGTCCGGGAATTTCTGCATCGCCTGCTATGAAATAAACATTGTCATAATCTGTCGGCTGAATCAAATCCTCAAATTTTGCCTGTCCTGCAAGGTAGGTTCCGATGCTGTTTTTCGGAGACTGCTGTCCGATAACCAGATGCAGGTTTGATGCGCCAAGATCCAAATCGGCGAGATAGACTTTTTTACCTGCTTTTCCTAATGCTACTGCAAGGTTTGCGGACAGGAGGCTCTTACCGACACCGCCTTTACCGCTCGCTACTGGAATTATCTGCATTGATGTCCTTCCGTTTTTTTTGGTAAATATACAATACTACTATCAGTATAGCATCAATCACTAAAAAAGACACTAGCGAAATAAGCCGGTTGAGAGAGTAATACTGATTGGAAAAACCGTTGGATATGGCGTAAGGATAATCGTCTGAAATGTATTTTACAATTCCGATATCCTGTGCCAGTTTTACAAAAGTATATATCCATGTGTATGTTTGGTCATCTTTTCTGAAAGCAAGAAATGCAAGAATAACAGGCAAAATGAGCGCAAAAATTGTTGTGTACCAGGAAAGTGGAAGAATTTCTATATATTGCTCCGGCCTTGTAACGAAAATCGACAGGCAGCGGAAAAACTCGTAAATGCAGACTGGAATAATTGCGAAATAATCTTTTTTCACGACCAAAGTGTACGGGGTGCACGGATTTCAGTCAAGGGTTGTAACGTGCATATAAATGCTATAAAATTAATTCTATGAAGAGATCGCTGAAAATAGTTGTGGGATTGGTAATCCTGTTTTTTACAGCATTTGCTGTATGTACACCATCTGTGTTTGCACAGACTCCTTCTGGCGCTGAAAAAACACTTCAGGCCCGGCAGTACACGGATTTAATCAGCAGTGTTTTCAGCTATGTCATGCAGCGCTATGTAGAGGAAGTTGATCCAAAAGTGCTCTACGAAGGAGCTCTTTCAGGCCTCATGGATTCGCTTGGAGACCAGCATACACAGTATCTGGATGCGGACAGTCAGAGAAGCCTCACGGATACGACAGCCGGTGAATTTGGCGGAGTCGGTCTTTCCATAACAAAAGCAACTGTTTCTACTGAAGCGAATCCCGCATTTGTTGAAGTTGCGAATCCTATAGAAGGAACTCCGGGATGGCGTGCAGGAATCAATGCAGGTGATAAGCTTGTTGAAATCGACGGTGTCTATACTCCGGATATAACAATGGATGAGGTACTTGGCCTTCTTCGTGGCGAGATTGGTGCACCTGTTGAAGTCAAAGTCCGCCGTGGAAAGAATATGGAGTTTACGGTAATGCTTATCCGTGAGCTTATTGAAGTTCCGACCGTCAAGTTCGGCATGATTTCAGACAGTGGCCGTAAGACCGGATACCTCCGTATTATCGAGTTTACACCGTTAACGCCGGAACGCGTACAGGACGCCCTCGACTCTTTCAGTGAAGAGGGTTACGATTCGCTTATCATAGACCTGCGCAGTAATCCGGGCGGCCTCATAACCAGCGTTCAGGAAGTTGCAGACAAGTTCATTGATTCAGGCACCATAGTCTCAACGAAAGGCCGCCTGCCAAGCGACAATACGGTCCTTTCAGCAACTTCGGCGAATACGACGTTCCCTTCAGGCCTGCCGATTGTCATTCTGACAGACGGCGGATCTGCCAGTGCATCAGAGATTCTCGCCGGCGCGCTCAAAGACACAAAGCTTGCCTATATTGTAGGTGAAAACACATACGGAAAAGGCTCTGTCCAGGTCCCTGTTGCTCTTCCTTATGGAGATGGCATCAAGCTGACCGTCGCGCGCTACTATTCTCCAAGCGATTCAAACATTGACAAAGTAGGAATACCGCCGGATCTTGAAGTTCTGTATCCGACGCTTTCAGAAGACGAACAGAATGCGTATGTTGATCTTATGAATGATAATGTCATCGATCCATATGTTGATGACCATCAGGATATGACAGAAGATGACATTGCTTCTTACGCTCTCCAGCTTTCAAAAGACTATGCTCTTGATCCGTGGCTGCTCCGCCGCATCATCCGGCTTTCAGTAAACAGAACACGCGGAGATCCTCTGTACGACCTTGATTATGACATTCAGCTTCAGAAAGCTATTGAGGTTGTGCGTTCAAAGGATATTAAAGCTCTGATTAAGTCAACAAAGACCTTGAAAGAGATTGAGGAAGAACGGGCACTTAAGGAAGCGGAGAAGAACTGATGCGCCAGTTTATATGCCCGTCGTCGCCTGACGCATCCGGCAGAATCCGTCTTTCAGCAAAGGATTCGCGCTATCTGCTTAAAGTGCTCAGACAGGTTGACGGCGACATAATCGATGCCCGTCTTCCGGATGGTACCCTCTCAAAAATGCGTCTTGTGCTTTCGGGCGCAGATGCTTTTCTGGTGACCGCCGCTGACCCAGACGCAGAATCCTCAGTGCAGGGCGTCCGCACAGAAGAGCTTTCTGCCGCCGGTTCCGGCCAGCAGCTTGATCTCTGGCTTTTTCAGTTTCTGCCCCGTCCGCAGAAGATGGATCTGATTGTCAGACAGGCGGCAGAATGCGGCGTAACGAAAATTGTTCCCATCCTTGGCGATTTTTCTGTGAAAAACGATGCAGACGCCCGGCTTGACCGCTGGGAGAGGATTATCCGCGAGGCAAGGCAGCAGAGCGGCTCGGCTGTAAATACAGTGATACTGCCCGTTATGTCAGTAGAGAAGGCTGTCGATACTTGGAATAGTGATGGAACTGAATCTGCGGCGTTTGTCTTGCACGAAAGTCCGTCTTATGCCGCTGACTGTCTGTTTAAGGCAGCCCGGAGCGGAAAAGTGAGAAAAGCCGCGGTCGCTGTGGGATGCGAAGGCGGTATGAGTGATCGTGAACTTGAAGTTCTCATGAAAGCGGGGTTTGAGCCGCTTCATTTTGTGACAAATGTGTTACGAGCTGAAACTGCAGCATTGTATGGGCTTGCTGTTGTTCAGCAGGTTTTAGTGGGAGGATTGGAAAACGATGGATGTAACAAGAATTGATCTGCTTGGAGTGCCAGTCGATGTCGTCAAACCAGAGGATCTTGAGAATGTCCTTTTTGAACTGAATACCCAGGCAGGTACAAAACAGATAGTTTTCCTCTCTGTGTGGGGACTGCTTCGCGCCCGCCGTAACGATACGTTCATGCAGTGTCTGAAAGGCGCTGCTCTTGTCCTTCCTGTATCAAAAAGCCTGATTCGTGGAGCTGCATTCCTTAAAAAGCCGGTTCCTGTACGCTACAATCAGTTTTCCACCATCATTTCACTGCTTGGCTCGCTTGAGACCCGCTATAAGTCGCTGTATCTGCTTGGCGGACGCAAAAGAACACTGATGGAATCTGAGCGGAACCTCCGCACAACATTCCCGGGTATTCAGATCGTCGGAAGATATGTCGGCTATTTCCCGAAAACAGTAGAGAAGGATCTTGTTTCTGCCATATACAAATCAAACCCGACCATGCTGCTTATCAGTGAAGGTGTAAAGAATGGCGAATGCTGGGCTTATGAACGCAGAAACCAGTTTGCATCAAGCTTTGTTGTCTACTATAAAGATGCTCTTGCCATTTTCTCATCACGTAAAAAACGTGTTTCTCAGGCAACGTTTGACAGGGGACATGAAATCTGGAATGAAATTCTGCAGAATCCAATCAAGGTTTTTTTGATATTCCCTTATTTGTGGTATATACTCCTTCTTGTATGCTGGAGGCTGTTCAAAAAGTAAAAAAATTCCTCGTTTTTACGGGAGATAACACATGGAAATCCTGTTTTCAATCGCTGGATAAGCAGGATTTCTCAATCCTCATTCTTCAACAGTCTGAAAGTCCTTTAGCAGATGTCCTTCAATACCGGCCCGATGTAATCTGTTTTTCGTATTCTTTTTTTGTTAAGACGGGTTTATCTTTTTTCATCAATCTTATCCGCATTGCCGAAGGTGTTCCGGTAATCCTTCTTTCTGAATCAGATGACCTCACGATTACTGAATGGATTCTGGAAAACGGAGGTCATGTAATATCTGGAAAACCAGATCCGTCTTATGTTTCATACAGAATTGGACGCTGCATTGAAAAGGCTCCTGTAAGGGCTGAGAAGGCCCCTGAAATGATTGATCTTAGGCCATTTGATACTTTTATCGGGGAAACGGAAGAAATGCGTTCCTTGAAGCTTATGGCGGCCCGTTTTGCCCGCAGCAATCTGCCCATTCTGATTACTGGTGAAACAGGTACCGGCAAGACTGTTTTTGCAAGATGCATACATGACGTTTCGCTCCGGGCATGCAGACCGTTCATTCCGGGTACAATGCCTGAGATTCAGGAAAGTATTGCAGAGAATATTCTTTTTGGTGCTGTAAAGGGAGCTTTTACCAATGCTGAAACGCATCCGGGGCTTTTTGAAGCTGCGGACGGCGGTACGCTTTTTCTCGATGAAATAACTGAATCTTCTCCGGGGCTGCAGGCAAAACTTCTCCGTGTGCTTGGTTCCGGCGTCATCCAGCGTGTCGGAGGAAACCGCCAGATTCCGGTAGATGTCCGTTTCATTGCAGCAACGAACAGAGAGCTTCCGGCAGAAGTTGCCGCCGGACGTTTCAGAAAGGATTTATATTATCGCATTGCTCCGATTACACTGGTTATTCCGCCGCTTCGGGAACGCCTTGAAGATATCCCTCTTCTTGCAGCTCATTTTCTGAAAGATACAGGCAAGAGTTTATCCCGTGGAGCATTCGGGAAGCTGCTTTCACACACCTGGCCGGGAAATGTCCGCGAACTTGTTGGATGTATAGAACGTTCTGTCGTAATGAGTGTCGGAAAAACCATTACAGAGGAAGACATTTCATTTATGCCTTCAGTTACTCAGTGTCTTCCCCTTTCGTTTTAGAAGCAAGACCTGCAGCCTTGTTGAAGATTTTCTCCATATAAGCCGCTTCTCCTTCCGAAAGAACAGCACGTGAAAGTACTGACTGCCAGAACTGTTCCATTTCATCACGACCGGTGACTTTGAAAAAACCTATTTTCTGAAGATCATCAGCTATTACATCAACTGTCTTTCCGAGCCGTTCCAGCGTGACTGGTGTATATCCCTGTGTTGCTGATGTTGCGAGTTCCCGGTACATGACATAGCACATGACCTGTACGGCATGAGAAAGATTGAGCGATGGAAAATCCGGATGAGACGGAATGTTTATTCCTATGGTGCATTCGGCCAGTTCTTCATCTGTCAGGCCGGTGCGTTCATTGCCGAAGACAAGGGCAACTTTCATTCCTGCGGGAGAATGTGCTGTCTGTGAAGCGAATTCTTCCGGCGTTACAAGCCATTCCTTCCGTTTTTTGCCCCGCCTGCGTGTTGTGCCTGCAGCGATTGTGCAGTCAGAAGCAGCTTCTGTAATGGAATTGAAGAACTGCGCATTTTCCCATATATATGCAGCATGTATTGCAAGTATGCGTACCTGTCTGTCTTTATAGTCTTTGCGTTTTCCCACGATGCGCAGGTCGGTTATTCCCATGTTTGCCATTGCGCGGCAGACAGAGCCGATGTTTCTGCTTTCATCAGGGTGGGTAAGTATTATGCAGATATCAGAAATCGTCATGTGCTTACTATACCTTTTTTATATCCATTATGTCAAAAAAATCGGTTTGACATATCATCACAGTATGTGTAGAATATAATAAATGGGAGTATTTCCATTTTCCAGCTTTACAGGCGTTATGGTGAAAGTTTATGAGTATAAACAATAATCTTGTTCCAGGATTTAATGACGAGAAGGATGACAGCTTAAAGATTTCTCTTGAAAAGGTAGAAGGACTTGATAACTGTGTCATTCTTTATCTGAATGGATATATTGATACCTACAATTCCGGTTTTTTCCAGAAACGTGTTACATCAGTTGTTGAAGCCGGATATATAAATCTTATTTTTAACTGTGCTGCTTTGAATTATGTTTCATCAACAGGTATTGGTTCATTTACTGCATTCCTGAAGATGGTAAAACCGAAGAACGGTGACATTGTTCTGCTTGAGATTCAGTCAAAAGTCTATGAAGTATTCCAGCTTCTTGGATTCTCTCAGTTCTTCAACATCAAGGATACTCTTGATGAGGCTGTTCGTTTCTTCAAACAGGATGAAGAAGTAGAGGATGGACTTTTCCCGAAGATTTTCTCATGCCCTGTCTGTTCAAAGAAGCTCAAGGCTACAAAAGCAGGACGTTTCAGATGTTCTGAATGCAAGACAATTCTTGCCATAGATAACCAGGCTCAGGTTTTCTTAGGCTGAGGATATAAAAGGAGGGGGATTTCTGATTTTTTTCAGTTGATCCCACAAAAAAGGCTGCCTTAAAAGGCGGCTTTTTTTGTTTTTAAACCCTCTTTTTTCAGCATCTTTTTTTACCCGTTTCAGGCGTTAAAAGGGAAAAAATTCTGTTTTTTTGTATTATCTTACAGTTGCTGTGGATATCTTGCGCGTCTTTGTGTGCTGCTTGTGGAAAACTTGTGAAAAAAAGGCGAAAATCATGTGCGAAAACGATTATTTCTAATTTTTGAAAGAAATTGAGAATGTCAATCCTTTTTTGCAAATTTTTATCTTTTTGTATTACAAGGATTTAAAAATTATAAATAATCGTTTTAGCCCAAGAATTTACGCGTTTTTTAAAAAATTTTACACAAACACCCCACAAAGACGCGCAAAAAATCCACAGCAACGGTAAGAAAATAACGGTGTAGTATACACATCAAAACCGG
>JAGHRS010000067.1 GCA_018066285.1 Candidatus Treponema caballi
AATAATTATCAGTGAATCTGATTGCAATTCTATCATAACAGTATACTACGATTTTCCTACACTCGCATCTTTCTCTTGTTCTACTCTTCGTAAGACTTCTCTTCCCAAGCATATCCGTAGGAATCAAAATCATACTTCGGCTCATGTGCGTCACATGGTAGAATCCGCATGCCTTGCACCAGTATTTCCTGCGCGGAATTTCTTTTGAATTTGCGTAGTGTTCCTTATGTGTCTTCATATGGCCTTCATAAGAATGCTTTCTGGCCTTATTCATGACGATGCCGGCTTCACGCTCCGTATAACAGATTTTCCCTGTCTCAATACAGAGTACCTTTTCTCCTTCCTGTGTCATCATGCTTAACCTCCAAGTATGCCGTTTCCGGCTTTATAGTGACAGTATGAGACGCGTCAAGGGACATATATTGTCCCAGAAAAATTATTTGACGATTAAAAGCTGGTATGCTATATTAAAGACAAGCGGAAGCGCCCGATTCATTTGGACGTCGCCACTGATTTGGTTTAAAAGCCGCCACAGTTTGGTCGAACGGGCGGCTTTTTTTATTACTTCCTATCTTTGTTCAGATACGAAAGCACTGCTATAACAGTTCGAATAAATGTCGCAATGCAGTTAAGCATTGTGAAGAACAAATTCCATGTCATAAGCAAGACTCCCTTTTTTCATAATCCCGCAGAACGGGTTTGAAGACCGGAAGCCGCCTGCGGCTGAGGACTTCGGAGCGCAAGGGGAGACCTCCCCTTCCTCCTCTCTCCTTACGCCAGAACCTTTTTCCTGGAATATTCCTTATAGAACTCTTCTTCCCTGTAAGAGATACGTTCATCCCCGAGATAACGGCTCATGTGCGTCACATGGTAGAATCCGCATGCCTTGCACCAGTATTTCCTGCGCGGGATTTCCTTTGAGTTTGCGTAGTGTTCCTTGTGTGTCTTCATGTGGCCCTCATAAAAATGCTTTCTGGCCTTATTCATGGCGATGCCAGCCTCACGCTCCGTGTAGCAGACCTTTCCCGTCTCCATGCAGAGTACCTTTTCTCCTTCCTGTGTCATCATCCTCATACCTCCAAATGTGTACCTTTCCAGGCTTTATGGATTCAGTATGGGACGCGTCAAGGGACATATATTGTCTCAGTAAAACTATTTGATGAAAAAACTTTTATACCGGAAGCAGTTCTGGTTTAAGCAGAAAATCTATCAAATTGCAATGGATTATTCCGTACATCCGGGCGTTAAATTTTATCCCGTTCAATAATATCCCCTTCTTTATTTTGACAACTTACATCTATTACGTCGTAACTTCTCAATATCAAAAGTAAATCATAAACATCCTTCCGTTAATATAAATTCTGTGTTCGTACTTTCCCTTCCCTTCTACCACCGCTTCTTCATGATCTGGTGCGTCAGGCGGGCGCTCTGAACGCCAAGGTACGTTCTCATTAAGCGGTCCATGCGTGTACCGCCAAGCCGCGCGGTTATGATGTGGTCACTGGCTGTCATCTTCAGTTCGCTGCGGGCCTTTTTTTCAAGGACAAGCGCGATGATCAGCTCAACCGGGATGATGAACAGTGACAGGACGATCAGTATTTCGCTCAGACCATAGTAGAGCGTTGAAAGCTTGAAGAGAATCACGGTCAGGATGATGTTCCGGATAAGCAGCCGAGAAAACGGGAACTCCTTCTCTCTGTCGTAGGTGCCGCTGTAGTAGCGCGTGAACATGCTGAAGGCGGTGCGGATATCCACGCAGTTAAGATGGACATGGCCGCGGATGCCGTATGATGTGCTGAACATCCAGAGCAGGAATGCATCCTTTATTTCAGGGGAACAGTATGACGCTTCCATGAAGCCGGCAAGTTTTTCGTACTGCACGCACGGATGTTCCTTCATGTACGCCCTGACCTGGTCCGCATTCTGGAACACATCGCTCCTGAAGCAGCCGGGATGAAACAGGTGCCGCTCTTTCATAAGCGGTACGCTTCCGGTAAGCGTCCACGCAACACGTCCTGACTGGTCTGCATACATTTCGCGCTGCAGGCTGTCAAGGCACTCTTTCTGAGCCCTGTCGCACTTTGCACAGAAGTACATGGGAATACCGAAAATAAGAATAAGCCATAAAAGAAACATACACCGCCCTCCTTTTGAGACGCCCTTCCGGGCAGTTTCTCAAGATATAGTCAGTGTATGCGGACGTTCGGGACATATATTGTCCCAGAGAAAATCTTATTACCGTCGGAAACGGGATTTTTGAAAACCTGATTGAAAAAATACTGTGTCAGGTTTACAATGATACTAGGAGAAGTAACATCATGAAAAAAAACGTCAATAAACTTTCTGTCATTCTTTTTGCTATATGTGCCGTAATCTGGATATTCATGGCAGTATACGATGCCATCAACAAGTACTGGATATCTGATCCGGTTAAGTTTGGCATGGATATTTTCTGCGCTGTTATCTGGACAGTCTGCTTCTTTATCTGGCTGAACCTGTACAGGAAAGCTGACAAAGACGAGCAGTAAACCTGCATTATTGACTTACTTTCTCTTTTTTCTTCCCTTCTTCTGATAATCCACTATAGCCTCACTCCAGTCTGCTTTCAAAGTCTTTCCTTAATCATCGCCTTGATTTTCTTATAGTCGTACTCAACGCTTGAGTTTTCCTCGCCATCCGTCGTGATGACAAACACGGTCTTTGACGGCCGGTCTTCCTCACGCGCGTACTTGTGGACGTTCTCAATATCACGGGGCATGCATTCTGCAACTGCCATCCGAACTGAAGTGACAGCCTCACAGAGTGCTTCGCAGCACCCCCCGAATCCTTCAGCATCCTCTATCTCATAGTTGTCATCGATAAACTGCTGGACATCATCAAAAACCTCAGGAAGAATCATACCAGTCCCTCCACGTGGATGTGACTTCCCTGCCGTCCTTTCTCCACACTGATTGAGCTGGTGATGCCGGAGAGGCTTTCCATCTCGCTTACGTGACTTATCATACCGATCATGCGTGTCTCGCCCAGTTCAGTGAGCACGCTCATCGCCTTTTCCAGAGTCTCGGGATCAAGCGTACCGAAGCCTTCGTCTATGAAAAGCGAGTCGAGCTGGATGCCGCCGCCATTGTCGTTCTGCACGACGTCAGTTATGGCAAGCGCAAGGCTGATGCTCGCCTCGAACGTCTCTCCGCCTGAAAGCTCAGCCGCATCGCTTGTCTTTCCCGTGTAACTGTCAAGCACAAGCAGATCAAGACCGCGCTGGCCGTTTCCGGAACTCCTGTCATCAGGCTGTTTCAGAAGGAACGTGAAGCGTCCGTCTGAGATGTCGTAGAAACGGCGGCTTGCGAACTCAACAACCTGCTGGAAGTACATGCCGAGCGCCCACGTCTCGAACGTAAGCTTCTGCGGATTCCTGCCAAGCAGCGCCTCAGAAAGCGCATTGAGCGGCTTTACCTGCTCCTCAAGTGCAAGCTTCTTATCCTGCGTCTCGCGGACACGCTCCCAGTCACCTCTGTAGGCTGTCAGTTCTGCAGACACTTCATCAATAGCAGCCTTAAGGGAAGCGTACTGGCTGTGTATCTCTTCAGAGCGGGCGCGCGTTTCCTCTTCTTCTGCCGCAATATCGTCAAGGGAACGGAGCTTTTTCTTTTTTCCTGATTCTACGGCAAGCGTTACCGCAGCGAGCGCCTCGTTATATCCGCTTACATCCGCACGGCTTTCTTCAAGTTCAGCATCAGAAAGGTCGGCGGCAAGAGCGTCTTCCTTCGAGGTGAACAGAGCGGCGGACACGCGCTCAGCAAGGATTTCCTCAGCTTTTTTTGCTTCTGCCGTGAAACGCGTTACGTCAGCCTCATACTTTTCCGCCGCGGACTTCGCTTCAAGAAAGCTCTTCTCTGCAGTCTCGCAGGATGCGTGCCAGGTCGCGTACTTTTCAGTGTTTTCTGAAACGGATGTGCTGAGCGCCGTCTCTTTTGAGCGGAGGTCAGCGAGCGGCTCACCGAGGGAAGACTGGATGCTTTCAATCTGCGTCTGAAGCTTTACGAACACGAGTTCTGCTTCCGTAAACGCCGCAGATGCTTCATCCAGCTGCTGCTGTTTATCCTTTATGACAGCAGCCAGGTCCCGGATGCGGTTCCGTTCAGTTTCAGCCTCATCAGCTTCTTTAGCGACAGCTTCTTTTTCTTCCGTAATGACAGCGACAGCGCGCGTTGTCTCTATTTCTGAAAGCTGCTGGTCATATCCGCTTATTTCGGTGCTCCATTTCGTGCGGTTTTCTTTCAACGCCTGAAGCGCAATTTCACCGCTTTCAATTCCAGCCTTGACCGTTGCAATCTCTGAGTCGAGGGAAAGAAGGCCTTCAGGCCTGGTCACCGGATGTGGATGAGTGAGTGAACCGCAGACAGGGCACGGCTCTCCTTCTTTCAGGAACTGGCCGCACGTCCACGCAAGATTCTGCGCTTCCTGCTCCTTCTTAGCCTTTTCATGCGCCTCAAGGCTTTCCCGCGAATGGACAAGCTTTTCCTCTTCACTCTGGATGAGATTCTCCGCTTCATCAAGCGACGCAAGGGCCTCTTCTTTCTTTGCAGTGATGCCGTCGCGCTTTACCGCCGACGCTTCTTCACTTTCAAGAGCGGTAACCTTTGCCCGCTTTTCAATGATTTCATCCGTAAGCTTATGCTCCGCTTCATCCGCGTTCTCCACGCCAAGCGCCTGTTGCGCTTCCATAAGCTCTTCCGTAAGTGTCTTCTGCTTTTCTGAAGCGGCTTCTTTTGTCTTTCCGGCAAGAGCAGCCTCTTTTTCAAGGGCCTCAAGACCTGCGGCGCTTTCAAGCTTTGACTGTATTACCTTAAGCGTCTTTGCATCCTCTTCTGTCTGGACATGAAGCGCTTCCATGCTTTCTTTCTCTTTTGAAAGTTCCGCAATCTTTGCGGCAAGCGTATCACGGAGCGAGGCCGCTTCTGTAAGCTCCTTCCGGCTTTCGCTCAGGCGGTTGGAAGAGCTTTCCGCGTCACTGAAGAACTGGCGGAGTTTTCCGGCCCTTTCTGCGCGGCTGATCTTTTCACCAAGCGCCTTGATTTCATCCGCGCGTGACACAAGCTCATCCTTCTTCCGGCAGTTTTCTTCGTACTCGGCTGCATCTTCTTTCTCATGTTTCAGCCGCTCCAGAATGGATGAAACGTCCTTCTGCTTTTCAACGACTGCCTCTTCATCCGCTTTCTTCCGGTCAAGGTCCTCTGTCATTTCCGCAATCTTCTTATCCGCATCGGTGAAATCGCGGTTCTGAGACAGGGAGGAGATGAGGTTTGTCATTGATTTCAGGTTTTCGTTTGCCTCGTCGGCTTTTTTCTTGAACCGCTCGGTGATGTTTGAATAGAACGAAACCGGGAACAGTTTCTTGAGTGTTTCCGTCCTCTCCTTGCTGTTCTGATGCAGGAACTCGGCGAACTCTCCCTGAGGAAGAACGACTATCTTCGCAAACTCATCTGCGGAAAGACCGAGCAGCTCCACGACCTTTGCATCGACTTCGCCCTTGAGGCGGCAGGGAAGCTCTTCCCATCCGCTTTCAAAAAGCTCAGGATTTCCATCCGCTCCGTCAGTTCCGCGCCACACGGAAAGATCTGCATGAGACTGTTTCGTGTCGATTTTGCCATTCCTGTTCGTGTACCAGAACGGAACACTCCTGTTGAGACGGTACTTTTCGCCCGCTATCTCAAAATCAAACTCAACGGATGAGTCATCCTCCGCATCCGCATAGCGGCTCTTGAGGTCGCTTTCGTGGCCGTTCCTGTTGCCCCGCACCTTTCCGTACAGCGCAAACGTGAGCGCGTCAAAGATGAAGGTCTTTCCGGCTCCCGTGTCTCCCTTTATGAGGAACATGTTGTCGAGCGCGGTAAAATCTATGGTTTCGTCCCTGAAAGGGCCTATGTTCTTCATGTGCAGTCTGAGTGGTTTCATCTTGCAGCCTCCTCAACGAAGAGCGCTTTCTCAGCGCGGATAAGCTCGTCATCAGCGTCGCCATAGATGTCGCTCATGAACTGGTCAATGATTTTTGCCGGGTCGTTGCTGTCAATGACTGCCTTGCGCGCCTCAATGGATGAACTTTTCCCTGCTCCTGCCTGCGCCTTCATGGTCACCGTCATGAGGTGCGGAAACACCGTCTTGAGGTTTGCGAACGCTTCAAGCGGCATGACCGCGTCTGTCAGGATGACCTGCACGTATTTCTCCCTGTTCTCAGCAACAAGCGCCCTGTCAGCGGATGAGCCCACAAGGTCCTTCATCTCAGCCTCAACTTTCGCTATCGGATGTAGCGCCGTAAACGGGATGCGCTTCACACTCACGGGAGTGCATGCCCTGTCAGCGTCCAGGGCCGCCGTTCCTTTCACGCAGCTGATGGTCACTTCATTCATGCCGGTGACTGGATCGTCATCAAAGTTATACGCCAGAAGCGCGCCCGAATACCAGAGCCGCTTTTCCGTATCTACCGGCTGGCACTTGTGGATGTGCCCGAACGCACCGTATGCAAAGGGCGCAAACAGGTCAGTTCCCACCTGCTCAACTGCGCCGACGTTGCTCCGCTCACTTGCGCTGACGCTGCTGCCGGATGCAAACAGGTGTGCGTTAATCACCGCGGGAACATCAGCGTACGAGGCTTTGTGCGCGGCTGCAATATGCGCGACGGCCTCAGCGTACAGATCCTGCTGCGTACGGAGAAGAGCTCCGTCCTTCTTTATAGAAAGCGGGGTCAGGAACGGCAGCTGATAGAACGCGCAACGCTCATCCCCCATCTCAATGATTACCGGCGTCGTATAGTTCTTTGTGTCACACGCGAGGTGGATGTTGTTTTTCTCCAGAAAGCGCGAGGCAAAAGACAGTCGCCCTGCCCCGTCGTGATTTCCCGCATTCAGGAAGATGTGTGTCCCCGGCACTTCGCGAGTCAGGCGCACAAGAAAGTCATCGAGCAGCGTTACTGCCTCGGATGGCGGCACTGCCCTGTCGTAGATGTCGCCTGAAACGATGAGCGCCGCGTACGGGCTGCCGGAAGCAGATGCCTCTTTCATTACGGAAATAATCTGGTCCAGAACGAACTTCTGGTCTTCTATAAGCGTTTTTTCGTGGAACACCTTTCCCAGGTGCCAGTCACTTGTATGCAGGATTTTCATATTCACCTCTACTATATCATAAAACAGGAGGTGAGACGTATATTGTCCCGGTAAAAAAAATATCAGAACACCTGCATTTTCAAACGCCATGTAACAAGTCTTTATGACTTTAGTGTTATACTGTATAATATAATACAGGAGAGTTTATCATGAAAAAAAACATCATCATCATTCTGTGCATTCTGCTTACAGCAGGTGTGTTTGCAGAATCATCATTCCGTTTTTCTCTGTCAGATTCGCTGGTAACCTACACTGTGGAACCATCCGATTCCAGATTAACAACAGATTTACTCTGGCCATACAGCATGGATGTCATTTCGCTGACTTATCTTCACGATATTACAGAAGGTTCACGTTTCCAGCTGGGTGGTGACCTTGGCGGCGGCACATGGGGAACATTCGCTGCTTTGGATGCCGCTTACAGCATACCCGTCTTTACGGTTGGCAACTTCAACTTTGATTGTAATGCCATAGAAAAAATCGGCGTCTATTTCCCTTACTTCTCATTAATCAGCATTACAGATCTTGAACTGACCGCATTCCGCCCCGGAAAAAAGTTCTTCATCGGTGCAGGTCTTGAAACCTCTGTAAATGCTCAATGGGGTACCTTTGAAGCAGACTCAACAGAATCCTCTTACCAAATCATAGTAAGGCCGGACATCAAGGTAACCTGCGGCTGGCGTTTTAACTAGAACGCCTGTACCGCTTGTTTTCATAAAACCTCATTTTCGCGTATAATGAGCGGCATGGATAAGCCGCTTGTCATCTGTACGACACTTCTCATTGAACGCTCGCCCCAGGCACTGCCGCTTGGAGCAGCATGCGTTGCATCAGCGCTGAAGCACGACCCGCTTACTGCCGACCTTTGCGACGTGCATCTCATCCCGTTCTGTGCTGAAGATGCTGATTACAGCGCACATGCCTCATCCACAGAAGAAGCCGGCGCATTCATTGCAGACTCGCTTCTGAAAGCCAGCGCGCCAGCCATCGTGCTCTTCAGCGTCTTCGTCTGGAACCGTCCCGTTCTCGAAGTTGCGGCGCGCGTACTGCGTTCACAGGGCATAATCTGCATTGCAGGCGGCCCCGAAGTCACAGCCGCGCCAGAAAGCTTCACTGACTTTGATTACACTGTCTCGGGCGAAGGAGAACTCAGCGTGCCTCATCTCGTGGCAGAGCTCCTCAGCGCGCCGGAGGCCTTGAAAGCGGATGATGCCTCAGCTGCAGGCGAAACAGCCGGAAGCGGCGTTCCGCGGCACATCCCGCGAACTCCGTGCATGGACCTGTCATCTCTCTCATCCCCATACCTGGATGGCACACTCGACCCATCCGATTACGACGGCGCGCTCTGGGAACTTGCACGCGGCTGTCCGTTCAAATGCTCGTACTGCTTTGAATCCAAGGGAGAAAAAACTGTCCGCGCCTTCCCTATGAAACGCATAGAAGCGGAACTTGACCTTTTTGCAAAAAAGAACGTGCCCCAGGTCTTTGTCCTTGACCCGACGTACAATGCGGACAAAAACCGCGCGCTCGCCCTCCTTGACCTGATTGCCAGGAAGACGCCCGATACATTCTACTATTTTGAGGCACGCGCTGAGTTCATTGATGCGAAACTCGCTAAAGGGTTTACACGCATTCCGTGTGCGCTGCAGATCGGTCTTCAGAGTGCGGATGAAAACGTCCTCCGGCTAGTGAACAGGCCGTTCAACAGAAAGCAGTTTACGCGCAGCATGAGCATTCTGAACGAGGCTGGCGTTACATTCGGGCTCGACCTCATTTACGGCCTTCCTTCTGAAACGTACAAGGGCTTCAAGGCCGGTGTCGATTTCGCCATCAGCCAATACCCGAACAACTTAGAGATTTTCTGCCTTTCAGTGCTTCCGGGCACCGACCTTTACGAGCGTGCGGATGAACTAAAGCTGACGTACGAGAAGAAGCCGCCGTATCACATCATCCACACGGATAAGATGAGTGAGGCTGACATTGAGAAAGCGCGCGCACTTGCTGATGCATGCAGCACATTCTACAACGACGGCTGTGCGGTTCCCTGGTTCAACATTGTGCTCGACACGCTCAAGATGCGAGCTTCTGACTTCTTCGAGCGCTTTGCCGACTGGCGCGCGCATGCCTTGAAAGCGGACAATGCCTTATCAGCGGACTGCACAAGCCAGAAGCAGATTGAGGAACTGCAGCTATCGTTTGTGACAGGGCTTCTTAAAGAAAAGCACGCTGACCGCTTCATCCGCATTGTGACTGACCTCATCCGCTTTAACGGAGCTGTCGCGCGCAACACGGCAACGGGCGCACACGAAAAAGTGCACTTAAGCTATCCGGCAGAGTACCTTGAGTCTGAATGGATGTTCAATCTTGATTATTTCGTGAAAAACGTGAAGCCCGAAGCAGACACGGTCACCATCTGAACGTGTCCTATTCTCCTGAAACCTCATAGTATTCAGACATAAGGCAGGTATACAGGAAACCTGCAAGGTCAATGCTTATTCCAGTCGTGAAATATGGCTTTCCATCCCTGAAACGGCATCCTGCATTTAAAGTTGCGACTTTACACCTGAAAGGAAAAGCTGATTCGTCTTTTTCGCTCATGAAAAGTGTCAGGTCACATCCCGCCTCAAACGGAAGTGTTGTTTTCCAGTCAAACGGATTCCAGTTGCACGCCACATACGGGTTCAAATCCAGCTGGGAATTGTTTTTCAAAAGATCAATACCGAACTTCGCATTCACAAAAGACTGGTAACAATCCTCAAAATGGACACCCGTTTCCGTTTCGCTGTCATCAGCTCCGAACGTATCAAGATGATAGGGAGAAAAACTCAGGAAGAGCCCGGTTTCGTTGTGTTTCAGCGTCACTGAAGGCAGGTCAAGGCTCAGAACCGTCTTATAGTTGCACACACTGGCTTCGATATTGCATCCTGTCCACCAGCCTGACAGAGCCTGTGCGGAAAGAAGGGACGGGATAAGGAGTACCAAAGCAAACAAAACATTTTTTTTAATCATATATTACCTCTCTTTTTGAAACACATCATACTCTAAAAAGTGACAGCTATGATATACTTTTTTCATGACCACACACGCACACTTTTCCGAAAAAACAGGCAGTGCCTATATCATTCCTTCCGATTTTCCGGATCCTGACGTCATCCGCGTTGATGACACCTATTATCTTGTAAGCACGACCATGCACATGACGCCGGGAGCAGTCATCCTCCGTTCACACAACCTGCTTGACTGGGAGTTCTGCTCGTATGTTTTTGATGAGCTTGACGGCACGGATGGTCAGAAACTCGCAGACGACTGGGGGATTTACGGACGGGGGATGTGGGCGGCATGTATCCGTCACCATGCGGATACGTTCTGGGTGAGCTTTGTGGCAAACGACACTCATAAGTCATATCTCTATACAGCGGATAAGATTACCGGCCCGTGGAAACGACAGCCGATGGAAGGCTTCTATCATGACATGTCAGTCCTGTTCGATGATGACGGACGCGCGTGGATAGCACACGGCAACCGTGAGATTTACCTGACTGAAATGAAGGCGGATTTGTCCGGCCCCGTTCCAGACGGCTTCAACGACGTCATCGTCCGTGAGCCGGATGGTCACGAAGGGCTTGGCCATGAAGGAAGCCATCTCTATAAGATTGGCGGAACGTACTACCTTTTCACGATAGACTGGCCGCGTGGAAAGCCCCGCACCGAAAACTGCTTCACTGCGGACAGCATCACCGGTCCGTGGAAAGGCGGTCCCGTACTTTCATCAGAGTTCGGCGGCTGGCATTCAGGCGTTGCGCAGGGCGGTATTGTAAGCACACCTGACGGACGCTGGTACGCCATCCTCTTTCAGGACCACGGCGCGCTCGGCCGCATTCCGGTGCTCGTGAGCGTCCGCTTTGAAAACGGGCTTCCCGTATTCGGAGAAGCGGCTCCGTTTGAGAAGGCATGGGAGCCCGGCCGTTCGCCCTCCCCGCTCGTGACCGTGCCCGATCTGCGTCCCGGCTACACGTACGCGCCTCTTTACGGGGATGCGTTCTCTGCTGGCGGCAGACTTGCCCCGTACTGGCAGTGGAACCACATACACGACGCACGTCTCGTTTCGCTTACAGAAAGCACGTTTTCCCTCACCACAGACAAACTCGTGAAAAACCCCGTTCAGGCGGCGAATACACTGACACAGCGCACCTGGGGGCTTGCATGCTCAGCCAGCGTCACGCTTTCAGCAGCCGCCCTCAATAACGGAGATGTCGCAGGTCTCATGGCTCTTGAAGGCGAATACGCGTTCATCGGTATCATGAAGCAGTACGGAAAGTACAAACTCGTCACGGCCCGGCACCAGATTCCCTACGAAAGCTGGACTATGGGCGTTCATGACGATGAACTTCCCACGTTCATCACGCAGAAGCCGCTTGCCGGAGGCGAAGTTGAACTCCGCCTTGAGTTCAGCATGCATGAAGGAGAAGAGCACGTCACCATGCTGTTCCGTGAACAGGGAGAATGGCGCCAGCTCGGAAAAAGCGCGCCTCTCCGCTTCACGCTCGACCAGTTTGTCGGTGTCCGGACAGCCCTTTTCTGTTATGCAACGGAAAAAACAGGTGGAACAGCACACTTTAAATCTTTTAAAATGGAGATATCAAATATAATTATTTCTGATATTGTGTGATTTTTTCCTTGACGGATGGAATTTCTAGCTTTATCTTAATACTATGCTGCAGTCGAGAAAGGCTGGTCAGTGCGCTCGCTTATTTGCGGGGCAGGCCGGTTGAGTACTGCGGAAAAGGTGGCGGTTATCCCCTTGATGAAGACGCCACATTTGAAACACGCGAGGCGCACACTCAAAGAATATAGTGTGCGCGCAAGCGTGATTTTTTTTGCCCTGATTCATTTCCTGTCAGTTCCACCATCTCAGACAACACCCGGTACAGCACAGATATCAGTCGTCCAGCAGGGCGAAAGGAACTGACGGCTCATCTGCCACGCATCTCCCGCAGCCGCACCTTTTGCAAGTGAAAGCGATTCCCGGCCATAAGAGCGGGTCACGCGGTCTACAGCCTGCATGACGGCGCGCTTCTTCACATCCTCAAGCGGATCAATGAAAAGGTTCCCCTGCATGGCGGCAGGCGTAATCTTGCACAGCGTGACAATCACCGTCTTGTAGCCGTAGCCGTCGCGGTAAATGCGCCTGAGTCCCGCTGCCGCCGCCTTTACGAAATCGGCCGTGTAACTGGTCTCGCGCACAAGCTCGACATAGACGCTGTTCGTGTACTGCTGGTCAGGGTCATTCGCGTAGTAGTTGCAGGTAGACAGGTACAGGATGAGCGCCTTCGCTTCCGAATGCTGGGCACGCAGGCGTTCCACGGCAATCTGCGTGTACTGCACGATGGCGCTTTCAAGCGTCGGAATGTCGTATACCCGCTGACTGAACTGCCTGCTTGACGTAACACACTCGCGGCTGTTGCGCACTACCCTGTCCAGGCACTGAATGCCGCGGAGTTCCTGCACCGTCGCATATCCCTGAATCGTCATCTTCTTCTTTGCGTCATACAGCGGCATGTCACGAAGCTGTTTCGCATTCCGTATGCCCAGGTGCAGGAGCATTTCAGCACGAGAAGGCCCTATTCCCCAGATGTCGCCGGCAGGTGTGCTTTCAAGAAGCGCATCGACGCCGGCTTCGTCGTACACAAAAACGCCGCCGTGCTCTTTCGCCCGCTTGTTGTACAGCTTGGAAAGCGTCTTCGTCGGAGCCGCGCCAACGCACACGGGCATTCCCACCTCTTTCATGATGCGTCGCTTTATTTCATGCCCCATGTCCACAAACTCCCGCCGCGGCCAGCTGCAGCCGTCAAAGAAGAGAAAGCTCTCGTCTATGGAGTATTCCTCAATCTCAGGCGCATACTCCCTGTATATGGACGTAATGCGGCGGCTGATGTCCGCATACAGCGTGTAGTTGCTTGAAAAGACCGTAACACCGCGGGAAGCGCACTCGTGTGCAACCTTGAAGTAAACGTCGCCCCGCTTAAGGCCCGCTTCCTTTGCTTCCCTATTCAGCGCAATGATGACGCCGTCGTTGTTTGAAAGGACTGCAACCGGCTTTCCGCGCAGGTCGGGCCGGTAAATCTGCTCGCACGAGGCGTAAAAGCTGTTTCCGTCGACGTGAAGTATCATGACATGCCCCCGCTGCGCACCGTGTGTATCACATGCGTGACGACGCCGCACACAACAGCGCCAGAAGCGACACTCTGCGCGTTTCCCAGCATGAACTGCCCTTCGCACTCGCGGACGACAAGGGCGGCGTGTTCCGGATCAAGCGAGCGGTCAACTACAAGCAGGTCGCCGGGGTAAATGCCCGCCTTGACGTAGCGGCTGCTCTCAATCCGCATGAACACCGTCGCCGCCGGATGCTTCACCAGCAGCTCATTCAAATCTATTGCCGCCTCCTCATATCCCTGTGCAGGAGACGGAAATCCCGTTATCATATGTTCTCCCCAAGACGGCTGTCACTTCCAGTCCGCCTTTTTCATGGTACTATACACACATATAGTAATGCAACAAGGACATATAATGTCCCTTAAACACGGATAAAGCACCTAAATTTATATATAGAAACGCGTTATTTTGCTATTTTTCAAAAGAAATTCCTTTCTTATTCTGAAAGATGGGATATAATGCTCAATTAGAGTTTTTCCACTTTTTTTGCAACCAAGGGGGTTATTCCAATGGCAAATTCTAAGATCAAGAGCATGCACTGGGGTCTTCTGTGCGGTCTTTATTTCGGATACTTCTTCCTCTACTTCGTCATCATGACAGTGCTTGGCATTTATGACCAGGGTGCCATGAGGGATATATCCATGAGTCCGTTCATGATTTGTTCCTTCTTCGTCAACGTTATAACCATGCTCATCCTGAACCTGAGGACAAAAGCCATCATTCAGAAGTATGACGGCTCAGAAGAAAGCCTCGACAAGTGCAACAAAAGGGTGAAATTCATCTCCAGCGCCAATGCCGTCGCCCCCACCGTCATTTCTCTGCTGCTTCCGCTCAGTACTAACCTGGCACTTGATACTGTTTCTCGCGCTTCATATCCGTATGTCTCCTGGTTTGCGGCAATCGGCTGTCTCGGCATCAGCGCAATCTTCTTCTACTGTCTGTGGCTTGAGCACTTTGAGGCAGAAGTTGCCTGGCTTCCGTTCCGCGGCAAGCAGGACATCAAGTACAACTCAATCACCCGTAAGGCAGTCATCACCATTTACGGCTGTATCGGCATCATCATGCTGGTCTATGCGTCCTTCCACTTCATCATCCTTGGCGACAGCAGCATGACCATCTTCCAGATTTTCCTGCGCAAGATTATTCCTGTATCACTCTTTGCCCTGATCATGACGGTCATTGACATCGTCCTTGTCTCAAACAGTGACGTAAAGAGAAATGCACGCGTACTCGCCATGGCAGAGCGCATCACAAACAACGACTACTCCGTTGAGCCGCTGCCTATCGACAGCCGCGAGGAATACGGCGTTCTCAACACAAACCTGAACAAGATGGTCGAGCAGACAAAGAACCTGCTGCTCAACATTGCCGCTGCATCTGAAGATACAAAAGCCCACACAAAGAGCCTGAATGAAGATGCACTCATCATGTCAAACTCGGTCAAGACAATTTCCAAGGTTATTGAAGGCATCAATGACGACATCAACAAGCAGGCTTCTGCAGTCGAAGAGACAAACGAAACAGTCCGCAGCATGCAGCAGTCAGTTGATGAGCTCAACGCCAACATGGAAAGCCAGGTAACCAGTGTCAGCCAGTCTTCAAGCGCCGTTGAGCAGATGGTTGCAAACATCCACTCTGTCTTCAACATTCTCGAAAAGAACTCAAACAGCGTTTCATCGCTTACCACAGCCGCCCAGATTGGACAGGCAGCCGTCAAGGAAGCTGTTGCTTCTGCACAGACCATTCTTGACGCATCAAAGTTCCTGCAGGAAGCAGCAGCAATCGTTCAGTCAATTGCAGGCCAGACAAACCTGCTTTCCATGAATGCAGCAATCGAAGCGGCACACGCTGGAGAAGCCGGACAGGGGTTCTCCGTTGTCGCGGATGAAATCAGAAAGCTTTCAGCTCAGTCAAGCCAGCAGGGTGCTTCAATCAAGAAGCAGATTGTTGAGCTCCGTAAGAACATCCAGCTCGTTTCAGACAACACAAACAAGGTTCAGCAGACGTTCTTCAACATCTACGAACTGTCTGAGACTGTCAGAAATCAGGAACAGGTCGTCGTTGCGGCAATGCAGGAGCAGGAAGCCGGAAGTACGCAGGTGCTGCAGGGCATTCAGCAGATTAACGGCATTACCAACGAATCAAAGGATAAGACCACAACCATTCTTGAAGGTACGCTCGGCATCTCGCAGAAAATGGATAACCTTAAGAACGCAACGGATAAGATTGTTGAAGGTATGAACCAGATCAGCACCGACTCTCAGACAATCAACCAGGAAACCGAATCATCAATCGCCAACGCCGAGAAATGTTCTGAAAGTGCCAGACACCTTGATGAGCAGGTTACCAAGTTCAAGATTTAACAGCACCTATATGATGATAAAAGCCCTGCCACAAGACGGCAGGGCTTTCTTTTTACATTGACACTCACCCCCGCAAGTGATACTATTTTTAAGATACTGTATATTATCAGATTTCATATATAAGGATGTCCATAAATGAATTCTAATGACAAAAAAAACGTCGTCACATTTGATGCAAAGAAGAAACCATCAAAAAAGATAAACGGAGTAATGATCGGATCAGTAATCATCCTCATTCTTTCCGCAATAGTCTTTATTCTTGTTCCGGCGCTCACCGGTTTCAGGGGATCAGATGTTGCATCTCCTGTTGTCGGATCTTATAAAGGACAGGAAGTCAAATACGAACAGAACTCTGAATTCGTCAATTACCTGAGTCAGTATGCAGAGCAGGTACGTTCAAGCGGATATGATACAGAACAGTACATGTACTCAATCCTCAATTCTGCCTTCAACTCAACAGTAATCGGTCTTGCCATCGATGATTACGTCAATGAAAGTGACTACATCGTTCCAGAAGAAGCCGTAAACAGAACAATGCGCTCATACTTCACCGATGAGAACGGAAACTTCTCTGTAAAGGCATATAACGAAGCAGACAAGGCAACCGTACAGCAGCTGTTCAAGGAAGTTGAGAAGCAGCTCCGCACAGAGCGTTATTTCAGCGATTTCCTTGGAATGGGAGCTTCTTCATACTACGGCAACGCTGAGTACCTTTACGGTGCAAAGCTTTCTTCAAAAGAAGCTGATTTCGTAGCAGGCCTGAACGCAGCAAAACGCCAGTTCCAGCTTGTTGCAATCAGTGCAAATGACCTTCCAGAAGATGAATACAAGGTTTTCGCATGGTCAAATCCTTCCATTTTTGAAAGACTTGATTACTCAATCTGCTCTGCTTCAACAGAAGAAGAGATTCAGGAAATTGCAAACCTCATCAAGAACAACCAGATTACTTTCGACGATGCAGTTGCATCAATGTCAACAAATGCCTTCGATGCAGCAGACGGAAAGCTTGACCTCTATAACTACCAGATTAAGGAAAACCTTCTTGCAGATCCAGATGACTATGACGATTTCGTAGCTCTCGGAGTTGGAGATATTTCAACACCAGTCCACACCCAGCAGGGATACGCACTGTTCCGCCGCAACAGCGCAAACCAGCCGGCTGATCTTACAGATCCGGAAGTTGTTGATGTAATCAGTGCTTACGTCCGTGTTTATGAAAAAGGCTATATTGAAGATTTCTACCTCGACAGAGGAAGGGATTTTGCCACAATCGCAGCACGTGACGGATTTGAAACAGCCGCAGATGAAATGGGTCTCGAAGTTGTAGAACCATCTGCCTTCCCATGCAACTACGGAAATGATGCAATCCTTACTTCAATTCCATCAAGCGAATACGCACAGCTTTCAGGCGCTGAAAGTGACAGAAACTTCCTCAAGACTGCTTTCAGCATGCAGGTTGGAGAAATCTCCGAGCCTCTCGTTCTTGGCGACAACATTATCGTCCTCAAGTACAAGGAAGCTGTTCCACAGGATGACGCAGTTACCAGTTCAATGACATACATGTATCCTTACTACACCGCAACATATGCACAGACAGCAATGCAGGATGCAATCATGTCAAGTGATGATGTAAAGAACGACGTAATGTCATTCTACTTCAAATACTTCTTAGGATACGATTTTTAATTGACTGATCCACTCGATACAGATAACAAACCCTGCTCGGTAAAAGCCCGGCAGGGTTTTTCTGTCTATTACAGAAACAGATATCTCTATTCGCAGTATGATGCTGAAAAACCAGTAACCCGCCTTATAGATTCCCTTACCATACTTCCGGAAACTCTTATACTGGCCTACTCGCCTGCCCTGGGCACCGGACTTATCCGCCTTCTGGAGCGGCTTCCTGAAAACTGCCGCGTCCTCGCAGTTGAGTTTGACCGTGAACTGTATGACTTTTTCCTGAACACAGACAACGCGAAAGCTGCGCTCTCAGATCCACGCTTTTCTGCTGTATTCCTGGAACGTCCGGAACAGATTACCGGGCTTGCAGTGCAGGATAAACTACGGCGCTGTCTGACTGTTGAAATGAGCGGTGGAACAGCTTTCTTTCAGGAAGCGTACCGTCTAACAACCAAGTACGCAGATGACGCCATAGCCACATTCTGGAAAAACCACATAACGCTTACCCGCATGGGACGGCTGTATGCAAGAAATCTTTTCTCAAACACCGCACATCTTTCAGACAACCCGCTTTCCTTACAAAAGTGCATTAAGCCGCACTCTGTGTCAAAGCCACTGCTCGCGCTGGGAGCAGGTCCTTCACTTGATGAACTTCTTCCCCTTCTTCCAGCTGCCAGAAAGAACTTCTTCATCCTTGCAGCAGACGCAGCGCTTCCTGCCCTTTTCCAGTACGGACTCAGACCGGATGCAGTTGTTGCCGTTGAAAGCCAGATTGCCATAGAGAAAGCATACATCGGCTTTGAGGGCTCTCAGATTCCGCTTATTGCAGACATGACGTCACGCCCGCGTGTTCTTTCTATAATGAAAGGACAAGTTTCCTTCTTCATGACAGAGTACTGCAATGAGCCCTTTATAGCACGCTTCAGAAAACTGGCAGAAGGAAACGGCATTCCAGTCTTTCCGCCGCTTGGCTCTGTCGGCCTGTATGCACTTGAACTCGCCCTGTACCTTCGTTCCGGAAATACACCCGTCTTTTTCTCAGGTCTTGATTTTGCATGGGGTAAAGGCTCTACACACTGCAAGGGCGCACCGGCACACACAGCAGCTCTTTTGAATACAACGCGGCTTAATCCTGTCGGAAACCCGGCTGCCGCTTTTGGGAACGGAACAATCGCTTTCAAAGGGAAGAACGGCGCAACAGGATACACAACGCCAAATCTTTCCGGATACGGAAGGCTGCTTGGGGAGCGTTACCGAAACACGCCGCTTCTTTTCGATGCGGGAAGTTCCGGCATGCAGACCGGCATAGAGTGCATCAGTATTGAAAACATGCTCTTAAACGCACAAAAACGGGCCAATAACACGACTTCCGCACAGACTGATGATATTTCACTATGGATGGCAGATGCGCCTGTTTCTGCCCCTGTTTTTCTTGCAGAAGAATATGAGTCTGTAAAGGAAATCTGTGCTTTGATTGATGATTATCTGGCTGCAACACAGGCTGCAGAAAGCGGAAAACGTCTTCTTGAGATGCTTGAAGAGCACAGCTACCTGTACCTGCACTTCCCCGACGCAGCCCGCGGCCCTGTCCTTTCACGCGATTTCCTTGCACGCGTGCAACTTGAAGCGTCGCGGTTGCTTACTCATCTTGCCGGCTGCTGACGCAGCTTTACCACGAAGCCTGACTTCGTCAGTCTTCGTGCAGGACAATTTATTTGTCTTCTTTTGTTTTCAACACAGCTAAGAAGGCGCTCTGCGGCAGTTCTACGTCGCCGACCATCTTCATGCGCTTCTTTCCTTCCTTCTGCTTTTCAAGAAGCTTTCTCTTACGCGTAACGTCACCGCCGTAACACTTTGCAAGAACGTCCTTGCGTACCGGATTGACTGTCTCTCGTGCGATGATCTGACTGCCAATGGCGCCCTGAATGGCAATCTTGAACTGATGGCGCGCAATTTCGTCTTTAAGCATTTCGCAGACGTGGCGTGCATGTTCCACGGCGTTACCGCGGTATGAAAGCTGAGAAAGCGCGTCAACCTGCTTTCCGTTCAGCAGGATGTCTACCTTTACGAGGTCCGTTTCACGCATGTCGATGACTTCATAATCAAACGAGGCATAGCCGCGGCTGTAGCTCTTGAGCCTGTCGTAAAAGTCGAACAGGACCTCAGAAAGCGGCATTTCGTAGATAATCTCGACGCGCTTTTCATCCAGATACTGCATGTTCGTCTGGATGCCGCGCTTTTCAGTACACAGCGACATGATTGAGCCCAGGTACGTTGCAGGCGAAATGATTGATGCCTTTATGTACGGCTCCTTTGCCCCGCGGATGCGTCCTGCGTCCGGGTAGTCGGCAGGATTGTCGACAAAAAGCGACTCGCCGTTTGAAAGCGTTACCTGATAGCAGACTGAAGGAGCGGTAAAGATGACTGCCTGGTTGAAATCCCTTTCAAGGCGTTCCTGTACAACCTCAAGATGAAGCAGCCCGAGGAAGCCGCATCTGAAACCGTGGCCGAGCGCAACTGAAGAGTCTTTCTCATACACAAGGCTCGCGTCGTTGAGCTTGAGCTTTTCCATTGAGTCCTTGAGCTCTTCATAGTCATTCGTGTCCATCGGATAAATTGATGAGAAGACGACCGGCTTTACATCCTTGAAGCCAGGGAGCGGCTCTTCTGCAGGATTATCTGCAAGCGTTACCGTATCACCGACACGTACATCAGAAACGGTCTTGATTCCCGCAATGATATAACCGACGTCGCCGGCATTAAGTTCGCCTGTTTCTTCAAGGTTGATCTTGAAAACGCCAATCTGCTCAACGCGGTAGTCTGTGTTAGAAGACATCAGGCGGATTGTCTGTCCTTTCTTAATCTGGCCGTCCATCATGCGGATGTGAACGACAACACCGCGGTACGGGTCGTAGTGACAGTCAAAGATAAGCGCCCGGGTCTTTCCGTCATCAACAGTCTCAGGGGCCGGAATGCGGGTGACGATTGACTCAAGAAGGTCGTCAACGCCCTCGCCCGTTTTAGCTGAAACGAGAACGGCGCCGTCAGGGTCAAGGCCCAGGTCGTGGTCTATCTGCTTTTTGCAGCTCTTAATGTCTGCTGACGGAAGGTCAATCTTGTTTATGACGGGAACAATTTCCAGATCCTGCTCAAGGGCGAGGTACATGTTTGAAAGCGTCTGTGACTCAACGCCCTGAGACGCGTCTACCAGAAGCAGCGCGCCCTCACATGAAGCAATTGCACGGGAAACCTCGTATGAAAAGTCGACGTGGCCCGGAGTATCGACGAAGTTCAGCTCGTAGGTCTTACCGTCTTTCGCCGTATACGGGATGGTGACAGCCTGGCTTTTTATAGTGATACCGCGTTCTCGTTCAATATCCATTGAGTCAAGAATCTGGTTCTGGAACTGGCGTTCATCAATGATGCGTGCCTTTTCTATGAGTCTGTCTGAAAGTGTTGATTTACCGTGGTCAATATGTGCAACAATACAGAAATTGCGTTTTAGGGATAAGTCCGTCATGAATAAATATTTTATTTGAAAAAAAGCGTGTGTGCAAGACCTGAGCCTTTATCAGCGCAGTACCGTCAGTACCAGACTTTCTCAGAAGTTCCGTCTGGGTTCATCGTTTCTTCGTACTCATAAACACCGTCACCATCGCCGTCTGAAAGCAGGGCTGAAAAGCGCGGGCATTCAAAGCAGTCTGCGACCGTTCCGTATATCCTGTTACCTATGAGCGCTGAATCCGGTTCCGGAGCATCATACAGATACTGTTCTGAGAGTTCAAAGAGGCCGTCTCCATCCATATCTACATCGCGGTACAACAGTTTTCCATCACTGAAATATGCGTGTGCATACAGTCTGTCATGAACCATATAGAACGCATCCACCGGTTTTCCGGCATTCATTACGATGCGGATGGAACAGTCTTCAGGATTATCTGTCGTACACTCTACAGTCGAACAGCCTGAAATAAACGTCTTTGTTGATACATCCCCAAGAGAATCAGCAAGCTGCGGGATATAAAACGCAAAATCATCAGTTGAAAAAGAGGCTTTTTCCATTATCACCGCATTCCAGGAGGAAGCATTCAGTGCAAATGACAGTGAAACTGCAGGATTTGAGAAAGTAATATGAGAGACAGACGGGAATCTGTTATAGGAAAGACTCGTATTTCCTGAAGGCAGGTATACAAAATCAGGCGTGCCATAATCACAGGATATGACCATGTCAGTATCATTATCGCATGATTCATCGTAATAGATGTAATATGGGCGGCCATAGCGATATATACAGATCATATCGCGAAGCCCTGTTCCCTTTGCATCAAAGAGAATAATGCCATCAAACCCATCAAGGAATGCATACAGACAGGAAAGGTCATCTTCAGATGCCATGGAACAAAGCATTTCAAACTCTTCAAACAGCATCGCGTTGTGGTAACGTGCATCGAAATACGAAAGCGCTTCCTCAAACGTCATGAAACCTTTCTGCAACGCGTATATCGGATACAGAGATGATGATCCGCGGTACTGTCCGTACGTTTTGACATATCTTTCAGACGTTTCTTCATCAACAAACTGAGAAGCATACAGATAAATATCTGAATCCTCAGGATTAAAAAGCGCTACATTTTCCACAAGCCGTTCACAAAGCGGCGTTTCCTTTACTTCGTCAGGAACTTCATTCATGAAATAGTTGCAGTAGAAATCAGTTGTAAACGGATACATCTGAATGCCCGTTTCAACGCATTCACGCGCCTTTTCCTTTTCTCCTGCAGCATACCAGATCCGGGTAAGAAGAAGAAGCTTATCCTCTGTTACAGAAGGATCTTCGGTCAGTACTTCAGCTGCGCGCTTGAAATTTCCAGTCGTATAGCAAAGGCGCGAAAGCCACATCCGCACATCGTATTCGCTTTCATTCACAAAGAAAGCTCCCCCTGAAAAGCATTTTTCAAGGGTTTCAATCGTTTTCACCAGAGAAAGTGATGAATCAAGTTTGTAATCACAGAGCGCTTTCAGATACCACGCATCTGAAGAAGACTCGCAGTAAACAAGCGCAGTTTCAGCATATTCAGAAGCCACTTCTGTATATCCGGCATTGTAGCTTTTCCGGGCAGATTCTGTATATGCAGTTGCATTTTCCAGTGCGGTTGCCCCAAAAAGAGGCAGTCCTGCAAACAAGAGAAAAACGGCCAGCGCAGCCTTACACGGTTTCATCAGCAAGCTCCAGCTGCGGGAAAGAAAGAAGTGTTCTGATTTCTGCATCATCAAGCGTCTCTTTTTCAACAAGTTCCCTGGCCAGTTTTTCAAGCTGGTCCCTGTGTTCACTCAATATATCATGAACGCGCTTTTTTGCTTCGTCAATGAGTTCGCGTACTGCCTCATCAATAAGTTCTGCTGTATGTTCGGAAAATGCTTTGTGACGGGCAATTTCACGTCCCATGAAAATCGGCTCGTCTTCCTGGCCGTAGGTGACGGAACCAACTTTCTCGCTCATGCCCCACTCGCATACCATGTGACGCGCCATGTTCGTTGCCTGCTGAATATCGTTCTGCGTGCCCGTCGTCGTTTCGCCGTAGATAAGCTTTTCTGCCTCATAGCCGCCAAACAGGATGACGAGCTGATCCTTGAGCCAGCCTTTTGTATGCGAGTAACTGTCCTCTTTCGGCAGTCCCATGGTAAGGCCAAGCGCACGTCCACGCGGTACAATCGTCACTTTATGAAGCTGAGACGCATGTTCAAGATAATAGTACGGAAGAGCATGACCTGCTTCATGTGCTGCCGTCATTTCGCGCTCTTTTTCAGGCATGACCATGGTTTCGCGGGCAACACCCATAAGCACTTTGTCGCGCGCTTCCTCAAACTCAAGAGGACCGACCGTTTTTTTATCTTTACGGGCTGCAAAAAGCGCCGCTTCATTCACGATGTTGGCAAGATCTGCGCCGCTCATGCCGGGCGTTGCGCGGGCCATCTTTTCAAGCGAAACTTCTGCTTCCATCGGGATTTTTGCAGCATGAACACCAAGAATCTTTTCCCTTTCCTTAATATCAGGAAGGCTCACTGTCACCTGGCGGTCAAAGCGGCCCGGGCGGAGAAGCGCTGAATCAAGGACATCAGGGCGGTTTGTCGCGGCAAGCACGATGACGCCGTCTTTAGTGTCAAAGCCGTCCATTTCAACAAGCATCTGGTTAAGCGTCTGCTCGCGTTCATCATGACCGCCGCCAAGGCCTGCCCCACGGGCACGGCCGACAGCATCAATCTCGTCAATAAAGATGATGGAAGGCGCCATTTTGCGGCCCTGCTCGAAAAGGTCACGGACGCGGCTTGCACCGACACCGACGAACATCTCGACAAAGTCACTTCCGGATATGTTCAGGAAGTTTACGCCCGCCTCGCCTGCAACAGCGCGTGCGAGCAGCGTCTTTCCGGTTCCGGGCTCGCCCACAAGAAGCACACCTGTCGGTATCTTTGCGCCCATCTGGACGTATTTATCTGGATTCTTGAGGAAATCTACAATTTCAGTCAGTTCCTTCTTTGCTTCTTCCTGACCTGCAACATCGGCAAAGGTGACTTTCTTAGCCCGGTTTACATCAAACACACGGGCTGTACTTTTTCCAAACTGAATACCCTTCTGATTCTGTGCGCCGTTCTGCCGGATTATCATGAACATGAAAAAGATTATGAAAATCCATGGAAGCAACGAAACAAGGGTCTCTCCAAATCCTTTTCCAGAGGTATATCCTGAAATGCAGACACCATGTTCCTCTAAAAGAGGGATAAGCGATGTATCCGAATAAGGAATTGTTGTCTTGAAATACGATGGCTGGTTGTTGGATGAGCGCATCATTCCCTGAACGGTTTTTCCGTCAACAATGGTAACATCAACAACACTGTTTTTCTCAACCGCATCTATGAAATCCGTATAAGAAATGGAAGGTACGGATGAATTTCCTCTTTCGGTAACAAAGAAGATGATAAAAAGGATAAGCATTACTGTAAAGAAAATAAATCCGAAACGTCCCTGTTTTTTTGTTTCTTCAGGTTTCACTGATGTCCTCCGGTATGGTGACGAAATAATCTGGATAACCAAAAACGCTGCCCCATACTCCCTGCACTTCTCCATCATCAAAAAGAGGAAGCAGAGCATCATATGCTTCAGGAACATGCCATTCTGAAAAAAGCTTTGATACTTCTTTATGACCGCCTGATTTATCCAGGATGCAGTCAGATGGCTGTCTGCTCCTGATTACGACCGGCAGTCTGAATATTCCCGAAAAGGCACCGTTTTTTATATTTTCGGCATAAAATGCGTTTTCGCACACCTGCTCTTTGCATTCCCGGATGATTATTTCTCCACAGGGAAGACAATAGCGGCCCTCCTGCCTTACAACGCAGTAAAAACCATCAATTTCAACATCGCAGTCTTTTCTGATGACAATGGAGCCGCGTTCCCTTTCAAGAGAAACGCCCGCGCCTTCGGCTTTTCCGGCACCATCCGCAATTGCGCGCAACATCTCAAACGGAACGCGCTGGTCACTTTTAAGCACATTCAGTCCGTTATACAAAGCCTGTATGCGTTCAGCGCACTCAAGCGCGTTAAATTCATCTTCCCTGCACACAACAGCGCGGGCGTTCCCGGCCTTGCAGGCGTCTTCTGCCTTATCAGCAGTTTCCGCTTTCCAGGTGGCAGAAGCAGCATGCTTTTCCAGAGCCGAGGATATGAGCGCATTTTTCTCTGCACCATGAAGAACCGCAGTGTCCCAGCCCGGGATAAGCGAATCAAGAAGTGGCATGAGCTCATTTCTTATTCTGTTCCTGTAATAACGGTTATCTGTGTTTGTTGCATCTGTCCGGAAAGGCACGCCATATTCAGTTGCGTATGCTTCAATTTCAGTGCGTGTTACATTAAAAAGAGGTCTGTAATACATGCCACGTGACATCTGCATTCCGGAAGCACCTATTCCGGCAGTTCCCTGAAAAAAGCGTTCAAGCAGCGTTTCCAGACGGTCATTTCTGTTATGCGCAATGCAGACAAGGCATGAACCGCTGTCAGAAGCGGCTCTTTCAAAGGCCTGATACCGAAGATATCTCGCAGCTTCTTCAATGCCGTTTTTCCGCTCACATGCCGTCTGTTCCACTTCTCCTTTGGGAAGCGTGGTTACCGTACAGGGAACGCAGAGTTGCAGGCAGTATCCGGCAACAAGTGCGGCATCACCTGCAGTTTCTTCTTCTGGTCTGATATTGTGATTCACCGTAACAGCTGCAAGTGAAAAAGAAAGTGTCTCAGAAAGACGTTTCAAAACCGAAAGCATGACCATAGAATCAATTCCCCCAGAAACGGTTGCAAGCACAACCGGAACAGAGGATGAACTCAATTCTTTCAGTTTTTGTTCAAGAGAGGAACGTACATAATCTTCCAGAGTAACATCTGCTTTCATGTATGGAATTATAGCAAAAAAAAAGGCCGTCCGTAAACGGAGGCCACTGAAAAAGGTCTCCAATTTTAAGGCCTGAAACAAAAGCCAGATTTTTGAGAAAAAAAATCTCATAAATCTGGCTTTTGTTCTTTAAAAGAACAATTATTTGTCTTTCATTTCCTTATTT
>JAGHRS010000042.1 GCA_018066285.1 Candidatus Treponema caballi
CAAATATAGGGAATTAATTATGGTTCCTTAAGAAAAAAAGTCAATTAAAAAATGTAGGTAAAAATACAGTTAAAAAAGCGATTTCGGGACAATGTCCCATAATTGTAACATATGTAATTAAAAAACGTAGTTAAAAAAAAAATTTTAAGACACCCGCCGCTCCAGCGGGTGCTTTTTTTTGTCCTGATGGGTTTAGCGTATAACGTGTGGCATTTCTATGCCAAAAGGATTATCATCATTTTTATGAAGACGGATAACATCACCCTGCTGTGCAAGGTAGTTGATAATTTTGGAGATATTGGAGTTGTGTGGCGCCTCGCCCGTGCTATCAGTGATTTGGACGCAGCTGACTTTTCCGGAGCTGAATCTGCTGGCAAGACCGATGACGCTTTTAAGGCATGTGACGCCGACAAGGCATTTGTTCCTTTCAAGGCATGCCGCCGTCTCGTTGTTGATGACCTTACTGCCTTCAAAAACCTTGTTCCGTCTATAGATCTTGCGGCTCCTGTCCAGCAGATCGGCGGCTGGACGGTCCTGCGTTCTGATGCCGCCGATGAATGCCGTGCGAGTTTTCTTGAAACGCCGCCACTTGTCATTCTTGAGTGCTTTGCCTGCGGGCGGCCTGACTGGCTTGAGCACCTGCTTTTTGACGAAGGCTTTCCGCACACGGTGCAGATTATCAACCTGGAATACCTGACCGCCGAGCCGTACGCTGACGAGTTCCATAAGCTTTTGTCGCTCACACGGAAAAAGAGTGTACAGAAGGTGAACTTCATGCCCGGCTTCACGCCCCAGACAGGTGGCCTTATTTTAGACGACGCCTTCATGCGTTCACTGGGCGGCACAAAAGCAAATGACGCTTTTACGACCGTCGTCTTCGCCTATGAACGAGACTTCTCCACCGTGGCAGGCGCGCTCGACCGCTTTGCCCGGGAACGTGACGCCGCTGGAAAGGGACGTGTGCTCGTGCGTTCAGCAGCTGGAAAAAGCGCGCGCCCGTTCGCCGACGCCGCCGCGGTAAAAGCAGATACATCTTTTGTTTCACCTTCCAACTCTGAAAAAGCGCCGCTGTCTTTCGGCTTGGAGCAGCTGCCGTTCATGACACAGCTTGCGTGGGATGAAATGCTCTGCTCATCCGATTTCCTCTTTATCCGTGGGGAAGATTCGCTTTCGCGCGCCTGTCTTTCAGGCCATCCGTTTGTTTGGCACGCGTATCCGCAGAGCGAGAACTATCAGCTGGTAAAGGTGCAGGCGCTCCTCGACAGAATGGAACCGTTCTTCTCTCCTGAGGATTATCAGCTCATCCGTGACTACTGGCGCTGGTATAACAATGCTGATATGCCCGGGTATGACAGTGAGGAAGCGCTCTATCAAATCCTTGTGAGATATGAAGAAATGGCTGTTTCATTTGGAAATTTCAGCAAAATGCTCATTAAAAACGGAAATCTTGCCGCTCACCTGATGACTTTTATTAACGAAATAGTGTAGAATGAAGTATATATATTTTAGTACACTTTCTATGTAGAGGTAGATAATATGTTAGCAACATCACAGTTAAAAGTTGGAACAGCATTTATGTATGAAGGCTCACCGCTTATCGTACAGCGTTTTCTTGGCGTACGCTCAGGCCGCGGTGGTCAGGTCACAAAGCTTCGCGTAAAGAATATTGTTACTGGACAGACAATGGACCTTGGTCTTGACTCAGGCGAGAAGTTCGACGAAGTTGACCTTGATTTCCACACAACACGCCTTTCATATCTCGATGGCGACACATATGTTTTCATGGATCAGGAAACATACGAGCAGTTCGAGCTTTCAAAGGAAGACATGGGTGACAACGCTGGATACATCACACCAGAGGATGATATCGACGTTGATATCACTTTCTACGAGGGACGCGCTGTCGGTATCAAGCTCCCTGTAAACATTACACGCACAGTTACATACTGTGAACCAGGTGTTAAGGGCGATACAAGCGGCAAGTCAACAAAGCCAGCTCAGCTCGATACAGGTATCGAAGTTATGGTTCCTCTCTTCATCAACACAGATGAGAAGATCATCATCGATACACGCGACGGTTCATTCGTTGAAAGAGCGAAATAAGCTGATGGCTGCAGAAACGCAGTCATGACAACCAGCTGAAAAGAAAGCCTGCACTTCATGGAGTGCGGGCTTTTTTTTTCGGATACAGGGTTTTCACTATATGTTCTGTGCACACCTTGAGTAATGTGAGTAACTATTCTATAATCTTTTATAAATTGTATTTTTATACATTTAAAGGAGTACATAATGAAAAAGATCCGTTTGGCAGTTGTACTGCTGATGGCTGCAGTCCTGCTGACATTCACAGGCTGTTCAAAGAAAGAAGCTGCTCCTGCTGCAGCAGCTGAGGCAGCAGAAACTCAGACTTTCCACATTGGTATCGTAACTGGAACAGTCTCTCAGTCAGAAGATGACCTCCGTGGTGCAGAAGAGCTTATCAAGCGTTATGGAAAAGTAAGTGAAGGTGGTATGATTCAGCACATCACCTATCCTGATGACTTTATGTCACAGCAGGAAACAACAATTTCTCAGATTGTTGCCCTCGCCGATGACCCTCTCATGAAGGCTATCATCGTCAATCAGGCTGTTCCTGGTACAACAGAAGCTTTCAAGCGTGTTAAGGAAACAAGAAGTGATATTCTGTGCTTTGCAGGTGAGCCACATGAAGATCCGGGTGTAATTCAGACAACCGCTGATCTCGCTGTCAATTCAGACTTCATTTCACGTGGATACACAATCATCTGGGCTGCAAAGCAGATGGGTGCAAAGGCATTTGTTCATATCTCTTTCCCACGCCATATGTCTTATGAAACACTCGGCCTCCGCCGCAAGATCATGGAAGAAGCATGTAAGGACCTTGGCCTTGAATTTGCGTTCGAGACAGCTCCGGACCCGACATCAGACGTTGGTGTTGCCGGTGCACAGCAGTTCATTCTTGAGAAAGTTCCTCAGTGGATCCAGAAGTATGGAAAGGAAACTGCATTCTTCTGTACAAACGATGCTCATACAGAGCCACTGCTGAAGCAGCTTGCAACATACGGCGGTATGTTCGTAGAAGCTGACCTTCCGTCTCCTCTTATGGGATACCCGGGAGCATTCGGTATTGACCTTACAGAAGAAGCTGGCGATTTCGCAAAGATCCTTTCGAAGGTTGAAAAGGTGGTTGTAGAGCAGGCTGGTGCTGGAAAGTTCGGTACCTGGGCATTCTCATACGGCTTCTCTCTTTCTGCCGGCCTTGGTGAATATGCAAAGCGTATTGTTGAAGGAAAGGCTTCACTGTCAAAAATCAGTGATTTCTATACTGCTCTTGGTGAATTTACTCCTGGTGCAAAGTGGAATGGTGGAAGCTATATTGATGCAAATACTGGTGTCCGTGCAAAGAACCACGTCCTCATTTACATGGATACATACATCATGGGTCAGGGCTATCTGCCAACAACAGACATTGAAGTTCCAGAGAAGTACTTCAATATCAAATTTACAGACTAGTTTCTGTTCTGTCTGATATCTCAGAAAATCCGCATGCCCTCGTGGTGTGCGGATTCTTTTGTGTTTATCCCGTCTCAATGGATTTTAAATAATGGATAAAAAACCTTTACTTGAGTTACAGAATATTACCAAGGATTTTTCCGGGACAGTTGTTCTTGAAGACGTCAGTTTTTCTTTGAATGCAGGTGAAATACTTGGTCTTGTCGGAGAAAATGGTGCCGGAAAAACCACGTTGATGAGTATTCTGTTCGGAATGCCGGTAATATCTGAAACTGGCGGATATGGCGGAAAAATCATATTCAACGGGGAAGAAGTTCATTTTGCTTCTCCTTTTGATGCACTTGATGCCGGAATCGGCATGGTGCACCAGGAATTTTCCCTTATTCCGGGCTTTACCACAACTGAAAACATCATGCTGAACCGGGAAATAACACGTCCGAACGTACTTACGGATGTGTTCGGTCCCCGGATGAATACCCTGGATCGTGCTGCAATGAAGAAAAGCTCTGAGGAGTCTGTTGCACGCCTTGGTGTTGAAATTGACAGTGATACAAAAATAGCTGACATGCCGGTTGGTCACAAGCAGTTTGTCGAGATTGCCCGTGAAATCAGCCGTGAGAATGTAAAGCTTCTTGTCCTTGATGAACCTACAGCGGTTCTCACTGAATCAGAAGCAGAAATCCTGCTGAATGCAATAAGAAAGCTTGCTGATGCAGGAATTGCCATCATCTTCATATCTCACCGCCTGCGTGAAGTCACTGAGATATGTGACCGTGTCGTCACCCTTCGTGACGGTAAGACAATCCGCGATGTTGAAGCAAAGAGTACTACAATTCAGGAGATTGCTGAATCTCTTGTTGGTCGTGAGATTTCAAAGAAAACACATGCTGCCCCTCGTAACCTTACAACTGCAGAAATCCTTTCTGTTGATCATCTGTGGGTTGATATGCCTGGAGAAACGGTTAAGAACGTCAGTTTTTCCGTAAAGGAAGGCGAAATCTTCGGAATTGCCGGACTTGCCGGACAGGGAAAAATCGGTATTCCGAACGGAATCATGGGACTGTATCCTGCAGGCGGTTCTGTCATGTTCAAGGGGGAACCTATTGAACTGAACGCGCCCCGGGCTGCCTTGAATGCAAAACTTGCTTTCGTGTCAGAGGACCGTCGCGGTGTCGGCCTTCTGCTGGATGAGAGCCTTGACTGGAACATCGCGTTTACTGCAATGCAGAGTAAGGATATGTTCCTTAAGCCGCTTCTTGGCGGTCTCATAAAGCTCCGCGATGAGAAGGCAATGAAAAAAGCTGCGCGGGAATACATCGACATGCTCGAAATAAAGTGCAATGGCCCGGAACAGAAAGCCCGTGAGCTTTCTGGCGGAAATCAGCAGAAGGTCTGTCTTGCAAAAGCGTTCTGTCTTGAACCAGAACTGCTGTTCGTTTCTGAACCGACACGTGGTATTGATGTCGGTGCAAAGCAGATTGTCCTTGATGTTCTGAAAAACAGAAACCAGAAGCATGGAACGACCATCGTCATGGTTTCCAGTGAACTGGAAGAACTCCGTTCAGTCTGTGACAGGATTGCAGTCGTCTGCCATGGAAAAATAGCCGGTATCCTTTCACCTGATGAAAATCCGGCAGAATTTGCTTTGTATATGTCAGGTGAAAAAGGAGATGCACAATGAGCGAATCTGTTTTTATCTCAAAATGCAAGAGCCTGATAAAGAATTTCGGCTGGCCGCGCATCATCATTGCACTGTTTCTTGTGGCGCTCTTCATTATTGCGCCGTTTGTAAAGGTAAGCATTGTTGCGTCAATTTCTGATATCCTGAACCGTTTTGGCATGAACGTACTGCTTGTCCTCGCCATGGTTCCGATGATTCAGTCAGGTTGTGGCCTTAACTTCGGTCTTTCTCTTGGTGTCATTGCCGGCCTCTTGGGATCAACAATCGCAATGCAGATTGGTCTGGTAAGCTGGGGTGGCATTTTTGGAGCAATGATCATATCCATTCCTTTTGCCGTCCTTCTTGGCTGGCTTTATGGCGTCCTCCTCAACCGCGTAAAGGGTGAGGAAATGACAATCGCCATGTATGTAGGTTTTGCCATGGTCATGCTCATGTCTATCCTGTGGCTCATCCTGCCATATTCAAGTGAGAATATGGTCTGGGGATACGCAGGAAAAGGTCTTCGTACGACAATCACGCTTGATGGTTTCTGGAACAAGCAGCTGAGTGATTTCCTTGCAATTAAGCTTGGAGAGAACTTCACGTTCCCGACGGGAATGCTCCTGTTTACGGCACTGTGCTGTTTCTTCATGTGGGTTTTCATGCGGAGCAAGACAGGAACAGCAATGACCGCTGTCGGATCAAATCCTGATTATGCCCGTTCGAGTGGTGTCAACATCAACAGAATGCGCTCCTTAAGCATCATCCTTTCAACGGTGCTCGGTGCTTTTGGTATTCTTGTCTATCAGCAGAGTTTCGGCTTTATCCAGCTGTATGGTGCGCCGTTGTACATGGCATTCCCTGCTGTTGCCGCAATCCTGATTGGAGGAGCTTCCATCAACAAGGCCTCAATTCTGAACGTCATTATCGGAACAATCCTTTTTCAGGGAATTCTTACCATGACGCCGTCTGTCATCAACAGTGTATTGCAGACGGATATGTCAGAAGTCATCAGAATCATCATTTCAAACGGAATGATTCTGTATGCCCTGACAAGAAAGACAGGAGCTAAAAAATGAGCATGAATAAGTCTAATGCACTTACAGCAGCTAAGAAAACAGGCTCGTTTCTGGCAAACAACCTTGTTGCCATCCTGTTTCTTATTTTAACGATAATTTCTATTCCGGCTTCCGGATTCTCAGGTGTTTACATTGTAAACGAACTGCTTTCCCGCATTGCCCGTAACTCTTTTCTGGTGTTCTCGCTCATTCTGCCGATTATGGCCGGTATGGGTATCAATTTCGGTATGGTTCTCGGTGCCATGGCCGGTCAGATAGGCCTTATCTTCGCAATGGACTGGGGTATTTCAGGTATTCAGGGACTCGTATTCGCTGCCCTTATCGGAACGCCGATTTCCATTTTCCTGGGCTGGATTGCCGGTTCAATCCTGAATAAGGCACGTGGCCGGGAAATGGTGACGAGCTACATCATCGGCTTCTTCTTCAACGGTCTGTATCAGTTCGTTGTTCTGTATCTGTTCGGGTCTGTCATTCCTATGCGCAACAAGGCAATTTACCTTTCACGCGGATACGGCGTCAGAAATACAGTTGATCTTTCATCTGTACGACAGGTGCTTGATTCAACGCTTTCATTCAGTATCGGGCCAATTCATGTTCCGTTGCTTGCATATCTTGTCATTGGCGTTCTGTGTGTGTTCATCGTATGGTTCAAGAAGACAAAGCTTGGACAGGATATGCGTGCTGTCGGACAGGACCAGACTGTTTCAAATACTGCGGGAATTGCAGTGGAAAAGACTCGTGTCATTTCCATCATCATTTCAACGGTGCTTGCGTGCTACGGTCAGATTATCTTCCTTCAGAACATGGGCAACATGAGTACGTATAATGCTCATGACCAGACCGGTTTCTTTGCGGCAGCAGCAATCCTCGTCGGTGGAGCTACCGTTACCAAGGCAACGATTCCAAACTGTTTCATTGGTGTTGTTCTGCTTCACCTTATGTATATTGTCGTTCCGCGTGCAGGACAGAATATTTTTGGCGATGGAAACATCGGTGAATACTTCAGGCAGTTCATCGGTTATGGTGTCATCGCACTGTCACTTGTCATCCACGCATGGCGTACAAAACGTCAGGCTGAACATTCTCGTGAAGCTCTGCACGAAACGGAAGGAGAAAGCAAATGAGACTCAGTAAGAAGATAATCGCCCGTTCTATCCTTGTCGTGCTGTACATTCTGCTTGTTGTCGTAATGTTCCTTACTGGACGGACCCATACTATTCTGATAGACAATAAGGGTGATCCTGATGGAGCGTACAAGGCTGTAAAAGGAATGGAAGTCCGTGTTGATTCCGGTGAACCAGTTGAGTTCATGAAGGGAGACAGGGATAAGTTCCCGGTAAAGGCTCAGAAACATACCATCGATATTGAGTTTTTCGATGGATCTGATCCTGTCAGCTTTACAGTGACCATTCCTGTATCATACGACTACGTGTTGCTTTCAATTCCGAAATATCTGGCTGGAATTGAGCCTTATATGGAAGAATTTGACATTTATGCATCTAACAAGGCTGAAGCAATGCAGGAAGAAAGTAATTAATACGTTCAACGAACGGAATAAGGAGATAGTTTATAAAAAAAACGGTAAAAAAAGCATGCATCTGTCTTATTGCAATAGGTATGCTTGCAGCAACACTTGTTTCCTGTGCCACAGCAAAAAATGCGGTACCTGAAAAAGCAAAAGCTGTTCTTGTAAAAGAAGATTCGAGAATGCTCTGGTCCATTAATGGTACAGACAGAAACGGAAATCCTTCAAAGATTTATGTGCAGGGAACATTCCACATTGCAGATGGCCGCTGTTATCCTGTGTCTGATCTTGTTGAAGAAGCATTCTTCTCTGCTGACAGAATATTCGGTGAAATTTCAGGAGAAGGAAATATTGAACTCAATATAAGGATGCCTTCAATTTATGAAGAAAGCATGGCGCGTGCAAATGGACGCCTGTTGTCTGACAATCTTTCTGATGAAGATGTTCTGCTTCTTATTCAGCTTGCAGGAGAGGATGTTTTCAATACCCTCAATCAGTTTGAGCCCTGGGTATTAACAGAAGAGTATGAGAAGGTGCTGATTTTTGACCGTAACGAAAAATGGGCAGGCATTTTCGAAGATATTCTCGAAGAAGGTGGCACCACATTCGTATATGCCGGCACCCTTCACTTTGTAGGCGACCATTCCGTCTTCAAACATATGGAAGAAAACGGTACGCTCATCATCGAGTAAAAAGCTGTTCATTCCCTTTTCCCGTCGCGATAAAGGAGACAAGAAACAGTGTGCGGGTTTCCGCCGCGATAAAGGAATTAAAACATTGGGTGGGACAGAGTCGTACGGCAGATCACATGCACATCGGCCCCGAGCGCTCATTTTGAGCGCGAGTGAGATACCTTAGCGCCGCAGTGCGTGTGAGCTGACGGGAGGCTCTGTCCTACCCAATGGTTCAGTTCATTTAAAACGCGTTTCTTGTCTGCTGTCCAAAGCGGCGCAAGCAGCAGCTTTTTCGGTCCGTCACCGGTGAGCCGGTGCACGACCATGCCGTCTGGGAGCAGCGAGAGCGCTTTTTCAAGCACGGCGAAATACTCCTCCTGACTCATGCAGGTGACGCGTCCTGCCCGCCATTCGTCTGCTAGATCTGTTCCTTCAAGCACATGAAGTACCGTGAACTTAATGCCGTCGGCGGCAAAAGGAGAGCGGGCAACGTAGCGTACGGTGTCGAGCATGTCGCTTTCCGTTTCACCTGGCAGACCGAAAATGATATGCGTTACTATATGGATGCGGGAAGACGCTTTACGGATGCGGCGTACAGCGTCTTCGTATACTTCGTTGTCATATCCGCGCCTGATGTAGCGCGCTGTTTCCGGCTTTGAAGACTGCAGCCCGAGTTCAATGCTTACAAACGGGCTCTGTTCTGCGAGTGCTGCTATCTCCGCGAGAATGTCGTCTGAAAGGCAGTCTGGACGCGTTGCAATGGCAATGCCTGTAACATCGGGAACAGCGAGCGCCTCCCGGTATTTTGCGGCAAGAACGGCAGTGTCTCCGTATGTGCTGGTGAAGTTCTGAAAATAGGCGATGTAGCGGCATTCAGCGGTACCCGACCTGCCGCGCGCTTTGGAGGCGACGAGTTGCTTCGCTTTTTCAACCTGGCACTCTATGCTTTCAGAAGCGTCGCCTGCAAAGTCACCCGAGCCGCGTGCACTGCAGAAAATGCAGCCGCGTGTTCCTTTTGTGCCGTCGCGCGTAGGACATGTGCAGTCGGCATCAAGAGAGAGTTTGTAGACTTTGCAGCCGAATATGCTTTTGTAATAATCAGATGCGCTGATCACGGAATGTCTTCAACGATGTGTTCCGGCGGCACTTCGAGCAGTTCCGGATTCTTGAAGTACTTTTCCATTTCCTTGAATGCAAGTGCATACTGGCATCCGTCAGCAATGCGCTCATCCATGACGACGCCAAGCGGAATGACGCGCTCGAACTCAATCTGTCCGTGGCGGCGAACCGGCTTTTCCTCAGGATTTCCCATTGCCATGATAAGGGCCGTGGTTCCGAAGTTGTAAACGTGGTGATGGATGTAGTTCGTACCGATACTTGCAAGATTTGTAATCGTCATTGAGCAGTGGAACGGACTTGCCTTGATGACGCCCTTTGGCAGCCAGTTATGCTTGTCGAGCCACTTCAGCATGTTTACACCGAAACGGCAGAGTCCCGGAATGGAAAGCAGGAACCTGATGATGTCATCAGTTGCGTTTGTGTCGCCTGCTTTTCTGTTCTGCTCTACATATTCAGAAAGGACTTTCTCAACGTCGTAAATCGTCATATCCGGCGTGAAGTACATCTTGTTCATGGTACCTTCAGTTTCGCCCGGTTTAAGGACGACCATGCCGACTGCGATTTCGTTGCGGGCATACAGCCGCTTGTTTACGATGAAGCGGTTTAAAAGCGGATATTGTGAAATGGTGCGGACATAGGCTGCAAGAATTACAGCAAGATGTGATGTACGGAAACCTTCGTCGCGCTTTTTGTGTACGTAGCTTTTGATTGGTGCTTCAGGAATGTGAAGCGTGATGGAATTCAATGAATCATTGCGTTCTGCCATGATGTGCATGGCAACCTGATACATTGGCTGGGCGGTCTTGATTCTTCTGCCGTCTTTTCTCATAAAAAAACCTCTGATTTTTTTGGATGTTCTCAGTATATCATGGGAGAAAGCGGGTTTGTAAAGGAAAATTTTCAGAAAATCAGTTCTTGATATGCTCCATGAACCGGCGTGCAGCATTTGAGACGTACCCGTTTCCGGCTGCGAGCGCAATGTGCCTGACATCAAGATGCTCTGAAAGCGGGATAAGTTTTAGTTCGTTCCGGGAAAGCTCATCCCTGATGTACTGTTTTGAAACGCAGATGATGCCCATGTTTTTCTTGCAGAACTCAATCAGAAGGTCCAGGGATGCGAGCTCGAACTTTGGCTTGAGCTTCACGCCGTATCGGGCGAGGTTCTCATCAAGGACGCGGCGGGATGAGCTGGTGCTTTCAAGGAGCAGCGTGCGGTACCGGGTCAGGTCCCGAAGCGAATGTATTTCAGAGCAGTCGAAGTCTTTGGAGCAGACGAAGTAATCTTCAAGATCAAGGCAGTTATGAAAGCTGAAACCTTCCATCTTCGATACGGGAATGGGGGCATGTACGAAGGACAGGTCTACATCCCCCTGTTTCAGCAGCTGGAGTGACTCGCTCGTCGTACAGTTCGTGACCCTGTAGCGGATAGCTGGGTAGAGCTTTTCGAAGCTCTTCAGTTTGTCAATGAGGTAGTACTTGCAGATGGTGTCTGAAGCACCTATGGTCAGGATGCCTGAATCAAGCGTCGTGTGGTCGTCAATGCTGCGGTTAAGCTCATCCACCTGCCTGAAGATTGTCTTGCAGTAGTTGAAAATGTCCGCTGCCTCATCCGTGAGTCGTACTCCCTTCGACATGCGGATAAAAAGCGGAAAGCCTGTATCCGCTTCGAGGTTCCGTATCGTCTGGCTGACTGCCGGCTGCGAGACGTGAAGGCTTTCTGCAGCGCGGGAAACAGTGCCTGCCTTTGCAACTTCATAAAATACTTTAAGGTCGTTCAGATCCTGCAGCATATCCGCTCCTTTTTTTAGGTATAAGTGAAAGTTATAGCT
>JAGHRS010000053.1 GCA_018066285.1 Candidatus Treponema caballi
TTCCGTCGTCATGTCCTTGATGGAATTCGACCGCGAGAAAAAGCCGAAGTCTGCAGAGATTGGCACCGTTTTCGGTGGCTGGTGGGGTAACGCCCTTGAAAGCTATAATCTGGGCTCTAAGCTTTGGCTTTCGCTCCGTGAATGCATTACAGAGACTAGCCTTCGCAATGCCTGCGATGCCGTCAAGGATGCCTTGAAATGGATGCTTGATGATGGCGTGGCCAAGAGCGTTGAAGCGACTGCAAAACGCGTTTCCTCTGATCCGTATCTCGTTGAATTTACCGTTACAATTAAAAAGCCTGATGGTTCCGAAGAACCTTATCAATGGCAAGTGAACTGGAGGGCTACGGCCTAATGGCTTTTTCTGTTCCTACCCTTGCTGAAGTTGTCCGCTCTGTTGAGAATGGATTTTCTATTGCTTTCTATGGCTCTGCTGGACCGCTCCGTGTGAGCGTGCTAAAGGTACTTGCCAAGGCGTTTGGCGGCGCGGTGTACTTACTCGTGCTTTGCTGTGGCTGGATTTGGCGCAATAACTTCATCGTTTCCGCCGACGCCTTGAGCTTGTCTACCAAGCATGCTACAAGATTGAATCTCCCGCGAAAGCCTGCCAGCTTTGCTCATGGCTCCGCGTTCTTTATTGCGTCGGGTGCGACTACTGTTAAGGCCGGAACGATTCTTGTCAATCCTTCCAGCGGCGTTGAATTTGAACTTCTGGAAGATGTGACTTTCACCGCGGCCGGAAACAAGAGCGCGAACATCGTGGCTGTGGTTTCTGGATTTTCCGGAAACGTCGGAATCGGCGCAACGCTTCAGTTCCGCGATATTACTAACGATAATATTACAGGCATTCGCACAGTTACCCAGGTGACCGGTGGCGCATCATACGATGTTCAGGTTGGTTCAGAAATTCAACAGTGGGGAGAAACCCTTGAAGACTACCGCAATCGTCTTTTAGATCGTGAACGCAACCAGCCGCAAGGCGGCGCTGAACCTGATTACAAGTCCTGGCTGATGCGCTTTGAATTCGTTTCTGATGTGTGGACTGTTCCGAACTGGCCCCTCACAAACAACGTTTCTTGCTTTATTGCGGACAACAGAACTGTTAACGCTGGAATCCCTGCATCCGATGTAAAGACGGCCCAGAATTATCTTTCCACCGTTGCCCGTCGCCCAATTACTTCTCGACCCATTGTCGCCGCTGCAACCTTTGTTGGCCTTTACGTAAACATTTCTTCTCCTGGAATTTCTGACGCTGAAAAGTCCGATGTTGACGTTGCCCTTCAAAAGTTGCTGAAAAAGTACGGGCCGGGGGACACCGTGGAAATTAACGAAGTTCGAAATATGATCCGTTCAGTTACCGGCAACATGAATGCTGTTCTGAATCAATTCATGGTCAACGGTGTGAACTATGATACCAGCTACACTTTGCCGAAATCGAACAACGGCCAGACAATTTCCGGCGCCGTATTTGGTGTTGCTGCTATTAGCTACAAGTGGAATGCTTAATGATTTTTGTTAAGTCCAAATCCGAAAACGTTCTTGCACCGGGGCAGCTGCTCTCGGTGTTTGGTGGCTTTTTCGACGATAGCTGTAGCGTTCTTTTCAATGGCGAGGCTGGTTCTAATTATGACGTCGTCGATGACTGCATCACGGCCGTTTGCCCCGACAAAACGGGCTCATACGAAGTGACCGTCAAGGATTCTTCCGGAAAGACATTTGACTTGGGAACGCTTGTTGTAACTGAGCTGAACAATTTGCCGCAAGGCGACAGGCCGCTTCGCTACCGTATGCGTGATTTTTGCGCGTACATCGTCGGGCTTATGCCCCGCGGGAATGCTTTCCCGCTTGACTTTGACGGCCGTGAAGAAGGCGAAATAAGCGAAGAACGCCCTCTTAAAAGTTCCGTTTTTGGGAAGCTTATTTGGGCCATGGCCTACGCCGTTAATTACGGCTACAAGTATATTCAAAGTCTGTTCGACGCTATGGACCCGACAAGGACAGAGAATCTGGACGAATGGGAACGTGAACTTGGATTGCCCATCGACGGAATCGAAAGCGTGAACGACTACGCCCGCCGTGCCGAAGTCTACCGTATGGCTTGCGAAAAAGGCGGCAGCACAAAGCCTTACTTCCAGAAGATTCTGAACCTGATGGGAATCTCTGCCGACATTTACGAATATTGGCAGGACCCGTCCAAGTTCTCTGTAACTACAACGGAGTACACCAAGGACGAATCCACCGGAAAAACCAGCTGGGAACGTGTAACCTACACATACGAATTCCCGGAAGGTGCCGACAAGAATTTCTACTGGAAAATAAATGTTCATGCCAATGAGCTTTCTGTGAAGTATTTTACTTGTGAAAGTCCATGCACGGACCCGCTGGTCGAGTGGCGAAACTTGGCCATGGAAAACTTAATTAACAGGATCAAGCCTGCCCACACCGTCGCAATCTTTGCATACGATGACGGAATTCGCGGTGGCTACTTGCTTGACTCCAACGGAAAGCGCTTGACCGATGAACAGGGTCGCCCGCTGACCTATGAAAACCACTTGTGGTAAGGGGTGTAATTATGCCTATTTTTGAAGATAAGTACTTTAAGGACTACGTTGACGGCCTGCCTGATGCCACAGAAAAGGATCTTTCCGCTGGCAATAATATGCCCATTGTTTCCGATTCCGAAGTCAAGAAGATGGGCGGCGAAAATGTGGCGAAGGTTAGTGAGGTATTGTATATAAATGAAGATTTGTATGGAACTGAAAAACAATGCAAGGATGAAGCCATAAACCAAGGTTTTATCCGAGCAAATGGAACAATTAAAGTTGATGAAAATTGGAGGTATTCAAATAAAATCAAGTTGGGAAGAAGCAAACTTTCAGTCACTTTGTATGGATTTAGATCGGCCGTCCGTTCGCTTGAGTTTTTTGATTCCGCGGATAATGTAGTAGGCTATTATATTCACGATGGCGAAGGAATGTTTACAATTAAAGATGTAGAAATTCCAGATGGTGCAGACACATTCCGTTTCGCCACGCAAGTATCTATCCCAACGTCCGTTAGCGAATCAAGTGTGGTATTACATTTTAGAGGGGAGTTCGTTGATATTCCGTCAAGAGTTTCGGGTCTTGAAGGATACGGAACTAAAAAACAATGTAAGGATGCAGCCATAAACCAAGGTTTTATCCGAGCAAATGGAATAATTCAAGTTGATGAAAATTGGAAATTTTCTGATAAAATTGAAATAGACACAAAAAAACTATCGGTTAGTTTGTTTGGGCATAAATCAGTTCGTTCAGTTGAATTTTTTGATGCTGAAAACAACGTAGTGGGCTATTATATCCACAATATTAATGATAGGATGTTCACTATTGCAGATGTTGAAATTCCCGAAGATGCAAAATATTTCCGCTTTTCAACACAAACTACAAATGAGCAATCTATCCGTGAATCAAGTGTTGTTCTTGTTACCGAGGGCGTAAAAAGTGTAAGCGCGAGGGTTTCGGCTCTTGAAGAATCTACAAAGTCGGTAAGGGAAAATGTTTACATCCTTAAAACGGATAGCGAACTTGTTATTGCAGATAAAATGTTCTACGCTTATAACAAGGGTAACTGCGATGTTCATTGGGAAAATGGAAGTTACGAATTTAGGGAAGTATTTGACTATATCCACGAAAACTACGATGGGAATAACCACAACGAATTACCCATCGGTGGGAATTGCAGATATTTCTTCAACGGCTCTACATTGACCGGATATAAAACATCCACGGATGAAGTTGTTATCGGTAACAGCAGCATTTTGGGTTCTCAACGCAAGGGCGGTTCTTATGAGCTGCATGATGGGAAGCTTGTTTCTTATGGTCTTGTATATTGCGTTCACGATGAATGTACTGGCTCTTTAGAAGAATCCCGTAGAATTTACAAGAATATGGTAATGGATTCCACGCCAGATTACGATACGTATGCAACTTTATCCAAGTGTATTGGCGGTGGTACTGGCTGTAATCACGTTGTGACTATTTATAATTGTATTTTCAACAATCACAGCCGTTTAAATAGACCCGATGTTTCCTATCACGGGCACACGTCATATAACGTGATTGATTTAGTTTCTCGTTTTTCGTTGAATGTGTTCAACTCGTTTTTTGAACATTACATTAGCTTGAATACATTGGGCAATAACGAAGACGCACTTGCAGCTGTTAATAACTGTTCGTTAGGTAGTTATGTTGACAATGGGATTGAAGTTACTGATAGTAGGTGGCAAGTCCAAAACTTTATGAACGAAATTCGTAACGTATAGGCTAACCAATGCTAGAATCACTGTCCAAGATCGCTTCAAAATACAGCTTCTTCCCGGCTGGCGCTTAGTTGCTCTTTGCTGAGTCAGTCGCTAATTAAATAATTTAAGCACCCCTCCAGCGGGGGTGCTTTCTTGTTTTTGCGTTGTACCGGTGCCGTCTATAATCCAGACGGTAACCTGGGCTTGTGTTTACAATTCCGGTATAGCGTTTATGGCTTTCCTTCTGCCTTCGTCGAGGGATTTGCAATAGATTTGCGTTGTTGTGATCTTTTTGTGGCCAAGCATTTTTGATACAGTGAAAATGTCTCCGCCGCCTGATGCCAGGCAGATGGTGGCGAATGTGTGGCGGCTTACGTGGAAAGAAACGTTCTTTTCAGTTATGCCAGCCAGCTTTGCCCACTGCTTGATCTTTTTCCCATACCATGTTTCGCAGCTCGGAAAGTCCATAAAAACGCGGGGGCCTGTCTTTTTAGGCAGGAACTTTTTTGCGTTTGCGCCTATTGGGATTTGAACGACTTCTTTTGTTTTATGCTGTTTAAGCATTATTACACCGTTCTCGATCTTGTCCCACGTCAGTGTGCGAACGTCGTTCAGGCGAAGCCCGGTGAAGCAGGCGAACAGGAACGGGTTTTTAAGGCGGGGCTCGATTTCTTCTACAGCAGCCATGGCCCTGAGTTCTTCCATCGTCAGGAAGCAGCGCTGGGACGGCTCCGGTGTGGGCGCAAGGCCGCTAAAATCCGGACGGTGGCTGATGATTCCGTCCAGCTCTGCGCGGTGCAGAACGGCCTTCAAAATGTTGACGCGGCCGCACACGGTGTTCGTCTTGTGGCCACGTTCGAACAGATACTTGACGAAACCGGCGAACCAGGTTCGGTCCACATCCACAACGCGGGTGTCTTCCTTGTAGCCCCTGACCATTGAGCAGAAGTTCTTGCGGCCGTCTATCCATTCCTTGTTTGTGCTTTCCTGGACCGTCTTCATGACGTAGTCAATGAGCATAATGTGCGGGTCCTCACGGTGGATTTTGACCCCGTTATCGATGGCGTCCAGCTCCAGGCTTTTTCGCTTGGCGACGGCCTCCGCAATCCTCATTGTCTCGATATTTTTTATCTTGTCTGCCTGGGTTTTCTCCGGGACCAGGAACAGCTTTGCGGTGTCGCGGTGGCGCTTGCCGTCGATATAATAGAGGTAGAAAAGAAGTGTTTTCCCGTTCGGCTGCTTGCGTTTTCCAACGATAACTCGTTGCATTCGTGTGACTCTTGACATACTGCGCTACTCGTACTTGTGGATTTGGTGTGTGGCTAAGATGTGGCTAAAAAATAAAACAAAATGCACCAAACTGCACTAAACTTTCAAAGCACCTGCTTTATTTTTGGCGAAAAACAAAGTTTTATTGACTTTAATTAAATTTGGTTTATTCGTAGCGCTTAGAGTCCCTCTGGCACTATAAAAAATACAAAAACGGCTCTAGCCCAGTATTTATAAGGGTTGGAGCCGTTTTTAATTTTGCTGAATTTATCTACGTGTGGCTAAAATGTGGCAGTAAAACTGCTGTGTGGCTTTATTGGGTTCGATGGTCGTCTGTGTAGTGCCCGTTGGTGTGTGGCTAACGCAAAAACGCCACTGCATTGCTGCAATGGCGTTTCCTTCACGTTATCCAGGACGGTCGAACCGTTTTATACCTGTTGAAGTGGGCCCATAGGACCTGAGAAAATTTTGCAGAGCGGGACGTAAGATTAGGGATCGTTAAGGCTTTTCAAGACTTAAAACGGAGCGCGTTTTAATCGTCCATTAACTGTTATGAGCGCTCACCCACTGAAACTTGCAACAGGCTATTACTTTCTCTGCGGTTCCGGATATCGCTATCCAAGAACACCCTGTACCCCATAATATAGAAAAACACCCCGTTGGCGCGGAGTGTTTTCAATATAAAAAAGGGCCCTCGCGGGTCCATTTTGTTTTTAAAGCTTCGTTTTCATTCTTGATCCCATGTGATTACAAAATAGACAAAGTCTTTCTTTGCGCCCCATTCTTCTTGACCGCAGCGAACTTCAATTTTGGGGTTCCTGAATTCTATTCGGCGGCTGGTGTCTGTCTTTTTAGGATAGCCACATGTAAACACGACGGAGTCGAATTTTTTTGGCTTTCCGGGCTTGATGTAATCTTTTGTGATTACCGGGTTTTCTGTCAGTCTTTTTGCCCAGAATTCGTTCAAATCTCTGTATTCTTCCGTTTTGAATCCGGAACGGATCATGTCGAACCATTTACGCTTCAGGGGTAAATGTAATGTTGCCATTTTCAATTCCTTTTAGATTCCGTGAATCTCAGAGAAGGACTTCCACCCTCTCTCGGTGAACTGGGTGCTGTACACTTCGCCGCGCGGCATTATGGGGTTCCAGTCCTTGTCGCAAAAAAGACGGTAGTGG
>JAGHRS010000068.1 GCA_018066285.1 Candidatus Treponema caballi
GGCTGAATCTCTCTATACTATACGTATGAAGGAAATTCTTAGAGCCTTAAGGGAAGAAAACCGTCTTTCCCAGGCTTCTGTTGCTGAGTATCTTGGTATCTCGCGCCAGATGTACATGAAGTATGAAGCTGGGGAAAACGAACCGACTGTCAAAGTAGTCAAGTCACTGAGCCAGCTGTATCATGTTTCGTGCGATGTGATTATCAATAATCAGATACCTGTGACCTCCAAATCCGACAGTAATGAATATATTATTGCTGATGAATACTCTGGGGTTGCAAATCCGATGCCCCGGTATTCAGCGGGCAAGACAGGAACAGAATCTCCTCTTGATATGATGATGCTCCGTAAGTTCAGTTTTCTGTCTGAAGAACATAAATCTATTGTCGGAAATCTGGTTGATTCATTGCTTGATATGCGGCCGGAAGTGAAAGATAGAAGCAGGCATTATCGTGAACCTGGCGGTTTGACCGGCAACTTTTACATGGCACCTGATTTTGATGAAACGCCTGATTGTTTCAGGGAGTACATGTAATGCACATTCTTGATACTCATGCGCTTATCTGGTATTTACGAGACTCAAAGGAACTTCCTCCATCGACAAAAGAACTTATTTCTTCTGAAAAGGATATATGTGTCAGTGTCATTTCTCTGTGGGAAATTGCCATAAAGAAGAGCATCGGAAAACTTGATTTTGAATATACGCCTTCTGATATTGAACGGCTCTGCTATGAAAAGGATATTCTCATCCTGCCGATCCTGCCAAAAGAGCTGGATATTCTTGGAACGCTGGATGACATTCATAATGATCCGTTTGACAGGCTTCTGGTCTGTCAGGCAATCAATAACGCCGCAATTATCATCACGAAGGATGAGGACGTTGCGAAATATCCGGTACGGACATATTGGAAGTAAGTCCTTATACGGCAACTTTACTGCCTTTTTTTGTGTTTTGTGCAATAATCAGTTATGCAGAAAGAAGGATTAGAGAAATATCTTGATAAAGACGGAAAGGTGACTTCCTGGCCAAACACGGTGGAAGGAAAGCAGCTCGTCTGTGAATACCTTGCAACGCTTTTTGAAGCGGGAAAGAATTACACTGAACGCGAAGTAACTCTGAAAATCAGTGATAACCACACGTTCATGAATCCGACCATGCTGCGGCGCGAACTGATTGCACGTAAGCTTATGGCGCGGAAACCAGACTGCTCTGCTTATTGGAGACTGGAACAGGAGAAGGATTTGTAATCATGATACAGAAAAGTGACTTTCCAATTCTTGAGTTTGACACGAATCCGGTGGCGAAGATAAACCCGGAAAACCTTACCTGCGGCGAGAAGTGGCCGGCGGATAAGCTCATCATCACGTTTTTCTCTGAAGCGCTCAATAAGCTGCTCGAAGAAAAGCGGATTGAGGTGTTCACACATATCGGCGGCGAGAATCCGTTCGACATTTACCGCTTTGTCGATGCGCCGGATATCCTCATTCTTCTGGGGCAGATCGGCTGTCCTGCGTGCGCGGGAAACCTCGACGCGTTTCAGGCATTCGGCATTAAGAAGGTCATGTTCTGCGGCGGTGGCGGCGTTCTTGACCGCAGCATCAAAGTGGGTGAGTTTCTCGTTGTCGAAGGCGCCATCCGCGACGAAGGCTTTTCATACCACTATCTGCCGCCGGCCCGCGTCGTGAACGCAAATCCTGCTGTCGTAAAGCGCATTACCGGTTATCTTGATGAGAAAGGCTTTACCTACCTGACCGGCCTCTGCTGGACGACTGACGCTATGCTCCGTGAAACAGCGGATAGAATAGAACTCCGAAAGAGTGAGGGGGCGAAAATTGTCGAGATGGAGCAGGCCGGCTGTCTTGCCGTTGCCCAGTTCCGCGGCTTTGATTACGGTGCCATCATTTACGGTGGCGACGATGTTGCCGGTGACGAATGGGATGACCGTGGCTGGGGACACCGCTACGGCATCCGCTTTAACCTGATTATGCTCTGTAAAGAATTGGTGAAGGTAATTTAGAAGGATGACGATATGACCTTCAGAAAAGCAACACAAAAAGATGCGGTTAGGTGCCTGGAAATTTACGATGCGGTCAGTGATTGGGAAGTTATAAACGGAAGGCAGACTTGTTGGGAGCGCGGCTTTTATCCTACAATGGAAACTGTTCAGACTGCTTTGGCTTCTGGTGATTTATATGTTCTGGAAGATGAAATTGATGGAAAAACTGTAATTGTTGCCAGCGGAAAAATCAATTTTGAGCAGCCGGAATATTACAAGAATTTTGATTGGAAAACTTCTGCGCCAGACAACGAGATTCTTGTGCTTCATACTTTTGGTGTTCATCCGGAATTGCAGCGACGCGGTTATGGGCAGGCTTTTATGGCACATTATGAAAAACTTGCGCGCTCTCTTGGTTGTAAGGTGCTTCGACTTGATACTGTAAGTTCAAATCAAAAATCGCAGGCAATGTATAAAAAACTTGGATTTTGGGAAACTGGCCGTTGGGAAGGAGATCCGAATGGCGTTGGTTGTGCACTTATTTTTGTGGGGCTAGAAAAAAACGCAGATTAGAACAGCATCAGAAAACGATTTACAGGGTTTACTGGAACTCATTCGCAAAGGTTTAGGCTATGAAGAAGCTAAGGATGATTTTGTTCTTGCTCAGTTGAAAAAACTCCCTCACCAGCGTGAAGAAGTTTTTGTTGCTGCTGTTGATGGCGTTGCTGCAGGATTTATTCACGTTGAAGTTTATTCGAATATTTATTTTGGGCCGGTTGGAAATATTTTGGGGCTTGCGGTGAAGGAAGAGTATCGCCGGCAGGGATTTGCAAGTGCACTTTTAAAAGCGGCAGAAGAATGGTCTAAAGAAAAAGGCTGTATTGGAATGCGGCTGAACTCTGGTGGTACCCGTCATGGTGCTCATGATTTTTACCGTTCGCAAGGTTATGACAACGAAAAGTCTCAGCTGCGATTTTTGAAGATGTATTAGATTTTTTAAGTATATAAC
>JAGHRS010000028.1 GCA_018066285.1 Candidatus Treponema caballi
GCATTATGTAGATCCTGTTATTAAAGATTTAATACGTGTACCACAGCCTGAAGACAGAGGTGGGTATATTCGTCTTGATCAGAATGAGAATCCGGATGGTGTTCCAAAGTGGCTTTTTAAAAAAGCAATGAAACGGGTTACGCCTTCATATCTTTCAATTTATCCTGAAGAAATTCGTTTTACAACAAAATATGCCAGATTACTTGGGCTGGAATATGATAATGTAACACTGACAGATGGTTCCGTAGTTGGTATGGGGTACGTTATTAAGGTATTCGGAGAACCTGGAAAGACTCTTCTTTGTGTTACTCCCTCGTTTGGAATGTATAAAGTATATGCAGAAATGAGCCATATGAATACTGAATTCGTACATTATGAAAGTGACTATTCTTTTGATATAAACAAAATTATTGAAAAAATAGATAATACTACTGGTATTATTTCTCTTGTTAATCCAGGAATGCCAATAGGAAATGTTTATGAACAGGATGAGATTATTCAAGTTGTTGAAAAGGCAAAGTCTGTAAATGCCATTGTTATTATTGATGAAGCCTATCATTATTTTTATGAAAAAGGCTCTCTAGATTTAATAAAGAAATACGACAATGTTGTAATTTTGAGAACTTTTTCGAAATTCCTTTCAATGCCAGGTTTACGTATGGGTGCTGTTATTTCCACAAAACAGAATATTCAGTATGTTTCTAATATAAAACCGCATTACACAGTGAATACTGTTGCGTTGGCTTTTGGAGATGCAATAGTTGATAACTTTGACAGAGTTTATAACGAACTTCAAAAGAAATACAAAAACGGTAAAAAATATCTTTTGAATGCGCTTGCTTCGAATGGTTATAGTTTTCTTCCAACAGAAGGATGTTTCGTTTGTGTTACCCCCCGTGTTAAGACTCCAGAAGAAATTACGGAAGAACTTAAAAAACGGAATATTCTGATTCTGTGTGGAAAAGGTGATAGTGCTGGTTTCCTTCGTGTGACAATATGGGCTGAAAAATACATGAAGATTTTTATGAAAGCACTTTTAGAAATTGATAGGGAAAACTGATTTATACAACAATGGAAAATATAGCTATCATTTTAGCAGGCGGTGTAGGATCTCGTATTGGTGGTCCTATGCCAAAACAGTTTTTGTCGTTGAATGATAAACCTGTTATCGTCCATACATTAGAAAACTTTCAGAAGAACAAACTGATAACTGGAATTGTTATTGTTTGTGTTAAGGATTGGATTCCACATCTAAAACAAATTATTGAAGAGTATAAAATTTCAAAGGTGAATAATATTGTTGAAGGTGGAGATACTGGACATGATTCAACAAGGAATGGTTTGTTTTCACTAAAAGGTATTCTTTCTGATAATGATTTTGTCATAATTCATGATGCAGCACGCCCAATTCTTCCTCAAGCGGCAATAGATAACATGCTTTCCGTTGCACATGAAAAAGGAAATGCTTCTCTTGCAATTCCATGTTATGAAACAATGATCTTTACTGATGATGGAAAAAGCGGAGCACAACAACTTGATAGAAATTGTGTTATGCGTATACAAACTCCGCAGGCCTATAATTTCAAGGAAATTTGTTCTCTTTATGAAAAGGCTGAGCAGGAAGGAAAGCATGATTTTGTTTATGCAGATATTGTATATATACATTATGGAAAAACCGTGTATTTTACAAAGGGGTTTACCAATAATATCAAGATAACTCGTAAGGAAGACATTCCTTTATGTAAAGCTCTCATGAGTTTTACAGAAGAAGAACTGTATTATTAAGATTTGAGAGGGACAACGCAATCTGGATTTCAGCCAACTATACAAAGTGCTAACCTTTCGGTAGAATAAGGATATGCTCTTAAAGTTGGCATTCCGCAATATCTTCACCCGTAAATCCTCGTACGTGATAATTCTTTTCATCACATTTGCGGTCATGCTTTTCTGTGTGGCAAATGCCGTGTTTGACAGTACAGAGCAGGGCGTTGAGAGCTGTTTTACATCAGGTTTTACTGGTGATGTGTTTATCCGTCCGACCGGAAATAGTCAGGTAAGTCTTTTTGGCGATGATACCCCTGTTACCGGCGAGCTTTCCCGGCTTGAATGTGTTGTCCCTTATGCAGACATTGTTTCGTATCTGTCTGAGAATAATCTGGTGAAGGGCTTTACGGGGCAGGTAACCTGTACTGCTTACATGCAGAGTGATTACACGAGCGGACCTTTGTACATTTTTGGTGTGAACCTTTCAGAATATGCAGACCTTATGCCATCACTCCGCTTTGTTGAAGGGGATGCTGCTCTTCCCGGAGAGAAGGGTATGCTTATCTGTGCTGACCTTGCAGAGCAGTTTTCTGTTTCTGTAGGGGATACGCTGCAGTTTACAGTAAAAGAAGGTCCTTCTGCCAGAATCAGGGCGGCGCCTGTAACTGGCATAATTGAATACGAAACTCCAAACGACATTTTTTCTCGTTTTGTGCTTGTAGACACCGATACCGCACATTCGCTTATCGGTATGAGTAATGCAGCCGGCACGCCTGTTGATATTGCAGAAGAAGACGAAAATCTTTTTACTGACGAACTTGATTTTGACTTTGACAGCCTGTTCGATGACGCCTTTGATACTGAAGCCGTCTGGGTTGATATAGCAGATGACGCCGATGAAACGTCTGTTGATGATGCAACTGGGTCACTGTCTGACGGAACGCTTTCGGCAGAGCCAGTTACAGGTTCCTGGAACTTCCTTATGGTCCGCCTTAACGAAGGGTTTTCTTCTAAAAAAGCAATCCGTAAGCTTAACAGAACATTCAGGAAAAACGGATGGCCAGTGGAGGCCGTCACCTGGCGTCATGCGGCAGGAAGCACTGCCATGTACCTGTACTGGATGCGGCTTATCTTTAACATTGGTATCATTATCGTACTTGCCGCTGGTTTCATCATCATCAATAACACGCTTGTCATAAGTGTGCTTGACCGTACCCGCGAGTTCGGTACCATGCGTGCGGTGGGAGCCGGTAAACGGTATATCAGCCTTCAGTGCATGATAGAAACCTTCATGCTGACCATTTCAGGCGGAATTTTGGGTACTGTGCTTGGTATCTGGTTCGCTTCGTATATTACAAAACTTCATATCACATTTACGAACTCATTTCTTATCCAGCTTTTCGGTTCAGAAGCTCTTTCTGTAACGGTAACGCCGCATAACCTTCTTACCATGGCAGGCATATCTGTACTTCTGGGCCTTGTCGGCTGGATATATCCTGTTCTTACTGCGTTACGGGTTACTCCTGTGAAGGCTATGTCGGGGTCAAAATGAAAGATACGCTTAAGATGGGACTCCGCTCCCTTGTTTACAGAAGAAAGCAGTATACGTCACTCATGCTTGTCTGTATGTTCGGTATAGGCATTTCCCTGTTCTGCCTGTTCCTGGTAGATGGCATGCTTGAGTCATTACAGAACAAGGCGCGCATTTATTATGGCGGGGACTATCTGTTTCAGGGTGGTGACTGGAATTATGACCAGCTTGAACCTGAAGATAATCTGGAAGTATTAAAAAATACCTTTCCCGGAGAATCCATTTTCTCAAAACGTTTTCATTTTGATGCCGCCAATTCTGCTTTCTATTACGAAGGTGTCGGTGTACGCATGCGTGTCATTCAGGGAATTGACTTTACAGCTGAAAAAGACCTTTTTGCAACACTGAACTACCGGGAGGGAAGTGCTGCTGATATGGCTGGCTCAGATGGCATTCTTCTTTCGGCACCTATTGCGGATATGCTTGAAGTGCATGCCGGAGATGAAATAACGTTTATGCTTTACACGAATAATTGGGCTGTAAACACAGTCTCTCTCGTCGTCAAAGGCATTTTCCAGGATTCATCTCTTTTCGGTATGTACACCGCCTACATGGATATAGATTGTCTGAAAGCGGCGTACGGTTATCCATCCAACTGGTGCAACCGCATCTGCATTACCGTTCCGTCTGATGAAGACATGGGGGCTGACTATTATCAGGCTGAGCTTGAAAAATACTTCACCATGTACCCACAGGTAGATGACAAGCAGCTGTTCTATGACCACCGCGCAGAACTTGAGTTCCCCAACTATGCGCTCATAAAGCTTTCTGCAAACCTGCAGGATGTTCAGATTCTTATAGATGCCATGAAGCTTATCTCGTCTCTTGTAATCCTCATCCTTGTGATTATCATTGTGGCTGGCGTTTCAAGCTCGTTCCGCGTCATCGCCATGAAGCGCATAAATGAAATCGGCATTTACAAGGCAATCGGCATGAAACGGCAGGGCGTTCTTTCAATGCTGCTTACTGAATCGTCGCTGCTGGTTACATCAGGATGCATTGCGGGGTTCCTGTTCAGTCTTCTGTTAAGCGGTATCATCCGCATTTTCAACTTCTCTTTCATTCCCGCTTTTGACATCTTCCTGAACAACGGTTCTCTTAAGCCGATTGTCAACGGATGGTATGTGCTCATTCTTTCTGCAGCTGTTATTGTAACGACGCTTGTTGCTGTGTTGTTTTCTGTGCGTAAATCTGTTACAGTAACACCTTGTGAAGCTTTATCAGTGAATGAATAAGATTTTGGAGCTTAGAAATAATGAAACGTATTGTTAGTTTCTTCTTAATTATATTTTCAGTCTGCAGCCTGTTTGCATTAAGTCAGACAGAGTATGAGGCTCTTCTTAAAAAGGCTGAAGACAATACAGCATTTTATGGCCTTGATTTCAGCGGAAATTACACCATCGTCCAGGACAGACCAGGAGAAGGTAAGACGCTGACAGAAGCAATCCTGTACCGTCGCGACACTGAAGGTAAGTGGACTATTCTTGTAACAGGCCCCGCAAGCGAAAAAGGTAAGGGCTATCTTCTGTATGACGACAGCATCTGGTTCTATGATCCTGCTGATGACCGTTTCACGTTTACCAATGCCAAAGATAAGTTTCAGAATTCAAATGCGACAAACTCGGACTTTGCTCCTCAGAAATACTATTCGGGCTATACCATTGAAAGTACAGAAGACGTAATGCTCAGTAAACTTGATTGTGTTCTTTATACGCTTAAGGCAAAAAGCGGTGCTGATGTTGATTATCCGATGCTGAAACTCTGGGTTACCAAGAACGACGGCCTTGTAAGAAAGAAGGAAGACTATTCATTGAGCGGTCAGAAGCTCCGGACGACGGCAGTTCCTTCTTATCAGATGGTGAAATCGGGTAGTGCAACCTATGCGGTTCCTGTAAGCATGCTTATTCAGGATAATCTTCGCGGTAAAAAAATCAGCGGATCCGTACAATATGAAAAGACTCAGATTACCATAAAGAATGTATCATTTACGGCAGTAAGTGATGCAGTCTACACCAAGAGTTACCTTCAGATGATGGGAAGCAGATGATGAAGAGAACTCTTGCCTGTTTTTTGATTCTTGCCCTAATCAGCTTCGTTTTTGCAGAGGAAGAAATAGATGAATTTGACCTCCTTTTTGAAGAGGCAGTAGAAGACATAGTAGTTGAGGAAGCTCCTGTTCCTGTCGTTGAAGAAACTGTATCTGCGTCTTCTGCTTCAAACTCTGTTCCTCAAATCATATCCTTTTCAGGCAGTTTTTCTGGCAATGCCGGTGGTATGGGAACGTGGGAAAAAGGGGATCTTGGCGGTGGCGGAGTCCTGACTTTTGACAACACGCTCTACATGACGGCAAAACCTGCATCAGACTTTATTATTCATGCATCAATCAATACAACTGAAAGCAATCTCGATCTGAACCTTATATCCTTTTATTTTGATTATCTTTGGAAAAGCCTGTATGTTTCAGCAGGTAAAAAAACTCTTTCCTGGGGTAATATCCGTATGTTCAGTACAGATACATACGGAACAGTCAAGACAAATCTTCTTTCTGATTTTGGCCCCCTCGTTGGTGAACTGCAGTTCCCGTTCCTTGGCAGCTGGACGATTGCGGGAAGTGGAACAATCTATACGGATCATCTTGATTTTCACAGCATGAAATATGCTGCTTCTTATGAAAATGTATTTCAGAATACGAATACCACCCTGTATGGAACTTATACAGAAGGAAGTGAAGCGGCGGCTCTTGAATTGAAGCGTACTATTGGCGGTTTTGACTTTTATGGTCAGGCAATTGGACGTTTCTCTGATGTAGCGTTTGCTGAGGCAGTGGGAACCGCCGGTTTTTACCGTTTATGGGAAACAGACGGCCCTGATTATGGTATAAATGTTGAATATCAGTTTGTTTATGAAAAATTTCAGGATAATCCGGAAATTCATAAAATCGCACTTGAGACAGGCATAAAGCAGATGGGAAAGCACAGAAATCTGAAGCTTGGTACTCAGTGGGGACACAATTTCACTGATGGAACAGGATTTGCCAATATAGCTTTCCTTATTGGAGACATTTTCCCTCATGCAAACTGGACGAATGTTCTTAATGTTACTTATGACAGGGGATTTACAAATCCGGAAGTAAAACTTGGCCTTGTCGTTTCTTTGAGTATTGATTACTGATCGGTTAATCCAGTACGCGTCCGTCAGAAATGTGAATGACGCGGCTTGCCATGTTCACAATCTTCTGGTCGTGCGTCGAGAATACAAACGTTGTCTTCAACTCTCTGTTGAGTTTCTGCATTAATTCAAGAATCTGGTCACCATTCTTACTGTCAAGGTTTGCTGTAGGCTCATCTGCGAGAATTACCGGACACTTTGTAACGAGGGCTCGTGCAATGGCAACCCGCTGTCTCTGGCCACCAGAAAGTTCAGATGGCTTATGCTTTTTCCATTCAGTTAATCCGACTGTTTCAATAAGGAAATCAAGCCATTCGGACCGCTCTTTCCTGTTCATATTGTCTGCAGCGGGAGAGTCACCGAGGGTAAGGGGCATTTCAACATTTTCATATACATTAAGGACCGGAACGAGATTGAATGTCTGAAACACAAAGCCGATGAGATTTCGGCGTAAATCGGTCAGACGTGAATCAAGACCCAGCGGAATGTGTTTCATTTTAGGAAGGTCTATACCCTTGTAGATATCAAGACCGTTAAGAATGACAGTACCGTCAGTCGGTACATCTATAAGGCCGATTATGTTGAGAAGTGTAGACTTCCCTGAACCGGAAGGTCCTGAGATGGCTGCAAACTCACCCTGCTCAATAGAAAAGGAAGCCTGGTCGACAGCTTTTACCTGTACGCTGTCAAGCTGATATATCTTACTGACATTTTTAAGTTCGATTAACGGCATAGTTAAAAATATATACTAAACGCGATTTTTAGTATATACTGATACCATTAACACTTGATTATAAAAGGATTTGAGATATGAGTGACACACTTGAAACAAAAACTGACAGAAATCATGAGGATGACGAAATTTCTCTCCTTGATCTGTGCGCGGTTATGGTCCGATACAGAAAATTAATCGTTATTGGAACGCTTGTTGTTACTGTTCTTGCTGGACTCTGGCTTTTTGTCGTACCCAAAGTTTTTCCTGACCTGTCAAATGAAAAGGCAGAAATAACCTATACAATCAACACAGTAGCTTTTCCTCTTCGTATTTCTGAAAAACTGCCGGATAAAAAAATCACTCCGTTGTATCTTGCTTCTGACCAGATGGGTAGACTCTCATTTCTGGTAAAAGAGTTCAAGAAATATACTGTTTTTTATGATGACAGTATGTCAGAATTTGATTTCAACAGTTCAGTTCAGCAGATTGTCTCAAGGAAAGATTTCGAAGTTAAGAAATTTGAAATTGGAACAAGTTTTGATGTCAAAATGAATATTGAGCTTGCTAAACTTGATGAAGCAACAGAAATGATACAGACAATCGTTTCTGATATTGATGCAACCATTCAGGAATATTACATGCCTGTGCTTGAAACAATGAGGAAAAATGCAGAGACATCAATAGAAAGATCACGTGGCTATGCTTCAAGTTCAGACATGTCTGCCGTTCAGGAATCACAGGACCTATATGTTGAAGTCAATACTTTCCTTTCTGGTTTTTCGAGCTTCCTTACACTTGATGCCAATCCGTTTGTTATTCCTGCATCTAAAGGTCGTGTAAAAAAACTTGTCATAGTCTTTATTGCAGCTCTTTTTGCATTCATATGTGCTGCATTCTGCAGGAATGCTGTTGAGAACATAAAGAAAGATCCTGAAGCAAGCAAACTGATATCTGATGCATGGAAGGCGGGAAAATAAACGAAAGGAATCATTCTCGCAGGGGGAACCTGCAGCCGTTTATTTCCTGTAACTAAGGCAATCTGCAAGCAACTGCTTCCTGTCTATGACAAGCCGATGGTGTATTATCCGCTTAGCGTGTTGATGCTTGCAGACATTCGTGAGGTTCTTATAATCAGTACTCCTCGTGATTTGCCTGTTTTCAGGTCTTTACTCGGAGACGGCAGTGCGCTGGGGATGCATTTCGAGTTTGCTGTTCAGGAAACACCCCGCGGCCTTGCTGATGCTTTCATTGTAGGAAAAGACTTTATCGGAACTGATGATGTCGCGCTTGTTTTAGGTGACAACGTTTTTTATGGGCAGAGTTTCACATCGTTTTTAAAAAAAGCCCGTAAAACAGTTGAAGATAATCGTAAGAGCGTCATTTTTGGCTATAGGGTTACCGATGCATCTGCGTACGGAGTAATATCATTTGATGAAGCAGGTAATGTAGCTGGCATTGAAGAAAAACCTTCCGTTCCATCATCTGACTACGCGGTGCCAGGCCTTTATTTTTATACAAATGATGTTGTATCCATTGCTGCAGATATAAAACCAAGTGCCCGTGGGGAACTTGAAATTACTTCTGTAAACGAAGCATTTCTTGCGCAGGGCAGGCTTTCTGTCACATTACTTGGCCGTGGTATGACATGGCTTGATATGGGCACCTATGATGGACTGCTTGAGGCCTCAAACTTTATTGCAACAATCCAGAAGAGACAGGGGCTTTTTGTGGCCTGTATTGAGGAAATTGCATACCGGAATGGCTGGATATCAAAGGATATGATTCTTGAGATTTCGAAAGAATACAATACAGAGTATGGACGCTATCTGAATATGATTGCATTGGATAGAATATCAGACTGAAGTTGTCAGAGCATCTCAATGAGGATTAACCATGTCATTTGCGTTTAAGAAATGTGATATAGAAGGACTGTACGAAGTGTATCCTGAGATACATGCTGATTCACGGGGTTTTTTTTCGGAAATCTATAACGAACGTGTTTTTCTGAAAGCAGGTCTTTCCATGAAGTTTGTACAGGATAATGTGAGCTTTTCTTCACGTGGTGTACTACGCGGTCTTCATTATCAGACAATGCATCCGCAGGGGAAACTTGTGTATACGCTTTCAGGACGTGTGTTCGATGTTGCTGTTGATCTCAGAAAAGGAAGTTCATCATTTGGCCGCTGGCATGGCGTAATACTTGATGCTGAAAAAAAGAACATGCTCTATATACCTGAAGGTTTTGCGCACGGATTTCTTGTTTTAAGCGAAACTGCTTTGTTTGCCTACAAGTGTACTGATTTTTATGATCCGGAAGGTGAGGGGGGCATACTCTGGAATGATCCGACAATCGCGGTACATTGGCCTTTACCTTCAGAAACAGATCCGATCCTGAGTAAGAAGGATATGAAGCTCCCTCTTTTCGGTACAGAAAAAGACTATTTTCCTATTGATGGCATATGGATGGGAAAGTAACACATGATCTGGCTCATCGGCTGTAATGGAAATCTGGGAAGCGAGATAGCGTGGCTATTAAAAAGGGACGGAATACCGTTTTGTGGCACGGACAGCAGTGTAGATATTACTGAATATGAAACTTTGAAAGCGTATACCGCTGATAAGTCTTTAGAGTGGATTGTCAACTGTGCTGCATATACTGATGTAGATAAAGCTGAAGATGATCGTGAACGTGCGTTTTCTGTAAATGAAACCGGCGCCCGGAACTGTGCGCTTATTGCTCGTGAATTTGGTGCAAGACTCATCCATATCTCAACAGATTATGTTTTTGATGGAAATACAGCAGTTCCTCTTTCAGAAGATGCACCGGTTAATCCGCTTTCTGTATATGGAAAATCAAAAGAAGCTGGCGAACAGGCTGTACGCGAAGTTCTTGACGACTATTATATAATCCGGACTTCGTGGCTTTATGGCAGAGGGGGACAGAATTTCGTCAATACAATGCTTCGTGTATTGAAAGAACGTCCTTTAGTGAAAGTTGTGTGCAATCAGAAAGGAACTCCGGCCTGGGCTCGTGATATAGCGTCTGTCATTTTTCAGATTATTGAAAAAGATGATGTTCCGTTCGGAACATACAACTGTTCAAACAGTGGTGAAACAACCTGGTATGATTTTGCATGTACCATCAGCGAGGAAGCCGGAAAAAAAGGACTTCTTCCTCTTTCTTGTGCAGTACTTGAGGCGTGTACGTCTGAAGAATATGCCGCGAGAGCAAAGCGACCTGCTTATTCCGTACTTTCTAAAGAAAAAATCTGTCGGACACTTGAAATCAGCATGCCTGACTGGAAAGATAGTTTGATTTGTTATCTGGAGAGTTTATGCGACGACTAACAAACATTCTTGTGACCGGAGGAGCTGGCTTTATTGGAAGCAACTTCATCCGTTATCTCTTTGAAAAAGAAGGTTTTTCTGGAACTGTAGTAAATGCAGACTGTCTGACATATGCAGGCAAGGAAGAAAACCTGGCTGATGTTGAAGCTCAATTCGGAAAAACTGTCGTCGATTCAGGAGCGACACAACGGTATTTCTTTGAAAAAGCAGATATTTGTAACCGTGACCGTATGGAACGGATTTTCCGTCAATATGACATAGATACTGTCATTCATTTTGCCGCTGAGAGCCACGTAGACCGGTCTATATGTGGTCCGGAAGCGTTTATAAGGACAAATGTCATGGGAACACAGACATTGCTTGATACGGCCCGTTTTTACTGGTTGCGCAAGGATGGCGTATTGCGTGATGATGTGTTGTTTCATCAGATTTCAACGGATGAAGTCTATGGTTCCCTCGGTATTGATGGAAGTTTTACTGAAGAAAGCCCATATGAGCCGCGAAGTCCGTATGCAGCAAGCAAGGCTGCAGCAGACCACCTTGTAATGGCGTATCACTATACGTATGGTTTACCGGTTACTATTTCTCATTGTTCAAATAATTATGGTCCCTGTCAGTTTCCTGAAAAGTTCCTGCCGCTTGTAATCAGCAATATCCGGGATGGGAAAGAACTTCCTGTATATGGAGATGGGAGAAATATCCGTGACTGGATTTATGTTGATGATCATATTCGTGCCGTGTGGCTTATCGTGAATAAGGGAAAAACAGGCGGCCGCTACAACATCAGCGGTGAAAACGAATGGCGGAATATTGATCTGCTTCATAAGGTAATAGAGTTGACTGCCGCTGAATGCGGCCTTAATCCTCTCGATGTTGAAAAGACAATCCGTTTTGTGTCTGACCGTCCCGGCCATGACAGAAGATATGCACTCGACTGCTCAAAATTGAAGGATGAACTTGGCTGGAAGCAGACGGTCAACTTTGAGGAAGGGCTGCGACGGACGGTCAGTTGGTATGTGGGAAAAGATAAATATCAAAGCGTCTTTTCCTTTTCCATCAGGTAATCAACAACAGCTGCGGCGCTGTTTCCCTGATTAGCCCAGCATTCATTGCGGACTTTCTGTCTGCCTTCCTGAAGATTTTTGCTTTTGAGAGCGTTTTCAATGACATCCCCAATGTGGTTGAAATCAGCTTCTTTAAGCTGAATGCCAAGTTCTGGCAGAACGCGGAATGCCCAGATTGGCTCAGAAAGCCAGTCTGCGTCATATGGGAGCGTGTCAAAATCTGTGTCTGCATAAATGAGAGGCTTGTCAAATACGCATGAGTAATCAAAAATGATGCCTGAGAAATCGGTAATCAGCAGATCGGCTCTGTTAAGGACTGCAAAATTATCGTTATCATAGTTCCATTCAAAATCAGGGAATTTCTGGGTAAGAGGTTCAAGAATATCCTTTTCAGAAACAATTGTCTGCGGATGGGGTCTGACAATAATCTTGTATCCTGTCTTCTGCAAGGCTGTCAGGAACTTTTCTCCGTATTTGGAAAGAATAGCACTTTTTCCCCAACTTGGGCCCAGAAGGATGACGGGTTTATCATTACAGATGCGGTCGTTCGCATCATATTTTACCTTAAGATTATCAAGAGGCAGAGAACCGACGGTTACCAGTTCTTTTGCTGTAATAGCGGGTCGTAATGATTCAATCTTCCTGATCAGGTCATTCTGGTTTGTTCCGGATGTTAGGACGGCATCATAATAATCCAGACCGAACATTCTGTATCCTGCAAGATCATCAACCGTATGCGGAATGTGTACATACCATTTTACATTCTTGCTCCGTTTCCACTGATATACATCAAGATTTGGAGTGGTTGCCATAAGAATGTCTGCAGAAAGCATGTTCAGTTTTGCGAATGCTTTGTTTCCTTCTCCAATATACTCAGCAGTCAGATGCTTGTATTCTGCCGTCAGGGCAGGATCATCAGGGCTGCAGGTGTAATAGACAAGATCAACTGCACGTTTTTCAAATTCATCACAGATTGGCTTGAAAACATTCCAGTATCGTTTGTGGTCGCTGAATATGACATACGGAATATTGTTAAAAGCGGCATTCTTATCTGTTTTTCCACCGGAAAGAATGAACTGTAATTTGATGAAAAGAGCTCTGAGTCCAAAAATGGCGGCGGTGGCTATTCCAATGAAGAGTGACAGAAGCATTGAGCCTGTGCCCGGATCTATATACAGTGGTAACATTCTTTTTCTCCTTAGTTGTTCTGCTTTTTCCAGTCTGACATGCGGACCCAGTTATCCTTGTCGAATATATCGTCCGAAACATGCCATGCCCGTTCATCATCGAGTGTGAACTGGTAGTCATCCCTATAGTTCTGTACGCAGTTCCAGTCAAGACACTCGTAAATATTCACGCCGTTAGCTTTGTTCTGAACAAGTGTTTTTCCGGTAAATGGATTTATATCTGATACATCTAATCCTTCTTTTGCAAGGAACAGCGTATCTGCATTTGTCATGAAGGTTTCATCAGTCTGAACCGGGCCTGATGCATTAAAGTCCTTTACAAGAAGCAGTGCACCGAACCAGGCGCAGTTTAGGTCTCCGCGTGGAATGTCAATGTTTCTGCCATGATCAGATACAACTATGATTCTTGTATTGTCATAAACACCGTTTTCTTTCAGGTAATCAAACCAGAGACCGACTTGTTTCAGCGCTGCAACGTTTGCATCATAGTGTTGCTGTGTAATGTTGTCAGATTGGATTTTAGCAGGAGCGTCATATTCTTCATTAAGCAGAACATGGACGTCATGAGGTGTCTGGTTCTCAAAGAATGTGAATGTGTTCTTATCTGATGTAAAATCTGTCATATTTCTCAGATAATACAGGTTTGCAAATGTTGAGAAGAAAGTTGTTGCAGTTGAGAAAACATCGGTTCTTTTGGCTGATTTATAGAATGTCTGGCGTAGGAATGGCGGCAGGCATTGAAGGACTGAAAAATCAATGCATCCTGTCTGACAATGTACATCCATATTCTCTTCTGCAAAACCTTTTTCAACACGGTAGTTGGTAAAATACTTATCTTCAATTTCTTTTGCTGTTATTTCCGGATATGGTTCAAAGAAACTCAAATCACCGCGTGTTGTGTAATTTGGCCAGGGTGGGTCAAGAATGGTGGTTTCAAAACCCGCATCAGAAAAGAGTTTTGGCATGACAAGAAGTGCTTCGTCATGCTTATCACGCAGCATTTCATCTGATCTTGAATTGATTTCTTCTTCCGTATATTCATAACCGCCATACATCGGGGGTGTTCCCATAACAGTGAAGTTTGAGTAACTGAGTGTATTCGGATAGTAAGTGAATCCATCGAACTGCTGTTCAATTTCTGGAAACTGCTTGAAAATTTCAGGCGCAAATGTATTGATTGCTCTGTCCAGGAAAAGAATTACGACATTCTGTCCTGTTTTTGAAAGTGTGAATTCCTTATCAATAGTAAGATTTGTCTGAGGCTTGCTTTCTACATTCTTATATGCTTCGAATGATGTTTTTATGGTATTTGCCTTCATTATGCCAAGACCTGTTTCGGCAATACAGATTGCCATAAGTAAGCCTGGTACATATTTCTGGATTTTCGTCTGTCTGAGGTATAAAAAAAGAAAAGCTATGGCAAGACCGATGAAACATGATATCAGGAGCATTTTCTTGCCTGTTTTAAGAACATTCGGATCATCCAGTTCAAACAGTACATTCAGATTTCCGTAATTTGACTTCAGAATGTACGTGTTGATCAGGGCAAGAATGAACAGCAGGGGAAGAATGAAACTTTCCCATTTTTTGACATTTTCACTGAACAGTTTGTATATGACAAATGGCCAGACGACGAAGAATCCAAGGAAAATGAGTGTTGCCGTGTAGATATACGTCAGTGGGGAATCGGTGTTTCCGAGGAATGAGAACTCTTCCGGACTTGTCGCAATGGCACTTGAGGGAAGCAGGAAACCGCAGAGAAGGGCAATGCCGAGTCCGCTCAGAAGAACCGTGAGGAAGTCTGTCTTTTTGTCATGCTGCAACTGAAGCAGACGTATCTTTGAAATATACTTTCCATATGCAGGATATGCAGCAATACATATGGAGAAAACAAGAAGGATAAGTTTCTTGGTTGTAATTTTATTTCTGAGAAGATACAGGCTTGCTCCTGTCAAAAGGACACTGACAAGTACATGAAGAATTTTACCAGGATGCTTCATCTTCATGACTATGTTCTTTGCAAGGCTGAAGAGGTTGTTGAGTATCCAGTAGATGACAAGTCCGCTCGGAGAAGTATACAGAAGCACCAGGAACAGGATTGCTACGATATACAACTGCACTTTTTCGCGTAACGGAGCTTCTTTTGTATAGATTGCTCCTGATACGAAGTTTATCAGCGTCATGATGATCGGGAGCACATGGATGGGGAATGAACCAATGTGAAGAAGTCCGTCTGGAGAGCCAAGGTCCTTGAAAATCCAGAAAGAAGAGCCGCGAAGTGCTTCGCAGTTGCTCAGATAATGATACGCAGCAATAAAAAACGGAATTTCAATAAGGATTGAAAGGGAACTTCTGAGCACATACAGCGGATGATAGTCATTCTGTCTGTAGTAGGTGGAAAGCATCATGAACTGTTCGTTTCCCTTGAAGGCTTTCTTGATGCGTTTTACACGCGGTTCCAAAGCTTTTGCAGCTTTTCTTTCCTTTTCCTGAAGCGCATCTGCAATATTATACAGAGGGAGCGCGAGGAAGTTTATGATGAGACTGACACCGCATACAGCGCCAATAATTCCCAGTTTTGAAAACTTGGTTGAAATAAAGCAGAACACCCAGTCAACTATTGTTTCTATAGGTGTAATCAGAAGATTATACAACATGATGACAGTGTACTTTTCTTCTATAGGCAAGTCAACTGCAGTATTTATAAGGAGTTGGGTGTTCATAAAAATGAAGACGGTTGTCAAAAAGTGAACAAGACTGTATACTGTCTTTCATTAAGAAGGTACATCATATGCTGTCAAAAAATGTTTTTGATCTTCTCTTTTATTTTTATCAGAACAAATCTGCTGACATTACCCAGCGCAGACTGTCTGAAGTTTTTGAGTGTTCACTTGGAAAAGTAAACAAGATTGTTCAGGAAGCTGAAGAAACAAAACTTCTTTCAGTTGATTCTGAAGGAAGATATGCGCTGACGCAGGCTGGTCTTACTGCTCTTGAACCGTACAAGGTAAGAAACGCAGTTATTATGGCTGCCGGCATGTCAAGCCGTTTTGCTCCGCTGTCTTATGAAAAGCCGAAAGGTCTTCTCAAAGTAAAGGGTGAAATCCTTATTGAACGCGAAATCCGCCAGCTTCAGGAAGCAGGCATAACGGATATTACGCTTGTCGTAGGCTATATGAAGGAAAAGTTCTTCTACCTGCAGGATAAGTTCAATGTCAAAATCGTGGTAAACGAGGACTATTACCGTTACAACAATACATCAACGCTTATCCGTGTACTTGATAAGCTTTCAAATACGTACATCTGTTCAAGTGACAATTACTTTGTTGATAATGTTTTTGAACCGTATGTATATCAGTCTTATTATTCAGCAGTGTATGCAGCGGGAAAGACGGATGAATACTGCCTTTCCTGTGACACTAACGGCCGCATAAAGAATGTCACTATTGGTGGTGAAAACTCCTGGTACATGCTGGGACACGTATATTTTGACAAATCCTTCAGCGATGCATTCTGCCCGATTCTGAAAAAGGAGTATGAAAATCAGGAGACAAAGGATCATCTGTGGGAAAACCTTTACATGCGCTATATCAAGCAGCTTTCTCTGTTCATCAGGAAATATGATGCAGACAAGGTTCTTGAGTTTGACTCTCTTGATGAACTCCGCGCTTTCGATTCTGAGTACATCAATAATGCTGATTCACACATCCTCAAGAATATCTGCAAAGTCCTCAACTGCGAAATAAAGGATATCGTCAACATCAAGGCAATTAAGGCAGGCCTGACAAATACATCATTCCAGTTCAGCCTGAATGGCGTGAACTATGTTTACAGACATCCTGGCGTTGGAACTGAAAAATACATCAACCGTGAAGGCGAGGATTTCTCAATGAAGGTAGCTTCAGAACTCGGCCTTGATAAGACATTCGTCCATATGGATGGGAAAGAAGGCTGGAAGATTTCACGGTTTGTTGAAAACGCACGTGAGCTTGATTATCACAAGCCGAAGGAAGTGACCGAAGCCCTTAAGATGATGCGCGCGCTGCATGATTCGGGAAAGGTTTCTCCGTTTGACTTTGATGTCTGGGTGAAGACAGAGGAATTCCTGGACCGTCTTGAAGGAACTGGAAAGAAAGACACGGAAGATTTCATTCCGCTTCTTGATACCATGAAAAAGGTGCATGAACTTGTTACGACAGATGCGTACGCAAAGAAGTGCCTGTGTCATTGTGACTGCTATTCACCGAACTTCCTGCTTGATGATGCAGACAAAATGTATCTTATTGACTGGGAATACTCCGGTAATGATGATCCTGCCAGTGACCTCGGAACATTCATCTGCTGTTCTGATTACGGCTTTGATGAAGCTCTTGATATCATTACGGAATACCTTGGCAGAAAGCCTGAAGGAAAGGAATTGGGCCACTATTTCGGATATGTTGCGGAAGCTTCATATTACTGGTATGTATGGGCACTGTATCAGGAGACACGTGGCAATTTCATGGGAAACTGGCTGTACATGTGGTACAGCAACGCAAAACTGTATTCAAAGAAAACCATAGAACAATACTCATAAAGGAGAGATCGTAAAATGGCTGATGAAGAATCTATTGAACAGATGATTTATGACGAAACAGAAAAACGTCTGAACATCATGGAATCAAAAGATTACGTTTTTCCGGGAAAAATCGGAAAAGGTGACATTGTGGCAATCATTGCATCTGTAGCAGTGAGCCTGGGATTAATTATCCTCTGTATGACAGGAGTGATAGCATGAGCGCAAAAGAAGCAGATTATATCAAGCAGGAGACGGTCACTGGTGCTGTCCCTATGCTGACAAGTGACAGACAGTATTCTTTCTGGGATCTGTTCCTTTCAACAAGTGGATTCGCCATCGCAACATGGTGTTATACACAGGGTGCATACTGTGCTCAGTATCTTTCATTCAGCCAGATGCTCATAAACATCTTCTGTTTTAACATCGTCTGGGTTTTTGTCGAATGTCTTCCTGTATTTTTCGCATCAAGATATGGTATTGACCTGTGGATATGGCTCCGTTCCGTTCTTGGCATAAAGGGTGTCGCCATTCTCGCCACTGTAATCAGTATGGCAAACTTCGGATGGTATGCAGTTGACAGCCAGCTGTTCGGTTCTTCAATGATCAACCTGTTCAGCTGTTTTGGCATAGCACTGAATCCTGTCATCTGGAAACCAATATTTGGTGTTGGTTGTGTTATCCTTGGTACGCTCATTGCTCTTGGTGGACCTGAGGTCATCAAATGGACAAGCCGCTTCCTGGTAACCGCACTGCTCGCTGTCGGTGTCATCGTTGTCGTGCTCTGTTTCACTGCAGTTCCACTCAAGGACATCATTGCAATTAAGCCGGACCTTACAGATTTCGAGAACAACAAACTGCTTGCATTCATGACAACTGCAGAAGGTAACGTTGCCTTTGCATTCTCATGGTCAACCCAGGCTCTCGTTCTTCCTCGTCTGAGCAAGACAGAAAAGGGCGGTTACTGGGGAACTTCACTGTCTTACGGTATCGTAGCTCCATTCTTCGTTGCTGCCGGTGGTGTCATGGCTCTTGCTATGTTCGTTAAGTGCGGTTATTACGAAAGTGACCCGACAACAATGCTTGCAACACTTTGCGGACCAGGATTCGCACTCTTGAGCCTCCTCATGGTTGCATTTGCAAACATCGGTACACAGGGTTCTGGTTCATACGTCAACTGTATGATCATCAAGAGCGGTCTTCCAAAGGTAAGCTATAAACTGCTCGTCCTGCTTTCAATGGTATATGTAAGCATCCTCACTGTATGGGGATGGGTCATGGACCATTTTGCAAACTTCATCTCGATGGCTGCATATCTGCAGGGACCAATCATCGGTATGGCCGTTGTTGATTACCTCATCGTAAAGAAGAGAAAACTTTCCCTTAAATCTGCATACTACATGAAGGGTCACGATGCCTACAATTTCACAAATGGCTTCAATATTGTCGGTCTAGCTGTTCTTGTAATTTCATTTGCTCTTGGTGTAATATTTGTTTACAGCCCGCTTACAGGTACTGTAAAGAGCAATCTGTTCCTCATTACAACAGGTTCCGGTTTCACTGCTATTGCAGGCGGACTTCTGTACTGGCTTGCAAGCCTTACACCAATCAGAAAATACATGCTCCGTGATAGAAATGATCTTGAGATAGTCTGATTTCGAAGAGAGTCATTGTAAACACATGTTTTAAAAATGTAGAATGCCCGCTTTTTGTGTCATGCAGGAAGCGGGCGTTTTTTTTGCATAATATCCAGTTATCTTGTTTTTTCATGAAAATTGCGATATGATATATTCATGAATAAGAAAATAAAGAAGTTCATGAACAAGCGCGAATGCGATATCCTGAAATATCTTGATGAGAACTCTTTTGTAAATCAACGGACTGTTGCTGAGAAGACAGGCTGTGCTGTAGGCATGGTGAATCAGACTCTTAAACTTCTTGAAGACTGCGATTTGATAAATGCAGATAAGACTCTGACAGAAAAGGGAAGAGAGACTGTCAGGAGGACTTCCCCAAAACGTGCCATCATTCTTGCTGCGGGCTTTGGTATGCGCATGGTTCCCATCAATATGTCAGTTCCAAAGGCGTTACTGGAAGTTCGCGGAGAAACGATAATAGAGCGCATCATTAAACAGCTGCATGAAGCCGGGATTACAGAAATCTACGTTGTCGCCGGGTTCATGATGGAACGGTTTGAGTATCTGATTGATGAATATGGTGTTGAAATAATTGTAAACAGTGAATATGCACTGAAAAACAACCTTCATTCATTATATCTGGCACGGGATTATCTTGAAAATGCGTATGTCATCCCATGTAATGTGTGGACAGATTTCAATCCGTATTCAAAAAATGAAATGTATTCCTGGTACATGATTGATGACAAACTGGGAACTCATGGATACTTCTGGGTGAACAGAAAACAGGAAGTCATGAAGCTTCCTGATATAGTTCCTGGATTTCATAAAATCGGCATAAGTTACATTGGTCCTGATGAAGCTCCTCTTGTCCGTGAAAGACTGGAAAAATATGATTCGTATCCATCATATGACACCAGGAGCTGGGATGAAATTCTTTTTGAACAGAAATCGGTTACTGTGTATGCGCGGAAGATCAGTAATGATGATTTCGCCGTAATAAATACCTATGAACAGCTTAGGGAACTTGATTCCGGGTCAAATCATCTTAAGACGGAAGCAATTACGATTGCAGCAGAAACCCTTGATGCATCTCCTTCTGAAATTACTGACATAGAAATACTGAAAAAAGGCATGACAAACCGTTCGTTTCTGTTTTCATGCAGGGATAAGCGCTACATCATGCGCATCCCGGGAGAGGGAACGGACCAGCTGGTAAACAGAAGGGAAGAAGCTGCTGTTTACCGTGTTCTGAAGGGTAAGGGTATCTGTGACAACATCATCTACATAAACCCTGATAATGGCTATAAGATAACGGAGTATATCGAGAATTCGCATGCCTCTAATCCTATGAACGTTCTTGATGTTCATGACTGTATGAAACGGCTGCGTGAATTCCATAATCTCAGGCTGAAGGTGGATCATACTTTCGAAATATTCGGGAAGATAAACTTCTACGAATCGTTGTGGGATGGAAAGCCTTCTGTGTACCGTGATTACAGCCAGACAAAAGAGAATGTCTTTTCTCTTAAGCCATACATTGATGAACATGCAAAAGCGTATGCATTGACTCATGTTGATGCTGTTCCTGATAATTTTCTTTTCTCAAATGAGAACCTGAAAAAGCAGATTCACATAATCGACTGGGAGTACGCTGGTATGCAGGATCAGGATGTAGACCTTGCCATGTTCTGCATATATGCGATGTACGACCGTAAGCACGTGGATAAGCTTATAGACGCATATTATACCGAAGGATGTCTTGAGGAAACACGCGTGAAGATTTACTGCTACATAGCCTGCTGTGGCCTTTTGTGGAGCAACTGGTGTGAATATAAGCGCAACCTTGGTGTTGATTTCGGTGAGTACGCACTGCGTCAGTACCGTTATGCAAAGGAATATTACCGGATTGTTATGAATTATCTTGAAGAAGGAGAAATAAAATGAGTTCTGAAAAAAGAAGAATTGACCCGGCTACTACCATAATCCCAATGGCGATTATTCTGGTGATGTGCGTGTTCTTTTTTGTCAGCCCTGAGGCTTCTGCAAATACTTTGGGCGCAATACGCGGTTTTCTTGAAGGAAAACTTGGCCTGTATTATCTTCTGGTTGGTCTGGGTGTCCTTATCACCGGCCTTATCATCGCTTTTTCAAAGCTTGGAGACATCGTCCTTGGAAAGCCGGATGAAAAGCCTCAGTACAGTTTCTTTACCTGGGGTTCCATGATGTTTACTGCGGGACTTGCTGCAGACATCCTGTTCTATTCGTTCTGCGAGTGGATTCTGTATGCCGGTGAAAGCCGCGTTTCTTCGCTCGGTTCCATTCAGGACTGGGCCTCAACATATCCGCTTTTCCACTGGGGCCCGATTCCGTGGGGCTTTTATGCAATCCTCGCTGCTGCATTCGGTTTCATGCTGCATGTTCGTGGTGTAAAGAAGCAGAAGTATTCAGAAGCCTGCCGCCCGATTCTTGGAAAGTATACGGATAAGCTTCCTGGAAAGATTGTAGACGTTCTTGCTGTCATCGCACTTATTGCAGGAACAGCAACAACGTTCAGCCTTGCAACTCCGCTTCTGTCATCTGCACTGACTGACCTGTTCGGCATTCCGTCTTCAAAAATCGTCACCATCCTCATTCTTGTCGTCATCTGCGCTGTGTACACCGTATCTGTCCTTCGCGGTATGAAAGGCGTCAAGTTCCTTGCTGAAATCTGCATGTACGTGTTCTTCGCGCTCCTTGCCTATGTCTTCATCCTGGGAAAGAATCCGATTTATATCCTTGAAACGGGATTCAGCGCGCTTGGCAACCTGTTCCAGAACTTCCTGGGACTTGCCACGTACACCGATCCGCTTCGTGAAACCGGATTTGCACAGAACTGGACTATATTCTACTGGGCTTACTGGATGGTCTGGTGTGTTGCAGCTCCGTTCTTTATGGGAAGCATTTCACGCGGCCGCACTGTCCGTCAGGTAATCCTCGGCTGTTTCGGCTTCGGTATGGGCGCTACGTTCATCTCATTCATCATTCTTGGAAACTACAGCCTTGGCCTTCAGACAAAGGGCATTTTTGACGTCATGGGCTTCTATGAAGCATCAGGATACGACCTTTATGCCACAATCATTGAAGTTATCCACTGCCTGCCTGTTCCTCAGATTGTGCTTGTCCTGCTCATTGTTTCCATGGTTGCATTTTACGCTACAAGTTTTGACTCAATCACACTGGTTGCATCAGCATACAGTTACAAGGAAATAAAGGATGATGAGGAAGCGGGTAAAGGCATGAAGCTTTTCTGGGCAATTCTTCTGATTCTGCTGCCGGTTGTGTTCATTTTCAGTGAAAGCAGCATGAACAACCTGCAGACAGTTTCCATGATTGCCGCATTCCCGATTGGTATCGTCATCATTCTGATTATTGCGTCATTCATCAAGGATATGAAGAAGTACCGGGACGGAGAGTAAATCTTTTAGTGGTAAAAAATATCATCTTGCTGTAAACTGTAAAAAAAGGATGTACAAAATGTTTAACAGTCTTACAGGAAAAATAACGGCAAAACTGCCGCAGACAGTGTATCTGCAGGTTGGTGGCATCGAATGGGATATTGCAGTTCCAGACACCGCAATTGATGAGCTCCCTCCTGTAGGAGATGAAGCGCGTATTTTTACATATCTCGTTCATCGTGAAGATGCAATGAAGCTGTTCGGATTTGCAAGCATGCAGGAACGTGCCATGTTCCTTGATTTGCTCCGTGTTGAAGGATTGGGACCAAAAGCTGCATTGAAGGTGCTTTCCAGCGTTACGTGCAAAAAGCTTTCCGCTCTTCTTGCGGCGGGTGACGCAGGTCTTCTTGAAAAGATACCGGGTGTCGGACACAAGACAGCGCAGAAGATGATGCTGACGCTTAAAGGTAAGCTTACTCTTCTTGATGAAGATGGTGCCGTCATTCAGGTTGTCCGCACTAAAGCGCAGTCTCCTTGGGCAGATGTCATCAACGGCCTTGTGGATATGGGCTACGACAGGACTAAATGCGAGCAGATTGTTGAACGCGTTGCCTCTGAAATTAAAGACCCTGATCATAAGATGAGTCAGGCGTTGAAAGAAGATAAGATTTTCCGCACAGCACTGGTAGAGCTGGCTAGATGAAAGAACATACAGATTCATATAATGATGGCGGTTTCGGCGAGGGTTTTGTCCGGCCGGATATGTCCTTTGAAGGAGACTCTGATAACAGCCTTCGCCCCAAGATGCTCGGCGATTTTCTGGGTCAGTCAAAAGTAAAGGACAATCTTTCCGTTTTCATAGAAGCTGCACGTGAGCGCGGCGAAAGTATGGATCACACGTTTCTCATCGGTCCGCCGGGTCTTGGAAAGACTACTCTTGCGCAGATTACCGCGCACGAGCTTGGGGTTGATTTCAAAGTGACGAGCGCCCCGGCTCTCGACAAACCGAAGGATCTGGCCGGTATTCTTTCCACAATAACAGAGCGTTCTGTTTTCTTCATAGACGAAATACACCGCCTTAAGCCAGCCATTGAAGAAATGCTCTACATTGCAATGGAAGACTACGAGCTTGACTGGATAATAGGGCAGGGCGCGTCTGCAAGAACGGTCCGCATCCCAATTCCGCACTTCACGCTCGTGGGCGCTACAACTAAAGCAGGTATGGTTTCAAGTCCGCTCATCAGCCGTTTCGGCATTGTGCAGCGTTTCAGCTTTTATACGCATGAAGAACTTGCAGCAATCATAAAGCGTTCAGCGCTCATTCTTGACGTTGCCGTTGATGATGACGCAGCGCTTCTCATGGCAAGCTGTGCCCGCGGTACTCCCCGCGTTGCAAACCGCATTCTCCGCCGCATGAGGGACTTTGCCCAGGTTGCACATTCTCCATCAATTACAAAGGAAATTGTCGTTGCAGGCCTTGAAAAGCTTGAGATTGATTCGCTTGGTCTTGAGCGTTACGACCGCGAGATTCTGCTTTCCATCATATACAACTATGGCGGCGGTCCCGTTGGTGCCGAAACGCTCGCAATCAGCATTGGTGAAAGCATGGATACGCTTGAGGACTATTATGAGCCGTACCTTATACAGTCTGGTCTCATTCAGCGTACTCCGCGCGGCCGTGTCGTCACTGAAAAAGCGTACGCGCATCTCAATATTCCACATTCATCTGGACGTAGTGGAGAAGCAGGGGACTCAGGTGCAGCTGATGGCAACGCGCAACCGGGCTTGTTCTAAGCGCAACAGAATTTTATGGCCATGCAGCTGACAAAAGCTCTTCCGGCTTTCAACGGCTGGTGTGGCGTTAATCCCGTAAAAACGTTATAATCTCACAATATGAAAACATCTGATTTTTATTTTGATTTGCCTGATGAACTGATTGCGCAGCATCCGTCCGGAGTACGCGGTGAGGATAAGCTTTTTGTGCTTGATCGCGGCCTGTACCGCCCGTGGAATGCCGCTGATGCATCATCCGCTGACAAGACAGCAACTACCGATGGAGAAGCATCATTCACCCACAAGATGATGGCAGATCTTCCCGACCTTATTGAACCGGGTACACTGATGATTTTCAACAACAGCCGCGTCCGCCGTTCCCGCTGTTATGGACGCACGACAGACACTGGCCGTGAAGCTGAGTTCCTCATGTTGCAGTGTCTTCCTTCTTTTTTGGCTGACGCAGAACCAAACAGCGTCTGGAAGGCAATGGTCAAGAACGCAAAGAAGCAGAAGCCTGGAAAAGTGTTCGCCTTCCCGGACGGCACAAAGGGAACTATCCTTGAAAACCCCGCGGACGCAGGAACTGAGTTCCGTACGGTACATTTCAACCGTTCAATAGATGAAGCCTGGTTCGAGCGTAACGGCCATATTCCGTTGCCGCCATATATAAAACGTGAAGATACAGAAGAAGACAGCGAGCGCTATCAGAATGTGTATGCGAAAGAAGTTGGTAGTGCAGCCTGTCCTACAGCCGGCCTTCATTTCACAGAAGACATGCTCGGCCGTCTTGCAGCAAAGAACATAGACATTGCGTACGTTACGCTTCATGTAGGTCTTGGTACGTTCCTTCCGGTTCGTGCTGAAAACATTGAAGACCACAAGATGCATGAAGAATATTTCACGGTAAGTGAAGAGACGGCCGCAAAAGTAAACGCCGCAAAAAAAGAAGGACGCACTGTCCTTGCTGTTGGAACAACAAGCGTGCGCACTCTCGAATCAGCGTGGATTGGTGGATCTGTGGAAGAGGGTGGCTATCTGCCTTCTGGCGGACACAGTACAAGCATCTTCATTTATCCGGGCTACAAGTTCAAATGCGTAGACCGCATGTTCACAAACTTCCACACGCCAGAATCAACACTGATGATGCTCGTAAGCGCCTTCGCCGGCCAGAAAAACATAATGACCGCCTACCAGACCGCCGTTTTACAGCGATATAGATTCTTCTCTTACGGCGACGCAATGCTTATAAAATAAAAAGTAGAAATAAAAAGTCCACGAACATATAACTGATTCTAATTCTGTGGGGATCACACCCATGGTAGTTCCATGCATGGCATAGATATACCCTGGGTGTAATCCCAATAGATGAAAGTGCAATGAAGGCTTTCCTGGATTCCTCAGATGTGTTAACAACATCTGTGATGGAGTTCATGATGTTAAGCAGCTGGTCTCCAATTGTCTTTGACTGTGCTGTTGAGGTTTCAGAAAGCTTACGGATTTCATCTGCAACAACAGAGAAGCCCTTTCCAGATTCTCCTGCATGTGCTGCTTCAATTGCAGCGTTCATAGCAAGAAGGTTAGTCTGGGATACAATGTTGGTGATTGCAGTATTTGCTTCCTGAAGCATCTTGGACTGATTCTGAATCATGCGCTCAAGAGACTGAATGTTTGCAGCAATCTGATTTAAAGCGCTTGCAGTCTCTGTTACACTGTTGTGCTGAGAGGATATCTGATCATGAATGCTGTCGATGTTTGCGATGATCTGGGTAATTGAGCTTGATGTTTCCTGTGTACTTGAATCAAGATCAATACCAGCGGAAACCAGAACAGAGTTGGAATCCTTAATGTCACTGATAATCATCTGCAGTTTTTCTACGAATTTGTTGAATCCTTCTGCAACTTCACCGGATTCATCCTTTGAAGTGACTGCAATACGTTGTGAAAGATCCGCATTTCCTTCTGCAATATCTGTTATGGAGTCACGAACTGCAATAAGCGGTTTTGCAATCCGGTGTGATAAAAAGATTCCGAAAATGATGGCAACCGCAATACTTGCAGCAAACATGACACCAATTGATATCATCAGTTTGGTAAGTTCCCAATAAAGCTCACTGCGGATACCAACAGTGACAAAAGCCCATCCTGTAATGGCAGGCATAAGTTGTGCAGCAATGTATGTAGATTCGTCTGTCAGATCGATATAGCAGTTTGTTTCAGAAAGATTTCCCTTAATTTCAGTAAAACCATAATCATCAAAGAAGTTTCCTGCAAGAATTTTGCTTGAGTCTGCACCTCAAAAATAGCAGATATTACAAGTCTATATCAGATAAGAAATACGTCAATTTTAATTATATGATTTTGAGGGAAAACTATGATTAGTAACAGAAAAGGTTATGTAAGCTGATTCAGAGATGTTCGCAGCAGATTAAGGAACTGGTCTTTCTGCATCGGATTAGGCTTCGCATCTGCCTGTTCTGCCATTGCTCCGTCGTAAAGTTCATTTGCTTTTTCTGCAACAAGATCAATAGCTTTTTCGGAAAGTGGAAGACGGCTTCCGATAATTGTGTTTTCAAGTTCGCGGCTTCTCAAAACGATGGAGCTGCAGAACGTTATTCTGAGATCAGAGAGGACACCTTTCTGTGTTGTTGCCAGAAAGGTGAATGTGGCACTTTCATCTGTTAACTGATGTTCTGGTCCGAGACGCTTAAAAACGGCAACTTCCCAGTCTGTCAGCGGAACTCTGACTCTTGAGAGTATGCATTTTTCAGGTACAATGACAAACTTGCTGAAAGGAATATACTGTGCATCGGTGAGACTGATTATTTCAAGCTGAGCATCAAGTGCAAGAAGCGGTGAGAAAAGAGTATGCTTTATACCGCCCGCACATATGTTTCCGCCTATTGTAGCGATGTTTCTTACAAAAGGATTTGCAATAGTATCAATTGCTTCATACAAAACTGATGGAATGCGTTTCTGTCCGAGTGCATGAATCTGTGAAAGTGTGACGGCTGAGCCAAACTCTGCGTAATGCTCGTGAAGGCCAATCTGCTTGAAATCATTGATATTACGGATGACCAGACTTGAAGCAGGCCATTCATTTACGGAAGTACATCCTCCCAAAATAGCCAGATTAGGCACAGTTTTGATGTGGAACATAACATCGGACATGGTTTTTGCAATGTAAACAGTGTTTTTATTACTTGCCATTCTGCTTTCCTGCCGTTCGTTTTTTATGAGCCGCTGCAGCAAAGATAATGCTGTTGGCAAGTGTTTCTGTCTCGCAGCATTTGCAGGGGAACTGTTTCATGATGGCGATGACATCTTCTTTTGTCGGCCGTCGGTTAACCTTGATGATATCGTATGCTGCAAAGACTTTTCCAGCATCACAATAACCGCATAGATGAACATCTGACTGTCTGAAACCTGCATCAATGTCTTTCCAGAATGGAGTCTTTTTAAACGCATCAAGCGTAACAACCTTACAATCGCGTATTGCAGCTGCTGAAATGAGACATGAAGGAACAGGCTTATCATTGAGAAGAACTGTACACGAGCCGCAACTGCCGCTGTTGCAGCCACATTTTACAGAGAAATTGCCTGAATCACGCAGAATGTTGATGAGTTTTTCATCCGGTTCAGAGTCGATTACAATATCATCGCCATTAAGGGTAAAAGGAATTTTCATTCTGACTGCACCATCCTGTAAATACTGTCTGTATCAAGAGGAAGACGGGTTACATGCTTTCCGACTGATTGTGTTATAGCTGCTGCAAATGCGCCTGGAAGCAGATTCTGGACAAGATTGCCGATTTCCCGTGGATCCTCATCGCCTTCATCAAAGACAATGGTAATGTTGTCTGCGCTCAACTGTGTATCTTTAATCAGATAGGTAAGAATGCGTTCTGTGTTTTTCTTGATGGACGTTTCTGCGGCCTGCCTGTTAAGGAGTTTTCCAGAATGGATGGCATACCAGACGTTTTTGACGTGGACTGTGTATAAAAGCGGATTCAGTTCAAGTTCAACAACAGCAGCTCCCCATGCCACACTGTAAAAGGGAGTGCCGGAAAATGACTCATTATCCCATGAAAGGCTGTGTGGTCGCGTAAGTTTCTTTTTTGCCGTAATGGGAAGAGGCTGCCTGAAACGTGCTCGCTGTATGCTTGTGCAGCATTTTTTCAAAAGAGGCATAAGTATGCTTATGTCTCCTGTCATTGTATCTGGCAGAGACAGGTTTTCAGTTCCAAAATAGGAATCATCGATATGAATGGTTTCTGCTGGACAGTCGAGCAGGGCTGCAGCCTGTTCTGTCCATATATTGGAGATGGAAGAGGATGGCATGTGGTGGAAAATGGTAACCTGACTGTCCTTATCCATAGTGACGGTCATAGTCTGCTGCAGCTGGTCGAGCGCAGACGCAAAAAAAACGCTGCCCTGATATCCCGTGGAAAGCCCGATTCCGCGTACAGGAAGCGACCACGAACTGGTACGCTTTTCAAGAAGGTTGAAAGCATAAGAAACACGGCGCCTCTGATAGTCGCTTATCTTCTGAACCTCATCAATGACGGGCAGCAGAAGGGAAGTGTTAAATGAAAGCGGGTAGTTATACCGTGGATGTGTTGCACGGGGAAAATAGTTCCTGAGCTTTATTTCGGCAGGATTCAGCTTTGTCTCGTGGGCAATTGCATCAAGCTGGCTTTCAAGAGCAAAGCAGACAAGGTTTTCGATGCCGTCAGAAAGAGACGCAGCCGGCGGTGTATTGCTTGAAATGGCAAAAGCATCAATATGAAGGTTGAGTGGTTTATAGGCTCCCATGGCCGTTATTGCCAGACGGTCAACGATTTCTTTAAGGAACGGCGCATAACAGCCAGAGTTGAACATGACCGTTACCGAAGCAGCGGTAATTTCGCCGTCATCTTCGAATCCTGTCTTGTGAGAGACGGTTATCGCGTCTCCAGAGTCTATGTACAGCTCCTGCTCTTCGCGGGAAAGCATGAGCAAAACTGGCTTTCCGATAACTTTTGATGCAACTGCAGCCTGACAGGCGAGAACTGTGTTGTTCCAGATTGCGCCTGTGTTGCTGTTGGAAGCAATTGTTTTCTGAATGGTTATGGCATCATCAGTACAGTTGAGGACCTGTGCAATATTTTTCCTGAGGTGGCCAATCCATTTTGTCGGTGTGGAAATCCGTACATCATTCTTACGGGCACAGTCTGCATAGGCGCCATTTGGTTCGGAAAAATATTTTTCAGTATGTGTAACATGATACGTGTTTTCAATATGATGAGGACATTTTTCATATGTTTCATCGAAATTGCCATAATTAAGGGTTCTCTTATCCAGCTGCTGTGGTTTTTCAATCTGCTGGGACGGGAGGGCTGTTACGGTAATCTTTCTGACAAGTTTTTCCGTCATATTCCTGTCTGGTCCTACGAGAATACCAACTGGCTGGCCCCTGTAGGAAATCCTGTTGCAGGCAAGCAGAACAAAAGATGAATCAAGTGTCGTAATCTTGTTTTCACCAGGAATGTCTTTTGCAGTGATTATTGAGTACTCTTTAGGAAGTTCATCCATAAGGACAGACTGAAGGATTCCACTTTCAAAGGGACTTCTGATAAGGCACGCATACATAAGCTCGGCATCTGATGATGCTGGCCGGATATCGCTGTAAAAAGCAGAGTAGTGGTCAATTTTAGCGGCTGGTGCCTTTTTTCTGCCGGGCATATCTAAAGTATAGCATTTTTTTTCCCGATATTAAAGCAAAGAAGTAGGGATTTTATGCTCTAAGGGGGAAAAAGTGATGAAGCGGTTTACAGCTGTAATCATTATTATTGGACTTCTCTTTTCAGCCTTTGCTGAAGTTTCGAGACCTTCTCTTGACGGACGCGCGAAAGTAGCTGACGTTGGAGAACTGCCTGTGGGACTGTTTGCAAAGTCTGCCAGTTTTTTACCCGGAGATACAGTTATTGTAACGAATCCGGCAACGAAAATAAGTATTGAAGTCATGATTTTCGGTAACATTGGATCTTCAGAAGGTATTGCCATAGTGTTGTCTCCTGAAGCTGCCCGTGAGTTATATATAAACAAGGGTAGTAATGTTATTGTTCAGGTCACTAAGAAAAGTGACACATATACAGAATCCAGCGTACTTGCAAAAACATTGCAGACATATACTCCGGAAGCAGAACCTGAACCAGCTGAGGATTCTCAGGTAGAACCGGAATTTGATACACCATCCGAAGAAACGGATGAAGATTTTTATTTCTATGATGATCCTGATGCTGTAATCGAAATGGAAGCATCAGAAGTAGCATTTGAAGAACCTGAATGGCCTGCTGAAGTTGTTGAGACGGAACCAGAGCCTGCAGAACCGGTTGAAGAAGAAGTGGCATTTGAAGAGCCTGAATGGCCTGCCGAAGTTGTTGAGACGGAGCCGCTTCCTGCAGAGCCGGTTGAAGAAGAAGTAGCATTTGAAGAACCTGAATGGTCCGAAGAACCAGAATGCTCCGAAGAACCAGAATGCTCTGAAGAACCATATGAAAATGAGAATTTCATCGAAGAGACAGAAACAGTATTGATTCCTGCAGATCCAAATCCTCCTTCATATGAATCAATCATTCAGGAAGAACCTGAAATTGTAATCATCCCTATTTTTGAAGAAGAATCATCAGAACCAGAAGAAGAGCCTATTGAGGTTGTTCCCGTTATTATTGAAGAAGAGCCGGAAGTAACCTGGATTGATATTCCCGCAGTAGAAGAGGAACCTGTAATTGAGGCAGAACCTGTAATTGAGGCAGAACCTGTAATTGAGGCAGAACCAGTTACTGACAGTATTCCGTTCGGTGAAATGATAAGTGGAAAATGGTATATTCAGATTGCAACATGTTCAAAAGTTTCGGCAGTTGAAGATATAATTGCCAAATATGGAAAGAAGTATCCGATTGTAGTGGTAAAGCTTGAATCTGGTGATATGCGCGTTCTTGTTGGAAGCCTTTCAGAAGATGAGTATCCGACAATTCTGGCACGATTCAAGAGTTTTGGATATACGGATGCTTTTGCACGTTCAAGATAAATCTTAAAAAACTGTCATTTACAAGCCCTGGTGATGCGCTTCCCCCTTGCTCACCGGGGCTTTTTTTATGTCTGATCAGATGATTGTGCCGTCTGGAATGACTGCATTCTTTCTGATGATGATGATGCCGTCTGCAGAATAGAAGATACCGTGGTCGCCATCATCGTACTTGTTTGGTGAATAGCCGATTGAGCAGTTCTTACCGATACGCGCGTTCTTATCGATGATTGCTTTCTGAATGCGGGTATTTTCACCTATTCCGATATTTGGTATGCCCTTTGATGCGTTGTCAGCTTTCTGAGCTTCTGTTTCGTAATAGTCAGCACCCATTGAAATAACACCGACAAGCTGCGTGTTCTTTTCAATAACACTACGGATACCGATAACGGAGTCGGTAATTGTTGATTCAGTGATGACGCAACCCTCGCACGCTACGGAACGGGTCATATTTGAACTGTTCATTTTGGAAGCGGGGAGATTACGGTTATGTGTGTAAATCGGTTTGTTCTCGTCGTAGAAGTTGAACTTAGGCTGAATTGATGTCAAATCAAGCGTTGCGTCATAGAAACTGCGGATTGTTCCGATATCTTCCCAGTAACCGTCATAGATATATGAGTTTACCTTGTACTTTGTCAGGCACTGTGGAATGATTTCTTTTCCGAAGTCTGTGTATGCATTGGAAAGTGCTTTCTCAAGGACCGGCGCATCAAAAATGTAGATACCCATTGAAGCAAGGTAATCTTTTCCCTTTGTGGCGCCCGGAGTGCGTGCGCTGTCTGGAATGATCCAGTCAGATATATCAAGATCCGCGGCTGGTTTTTCCATGAAAGCTTTTATGCGGTTATTCTTGTCTACCTTCATGATACCGAATCCGGTTGCATCCTCGCGGGTAACTGCTGTTGTTGCAATGGTTACCTGGGCGCCGGAACGGATATGCTCGTCAAGATATGCCTTTAAATCCATCTGATACAGCTGGTCACCTGAAAGAATGATGTAATGAGTAGGATTCTGTGTCTTGAAATGCAGGAAGTTCTTACGGACGGCGTCTGCAGTTCCTTCATACCAGCCTGAATGTTCAAGAGTCTGCTCTGCGGCAAGGATTTCAACAAATCCGCGGCTGAAACGGTCGAAGTTATAGGCATTAGCGATATGCATGTGAAGTGAAGCAGAGTTGAACTGGGTCAGAATGTAAATCTTGTTAAAGCCTGAGTTAATGCAGTTTGAAAGTGGAATATCTACAATTCTGTGCTTTCCTCCGAACGGAACGGCTGGTTTTGAGCGCTCCTTTGTCAAAGGATACAGTCTTGTTCCCTTACCACCACCAAGAATGATTGACAATACTCTGGGCATATATATCTCCGGAAAAATAAAAATACGTTTATGTATTGATAATTATACAGCATTTCTTAAAAGCCCGCAATCTTGGCGGAATTTGCTTAAGGTCATTTTTCTAAAACCGATAATAAAAATGAGGGATTTCCATCCGTCCATATGTGCATGTCACCGTCTTAGGCAGGTACATAAAAATGGAAGTTCATCAAATAAGCAGATGTTCTGCAGGTGCAGAAACTGCGAAAATGGGGGATTAAAATGATTCGTGGATGGTACACAGGTGCTTCAGGAATGGCAGCCCAGCAGGCCCGTCTTGATGTCATCTCTAACAATCTGGCTAATGTTGACACCACCGGTTACAAAAAAGATGTGGCTGTCAGCAAGTCATTTTCAGAGCTGCTTCTCCGCCGCGTAAATGATGATGGCGTTCAGACAGATTGGGCAGGTTCTTATGATGTTGCTCCGGTCATCGGTAAACTTGGACTTGGAGTTGAAACAAACGAAATCTACACAATTTTCGAACAGGGCTCTTTCCGTGAAACAGGTGCACAGACAGATATGGCACTCGCAAATGAAGGCTTTTTTGCCGTTCAGACACCTTCCGGAGAACGCTACACCCGCAATGGAAACTTTGTAATTGGTGTAGAAGGCATTCTTGAAACAAAAGAAGGATATCCTGTTCTTGGTGAAAACGGATATATCCATATCGGTGATGAAGGATTTACTGTCGACACAGACGGAATCCTGAAAAACGCAGAAACAAACGAAGAAATCGGACGCTTCAAGCTGGTCCGCTTTGATAACGAACGCTATCTTGAGAAGATGGGTTCAAGTCTTTGGAAATCAACAGACATTTCAGGTGATGCATACATTGCAGAAGGTAATGAACGTCCGCAGATCATGCAGAATTACCTTGAAACCTCAAATGTGAATGTCGTTAACGAAATGGTTCAGATGATTGAAGTCAACCGCGCATACGATGCGAACCAGAAGACCATTCAGGCTGAAGATTCAATGATGTCTACGCTCTGGCAGCGTGTTGCCATAAAGGCGTAAGGTAAGGGGACTTAAATGGTACGAAGTCTTTGGACAGCAGCTACCGGCATGAACGGTCAGCAGAACAACATCGATACAATTTCAAACAACCTTTCAAACGTAAATACATCAGGTTACAAGCAGCAGCGTGCTGAGTTTGAGGATCTGATCTATCAGAACGTAAAACTCGCAGGAACACCGGCTACAGAAGACACGGTAACACCAGTAGGCGTTCAGATGGGATCTGGTGTAAAGCTTGCTTCAACACAGCGCATCTTTACCCAGGGAAACCTGCAGAATACAGGCGTTACAACAGATTTAGGCATCGTTGGTGAAGGTTTCTTCCGCGTACAGCAGTATGACGGCTCATATGCCTACACACGCGACGGTTCCTTTAAGGTAGACGCAAACGGACAGCTTGTTACATCAAACGGTCTTCGTGTCATGCCTGAGATCATCCTGCCTGAAAACTACGAAATTGACACATTGAACATCAGTAACGACGGTCGTGTAACGGTTAAAGTTGGCGGAAACGATACTCCGCTTGAAGTCGGTCAGATGGAAATCTACCGCTTTGGAAATCCTGCAGGTCTTGAAGCAACTGGCGACAACCTGTTCATCCAGAGCAATGCATCAGGCGTTGCAATGGCAGGACGCCCTGGACAGGACGGTTGGGGTACCACAAGACAGAAGTTCCTTGAAATGAGTAACGTTTCTGTCGTAAACGAAATGGTTCAGATGATCGTTGCACAGCGTGCATACGAGTTCAATTCAAAGGCAATCCAGACAAGCGATGCAATGCTGCAGACAGCTACTGGATTAAAGCGTTAATAACTGGATGTGACGGTTCACGGATGTGAGCCGCCGCTCTCTTCTACAGGGAGGTAGAAAATGTCATCAATCAATTCAATCGGTCTTGCAACTGGAATGAGTTCATTTGCAGGCGGTACAGCTGCCCTTAATTCAGCAACAATGCAGAAGGAAAACGGTGAGTTTGACGCACTGCTTCAGTCACTGAACGCAAAGAAGGACAGCAACAACAATTCAACACTTTCAAGTTCCCAGATTCAGTCATCCAGACTGAACGGAGACTATACATCAGGTTTTGAAGGAGCATTCACATCAGAAGCGGATAAGACGGCCGCCCTGATTGGTGCTGCGGCAAATTCCGGAGCAGGTGCCTACGGCAATGTCACAATAGACAAAACGAGCAAGCTGTACGAGCAGGCTCTGGAACTGGAATCATACTTCGTGAAGATTATGCTCAACTCTATGAAAGCTACCCTCAGCTCGAATACCATCTACGGAGAGAAGAGTTACGCTACAGGAATGTATGAAGACATGCTCTACGACGAACTGGCAACTCAGATGACGAAGAGTTCCAACTTAGGAATCGCAGACCAGATTTACCTTGAGTTGGTCTGATTAAAAGCAGACAAATCTTTAAGGCCTCCGTACAGGAGGCCTTTTTTATGTTATACTGTTTTTATGAAGAAGATTTCTTTTGCTTTTTTCGTGATTTTCCTCGTGCTCTTTATCGTTTCCTGTGCCTCAAATAGAAAAGGCATATCTGAAGATCCGTCTCCGGCGAATATAAAGACTGTCACTAAGACTACGGCATCAAGCGAACATGAAGATGCTGTTGCGTTTTATATACAGGGTGCAAAGCTTCTTGATGAAGGAAAATATGAAGAAGCGGAACAGTTTTTCTGGGAAGCCGTTGCAATTGATGAAGATTATATTGATGCCTTAGATTATCTTGGTATAGTTCTCCGCCGTCTTGGAAAAACAAATGAAGCAATTTCAGTCCTGAAAAAATCAATAGAACGGGATTCAATCAATCCAGTTCCCTATAATTCACTTATTATGGCCTATCTTGATAAAGGGGATTTCAGGAACGCGCTAAAGATATGTGATGATGCAATTGAGAATATTCCGTACAGTGGAGATGGCTTTTATCATAAAGGTGCCGTCCTTATGAAACAGAAAAAATATAAGGATGCAATTACAAATCTGGAAACAGCTTTGGATATGTATAAAGGAACTGATGAATCTCAGTATGACGAAACATTGTTCAGCCTGGGTTACTGTTATTACAACATGAAAAAATGGGATGAAGCCATCGGTTATTTTGAAAAGGCCCAGAAAGCCTTCCCTGATGATGAAACGCTCCAGATGCTTATAGATGATGCAATGAAAAGCAGATAGTAAAAAAAGCAAAAAGGGCCAACAAGGATGTTGGCCCATAATTTTAAAAAGCTCTGTGTCGCGAAGTTTTGAGTTTACCGCAGGCAAATCTCAAAACTCGCAGAAATATGATTTGCCAGTAGGGCAAATCATATTTCCATGTTCATGCAGTGACGGACTTCGTCGAGCGTGGCGATTGCGATTTCGCGCGCTTTCTTTGAGCCATCGAGCAGGACCTGACGGATGTAGTCAGGAGAAGCTTCGAGCCGCTTCCGTTCCTCGCGGAGAGGGCGGAGTTTCTCGTTGATTGCTTCTGTAAGCGTTGCCTTCAGCATGCCGCCGCCACCGTCACCGATGCGGGCTGCGATTGTGTCAGGTTCCTCTCCAGTACAGAGAGAAATCAGTGTCAGCAGGTTAGCGACTTCCGGTCTGTTTACCGGGTCGTAGGTAATGAAACGCTCGCTATCTGTAGTTGCCTTCTTAACAAGCTTAGCTGTCTCGTCTTCTGTGGCAGAAAGCATGATTGCGTTTCCGCGGCTTTTGCTCATCTTCTGATGACCGTCAAGCCCGAGAATGCTTGGTGTCTTTGAAAGCAGTGCCTGTGGCTCAGGGAATACCGGGTTCTTCGGTGAGAACTTGCGGTTGAAGCCCTTGGCGATGTTGCGTGTCATTTCAAGATGTGGCAGCTGATCCTTTCCGACAGGAACAATGTTTGCCTTGCAGAACAGGATATCGCAAGCCTGGTGGACAGGGTAGGTGTACATACCGGCATTTACGCTCTTAAGACCTGCAGACTGAATCTCTTCCTTTACAGTAGGGTTGCGGCTAAGGTCAGCGTTTGAAACGAGTGTCAGGAACGGCAGCATAAGCTGGTTTGCTTCAGGAACGTAACTGTGCGGGTAAATCAGAACCTTGTCAGACGGCTTGATACCTGCTGCAATGTAATCAATACAGAGCTGCTTTGTGTTCTGTGAAATCTGGTCAAAAGCATCGTGGTCTGTCAGAACCTGATAATCGGCAATGAGAATCATTGTAGGAACGCCCATGTTCTGGATACGTACGCGGTTCTGGAGGGAACCGAAATAGTGTCCCAGATGCAGGCGGCCAGTTGGGCGGTCTCCAGTCAGAACACGATATTTTTCAGGATGAACAGGCAGATCCGCCTCAATTTCCTTACTGCGTGCAACGGCAGCTTCATAAGTACGTGATGAAATTCCTGTTTCTTCCATGTTTTCGTTTTCTTCAGCCATAATTGTCCTCAAAAATTACTTTTTCTTACCAAGATATGCTTCTTTAACCGTATCGTTTTCAAGCAGTTCAGCACCAGTTCCTTTCAGAACAATGCTGCCTGTCTCAATAACGTAGGCTGTGTCAGCTGTCTTCAGTGCCATGTTGGCGTTCTGCTCAATCAACAGAATGGTAACGCCTTTCTCATTGATTTCGCGGATGATGGCGAAAATCTGCTGGACGATAAGCGGAGCAAGTCCCAGAGAAGGTTCGTCCATCATGAGGATTTTCGGTCTGCTCATGAGTGCACGTCCTACAGCGAGCATCTGCTGTTCGCCGCCTGAGAGTGTTCCGGCATACTGCCAGTGGCGCTCTTTCAACCGTGGGAAAAGTTCGTATACCCAGGCAAGATCTTCCTGAATGGCTTTTTTGTCATTTCTGAGGTATGCGCCAATCATCAGGTTTTCCTGTACGGTAAGGTCAGTGAAAACACGGCGGCCCTCAGGAACAAGAGCAATGCCTTCCTGGCAGATTTTGTCAATCTTAAGGCCGGTAAGCTCTTTCCCATCAATCTGGATGGAACCGCTTTCTGCCTTTACCAGACCGCTTATCGTTCTGAGAAGCGTACTTTTTCCAGCGCCGTTTGCGCCAATAAGTGTTACTATTTTACCATCCGGTACGTCAATGTCAATTCCCCGGAGCGCTTTGATTCCGCCGTATGAAACATGTAAATCTCTGATACTAAGCATTGTCGTCCTCCCCAAGATATGCTGAAATGACTACCGGATTATTCTGAACTTCCTCCGGAGTGCCGCTTGCGATGAGAGCGCCGAAGTTAAGGACATAAATACGGTCAGATATATTCATGACGAGGTCCATGTGATGCTCAATCATAAAGACGGTCAGCTTGAACTCGTCGCGGATTTTTCCGATGAATGCAGTGAGTTCATCAGTTTCCTGCGGATTCATACCTGCTGCAGGCTCATCAAGAAGGAGCAGGCTTGGTTCAGTTGCAAGAGCGCGCGCAATTTCAAGACGACGCTGAAGACCATACGGAAGGGAAGTGCAGAGCTCATCCTTTACGTCATACAGTCCAAGAATCTTTAAGAGTTCTGCAGTTTCCTCGCGCTGCTTCTTTTCCTCAGCCCAGTTCAGGCGGAACGTTGCGCTGAAGACATTGCTCGTACGGCGGAGGTGCTTTGCAATCAAAACATTGTCAAAGACGGTCTGACTTTTCCACAAACGGATGTTCTGGAATGTGCGTGCAATTCCGAGCTTGGTAATCTTGTCAGGTGTCGGTTCAAGATGGTCTTTGTAAAGACCGTCGTTTGTGCCGCCGTACAGTTTCTTCATCTTTCCGCGCGGATGGTTTTCAACAATCTTCTTTCCGTTGAACCAGACAGCGCCGTTTGTCGGTGCGTACACACCGGTTACAACGTTGAATGCTGTTGTCTTTCCTGCACCGTTTGGTCCGATAAGAGAAACAATCTCACCTTTATGTACTTCAAGTGACAGGTCGTTTACGGCAATAACACCGCCGAACTGCATGGTTACGTTTTTCAGTTCAAGAACAGTTTCGCTCATTTTTCTGCTCCTGCTTTCTTTTTTGAGAAAAGGCCTTTGATTTTAGTTCCCAGTTTCTTGAAGAACTTGATGAGACCCGAAATGGAAATCTCTTTTTCGCCCATGATACCTTTCTGATAGAACAGAACGATACACATGATGACGATGGAGAATACGACTTTTCTGAATCCCGGACGGAGCAGCGGTACATGGAAACTTCCGATATACGTGTCCGCATTGTCAAGGAAACGGAGCCACCATTCAGAACAGGCAATGAACAGGAAGCTTGAAATGCAGCTTCCCGTTACGCTTCCAATACCGCCGATAACGACAATCAGCAGGATTTCATACGTCATTGCTGACTTGAACTGGCTTGCCTGGATTGTAGTCTGGAACATGGCGAGCAGTGCGCCTGAAATGCCTGCAAAGAATGAGCTTATGACAAATGCAAGGCGCTTGTGATGCGCAAGGTTTATTCCCATTGCTTCAGCAGCCACTTCATCATCGCGGATTGCCTTGAAGGCGCGTCCGTACGTTGAGTTGATGAGAAGCACGATTATCGCAATGCAGACGCCGCTTACCGCAAACGGGAAGAGCGTTGACCTGAAGACAGGATATTTTCTGAGCAGGTTCGAGCCGTTGGTGATGACACCGAGCTTATCCCACTGGAAGATTGCACGGATGATTTCTGCAAAGCCGAGTGTGGCAATTGCAAGATAGTCTGATTTCAGGTGCAGAACAGGAAGACCGATGAGATAAGCGAAGAACGCCGCCACAATGCCTGCAAGTACCAATGCCAGAAGTACCGGAATGGTGAACTGAATGAGGCCTCCGTCAAAGTACTGGTAGACTGCGGCGCGTTGTGCGACCGGAATGGTGAAGATGCCGTATGTATAGGCACCAATCAGCATGAAGCCTGCCTGACCGAGTGAGAAAAGGCCGGTAAAGCCGTTGAGCAGGTTCATTGAAACTGCGACAAGGGCATAGATGGCACCTTTCTTAAGGACGGTGAAGAGCATTGATGTACGCGGAAGCACAGCTTCAAGAATAAGGATTACAATGAACAGAAGGGCAAGCAGTCCGAGTCCGACGAACAGGTCGCGGGTTTTGGTGGTTTTTTCAGAAACTGTTTCTAATTTTTCCATTTTCTTACCCCTTAAACCTTGTCCGTTGCCTTTTCACCGAAAATACCGGTTGGCATGAACATGAGGACAATGATGAGCAGGACGAACGTGAAAGCATCACTGAATGTCGTCCAGCCAAGACCCTTTATGATGTTTTCGCAGATACCGATGATGAACGCTCCGATAACGGCGCCTGGAATGCTTCCGATGCCTCCGAATACGGCGGCGACGAACGCTTTCAGACCCGGCATGGCACCAACTGTCGGAGTGACGCCGGTGTAGTTGCTGAAGAACAGGATCGATCCGATTGCTGCGAGAAATGAGCCGATGATGAACGTCGTACTGATGACGGCGTCGAGCTTGACTCCCATGAGCTGGGCAGTCTCAAAGTCACGGGAGACTGCACGCATTGCCATGCCTATCTTTGTGTGCTTGATGAGCAGAACAAGGGCTACGACAAGTGCAATGGTAAGGAGCGGTGTAATGACTGTAACACGCTTTGTCATTGCGCCCATGATGTTGATTGAATCACCAATCCATGGGATTGATGGATAATATTTGGTAAGACCGCCTGTTACATACAGTGCAAGATTCTGTATGAGATATGACATACCGATTGCTGAAATCATGATGGACATGCGCGGTGCCGTTCTGAGCGGTTTGTAAGCGACGCGCTCAACGGCAAATCCGAGCAGTACGGTTGCAATTATTGTCAGTGGAATGGATATGTACAGCGGCATTACAGTATTTGCGTAAATCAGGATAAGGCCCGATGCCATGAAGACATCTCCGTGGGCAAAGTTAATCAGGCGGAGAATACCGTAAACCATGGTGTAGCCGATGGCGATGAGAGCATACTGTCCGCCTGTGGAAATGCCTGCCAGAATATAGGGCAGGTTAGAACGTAAGAAATCCATTCCGAAAACTCCAGATATTTCTAAATACAAAATGCGCCGCAGCGTGAAAACACACTGCGGCTGCTGAAATAAATGTATTTTTTAATAATCAGATTAGTTGACCTTCTGAACGGCAATGAACTTCCATTTGCCGGTTGCAGTGTCAACCTGCTTTACGTAAGCAACGTCACGTTTTGCATCACCGATTTCATTGAACTCGATTGCGCCTGAAACACCGGTAAGCTTAACGGAAGGCAGCGCCTTGATGATGTCAGCACCCTTTGTTGAGCCTGCTGCTTTGAGTGCTTCAAGGGCTGTATAGTATGCATCAAATCCCATGGCTGAAACAGCAGAGATTTCATCATCACCACCGTTGTTTGTCTTTGCTGTGGCATTTGTATTGATGTAGTTGCGGAATCCGTCAACAAAGTCAGTTACCTGCTTGTCTGTTGAACCTTCAACGAAGAATGTCGTTACGTAAATGTTAACGCCTGTTCCCTTTGCTGCGCCGAGAACAACGTTTGAGTCCCATGTGTCACCTGCGAGAATCGGGATTGAAAGACCCTGAGTATTTGCCTGCTCAATAATGAGGGCTGCGGCTTCAATGGAAACCGGTGAGAAGAATACATCAGCATGCTGGTTCTTTGCGTTAGCTACATATGCAGCAAAGTCACTTGTTCCTTCTGGGAATGTTTCAAATACAACATTTCCACCGAGCTTTCTGAAAGCTTCAATGAAGTAGTTGCACAGACCGACAGAGTAGTCATCTCCAAGTTTTGCAAGACAGTAAGCTGTCTTTGCGTTAAAGGTGTCTTTTGCGAAGTTTGCGAGAACTGTTCCCTGAAACGGATCGAGGAAGCAGATGCGGAAGTAGTGGTTGTTGCCTTCTGTAACCTGTGGGTTTGTACAGGTAATACCGATTGCAGGGATTTCAGCTGCTGCGAATGTATCGCTTGCTGCAATTGAAACACCTGAACCATAAGAACCGACTACAACTGAAACTCCCTTGCTGACGAGCTCAGAAGCTGCAGTAACAGCCTTATCGTTTGATGATTCGTTATCAACGATGACGAGTTCAACCTTGTACTCCTCACCATTGATTTCTACTGTTGGTGTAACTGTATTAGCGTACTGGACACCAAGTGTCTCCTGCTTTCCGCCAGCGCCATTATCACCGGAAGCTGGTTCGTAAACACCAATCTTTACAACCTTTTCTTTGTTACCTGAGCAGCCTGCAAATACTGTGAGAACAGCAAGAAGGACTGCGATGAAAATTGTTGATTTCTTCATTTTTTCCTACTCCTTTCATGGATACAAAATGATACCAACAATCAGAATACTCTATAAATATACATTTTAGCAAGACTTTTCGCATAAACTTACGATTTATTGTTGAATTTTACTGTGAAAAGTGAACAGCCGGTCAGCGGTTGAGCGTTTTGTAGAGATTAAGAGCAAGCGGGATGAGTGCATCGCGTGTGTTGCACGTCGGGTCTTCAACAACAGCATCGAGCAGTTCACCGAGAATGAGGCCGAGCTGTTTTCCCGGTGCAATGCCTGCTTCCATGAGGTCTTTCCCCTTAACAGCCAGATCTTTCAGTGAGAACGCTGCGGCCTCACTGCGTATGGATTCAATGCGGCTTCTCAGTTCAAGAAGATTGTCTTTCCAGGGACCTTCTGAAAGCAGTGCCGGCGTGCCTGACATGCCGCAAACATCGCAAATCCTGACATCGAAAAGGTCATTAAGCGCTTCCTCAAATGAATGGGCACCAGACGCGCCTGAAGTTGTTTCTTCCGGCGTGGCGCGCATGATGAAACGGCGTATTGCTGCATCTGTCCATGTGCTTTCGTAATGGAACATATGCTGTTTTACAAGGTGGCTTACATACTGGATGACGCTGTTGGGAAAGCGGAGACGCGAGAGTACGCTTTTTGTAATGGAAGCACCCTTGTTTTCATGGCCGAAGAACGTGTAAATTTCAGCCATGATTCCCTCTGGGGCTCCGGCAAGCTGTGCATGATCCACACGACGCGTTGACGGCTTTCCTATGTCATGGAAAAGTGCTGCCAGTCTTACTTCGAGATTTACTTTTGAAGAAAGGCCTGTGTCTGAACCTGTGTTGTCAGAAAATGCAGAACCGCGCTGTCTTTCAAGCCAGGCGGCTCCATCAAGTGCGTACAGCATGTGGTCAAGCACATCAAACTGGTGGTGACCGCGTTCATCAGCCTGAATGACGCCGCGGCAGGAAGCAATTTCAGGCAGGAACTGCTCAAGAATGCCGGTTTCCTCCATAAGGCGCAGTCCCTTTGAAGGCGCGTCAGAAGAAATGAGTTTCACAAACTCATCGCGGAAGCGTTCAATGCTTATCTTTGCAGTTACCTGACGGGCGCGTGGAATGGCTGCAAGCGTTTCACTCGTTATGTCAAACCCCGTCTGCGCAGCAAAACGGATTGCGCGTACAGGACGAAGCCCGTCTTCGCTGAAACGCTGGTCTGCATCTCCCACAGTACGGATGATGTGCGCCTTTATGTCTTCCTGTCCGCCGAACGGATCAACGAGCGAGCCGTCCTTAAGGGAAGCGGCAATGGCATTCATGGTGAAATCGCGACGTGAAAGGTCTTCCTCTATGTCTGCAGCGTAGGTGACCGAGTCCGGATGACGGCCATCTGAGTAGTCTTTTTCGAGTCTGTATGTGGTAACTTCGATTTCTTCCTTCATGAAGTGTACGGTCACCGTTCCGTGAGAAATGCCGGTTGGTATGACGCGCTTGAAAATGCGGATGACATCATCCGGTGTGGCATTTGTGGCAACATCCCAGTCAGAAGCTGGCTTACCGCGGATCAGATCGCGTACGGCGCCGCCCACAAGAAAGGCTTCAAAGCCGTTTTCTTCAAAAACTGAGTTCATTTTCTTCAATACGGATGGGATGGGAACGGTCTTCACGGCTTCAGTATACCATAAAAGGCGGTGAGATTATAGAGGATATGTGCAATGAGTGCGGGATAGACAGATCCTGTGATGAAAAAACGGGACCGGAGGATAATGCCTGCAATAAACGCATTCAGAACAGCCCACCATCCCATATAACGGTGAGCGAGTGCGAAAAGACAGACGACAATGAGTTCGCAGATGATTTTTATGGTTACAGTGTATTCATCTTCAGTTCTGTCATGAAGAAAGAGGGAACGGAGTCGTACGGGAAGAAACCATCGGTATGTGAATTCCTCAAAGGCAGCAAGCAGTATGGTCCATCCGGTGAGGAATACTGTATCACCTGTGGAAGAAACAGAACCCTGAATGGAAGGAATGGCATCATCCCCGCCAAAATGGTATGCTAGTTTGGTGATGATGTAGTTTGAAACAGCAAGGTATAGAAAAGTTGTGACTATGGTTACACATTTCTGTGAAAAAAAAGAAACGGTTTTGTGGGATGTTTCTGTTTCTTTACTGGGATTATTTTTTTTTGAAATATGATATCGGAATGCCATGTAAATGACCAGACAAGCGTACAGCAGAATGCTTGTCCAGGAAATATCCTGTGAAGATGGAACAGAGACACTGCCTGTAACCGGTGAAAAAAGAGCCGGAACCACAAAGAAAAAGAGGACAAAGCAAAAGTCAGTCAAATCAAGAAGGGGATAATGCATTTCTTATCGATATGTGTTATTATAATTATGGAGTATACGTT
>JAGHRS010000011.1 GCA_018066285.1 Candidatus Treponema caballi
TCATAAATATACAAAAAACGATTCATTTTACTATAAAAATACAATTTACGCAATCAATACTTTTTTATCGATTTTTCTTCTTGACGTCAAGTACTATCTGCACTATGTTAAAAATATGGAAAACACCTATACATCTGTAGAACAGTTTATTGGAAAAACTCCTCTGCTGGAGCTTACTCATATTGAAAAAGATCTGGGGTTTAAAGCGCGTGTACTCGTAAAACTTGAGTCATTCAACCCGACAGGATCTGCCAAAGACCGTGCTGCCAAAGCCATGCTCGACAAGGCGGAAGCTGACGGCATTCTTAAGCCGGGCGCCACAATCATTGAGCCGACTTCGGGCAACACAGGCATAGGACTTGCAGCCATCGGCGCCATCCGCGGTTACCGCGTCATCATCGTCATGCCTGACTCAATGAGCGTTGAGCGGCAGAAACTCATGAACATTTACGGCGCCGAACTCGTGCTTACCCCGGGCGCAGAGGGCATGAAAGGCGCCATCGCAAAGGCGGAGGAACTGTCCGCTTCCATTCCGGGCAGCTTTATCCCGGACCAGTTCAACAACAAGGCAAACGCCGACGCGCACTACATGACGACCGGACCCGAAATTTTCGCCGACACTGACGGAAAGGTGGACTGCTTCGTGGCAGGCGTCGGCACCGGCGGCACGCTCACCGGCACAGGCCGCTTCCTTAAGGAAAAGAAACCCGGCGTAAAAATTGTCGCCGTAGAGCCAGCCACTTCGCCGCTGCTTTCAAAAGGTTACGCCGGCGCACACGGCTTACAGGGCATCGGCGCAAACTTCGTGCCGTCCATCTTAGACAGGTCGCTCATCGACGAGATTATTCCCGTCACTGATGACGCCGCCTACACCACAGGCCGCCTGCTTTGCAGGAAGGAAGGCGTCCTCGCAGGCATTTCAGCAGGAGCCGCGCTCAGTGCCGCACTTGAAATTGCACGGCGGCCCGAAAGCGAAGGAAAGACGATTGTCGCCCTTCTTACCGACACCGGAGAGCGCTACATTTCAACGCCACTGTATAACGTGTAAAACGCGGTCTGCTTTTACGGCCCGCACAGGAACCACGCATGGAAGACGTACTTGCACAGCTTAATGACTCACAGAAAGATGCCGTCACATCAACTGAAGGCTACATCCGCGTGGTTGCAGGCGCCGGAACGGGAAAAACGCGCGCGCTGACGCACCGGTTCGCGTACCTTGTGAATGAGGTCGGCGTTCTTCCAGGCGCAATCCTCTGCGCAACGTTCACAAACCGCGCGGCTGCCGAGATGAAGCAGCGCATCAGAAAGCTCACGGGCGACAACGACGGCGGCTTCGTCTGCACGTTCCACAGTTTCTGCGTATCCGTGCTGCAGGAAGAGTCGAATGCGGTCGGCTATCCGAAAAGCTTCCTCGTCATAGACAACAACGACATAGACGCCATGCTCCAGATAATCTACGACGAGCGCGGTCTTACACTGCGCGACATGACGTTCGGCAACGCGCGAGACATGATTGAAATCATCAAGGGTGTTGAGCGCCCGAACTATTATCTGGACATGATTGATCTGCCGCTCGACAAGCTCCGTGAGAAGTATCTTGAAGCGAAGACGTCAAAAGACATCATCTTCTACGGCTATCTCTATCAGGAAAAGAAGTGCTTCGCGCTCGACTACAACGATCTGATTTACTTCACGCTCTACATTTTCAGCCAGCACGACGACATTCGCCAGAAGTGGCAGGAGCGGCTTGAGTACATCATGGTCGACGAGTTCCAGGATATCGACCTGCCACAGTACCGGCTCATGGAAGCGCTCTGCGGATATCACAACAACCTGTTCGTCGTCGGCGACCCAGACCAGACGATTTACACATGGCGCGGTGCGGATATCCGCTTCCTGCTTGATTTTGACAGGAAGTTCCCGGTGGTGAAAACGGTCATGATGAACGACAACTACCGCTCGACGCCCCAGATTCTGGATGCCGCCAACGCACTGATAGGCCACAACACAAACCGCATGAAGAAGGAGCTCGCGCCGGCTGCACAAACTGAAGCTGGCTGCGCTGAGAATGCGGCTGGTTCTGCGACAACAGCTGAAGCCGCTTTTAGCGCCGCCGACACGCGCCCCGTCTACTTCCACGCAAAGACGACTGAAGAAGAAGCGCGCTGGATTGCCCGCCAGGTGAAGGCGCTGCTCGACTCCGGCACTGCACCGGGCGATATCGCCGTTCTGTACCGCGCGCACTACGTGAGCCGCTCACTTGAAGAAGTGTTCACGGATGAGAGAGTGCCGTTCACCATGTACTCAGGCATTCCGTTCTTTGACCGCGAGGAAATCAAGGATGCGCTTGCGTACCTGCGCCTCGTGGCCTGCCGCGACGACCTTTCGTTCCGCCGCATCGTGAACAAGCCGCGCCGCAACATCGGCAAGACGCGCATGAAACTGCTCGAAGACTACGCGGCAGAAAATGGCGGCACCCTTTACGCGGCGCTTGAAACGCTCGCTGACACAGAAGATTTTTCAGGAACGGGAGCCCGCGGCTTTCTTGCCTGCATTGAAAAGAGCACGACGTACGCAAAAGAACATTCCATAAGCGATGTGCTCACCTACATGATGCACGAATCAGGCTACGAAAAAGCGCTCAGGACAGAAGGCAGCCAGACGCGGCTCGACAACCTTGCCGAGCTCAAGCAGTCAATCTATGAGTTTGAGAATACTGCCGGCGAGGATTGCCCGCTCGACTATTACCTTGCGCACACCGCACTCATGAGCAGTCTTGATGCCGGCGCCTCTAAAAAGTGCGTGCGCTTCATGACCGTGCACACAGCCAAGGGACTGGAGTTTGACCACGTGTTCATAGCCGGCATGAACGAAGCGATTTTCCCGAGCCGGAAAGTGCAGGACAAACTCGCGATGGAAGAAGAACGCCGCCTCGCTTTCGTCGCCGTCACGCGCGCAAAGAAGACACTCGCCGTCACAGACGCCGAAGGCCGCAACCTGGACGGCAGCATCCGCTACCCTTCACGCTTCATCTTTGATATGGGAAAAACGCTGAGGCACGAGATTGAGCTCGACGCTGCCTTCTCACGCGAGGCACTCAGCGCCATAGAAGCGGACGAAAAGTCGCTCGCGCTTGTGTCGAGTGTATCAGACTTTAAGGAAGGCGACCGCGTCCACCATGCCATTCAGGGCGACGGCACCATAATCGGCACGGACCTGACAAAAAAGGCGTTCGTCATCCAGTTTGACGGAATTGGAACGCCGCGTTTCATCAGTTTCAAAGCGAAGCTTGAGAAGATCTAGTCTTTCCAAAAGACAGAATTTCCGTTTATACTGAGATGTAGTATCTTTATTCAGGAGGAGCCAATATGCCAACTTCAGTTTTAGAAAAGAAAATCGAAGCATTGCCACAGGAATACATTAATATGGTGGCTGATTATGTTGAATTGCTCGAATATAAATTGAAAGCCATTGGACAGCAGAATAAAGACGAAGATTTGTCTCAGAAAATTGCATTATCAAGCATGAACTCCATGTGGGAGGAATTAAAGAATGACACATGGTGAAATATGGTGGATTGATTTTGGAATTCCCTCTGGAAGTCTCCCGGGGTACCGAAGGCCAGCCATAATTGTTCAGAATGATGAGATATGCAACAGAAACCTGAATACTGTAGTAGTCATTCCAATTACAAGTGATGTTTCCAAAGCCGAATATAAACCTAATTTATTCTTAAAAAAAGAAGAAACTCAACTGCCAAAAGACTCTGTAGCCTTGATTCACCTCATTGGTGCAGCGAATAAATACTCTTTTGTTGAGAAAATTGGAAATCTGCCAGAAGATTCATACAATAGTTTGGCAAAAGCTGTAGATACGTTTATCCGAAACTAAAAAAGGCGTTCGTCATCCAGTTTGACGGAATTGGAACGCCGCGTTTCATCAGTTTCAAAGCGAAGCTTGAGAAGATGCCGCAGTAGCGCTGTGCAGGGCGGCGGAGCCGGCCACCGCAATGAGCGCAGGCGAATGAGGAGGCTGAGCGTGAGCGAACCCGGAACATAGCGACGGTTTTGCGGAGCAGAACCGGACTGCCCTTACATTCTGCAAAATTCTTCAGCTTTTTCTCAAAAACCCCTTGATATTATTTAGAGTAACATCTATAGTGTTACTACAAACAAAAACATCACTCATCAAGGAGGTAACGGTATGAGCGAAAAAGAAATCCCTTATAAAATCTATCTGTCAGAAAATGAGCTGCCGGTCTCCTGGTATGATGTACGTGCAGACATGAAGAACAAGCCGGCTCCGTTGCTGGACCCGGTAACCCATAAGGAACTTGGATTTGAAGATCTTCGTGGAGTTTTCTGCGATGAACTGATCAAGCAGGAACTCAACACAACAGAGCCTTACATCACCATTCCGACAGAAATCAGGGACTTTTACAAAATGTTCCGTCCTTCCCCGCTTATCAGGGCGTACTGCCTTGAGAAAAAGCTTGGAACGCCGGCACACATCTACTATAAGTTTGAGGGCAACAACACATCAGGAAGCCACAAACTGAACTCTGCAATTGCACAGGCTTACTACGCAAAAAAGCAGGGGCTCAAGGGCGTCACGACTGAAACGGGCGCAGGTCAGTGGGGAACAGCGCTTTCAATGGCATGTTCTTACTTTGGTCTTGACTGCAAGGTGTTCATGGTCAAGTGTTCATACGAGCAGAAGCCGTTCCGCCGCGAAGTCATGAGGACATACGGCGCAAACGTAACACCGTCGCCATCCGAAACGACTGAAGTTGGCCGCCGCATTCTGGCAGAGCACCCGGGAACAACGGGAAGTCTTGGCTGCGCAATTTCTGAAGCTGTTGAGACTGAGCGCAATCTTGAAGGATACCGCTACGTTCTTGGAAGCGTCATGAGTCAGGTTCTGCTGCATCAGACGGTCATCGGTCTTGAAACTGAAAGTGCACTTGCCAAGTACGACGTCGTGCCTGACATCATCGTTGGATGTGCTGGTGGCGGTTCAAACCTCGGCGGTCTTATCGCTCCTTTCGCACGCGACAAGATCAAGGGAAAGCTCGACTGCCAGATCATCGCCGTTGAGCCTGCAAGCTGCCCGAGCCTTACACGCGGTGTATTCGCCTACGACTACTGCGACACGGGAAAAATCACCCCGCTCCAGAAGATGTACACGCTCGGTTCAGGCTTCATTCCGTCAGCAAATCACGCAGGCGGACTGCGCTATCACGGCATGAGCGCAGTCATATCCCAGCTGTATCACGACGGTATCATTGAAGCACGCTCTGTCAAGCAGACTGAAGTCTTTGAAGCCGCACAGTATTTTGCACGCATTGAAGGCATCCTGCCAGCTCCGGAAAGCAGCCACGCCATAAGGGTTGCGCTCGACGAGGCAATCAAGTGCCGCGAGACAGGAGAGGCAAAGAACATCGTCTTCGGCCTGAGCGGTACCGGCTACTTCGACATGAAGGCATATCAGGCCTTTAACGATGGCACAATGTCTGACTACATCCCGACGGATGCAGACTTGAAACAGGGCTTAAGTGGTCTTCCCCAGTTTGAGGGAAACACCTTTTAGTTTTTTTACTCCTAATCTGAGAAGGGTGGAGAGCCATGCCGCCTCACCAGAAACGGCACCATGGACCTACGGGGACGGGTGCCGTTTTTATTTGCAGAAATAACGACTAATCTAAAGTCTGATTTAATTATAGTCGAACTGCCAGGTTATTAAGGAATTTTATTCTAGCGATATATCAAAGGATATGCTTCTGGATTTTCCAGAGAATCCAATTCAATGTCTGCATCAAGTTCTTCCCAATGAAGATTTCCAGAAAAATCAGTTGTAACTGCAGCTATCTGTTTTATACTTGCAGTTGCAAAAACAGGATAATCTTTGTAGCTGATGAAATACTCTTTATCATTAGCGAGAACCCAGATTCCATTAGGAGAAATATTCGTTACTTCTGAACCACGCTTAGTTTGAGCCAAAGTGCTTGTTCCAGCTGGCATGCAACTCCTCCTTACGATTCTCAACGATTTCAACTATTTCATTAACTTCAGTCTGAGAAAGATTAACTACCTTTGCCACAGCAATTTCAGGCTCAAGCCAGATTTTTACTTCACCGTCTGATGAAATTACATGGACATGCTTTCGAGTTTCTTCTCTTGAGAAGAAATAAAATCTGTATGGTCCTTCGACAAAAACTGTTGGCATGTAAACACCTTCCCTATAATTGTAACATGGATAGGTACAGTTGTAATAGTGGTCATTACTGCCAATGAATGAAAAAACTCACTCTTCCGCTTTCTTCTTTTTGTAGAGACTAGCGTTTCCCGTCTTCTCGTCAGAGCGGCGCTCAATGCCGGGAACTCCGCGGCCGTTAAAGCTCTTTCCTTTTCCTTTATCCATGTTAACATTAACTTATGGAAGGATTTAGAATCTTAGAAATAACAAAACCGAGTGAAGTTCATGTTACGGCAAATCAATTACAAATTGAACAGGAAAAAGAAGGACATTCCATCTACTGGAACAGTCCGAATTATCCGTCTTACCGAAAAACAGTTCTGCAACATGGGTTTGTATCAGTTTGAAGAGGATTTGCAGGAAAGTGTTGTAGGTGTAAATGATTATATTTCGTTGTAAAACGGATGAAAGCAGTATAAAATGACAGGTATAACGACCCGCAATTTTGGAGGGTCGTCAAACAGAAAAAAGATTTTTGAATATGTACAATCCATTTACGGAGATGTTGCTTAGTATATATGGGAACTTTAACAATCGGAAATATTGTAGAGCTCAAGGAGTTTGATCATCGGCGTTTTTTATTAACAAAAAAAACAGAAGGTGGCTTTGGTATTGTTTATTTTTTGCAAAGTTTATCAAACATACCTAACTGTGTTATGAAAACTTACAAAAATCAGGTGTCAAAAGAAGATATAGAAAAAGAGTCTTTTGCATGGGCCCAGTTAGGGAAACACAAAAATATAGCTGCATTTTTGTGTTATGGAACAATTGATAATATTCCATATGTTTTATCAGAGCGATATCCGAATACTTTGGAGGATTTGATAGAAAATCCTAAAACTACAGAAGAAGTAAAAGTTATTTTTAATGATGTTGTCTCTGGATTAAATTATGCAAAAAAGAAGCTCAATTTGGTTCATAGAGATATAAAACCAAATAATATTTTCATTGATAAAAATGGGATTCCCAAAATTGGTGATTTTGGCTTGGCTGTCTATGAAAAATTTGAATATAAATTAGACACAAATTTCAAGTCGTATACTAAGTATTCATCAAAAACAGAGGGTGATTTTGGAGGGACATTGCCTTTTATAGCACCTGAATTATTTGGAACCAGTAATTTTTCTTTTACCACTTCTACTGATATTTATGCTTTAGGGATTACATTTTTTCTTCTTTTTTCTGAAGGTCTATTGCCATATGACATAAAAGAACACGTAATTTTCCAGAATGCTTTTGAAAGATTTTCTATGAATTGTAAAGATCTTGAGTTTAAAAATATCATTTTGAAGTGCATAGAACTTAATCCTCAAAAAAGATTTTCTGAATATAATGAGTTTTTCATAGAAGATAACGATAATCCTCCTGATTATGAATTGGCAGAAGTAATAAATACAATTCAACTCTTAAGAAGAGAAAAGAAAACCGAACAAGCTCTTGAATATGCAAAAGAAAAATTAAGAGAAAAACCAGCAAATCCATTACTTATTAATCAACTTGCCCTTGTTTATAATGATAAAAAGGATGAAAAAACGTTTGAGTTTGTTTTATCGGATTATTTGGATAATGTTAAAATTGAATATGATTTTACAATGTATTATGA
>JAGHRS010000055.1 GCA_018066285.1 Candidatus Treponema caballi
GTCCACACACCTTCAATCCAGTCTTTATGCCTGTATCCTACAGCACCTATCTTCTCAAAAGACTTCATTACTTCAATCATTTCTGCTATTGTCTTCATTTTTTTATTTTCCTTGTTAAAAATTAACTAACCATTTCTTTTAATATTTGTCCGAAAATTGCTTTTGCAAAATTTGGTGGTACTGCATTTCCAATCTGTTTTACCACTTCAACTTTTGTCCCTGTGAACTTGTAATCAGATGGAAAACCTGTTGCGGCGGCCAGTTCGTTTGGTTGTAACATTCTGAAACCTAATTCATAATTTGAATATTTAGGATTTACCAAAGCATAACGGTCTTTTGTTGTTAAAGTTGGAATTGGATCAGACAAAGGGACGGCGTGACCATTTCCGTAATACTGAACAAGCATAGGTTTTACCAGGCAATGTTCTTGTTTAGTGCATATAGTTGAAAGTGGTTCTGTCAATTTTCTGTTTCTTTGTTTTGCTGATGATTGACCAATTGCAGTTATAAAAGGCTCGGCTTCTTCTCTCCAGAATTCACGGATGCCGTATTCAATTCTTCTCATTGTTGCGGCAGCAAGTGGCTTTTTTCTTTCGCTGATCAATTGACATGGAATTGTCCAGTATATGATTTCGCTTGCTGTGTGCCAGCTTGGAAGAATAAAATCCCCGCCGTTAATATTTGTTTTTTCAGGCCATATGATTTTTTTTGCACAATCTTTTCTTACAGCCTGAATGAATAATCTTCTTCTTGAAGTTGCAGCTCCATAATCTGCAGCGCAAAGCACCTGGTAATCAACGATGTAGTTCAGAGATTTTAAGGCGGCAATAAAAGCGTTGAAAGTAGTTCCTTTACATTCTTTGATTATTTTTCCATTTTCGTCTAATGGTCCCCAAGTTCTAAATTCAGGAACATTTTCAATGATAATTCTTTTGGGACGTAATTCTTCTGCAAACCGCAAAACTTCCCATGCTGGACTTCTCATGCTTTCAGATCTTGGTTTTGCTCCTCTAGCTGTAGAAAAGTGCTGACATCCTGGACTAGCCCAAAGTAAATCAGTGTTTTTTGATGCCATTAAAGTGTTTGGTTCTATATGCTGAACATTTTCACAGCGATGTTCAGCTGATGGGTAATTAGCAGAATGAGTTTCTATTGCGCGTTCCCAGTGGTTAATTGCGCTCATGTTTATATTGAAATCGTATTCTTTTGCAGCTTCAAAAATTCCTGTTGATTCTCCGCCGCCTCCACAGAACATGTCGATGATGTTTAAATTTTTCATTTTTGTTCCTCCTTACACCGGAAAGAGTTCCGGCTGATAAAATGCGTCGTAAAACTGGCTGCCTCTTTTCTTCAGGTTGTTGTTGTTGCACCAATCAACGAAGATCTGACGCGCCTTTTGTTTGGCTTGAATTTCTGTTTCACACGGGAAATCATCTGGATGCGGTTGGTATTGGAAACATCGCGGTGGCAGAATGGCCCGTATGCCGTATAGATAGCCTGTGTCAATGTGATACAGGTCTATGATCAGACGGTCCTTGCCGGCTGTTTCTGTGACTGACAGAGTGGGTTTAATCGTGATACAGCCGTTAGGACTAAAGTATTTATGTGGTGATATATATTCCATTAGTTATCCTGAAAGACATCTTTAGGCGAAATAAGAATTTCAAATATCGTGCTGTCTGTTGTAAGTCCGAGTTCTTCTCCCTGTTTAAGCTGAGTGCCAACTGTTGTGACTTTTGGGTTCTGGATGCAGATATAATTAGTGTAAACACCTGCATCATGCTTGATTGAAAGTGCAATTTCGTTCTCATCAAGTTTTTTAATGAGTACAACAGTTCCATCTGCGACAGCCCGTACTGGGCTGGCTTTCTCTGTTTTCAGTTGGTACAGATTGATTTGAGAGTCTTTTGTGATATCAATTTGTTCAAAAGAAAAAGGTGGTTTTACAGGACTGATAAAAAGCTTCTGAATTGAAGAAGAAACTGTTTGATAAAAAAGTTTATCATCGTATTCTGTCTGGTTGTTTACACTTTTCATAATATCTCCTTTTTTTATTTAATGATCATAGGTTTCATGATTGAACGTTTTCCTTCCAGCTTTAATTCTGCCATAAGATCTTCGGCTGCTTTGAGAGTCAGGTTGTAAGAATGGAGTTCAAAGTAGCCGGTTTTAATTTCAACCATAACGCGGTAGAGTGGTTCTTCTTTTTTTTCTTCAACTGATTCTGTTTTGTTATCAGCTGGTTCTGATTTGATGTCAGTTGAAGCACTTTTTTTTAGATAATGCCCATTTTATGTATGCAATTCGGTTCTTTTCCTGCTTTGTTGGATGCTCAAGTGCGGTAAGACTTTCCAATTCCTTTCGGTAAGATTCAATTGTCTGGCGTTTTCGCCCGTCTGCGTCGTTGGAGACGCTTTTTAAAATTTTAGAAGTTTTACTTTTTACAGATTCTGAAGCTGGTTCCGAGGGAGAAAGAATTGCCGCAATCTGTTCGAGTTTTGCGCGGTCTGATGAAGATTTTTTGTTTTCCTCAATCAGTGCGGTAACTGAATCTGTCAGTTCTGTGATAAGTGTAGACATTTTGCATACGCTACTGTAAACGTTCTGGATGATTTCATCTGTTTTTGCCATTTGTGACTCCTTTTAATTTTCCTTGCCGGTAAAGTGATAAATTGTGTCGCTGTATATCAATGATGTCCTGAAGACTTTTGATATCTGATTCTTGTTTTTTCATGTAGTCGAGAATGTCCTGTAGTGTTTTGTTCAGGTTAATATCTCCATATGAAAAATCGTAATTTTGGATAAGTGTTTCCAGTGTCTGTATCATCAACTTTTTCAATCAAATTTTTCATGTCTTTCATATTTCTGCTGCCTCCGGATGTTGGTCGTAATATTCAGGGGAGTGGTATTCATACATTTCTTTCCACATTCCTGAACCACATTTTCTATTTGTCAAAACTGAATAACAGTCTGCAAATGTCGTTTTATTTTCAGTCATTAACATGACCGCAAAAGCTTGAAGCTTTTTAAATGCTAATTCACTATGCTTTAAATCAATCTCCGAATGGGTCATCTGTGTAATCATCAACTACCTCTCTAGGTTGTATTGTTAATGCCTGCTGTTGTGCAGGTTGGTTTTGTGTGCTTTCTGGTTTGCCTTCCCATTCCTTCAGGCGCATATTAAGAACAACTTGTTCCGGATATCCGTTGATTTTGCGCTGTTTGATTCGGATTTCGTTATAGTCTCCACGAAGGTAACGGGTGAATTTGCTCTGACTCCAAGCTTCTTTATCAAGCGGTTTTTCGTATTTATCAAGTTCAATGTCATTGTATTTACAGAATCTGAAATAAACGTCTTTAAGCTTGCACCAGCAGTTATCGTCTTTAATGAATTCAATGTTGTCATTTACGAATCGGTCGAGGTCTGTTTCCTGGTTTTCAACATAGTCGGCTTTGTAAGCTTCACATTCTTTCGAAAGTGGAATCTTTGATTTGTACTTGTATTTCAGATTTATGTAGTATTCTGCAAAGAGTTTTACTACCAGTGGAAATTCCGGGCGGAGTAAATCAAGAAGATCATTTTCTTCCATGGTTCCTTCTTCACCTTTTTTATGCTGGATGCTAAACGGAATAACAACTATACGGTCGATTGTTGCCTGGTCTTTTCCGTCAAACTTTGGAGAATAGTTTGTAAGAATGATAATCTGTGATGTTGGCATGAAGTCGCGTGGCTGTGCATACATACCGCGAGCTGTGAGCATACCACCACCGGTAAGCTGTTTCCAAAGGGCGCCGTTTAAAGTGTCGTTTCGTTTTGTTTCATCGGAGATACCGGCTCCCATTCCTTCAAGTCGAGCCATATATGGGTTTGGTCCTGAAGAAGAGCTGAAGCGGCCTTGAGACATAATCAATTCGCGTGGAATTGGTGTTGTCATTTCAGGGTAAATTTCCTGCATTACTTTCATTGTTGTTGTTTTACCTGTGTGGGCAACTCCAACGAAAATTCCACCTACTTTGAACTGAGCTCTTCTGGATGGAATAAGTGAAAGATAATACATCAGGGTTTTAAGTGTATCCATATTGCGGAAATTTGATTTCATAAACTTGAGGAACTGTTCCGGCTTTTTCCCTGTCTGAGATACCTGATCATAAGAGTAGGGGAGCATTTTGCGTCTGTATTCTTCCGGAGTTGCATTCCGGAAAACAACTTTTTCACCTGAGAAATCCATTACACAATCCTGAAGTGTTAGTGTTTCCTGAATCTGTGGACCGTCAAAAGTGATCTGTTCACGGAATATTGCAGGTTTTTCTGAAAGTGCTTTCATGACTGTTGTACAAAATCGGTATTCTTCAATCTTGTTCATTGCAATTGAAATTGCTTTCAGTGTTGTCTGGTCATCTTCAGGGCATTCTTTTGTGTAATGTACGAGAATTGCATTTAAGAGATTATAAGCAATGCCTGAAACGTCTGATTCACGCTGCCATACAAGACCATTAAAGAAATAGTATTTTTTTTCAATTTCCACATAGATGATTTTTTTATTCAGGATGCGTGCCAGAAGATTTGCTGCAGATTTTTCTCCGCGTTTATAAATGAATGTGCGAAGTTCTTTCTGAGTATCTTTGTCGTCATCAATAAGTGAATAGTCTATTTCAACAATCGGTTTAGAGCTGAGCTGAACATATTTTTCCAGTTCGTCTTTTGTGATTGTGGCGCGTTCAATTTTATTTATAAAATAATAACTGAGGTCATGGTGTTTAGCGACTGTGACCAGGTAATAACCTTCTTTTGTGTGCTTGCAGTTCAGCTGTTTTTCTGTGGCGCCCCATGTTTTCAGAATCGGCTTCAGGTACATTTCGTCCATTTCGGTCGCGTTGAAAAGTGCCGAAATAAAAGGCTGAACTTCATTTTCATCAAGAGTATTTTTTGGAAGTTTTTTCAGAAGTGATGTAACTTCTTTTTCTGTCAAAGTCCCTTTTTTCTGTTCTTCTGAAATTTCAGCTGTCTGTTTAATAGCGTCAAATGGAGTGTATTCTGTTGCATTCTGCAGAGCGGCTTCGATAAGGTCTAAATGACCATTCAGAATTGCTTCGTCTGGGTCTTTGTAAGGTGTAAGTCTTCCTACATCAGCAATTCTGATTTTTCCCTGGAACCCTGCTTTCTGCAGTTTAATTGGTGTATTTTCTGCACGTGCTGAGCGTGGAGCACAAAGCCCTGCTGCTTCTTTTCCGGCTTTGTCATTGTCGTAGAAAATAATAATTTCTTTGACTGTATCGTTTATGAGATATTTAGTTATGAGTTCTTTTGTGAGGGCAGAAGTTGAACCTGTTGAATATACGTTGCTATATCCACTCTCTGTAAGTGCGATGGCGTCAAATTCGCCCTCTACAAGAATTACTGTTTCTGAGTTTATTGTGTGGGGAAATGGGAATGTTTTCCAGCCTTTTGTTCCAATTTTTTTTGATTCGCCGTCCTGGTAATAGCGGAGTTTATATCCAGAAGCAAGCGCATTTACAACGCCTGAATGTTCCCATGTTGAGCGGTTGTTATTTGGATTGATGCCAGGAACTCCAGCACCACGAAGAACTTTCCAACCAAGGTCATGTTCTACAATGTTGTATCCAGGCCAGTAGTAAAAATGCTTCTGCATATTCTGAATAAGATCTTCAGAATAGTTTTCAACGTTGCCTTTTGTAGCTGCTTTTGCATGATCTGAAAAATAACGTTTTACGCATTCTTCGCGTTTTGGATGTGATTTGAGATATTCTTCAAGTTTTTTACAAGCTTCTACATCAGGTTTGAAACTAGCCTTTTTGTCTTTTTCTTCAGGTTCTTTTTCTTTTACCTGTGTAGGTGTATAACTGCCACCGAATGTTTTTTCCAAAAAGAGATATTGTTCTTTTTTTTCTGAAATTCCTTCCAGAAGTTCAACTGCATCATAAATATCTCCGTCACAGCCGCAGGAATAACAGTGGAAATGGTCTTCGTTAATTTGACATGACGGATTTGTGTCTGGGTGCATCGGATTAAAACAGCGTATTACACCAGGAATTGTTCCTGATACGCCTTTCATTCTGAGGTAGCTGCATAAGTTATTTTTGTATATCTCAAAGTTCATTTTTTATTTATCCAATTCTTTTATTGCTTTTTTTATGATTGCGGAGAAAAACTCAGAAGAGTCCAGGTTGTGTTGGTGGCAATATTCCATTGCTTTCTGATACTCTTTTCCCGTTATTCTCAGATGGAGTTCTACTGGTCTCTGATCTGCCTGAATCTGTCTGATTTTCTGTTCGTAATTTGTACTGTCCGACAGCTTGTCTGATGTCTTCTTCTTTAGGTTCTGGGTAGTCTTCTGCATTTACTAAAACTCCTTTAAATACTTTTTTTACAATGTGGACTTTCTCCGGAATACATCCGTATTTCTGATAAAGCAAAAGTTGTTCCTGGGGAGAGTAGTGTACTCCGTCTGCTGTTGTAATAACTCCTGTTGCATCATTGATGGCCCATTCCATCTTTAATTCGTTTGAATATCCGTATGTATATCCGGGTTTGAAAGTCTTTGGCATTTATTGTTCCTATTCGTGCTGATAAGCTTCAAAAAGTGAAATTAAATCTGTACATGCGGCAACTTTGTAACAAAGTTCTTGTATGTCAGAATCTTTTTCAGAAGCCTGAAGTCTGTCAGTGGTTCTGCGCTGATAGTCCTGAATCATATCTACTACAGTTTGAATACTGAGCATTAATGGCTTTACTTTTTTCGGTGCAGACGGCTTTTTTACTTTCTTAGCGGCAGCTGTTGCGGCTCTGTAGGTGTTTCCATTTTGTGCCATGTCTTCAAGAGCTTCGGGAAGTTTATCTTCTGGAACTGAGCGAAGCTGTGACAGGGTTTTTGTAGAAACATCAGAAACATTTGCTTCCGGTGCAATCTGTTCAATGCGTTCACGAACTGCAATTCCTGCAGAAATATCTGAAACCCACTGAATAGATTTTCCAAGCTGCTTTGCAATATCTGACTGTGTCAGTCCTGCTTCCTGCATCTGTTTTACTCCAGCTTCAAGTTCTGCCGGAGTAAGATTTTCACGCTGAATATTTTCAATAAGCTGAAGACGGTGTTTGTCTCCCTGATGTACGCATGCTGGAATGTATGTGTAATTCTGTCCCTGAGAAATAAGCCATTTATAAGCACGTAAACGGCGGTGACCTGCAATAAGTTCATATTCTGCTACACCGTTTTCTGAAACAATTGGATTTTCCAGTTTGCGAACGGTAATAGGATTCAAAAGACCATTCAGTTTGATGCTTTCAGCAAGTTCTGTTATTTCCTTTCCAGCATATTCAGTGCGGACATTGCCTGTCTCTGCAATCTGAGAAAGTGGAATATTTATTGCTATGTTTGAAGCTGTCTGAAGTTTTGGCATTATTCTGCCTCCTCTGTAATGCTCATTTCGTGTACAAAATCAATGAGCTTGTTTTTGATTCTTGCCGGAAGAATAAGATCTGGCTGTGAAGTGATTTTTTTTAAGGTTACACACTGTGGAATCGGTTCTTTGTAGAGATAATCAGCAAAAGCATTCTGATACATTTCCAGTGCTTCCGGTTCATTGAGCTTAGTTTTGAATTGATTTACTACAACGCTCAAATCAACATCCAGACAACAGTTCTGAAGTGTCTGCATGAATTTAGAAGTGGCATAGAAGTCGATTTTGGAACAATTCCCTGTTACGATCATCTTCTGACATGCAAAAATTGCGTTGCGGGAAAGTGAACACCAATGTCCCGGTGGGTCAATAATGATGTAGTCGTAATTCCCGATATATCCGCCTTTCTGAAGACAGTTTTTCAGCTGTGTATCCATGATGTTTGCAAGAAAAGAAAGATCTAAATCTGCTGGAATGAAATCCAGCTTGTTTGTGATTGAGTAAGGCTGAACGGTGATTCCTGAAATTAAATCTTTGGATGTGTTGTTTGCCATAACCAGATTAAATGTCTGTGTCATTGTCAGGTTTGGGTCAAGGTCGATTAAAAGAACTCGTTTTCCTTCTGCGGCAAGAGTTTCTGCAATAAGTGTATTTACAGTTGTTTTACCTGTGCCGCCTTTTGTTGATACGGTAGTTATGGTTTGTGTTTTCATTTCATGGTCTCCTGTGGTTGGCTTGTGTTTTTACATTACTGGAACATCAAATGGAGCTTCTTCCGGGAAGTCTCCATAAGAAGTTGAAGGTGGCATCTGATTTACTGCAGGTGCATTATTCTGATTGTTTGAATTTCCTGTTGGTAAGAAATCAACTTCAGATACTTCAACTGTTATTTTTGAATAGGACTGTCCATCACGAGTCCATCTGTCCTGTTTCAGACGGCCTGTGATATTTACCGGGCGTCCTTTAGTCAGATTTTTCTGAATTGCTTCGCCATACTTTCCCCAAATATGACAATCAAAATAACTTACGTCTGATGTCCATGAGCCGTCATCTGCCTTGCGGCTTTTGTTGTTTGCAATTGAAAATTCTGTAATTGCAGTACGTGATGCATTGTTCAGATATTTCAATTCAGCACTTTTGGTCAAACGACCATGAAGTACTACCTGATTTAAGTCACTCATCTTATGCCTCCTTTGATGTGACAGTTTTTCCATTGCGGAAGTAAGCCGAGATATCAACGCCGCATTCTGAAGCGTAGCTTTCAAGGGTGTTGTCTGTGACTTCCAGCCAGCGGATAATTTGAGAACGGCTCCAGCATCTGGTTCCGTTCAAAAGCTTGAACTGAGTTCCACAGCATGGCTGTTGCCATTTTCTTTTCTGAAGATTTTTGGCGGTGGTTCCACCTTTAAGTTCTGCTGCCTGTGCGAGTGTGCACCATGCAGGAACTTCTTTTGTTGATTGGTTAGATAATTTGGCTTCCAGTGATTCACATGTGTTGCAAAGTCTGAGCAAAAAAGCCTCAAGTGTTGCAGATTTGAAATCCTGTTCTGTCATTTCTAAGCCCCCTGTGATTATTTGGTTTGTGTTTGTTTTGGGTTATATCTGGTAATCAGCTTGCCTGCATTATCTGAAGCAGGTATTCCGGATTATCCAGAAGCCATCTTTCACTCACTATGGAGTGGTGTCCAATTTTGAACGGTGCGCCCTGATGCAGTCTCATTTGCCGGCTCAGATAGCAGAATGTGATTTCTGTATCGACCGAAGCAGCGAATAATGAGCGGTATCTTTTTCCGTCCACGTAAAGCTGGATGCCATTTGTCGGTGTATCTGAGTTGGCAACGTACATTATTTTCGGGCCCCCATTACAAATGCGCTTTGCAATTTTGGTGGTTGATAATCCGGGTCTTTCAGGATGTTTTTCTCCTGAAGTTCACGAATTACCAGAAGCCGAATCCAAGGACCTTTTTTTAATGCGTTTTCAGCCAGATATTGTTCCAATGCTTCCAGTTCCTTTTCGGTCAGTGACATTTTCACAATGTGTTCGGTTGTTTTAGTTACGTTTTCGTAATTCATGATTTCAGAATATTTCGTTTTCGTTATTCTGTCAATAAAAAAGTGACGAAAAGTAAACTTTTTTATGTTTTTTTGATATGATTTAGGTATGAATTTCTATGATCGTATTAAACAACTACTAAATGACCGTAATATGACGGTTGAAGAATTTGTGCATGGGGCTTTAGGCCCTCAAACTACGGTAGGGAGTTATCAAGCAATTAAAAATCGCGGCATCCTATACCGTGCTGATGATGCACTAGCCATCGCTGACTTTTTCGGTGTCAGTCTTGAATGGCTTATTACCGGAGAGGAAAAAAGAGACAACAGAACCGAGGAAGAAAAGCAATTTCATGAAGCTTTTATGAAGCTTTCAGACTCTTCAAAAAAAATGGTTTTGGAATTAATGGGGAACTTAAAATGAGTGAAGAAATGACTTCAAACAATGACGGATTTTTTGAACGAGTTCAGAGTCTTGCGAAATCAAAAAAGATTTCAATCGACAATTTAATGAAAGAAGCTCTTGGCGAAAAATCAAACAGAGACTTTTACAACGGTTTGAAACGCCGTGGTATTTGCCCCCGGGCAGATGCTGCAGTTAAAATCGCCAAAGTTTTAGGTGTGACTGTTGAATATTTAGTTACAGGTGAGTGAGCACCACTCAATGAGAATGTAAATAAATATATCAATACATAACGAACTAAAACGAACAAAAACAGGCAAAAACGCGATAAAAAGTGGTCAAGCGCACACAAAAGAACTGTACGTTCGGACTGTTAATCCATGTGTCGCTGGTTCAAACCCAGCAGGAGCCGTTTATTAAAAACCATAAAGTATTGTAATACAACGCTTTAACCATCTAACAAACATCCAACCATCACTTTTTATCAGCGTTATGTAAATAATTTATCAATAAGGAGTGACGGATGGATTATCACGTTTTCACAAAAAAAATCAAAAACAAGAAAAAACCGCAATTTTATTATTGGTTCTATGACCCAATAACCCACAAACAGATTCAAAAACGCTGCACAGATTGTGTCACTAGATATGATGCAGAAGCTTTTGTTCGTTCTCTTCCGGCTTTGACCAACAAATCTACAAAAATTAAAGACATTGCAAAATACATGTATATTCCTGGCTCTCTGCATGTTGAACGTAGAAAGAGTTTGGGAAGATCAGCAAATCTTGATACTTTATATTCTGCACGAACTCATCTGAATTACCTGATTAATACTTTTGGTGATGAAGATATAAGAACTATTACCGTTGAAAAAATCTTTAATAAGCTTGTAAAAGACAGACATTCATCATCCTGGAAAAATCAAGTTTTGGGATGTTTGAAAGAACTTTATGAAGAAGCTTCCTGGAATGGTATTGCCGTTTCAATGCCGATTTACCCAAAGTTTAAGTATAGACAGACTAAGTCAGATGTTTTTACTCCAGAAGAACTTGAAAGACTTTTAAGCCCCCATAATTTCCCGGATGAATCTTCGTATATGCTTTTTCTTTTGACCGCATCTGCAGGACTTCGTATTTCAGAAGCTCGTGGATTCAGAGCTTGTCAATTTTTGGAAGATAGACAGATGATCATTGTTGATGGTTTTATGAATAGAAAAAATACTCAACGAAATAACTACAACAAAAAAGGATCTGCAGATAATCCAAAGTGGCGTGTTTCAATCATTACACAACGATGCACAAAAGAGCTTGCTGACTACATCTCTCGCGCTGGGCGCGGGGATACAGATATTTTATTTACCTACAATGGGGTTTCTTATCGAATTGAATATCTGCGTACACTTTTTAATCGTGCCTTAAAAAAAGCAAAGATTGAGAAAGGAGATCGCAAACTGACAATGCACTCGTTGCGTTATACATACGTCACTGAGATGCGAACTATTCTTGATGTTGATACAGTGCGCAAAATGGTTGGTCATACTACAGTTGAGATGACAGAGTACTACACACGTTCCAGTCTGGACACGGCATCATCTGCACTGTTGCCGTTTGTTTCGGCGGTCAATCAGAAATTGATTACCGAAAAAGAGTAAATATTATTACGAATCAAAGCCCGGCGGCCAAAGAAAAAGCCCCCGGGCTTTTTCTATTAACCGATGTACACTATATCTAGTGTTTTTTAACATCTGTTTATCTGTTTTAACT
>JAGHRS010000065.1 GCA_018066285.1 Candidatus Treponema caballi
CTGGTTCAAGAGCGACGATAGCCGCAATAGCAACCTTATGCTTCTGTCCTCCGCTTAGTGTTGATATTTAACGGTGACGAAGCTCTTCAATCTCCAATGCCTGTAACGCTTCTGTAATGCGAGATTCAATTTGATCTTTTGGAACACCAAAGTTTTCCAATCCGAACAGGATTTCGTCTTCTACAAAAAAGCTTACTAAATGACTTTCTACATCTTGAAATACGGAACCGACTGTAAGAGCCAGTTTGCCAGGATTAACATCAAAGGTATCATTACCGGCAATTTTAACGCTACCGTAAAAATCACCCTTGTAATGATGAGGAATAAGCCCGTTGATGCAGGAACAGAAAGTTGTTTTTCCTGCTCCAGATTCACCGATAATTCCGACAAAATCGCCTTTTTCAACTGTCAAAGTAATATTTTCAAGAGCATTTTTCTTTGCACCTGAATATTTAAATGTCAGTTCCTGTATTTCAATCATTGTAGATTCCTTAATTTTTGTTATTCTGCGTCTTTAGTTTCTTCTGCAGTTACAATTTCTTTTTTAAGAACTTTCATAAGTGGAAGATACAAAACACCTACGATAATTGCATTCAATGTAGCTGTACTTGCAACGATTGGACCATAAGCTACCATTGCTGATGGATCTGACTTAATAAATACAAAAAGGAGGACTGTATATAATCCGCCAGAAACAACTGTACTTACAAAAGTTTTAATAGCAGCTCCAAGTGGGGCAGTTTTCTTTGATTTAGCAGGAATTTTAATTAAAAGACCCATAACAAGAGCACCGGCAAATTCTGAAGCAAAGTTCAAATATGGAGTTCCAGGGAAGAACTGACAAATTGCACCAGCAAGAATACCGATAATAATACTATAGTAAAGTTTTGGCTGAATAAGGACGATCGCCATACAGTACATAGCAATAATGAAATTTGGTTTCATACCAAAAAGATTGATAAAACTACCAACAAAAAATTTAAGAACTGCACCTGCAGCAAGCAAAACTGCTGTGAGCAACAAATCCTGAAGTGAAAGACCTTTCTTTTCTTCTGTTTTCAATTCACGTTTTTCCATAAGCAAACTCCATTGAATTAATTTTTATAGTTACTACAGATAGTAACTATTGTTACTATGCATAATAACAATGACTGTTAATGCTGTCAATAGGTTTAGACACTATCTTTAAAAAAATTTATTTCCACAAAAAAACTTGACAAAATTATATCGTATTGTTACTGTAATTAGAAACGTTATTCTTTTTTACTAAGGACAAATTTATGAAGTTAACAGAAAAACAATTACAACAGATTCGAACACAAATAAAAAGAGTGAAGGCTAGTGGAAATCCTTTTTATACAGAACGATTTAAGGATGTAAATCCAGAGGATATTAAAGATCGGGAAAGTTTTGAACGTTTAGTTCCTTTTTGTGATAAACAGGATCTTCGCAACGCATATCCACTGGGACTTGCAGCAGTTCCTGAAGAAGATATTGTACGTATTCATTCATCATCTGGTACAACTGGTGCACCTGTAATTATTCCATATACTCAGAAAGACATTGATGACTGGGCTGTAATGTTTGCCCGCTGTTATGAACTTGCAGGTATTGGTAAAAAAGACCGCATTCAAATTACTCCAGGTTATGGACTTTGGACTGCAGGTATTGGTTTTCAGGCCGGATGTGAAAAGCTTGGTGCTATGGCTGTTCCTATGGGACCTGGTAACACTGAAAAACAACTTCAGATGATGCAGGATCTTGGTTCTACAGTAATTTGTGCAACATCTTCTTATGCACTTCTTCTTGCAGAACAGGTTGAAGCCCGCGGAATTGTTAAAAATATTAAGCTTAAAAAAGGTGTAATTGGTTCTGAACGCTGGGGAGAAAAAATGCGTAACCGTATTCAGAGTATTCTTGGTATTGAACTTTACGATATTTATGGACTTACAGAATGTTACGGACCTGGTATTGGTATTAACTGTACAGAATCAGATGCCGGAATACACATTTTTGATGACTATATCTACACAGAAATTCTTGATCCACAGACTGGTAAACCTGTTCCAGAAGGAGAAATTGGAGAAATCTGTCTTACAACATTAGTTAAGGAAGGTGCTCCTTTATTCCGCTTCCGTACTCACGACCTGGCAGCATTTGTTACAGAAAAATGTCCTTGTGGCCGTTCTTATCCAAGAATTACTCAGATTATGGGACGCAGCGATGATATGGTAAAGGTTAAAGGTAATATTATCTTCCCAAGTACAATTGAAGATGTAATTAAATCTGTTCCAGGAACTTCATCAGAATACCGTGCAATTATTGAACATGAAGACGGTAAAGATCAGATGACAATTATGGTAGAAGTTGAAGGTGGAATTGACCGTACTGAAGTAGCTTTAGGAATTCAATATTTCTTCAAACAGAAGTATAATATGACACCAAAAGTAAAAGTTGTAGGAATTGGCGAGCTTCCACGTTCAGAAAAGAAAACTAAACGTATTGAAGATAAGAGATTTAATTAAACTCTGCCATTTACACAGATTTTATGACAGGGTCTACAATTGATTTAAATGCTGCTTAAGACTGACTTTTTTATCAGGAAAATATAAAGTCTTTTGCCTCCTGAATTGTGTCTGCAATATGAACTGCACCTTTTTCAATGAGATATGATTTTTCACGGAAACCCCAGCTTACACTAAGACAATCTATTGAAGCGTTTCGGGCTGTTTCAATGTCAACTTCTGAGTCTCCTACATAAAGTGCATTTTCTTTTTTTACCCTAAGAATTTCCAGTACACGATTTACTGAATCTGGAAAAGGTTTTCTCCTTATACCTTCTGCTTCTTTTTCACCAATGGCAGTTTCTTCTGTAATTTGTTTTGGAAAATAAAGGGCTGCAAGTTTTTTTACTTCAGCATCAGGCTTGTTGGAAACGATTCCTGTCTTGATTCCGGCGGCATTAAGTTCAGAAACAAGGGAAAGAATTCCTTCATAAGGTTTTGTTCTGTTCTGCCAGTTTTTTGAATAATAATCTTTGCCAGCTTTTAAAGCCTGCTGATAAAGTGGATTGTTTTTTCCATCTGGAACTGCAAGTTCAATGAGACGAGAATAGCCGTTTCCTACAAAAGAACGTACGGCTTCTATACTGTGTTCTTTGAATCCGCAGCTTTTCATTGCAAAGTTGCAGCTTTCTGCCAGGTCCTCAAGGGTATCAAGTAAAGTTCCGTCTAAATCAAAAATAACAGCTGAATACTTCATTTTGTGCCTGTACTTTATTTGTGTGTAAAAAGTGAAATAATGAAATATGTACCCATAATTCTGGACACATATTATGAACTAGGCGGAACGAATGGATGCTTCCCTGTATTTTACAGGATATTATTCTGTTTTACCACAAGTAATGACATAGAAGTATTGTAAGGACAAAATAGAGCAAATAAAGACAGGAACTCTAATACTATATATCCTATAATCAAACATGAGAGGATGCTTGCTGATGGAATGGGTAAAAACAATTAACAATGCGATTGAGTATATGGAAAATCATTTGACAGATGATATTACACTTAGCGATATTGCAGAAAGTGTTTATATTTCTGCGTTTCATTTCCAGAGAGCGTTTTCTATGATGGCAGGGATATCTCCGGCAGAATATTTGAGAAATCGTCGGCTTTCTCAAGCGGGTGCAGAACTGGCAAATGGAAACGAACGTGTCATTGATATAGCAATGAAATATGGATATGAGTCATCGGAAAGCTTTACAAAAGCGTTTTCACGGTTTCATGGTTTTTCACCTATGCAAGTCAGAAAAGGAAGTCCTCTTAAGTATATGAATCGGTATACGATTCGGATTACAATTGACGGAGGTAGTATTATGGAATACAAAATCGAAAAATGGGAAGCAATGGATTTATTGGTACATGTAAAGAATTTTCATGCAGAAACGAGTGAGAATGAAATCCCTGCATTCTGGGATGAATATTATTCAAACGAAGAATATAGGAGGATACCGGGATACTTGGGAATTTGCGCACAGAGGAAGACAGAAAGTACAGTGTTTCAATATGGAATTGGGTGTAAAGCATCTGATGTCGATGGAGTTCCTGAAGGATTTGAGATTATACATATTCCGGAATATTCCTGGGCGGTATTCCGCTGTGTTGGACCATCATCTAAAGCGATTCAAGCCATGTGGGATAAAATATATAACGAGTGGCTTCCGATAACAGAATACGAACTGATACCGGAGTATTATATTGAAAATTACTTGCCGGGAAATCCAACTGCAAAAGATTATGTGAGTGAAATCTGTATTCCGATTAATAAAGTGCAGTGAGATGTGTCGTTGATGTTAAAAATGTACTGTATAAGTTAAAAAGGAATTATTGGCGCAAAATTAGGAGGAAAAATGGATATTTCAGTTTTAGAGTGGCTGTTGGAGGAAGAAACACCGGAAGTGAGGCTTAGAACTCTGAAGGAGTATGAGAAGTTGCCGGATGATGATGAAAAGGTCATTGAGTGCAAAAAATTACTGTTGCAAAGTAGAGTATACGAACGAGCACTGAAAAAACTTAGAACAGAAAAGCCTTGGGCTAAGTTTGATGCTATCATGGCATTTGCTGAATGGGGATTGACCCGTGACGATATTGGAAAAGACATAGATGATGAGGTGTTTGGATTAATTGAGAGTACTGGATTTAAGATGCTTTGTGGGGAACCATATTTGCTTAGAAATCTCGTCAAATTAGGATATTATCAAGAAGAGGTTGTAAAAAATGAAATTGATTATGTTTTAGGCAAGATTAAGGAAGATGGAGGCTTTGGATGTATCAGTACAAATAAAAAAATTAATGATCCGAAAAAACCTCATAAGAGTTGTGCGAGATTAACGGTAGAGTATCTTTTACTTGTTGCTGAACTGCATTTGTTAGGATATAAGATGGAATGTGAGAGTGAATTGGCATACTATTTTACTAAAAGGAACATTTTTTATAGAACAGATGATATGAAGACACCAATGGTTGACGTTATGTTGGGCACTTTCTTCCCTTCCGACCCAATTAAGGTTGGAGCGCATAATATTCTTTATGCTTTAAGAGTTTTAGGGTGTGCAACGGATTCTGAGGCTATGCAGGCTGGATACAAAGTATTGAATCAATTTAGGTTAGATAACGGAAGATATATTTTGACAGCATCCAAAAGTGTGCCGGCATTTAAAGTTGGAAACGTTGGTGAAGAGAATAAATGGGTTACGCTTTATGCTTATATGGCACAATACGAATTGTGAATCTTTTCTTTCATCTCGGTAACAATTTTAGTAAGACGCTTTGGATTGAGATTAATGCTGTCTGCCAGAAGATTAAAATCATCCTGATTAACTTTATCAATTTCGTAGTGCCGGCCGATTTCCATCGAAAGTTTTTTGGAAAGGGCAGGGTAGCAGGTTGTTGAGACGGCATCGTAAATGGGTGAGAGGCATGCTTTCCCGTTGGTATTGTAGAGGATAGAATAATTTTTCGAATGCGCATCACAGTTACCGATGAGGAAGTTAAAAACAACCTGATTTAAGAAGGCTTGAAGATCAAGGACCGGTATAGTAGAAGGAGCTCCATTCAAGGGTAAATACCATTGTCCATCAAAATATGCTAATGCCAGTTTCTCCGCCCCGATTATCGGTAGAAGAAAGACAGCCGCATTTGACTGTTCCAAAGAATAGTTGCTGGCAGATAAACTGATTCCAAGTATTTCAAGACAGTTCAAGACTTTACCAATATGAAGGGATTCTTTTCCGTAGTCGAAATGTCTTTTGTTGATGAAATCTTCATATTTGAAATGTAACATTCCCGAACGGGAAAAATCAAGACAAAAACACAAGCACTGGAATAATTTTTCCCGAACGGGAAAGTACCATTAGATGACGATTATAGATAATCTTGTCAGGTAGACAGAATATACATTATGAGAAGTAGTGGATGTGGTACTTTTTGTACTGCCCGCCTGCCGAAAGCTCCTGAAATCACGCTTCTGTAAGCTTTTCCCGCACATATTGTGCATTACGCGCGCCGCTGCCTTTAGGATGATTATTGAAGAACACCTGGACTTTTTTTCCTTCTTCTTCTGCTGTCTTGATGACCGCTATAATCTCATCAAGCTCGTCGTCCCTGTATTCATAATCGTAGCGCGCGCTTCCGTTTTGTGCTGCATCATGCACATACCAGGCATCCGCATTCCTTCCGTGCATCCTGATGTACGCGTTATCTCCGATGAATGGCGTTTTTGCCGTTGATCCATCCGGAAGGTTTTTCAGCTGCGGCATGTCACAGAAAACGATGCCGGACTTTCGTTCTGCTAATCCTTCAAAAACAGATGCTCTTATCCATTCTTTATGGCGGAATTCAATGACAGACGGAAATCCTTCAAACGAATCAATCAGTTTGGAAAGATATATACGGTTATCCGGCGTGTAATGAAAGCTTTCAGGAAACTGAAAAAGGACCGCCGAAAGACAGTTTTTTTCGGATATAGGCTTAAGAGCAGCCTTGAAATCATCGGCGACAGTCTGCCAGACTGGTCCGATTTCATGCGTCAGAAGTCTGTTTGCCTTGATACTGAAGCATAATTTGCCTTCAGAACGCTCATAAAAGCTCCGTAAGCGGTCCGGAGTTGGCATATTGTAAAAAGTATTGTTGAGTTCAAGTGCGTTGAATTGCGTGGCATAAAAGCTTAAGAAATCAGCACGTTTCAAATCCTCAGGATAGAACACACCTTTCCATTCCGGATAATCATAGCCGCTTGTACCGATCAGTATTTCTGACATACGTATATTGTAGGACTTTCCTCTATAAAATGCAAAGAGATAAACTTTCAGTTTAAAAAGTTTCCTTATGGCACCCTTCTTCCTATATTGTATTCTGCTACAACATAAAACGAAATAAGGAGATATGAACTATGAACACACCTTCAAGAAGAACACTCAGACATTACATGTCAAAACACAGAACATCATCATCTGCAATTACGTACACAGAATCAGAACCGTGGGCATTGTGCTATTATCTCTATACAATGTTTGAAAATAAATCAAACAGACGCATAATCACGACATTTGACAGCGCAATCCGCTGTTTTCTTGGTCTGGTAAAGATGCTGGACCGTACAGAACGTCTTACAAAAGTGCTCAATCTGGAAATCAAAAATCTGGAAAAACGTGGTCTTTTAAGAAAACTTGCAGAGATAAATCCTGCTATGGTTTATGATTGCTCAGAAGAATTTTACGTGTATGAAGAAGACCGTGAGATTGACCGTGCCATGAGTCGTTTTGACAATGCAGACCATAATGTAATCAACCTGCACCGGATATTGTATGTATCTGAAAAACCAGTCTTCTCTTCTATCGTAAATACGGTTATTTTCAAGAATGGAAACAGTTATGCACTGAGTTTTCCTCTCAAGATGTCTAAAAAAGTAGAAAAAACCGTGTTTGATGTCGAAAAAACACGTTTTCTGATAGACCAGGTTAATCTTTCTGAGGCTGAAGCCCGTCTTATTCTTATGAAATGCCGCATTCACACTATTGAATACTTTTCTGATATCATCAGAAGCTCTGATAACTGTGACAACAAATTCCATAACAGGATAGCGGATATGCTCGGTATCTCTGAAAAGGAATACCGCCAGATGCTCAGAAATGACGGTAAACTCAAGTCTTTCGGCTTTCTGGATGATGATGGATGCTACGAAGAGACGTTCAATGAATGCATAGAAGAACAGAGCATTGAGCCGTGGTTCTCGGATATGCTGAAGCCGTTCGACTGCACAAACGCATACGAACCTGAGTCTTTTCAGATAAATGCAGATTCCCGCGAAATAATCCTTGATCTGCTCAATGGCAAGAATCCTGTGTCCATCCTCTTTTATGGAAAGCCGGGCTCAGGAAAAACGGAACTTGCCAAGACGATTGCAGCTAAGACGGATAAAAAAGTATTCATCTTCAAAAACGAAATGGAAACCTGTACGCGCAATAACATTCTCGGCCGTCTCGTCTGTCTGCTTTCCATGGAACGCCCGGACTCCATCATCATTGTGGATGAAGCTGATTCGCTTTTGAAGACGCTCGATTTCTCCTTTTTTGGAACTGAACCGACAAAGACAAAGGGCACAATCAACAAGATGCTTGAAAATAACCGCGACAAGGTCATTTACATCATCAACCACCAGCAGCAGATTGACGTCTCTACACTCCGCCGCTTCACGTTCAGCCTTAAGTTTGAGGCCATGAGCGCCACCATGCTCAGAAACATTGCCATGAGTAAGCTTTCTGCTCTGGACCTTGCAGAAGATACACGTCTTAAACTCGTGGATATGTTTGACCGCTTCCATCTGACGGGAGCCAGCGTTGATAACGTCATCAAGGCAATTGACGGCATGCAGTGCCGGGATGAAGAGATTCTGCTGAAAAAGGCTGGAATCGTCATGAAGGAGAATGCTCTGCTGCTTAATGGCAAGGCAAAGATGCGCGGAACTGTACGTAATGAGTACGATCCACGCGTACTCAACACGGGAACAGATGCAGAAACAATCCTTGAAATGGTACAGAATGCCGTCCGGTTTGCAGAAAGGAACAAAGGAACTGAAAACGGAATCCGCATGCTGTTCTACGGTCTTTCAGGAACGGGAAAGACGGAATTTGCGCGCTATCTTGCGGAAAAGCTCAACAAGCCCGTTCTGCTGAAACGCGCCAGCGACATCCTCGATAAATACGTTGGTGAAAGCGAAAAGAAGATAAGCGACGCTTTTGCTGAAGCGGAAAGTTCCGGCGCTGTCCTGCTCTTTGATGAAGCTGATTCATTCTTCAGTAACAGAAGCAGTGCCTCTAAAAGCTGGGAACGAACTATGGTAAACGAGTTCCTGACACAGATGGAAGAGTTTAACGGCATCCTCATCTGTACGACAAACCTTCGCAACATCATGGACCCTGCCATGCAGCGCCGCTTCCACATCATGGTTGAGTTCAAGCCAATGAACGCTGCCGGTATAAAGACCATGGCTGAGCGGTACTTCCCTGCATGGCCGCTATCAAACAGCCAGATTAAGGACCTGGATGGCACCGGTTCTGTAACTCCTGGCGACTTCGGTACGCTTTCTTCCAGAATCCGCTTTATGAATCCTGATGAGATAACAGCGGATTACATTTTTGATGAGCTCATGAAGATGCAGTCTGAAAAGAAGAAGAGCTGGTCTGAATCAGGAGATATCAGCCGCCCTATCGGCTTTACGGCGTAACATATCAGCTTCCTCCTGCCGTGACTTTTCCATGAACGGCAGGTGTTTGGAAGCAAGGTGGCTGAAACACTCAAAATAGCTTGTCGGAGCCTTGTGCTTTCCTGTTGCGAAGGTGTTCAGCTTCTTAATATGTATGGTTTTGTATAATTCCTTGCCTGCCCACGCTTCAATACTGTTGCGGAGCGGCCTGTCTGAGGCGAACGGAACGATGAGACGGACTGTATTGCCGTTGATTTCCTTAATTTCGATCCTTCCTTCGCCTGGAATGCCGCCGGTAAGTTCCTGCTTTTCAACAGCTTCAACTGCCTTGAATGCATCGCTTTCAAAGTAGGCTTTTGCAGCCTCTGCGCCGTCCTTGAAGGTATATTCGTATTCAGCGCCATACAGCATTGCGGCAAGGGAAACGCGCTTTCTCTTGCGTGTTAGCGGATAAATGATGCAGTCGCTTATTTCAAGGATATCCGGCAGCGAGGCGTTCATCTTGGAAATGAACTCTTCTTTGGTAACCGTTCCCCAGCGGAGAATGCAGGACGCAACTTCACAGTCACTCTCAATGCCAAGAGAAAGGCTTGCAGCAAGCTCAAGACGAGGCTGCGGATTAAAGCCGTCTGTATAAATGACCGGAAGACCAGAGCGCATGAATGCCTTGTGGATGACTTCCTGTGTTGAAAGATGCGGAAGGAACTCGCCGCCATCGTGCTTTTTGAATGTGAAGATACAGCGATACAGAATCGGGATATTGTTCTCTCCTGTGTAAACTACCGCGCGGTCGTTTTTAAGTAGTTCAGGAGGAATGCCGTCAAAATCGACATCGGTGTGGACGGCGACATCATGCTTTGTATTGCAGACTCCACATGGGTGGCTGCAGCTTTCAGCGCACTTCTCCGTAAGCTTTTCTGAGACGGATCTGTCATATTCCTTTTTGTAGAATGCTGGAGACGGTCCAAGGCTGATGGATGACCAGGGAAGTTCCTCGTCGTCCGCCCTCGCCCGCGTAATTTCATGCTCAACGTCCCAACCTGCGTTATTAATGATGTCTTCCCACACATCCATTTTCATGTGGTCTTCCCACGCATCAAGACGGCATCCGCGGTTGTATGCTTCGAGAAGGAGCTCACCGACGCGTTCGTCTCCGCGGGTAACAAGACCTTCTATGAACGAAACAAACGGATTGTGTGTGCTTACCTTGAACTTGCCGCGTGGCAGGCTTGAACGGATGAACTCCATCTTTTCCCTTGATTGCTCGCGTGTAAGCTGGCTGCAGCGTTCGTATGCGGTATGCGGCTTCGGGATGAACGTTCCGACGTTTACCGAGCACTGAATGCCTGTCTTTTCCTGTATTTCAAGCAGGAAGTCAACAATCTCCTGTTCTTCTGTCTTGTTGTTTGTATATGCTTTCAGGTGCCGTTCATCATTTCCAGCGGGAAGACCTACCATGAAGTAGAACTTTGCTTTGTGCCAGCCGCGGTTCTTAGCCTCAAGAATGATGTCGATAAGCTTATCTTTGAAGACTTCTTTGTTGACTGAAAGCTGCCAGGCATCTGACGGCGTTTCAACAGCGAACGTCAGGCCGCTTTTACGAACTTCCGATAGTTTTTCAAGAAGCGGCAGCGTAAACGAGTTAACCTTCAGTGACGGCAGCTGGAACGAAACGGCCGCGCTTTTATACTTGTCGTTAAGTATGGTGAGTAGCCGGTCTATTTCCGGATAGTCGCCTGAAGAAAGAGACGTCAGGCTTATTTCCCTGTGGCCGCCTTCCATGATGAGCCGGTCTGCTTCCTCAAGGATGAGCGACGGCTGCTTTACGCGCTGCGGACGGTAGTAGACGCCTGCGTGGCAGAAACGGCACCCGTTCGGACAGCCGCGCATTATTTCTATGACGCCGTGGTCCTGTACGGGTTTTATGTTCGCTATAGGAAGATGTGCTGCGACTGAGGGAACGCGGCCGAAATCAGACTGCACTGCCCTTGTGGCTTTTCCCTGCTTTCCTGGGTACCACATGCTCGGGTGCTGTCTGATGAAAGCGAGTTGTTCGGCGCGGGTTGCTCCCCTTTTTTTCATGGCCGCCGCCTGCTCGAATATGTCGAAGAAGTCATTCTCAGCTTCTCCAATGAAGATTGCGTCAAAGAAAAGAGCAAATGGCGCCGGGTTTGTGACACCGCAGCCGCCAGCAACGACGATCGGGTCGCCCTCGCCTCTGTCTGCGCTTTTAAGCGGGATTTTGCCTGTATCGAAAATAGAGAGCGCTCCGGTGATTCCGAGCTCATATCCGATAGAAACTCCAACTGCATCAACTTCGTTCAATGGCAGGCCGTTCTCGAGCGTATAGAGGGGAATATTCCGTGAATTGAGCAGTTCCTCAAAATCGGTATCTGGAGCAAAAACGCGCTCACACCGGATGCCTTCCCGGGCATTAAGTCCGTTATACAGTATTCTGATGGCAGAATTACTCATGCCGATTTCATACAGATCCGGAAAAGCCATTGCGAATGTATACAGAGAGTCATCATCTTTTCTGATGATGCCATATTCGTGGCCGATATAGCGTGCCGGGTTCTGGACGGAAAGAAAATCATCTCCGATGTCAGCAATGGGATTAATGTGTTTCATGGCAAATCCTGTTGTTTATAATATCAGAAATCAAGACGTCTGTTATGGATACTCATGAGAATACCAATACAGAGCATTGATGTCCACAGGGATGAACCTCCATAGGAAAGGAACAGAAGCGGAATACCCGTAATAGGCATAAGACCCATAACCATACCGACATTGACCATGAAATGGAAGAAGAACATGAAGAGAATGCCGGTGGCAATGTAATAGCCATATGTATTTGTCGTATTCTTAAGGATGAAGATAATTCTCAGTAAAATAATGAAATACAAAGCAAAGACAGCAAGACCGCCGATAAAACCCCATTCTTCAGAAAGAATACTGAAAATGAAGTCCGTACTTTGCTGGGGAAGAAAGCGGAAATGGCTCTGTGTTCCTTTCAAATATCCCTGACCGAAAAGGTTTCCTGAGCCGATTGCTATTTTTGACTGAATGATGTTCCATCCTGAACCGAGCGGGTCTGATTCAGGATCAATAAACACGATGAGGCGTTTAATCTGATAGTCCTGAAGTACTTTTCCAGCTGCAATGGAAAGCAGAAGAGAACATATGACAATACCGGAAACATAAGCAATCCAGTAGAAGTATTTCTTTTTGAGGAAGATATTTGCTGTTATTGAAAGCAGCATTACAATACCGAAACAGACAATGACGATGAGTCTGAGACGCATATTTGTAAGGATGGAAATGACCTGAATGGTCTTTTTTGCAATTTCTGTCTGATAAACGGGAAGAACGGTAAAAAGAATTGTAGCAAGACCAGTACAGAGCACAAGCATGAGGTATCTGAGAGGTAAACCGGCAACAAAGCACATGCCAAGAAAAATGGGGATATATACACTGGCTGTTCCAAGGTCTGGCTGTAACAGGATGAGTCCAGCTGGAAGCGCCAGATAGATACACAGAAGGATAAATCGTTTGAGAGGATCCATAGCTTCTGTTTTCTCAAGCTGTTTCGCAAAAAACATAATGAAAACAATTTTACCGAATTCTGAAGGCTGGATACCGACACCGCCAAAACCGATCCATGAACGTGCGCCGTTGACTTTTGAACCGAAAAGGCGTGTGTAAACAAGCACTGCAATCAGTCCAATATACAGGTAATGGACGAACGGACGCAGTTTACGGTAATCGATGAATGAAAAAACGATGAGGATGACAAGTCCTGTGGATGCAAAGATTATCTGCTTTACATATTCATTTGATACATTGACTCCGGATGAGTTGAAACCTGAGGAATAAATGAAACATATTCCAATCGTAATGAGTATGATGACTGGGAAAAACAGAACATAGTCGAATACTTCAAAAATCCTTAATTTCATTATTCCTGCCTTCCTACTGGTTTTACGAGATATCTGAAACCTAATGCATCAACAGCTTCATCATATGTCTGATCTGCAAAAATACCCTGAAAAATTATGTTTGATGCGTATGGAGCCCACCATTCCCATGGATTGACTGCTTCAACAAGAACAACAAGTACGATTGCATCTTCAGGCGGCGCATCATAAGGTCCGTAAGCAACAAACCATGAATGCCAGCTTTCGGTATAGCCGCTGACTTCAGCAGTACCTGTCTTTCCTGCCATTTTTACGGTCTTGTTTCTGAGAGCTGAAACTGCAGAACCATCTGTTACCGTATAGCGCAGGTCTTCCCTGACTTCCTGCCATATGCTTTCATCAAGATCCATCGTATACATTACTTCCGGTTTCACTTCTTCCAGAACTTCGTTTGTGACAGGATCTCTGATTTCCTTGAGAAGATGCGGTTTATATATGGTACCGCTATTTACGACCATGGCCATCATATCAGCAACATGAAGTGGTGTTACAAGTGTGTAACTCTGTCCGATAGACATGTTCATTGTGTCACCGTTCATCCACTTTTCATGGTAACGTCGTTCCTTCCATTCAGCTGTTGGAATGAATCCATCTGTGGAATTAGGCAGGTCAATGTTGAGTGGCTTTCCATAGCCAAACTGATTTGCATAGGATGCTATACGTTCAACACCGAGATAATCACGTCCGATTGTCCAGAAATAGATGTTGCAAGACTGAGCAAGACCATTTTTCAGATCAAGGTATCCGTGTCCAGGCTTTTTGATATGGCATTTCCATGTTCTTCCACCATAATCCATTTCGCCAGAGCACTCAATTTCTTTGTCTTTGGGGAAAGTCCCTTCAGAAAGAAGTGCTGTGGTCATGATTACCTTGAATGTAGAAGCTGGCGGATACGATGCATTTACAACACGGTTAAGGAGAGGATTGTTTGGTGTTTTTTCTATTTTTGCGTATTCTTCGGAAAAGTGTGATGAACTGAAGATGTTAGAATCAAAATACGGATATGAAACCATAGCAAGAATTTCGCCAGTTGTCGGTTTAAGAACTACTGCAGCTCCTACCCGTTCTCCAAGAGCCTGTTCTACAAGTTTCTGAGTATCTGTATCGATGGTAAGGACAAGGTTGCTTCCAAGAACAGGCTGCTGAACACTTCGGGAATTTGATATGTTCTTTCCACGGACATCAACAGTACGTGTCTCCATTCCCGGCGTTCCTTTCAGAATTCTGTCATATTCTTTTTCAATGCCTGTTTTTCCTATGATACTGTTCTGATCATAGCCTTTGTTGTAAAGTACTTTCAGTTCTTCTGTAGTAATATCACCAACGTATCCAAGAATATGAGACATGGAACCTGTTTCAAGATAATCGCGTGTTGGCTTGGAACGCCATGAAACGCCCGGCAGATCGCTTATGTTTTCTGCAATATCAGATACTTCACTGAATGTGACGTTACTTTTGATTTCTACGGCGGTAAACGATTTTCTGATGGAAATCGGGATCTTCAAGTCAATTTCAGTCTTACTGATACCAAGAAACTGAGCAAGCCGGGCTGCGACAGTATCATATTTATCGCCGGTTTCTCCGGGAATAAGGTCAACTGCGAAAGAATCTTTATTAACAACAAGTGGAGAATCTGCATTCCTGTCAAATATTTCACCACGTTGGGCAACTATGGTTTTTGAACGTTGTGAAATGGTTTGAGATTGATGACGGTATTGGGCTCCATCAATAACCTGCATTTTAAAAAGTCTGAATAGGTATATCGAAAAAACAAGAATGATTAAAAATAAAATGAAATAAAGCTTGTCCTTTTTCTTTCCAGTGGAACCTGTTCTATTCTGAAGGTCCGTTGAACGGATGACTGTATCCATTAGTTGATGCGCTCCGTAGATTCGATTGTTTCTATTGGCTCCTTTGAAATTGATTCGAATTTAGAACAGATTAAGAATAAAACAGGTGCAAGAAGAGAATTAAGAAGAATCTCAATCCATACAGCGCTTGAGAAAAGATCATAGGAGAAAACATTTCCGGGAAAGAAAAAGGAAATGATGCTCAACAGAACGACTTTCAATACAGTTGCAATAAAGCCGATTATGAAAGGAATCAAAAAACCATATGTATTGATTGTCAGGAAGAAAAGACCGCTGATAAAGCCAACAATAGTCCTTAACAGCGCATTAAGCCCAAGAGGTGCGCTGCTAAGGCAGTCAAGAAGAATACCTGATGCAAATCCTTCTGTTTCACCATGAAGGCTTCCTCGATGAATTGAGACATACACTGTATATAAAAGCAATAAATCAGGAACTACCGGTAGGAAGTAAAGGTTTGATAGTATTGCAGTCTCAAGGAAAAGGAGGATAAGCGTAAAAATAACGCTGGTAACTGTTGATTTCACGTCAGTATTCCTCCTCTGAATTAAGGTCAACAATTACAACGTGTTCCAGCCTGCCGAAATCAATGACTGGGGTTACCGTTATTTCAAGTGATGTATCATAATCGAGGACGGTAATTGATGAAATGGTACCGATGGGGATATTACTCATGTAATTATCATTTTCACCAGATGTAACCACAACATCTCCATATGATAACTCTTCAAGAACACGCTTCTTTATGTAGTTTAAAGACAACGGTTCACTTTCAACACCTGAACCTGAGATGATACCGGTATCGCGAGTCTGTTCTATACGTGCTGATACGTTGCACCGTGAATCATATACAGGCATTATCATTGAAGTATTGATACCTACTGAAATGACTTTTCCCACCAAACCAATATTTCCATTCTGGATTGCGATAACCGGCATTCCTTTACGCACACCCTGTCGGCTTCCTTTATTGACGGTAATGCCTGAATAGGTTGTATTTGTTTCGCGACCGACAATCTGAGCTGCATAACTGTGATAAGAAAGCTCTTCTGTAAAATCAAGGAGTTCCTTAAGACGTATGTTTTCTTTTCTGATTTCAGCATTGTTACGTTGCAGATATTCATAGTCTTCAAGCTTTTCAGAAAGAAGATCATATTCTTTTCTTAACTGTGAAAGCTCTGAAACAGATGTAAAGAAACGCGTAATTCCTGACCATACAGCATGTGTTCCGCTTTGTACAGATGAAACAATGGAAAACCCTATCTGTTGAAAATTCAGAATGAAACCACCTGAAGAAAGACTCAGTAAAAAACCTGAAACAACTATATATAAAATCAGGAAAAAGAGAGGAATCTTATGTTTTTTCTGAACACGTCTTTCTTCAGCCATGGCTGTCAGTCATTCAGGTTATCGTAGATGCTGCGGTCTGATGACATGTCACGGAAGAGTTCGAATGCCTGACCGGCGCCAACAGCTACGCATTCAAGCGGTGCTTCTACAAGAATGACAGGAACGCCTGTTTCCTTTGAGATAAGCTTAGGAAGACCTTTAAGCAGAGAGCCTCCACCAGTCATTACAATACCGCGTTCAACAATATCGGCAGCGAGCTCTGGCGGAGTTTTTCCAAGAGTACGCTTAATTTCATCAACAATCTGTGTGATAGGATCTTTAAGAGCTTCGCGAACTTCTACGGAGTCAATTTCAAGACGACGTGGGAGACCGGTAATAGCGTCTGTTCCCTTAATCTCCATCTTGTCGATTGTCTTTTCTGGAGAAGCGTTACCAATTTCAATCTTAAGTCTTTCAGCCATCTGCTGACCGATAATCAGGTTATGAACGCTGCGAACATGCTTGATGATTGCATCATCAAATGCATCACCGCCAAGACGGATTGCGCTGGTGACTACCATTCCACCCAGGGAGATGACTGAAACTTCAGTAGTACCACCACCAATATCACAAACCATATGACCGGCAGGTTCATGAATAGGAATCTGAGCACCAATTGCAGCAGCAAGAGATTCCTCAATAACCTGAACTTCCTTTGCACCGGCTTTTACGGCAGCTTCCTCAACTGCACGCTTTTCGACTTCTGTAATGCAGCTTGGAATACCGATCTTCATTCTCATTGATTTGATTATCTTATGTTTAGGTACTACTTTAGATATGAAATAGCGGATCATTTTTTCGGTGCATTCCATATCAGCAATAACACCGTTCTTCAGTGGTCTTATGGCCATGATATCGCCAGGAGTTTTCCAAAGCATGCGTTTTGCTTCTGCACCAACAGCAACAATACGTCTTGTTCCGCGTTCAACGGCAACTACCGATGGTTCGTTTATTAAAATACCCTGTCCATTTACATAGATAAGGGTATTGCAAGTACCAAGGTCAATACCTATATCCGTTGAAAAACGATCAAAAAAGCTCATGTATGAATCCCCCCTGTTTTACATCAGCGCTTTATTATTGTCCGAGTTTTTGCAATGCACCCGGATGATTCACCTGTTTTTTCAGGGCGTTACGCCATTCGGCACGTGCCTTTGCCATATCACCCATCATCTCATATATTATACCAATTCCGTAATATGCGTCAGCATTTTCAGGATTTTTTTCTAAAATTGTCTGAAATTCTGTCATTGCTTCTTCATACTTACCGTCATCAGTATAGATGTTTCCCAATAAAAGACCTGCTTTTATCTGATACTGCTCATCATCACTGAATGCACGCAGTCTGTAAAGGTACTGAAGTGCTTTATCCTGCTGGTTGCTCTTGATGTACTGTTCTGCTATTGCAAGAAGCAGCATATCACTTTCTCCATGCCCCAATGCTTCTGAAAATGATGCAATGCTCTGTTCCGTCATGGAAAGCTGAGCGTAACTCAAGCCCAGGTATTCGGGTATGTCGGCTGCAGAAAAGCCGCCTTCAAGTGCTTTATTTAAATAGTATACGGTAAGATCCGCATAATAGTAATAAGCAGAAGAAGAATCTTTGTGAAAATATGCTTTTCCAAGCATGTAGTATATCTGAGGTTTGAGTTTATCGGGTGCTGAATATGAAGCAAGCCGGAGGGAATTGATGGCTTCGTTAATGTAACTCTGTGCCTCTGAAGTATCTGTCGATGATACACCAAGATAGAAGGATGCATAGCCATGGTATGCAAGGGCGGTACCCTCATAAGGTTTTATTGCAGTAACATCGTTTGAAAGATTATAAACGTTTATGTAATCCTGTTTATCCCACGCATCGTAGACTTTTGATAATGATGGCGCTGCATTGACTCTTGATACGATATGCTTTACACCGAATGAAAGAATAAGGACTATTGCGATAAAAATAAGGGTGGATATGATGATTTTTCTGACTACAGGACCGCGTCGTCTGACGACAGTATTAGAATCTGTCTGCTTAACTAACATACTCCCCACCCAAAAAAAGAAAAACAGAAACAACAATAAGCCGGGTTCTGTCACTCTATGAGTAGAACCATCTATCCTGCCAGAAGGTTACCCTTCTGATCAAGCAAACTACCCGTAATGGAGGCATTTCTGCCTGTCGGAATACCATTACTGCTTGTTTTTGCTCCAGATGAGGCTTGCCATGCGGTTTCTGTTACCAGAAAACCCGGTGGTCTCTTACACCGCCTTTTCACCCTTACCATGCAAGCATGGCGGTACGTTTTCTGTGGCGCTTTCTGTCAGGTTGCCCTGCCCGGTCGTTAACCGGCATCTTTTCCGAAGGAGCCCGGACTTTCCTCCTGACCTGCAGATCCCCAACCTGCAGGCCCGACGATTCCGTTGTTCCCGTTAATTACTAAAAATCAAGATCCTTGATGGTATCGTCATTATCTGCACCATCTTCTCTGTCTGGATCAAAATCCTCATCTTCTTCAAGAAGGTCGTCATCTGCAAGACTGCCTGTATCAGGCATTGCAAGGTATTCGTTCTCGCCTTCCGGGACATCCTGATAGAAGAGGATACGGCTGCAATAAGGACAGAATACGATTTTTTCGCCGTTTCTGACTTCATTTGCAAACTGTGCAGGAAGAATCATGTGGCAGCCGTCGCAGACATTTCCCTTAACTGCAACGATACCCTTTCCCTGCTTGCTCTTGATGATACGTTCAAACTTGAAGATGATATCCGGATCAATGCCAGGTTCAAGCTCTTCCTTCTGCTTGTTGAGATCGTCAAGCTTTGCCTTGAAGCTTTCTGTCTTTTCTGAAAGAGCCTGCTTTTTCTCGTTAAGCTCAGTTTCCTGACCGTTAATCATCTGCTCTTTCTCTTTAATCTGCTCATCAATGGCAGTCATGCTCTTTTCTTCTTTCTGCAGTTCCTTGCGGACTGTCTGCTCGAGCATTGTAGCATCATCAATCTCTTTCTGGAGGATTTCGTATTCGCGATGGGTGGTGATTGAATCCATGCCCTTCTCGCCTTTTTCGCGTGCAGCTTCGGCTTCTGCAAGGTCTACCTTAAGTTTTCCGACCTTTGTGCGGGTTTCTTCGTAGCTGGCGTTAAGCTCAATATATTCCTTCTTAAGCTGTTCAAGAAGACTTTCCTGATTGACGAGTTCCTTTGGAGCTTCTTCAATAAGGGCTTCTACGCCATATTTTTCAGAAAGCACATCCTGAAGTGCCTTAAGACGGTCAAAGATGTCTTCCATTGAAATTTTCTCACTTGTTGCCATATATGCCTAACCTCTTAAAAATTCATAAACAGTAACATTAATTA
>JAGHRS010000030.1 GCA_018066285.1 Candidatus Treponema caballi
TGCTTATAAGAATCAGGATTACCAGGAACTGCGTATTCACGTACTATCTCAATAAAGTCGCAATACTGTTTCAGTATATCACAGCCATCCTGAAACTTCCAAGTCTGCCCCGGTCCGATATTGATGGTACTATTCCCTCATAAATACGCGTTACATACTCGAGTAGTCTGAACGGCATATTCTCGTTGATTGTGGACTGATGCTCTATCATGACGATAAGCTTGTTGTCTATAAGCATGCTTACGTCATTGTGGAATGTCTTGTACATTGACTGCGGAATCGTCTTGTTTTCTATGACGGTTTCCTCGTATTTAAGATGTGTTCCGTGAAGTGCGTTATATAAACTGAGAAAGTTTCTCTTGCCGTCCTGCTCGTTGCTGAAAAGATCCGCGAATACTGAATCCTTTACGTTTCTGTTACTTTGTGCCATACCGGCCCTCCTGTAGATATGTCTCTACAGTATTTATGGCAGGCGGTGGCCACTTTTTTCAAAAAAGTGAGTACTATTTATTCTATGCCAGTTTTCCGCCAAACGGAATCTTCAAATTCCGGGCAAGCGTCTCGTATTCAGCCCTGTCGCCATCTCCGGTGATGAAGAATGTCATGTCTTCTGAAGTACCGCCCTTCAGAGCACAGGCCACTTTCAGCAACCCCGCACTACTGCCAATGACGCGCATCGCCTGCCTGACGACACCTTCGCGGCTGTCTATGACGCGCACGCTGCTGCCCGCCGCTTTCTGAATGTCTTCAGCCATATGGATGAAATGAGTGCAGCCCAGGATTATGGTATCGGCGCCCTGTGAGCGGAAGTATTCAACTGCAGGCGTTACGGCCGCCACCCTCTCTGCTTCAGACGCGGTGAACAGCTTCTTTTCAATGAACTCTATGAGGTCAGGGTCTCCGCGCTTTATGACACGGCAGTCGCTTGCAAAGTCGGTAATGAGCTTTTCTGTGTACGGGTTACTCACAGCCTGACGGGTGGCGAGAAGGCCGATGCACTTGTTTTCAGTCACCGCTGCTGCAAGCTTGATGGCGGGCACCGTTCCCACAAACGGAACGGAAGGAAACGCTTCACGCACGGCAGCAAGAGCTGTCACGCTCATTGTGTTGCAGGCGATGACGATTGCTTCGGGATTAAATCTTTCAAGAATGAGGGAAACAGCTTTTTTTGTGCACGCGATGACCTCATCCGCTGACTTTTCGCCATACGGAAAGTTCGCCGTGTCACCAAGATACACACAGCGTGCATCGGGGAAATGCTGCTTCAGATAAAGCATGTAGGGAATGCCGCCAGTCCCGGAATCAAGAAATGCAAACTGAGGACGCATGTTAATTTCCGAACAGGCTGTCAAAGGCAGAACGCGCTTTTTCGGCGGTGCTCGGGCCGGAAGTTCCATCCGCTTTTGAGGCGGCTTTCGGGTTCAGTGAAAAATAATCGCAGAAATTGCCCCTTTCCTTGTCCTGCACAAGCTCATCCACCGTTTCATGGCAGTCATAATGAGAACCTGGCTCGTAAAACTTGCAGTTTTTGCATGAACGGATATCTGCCCCGCACGCAGGACAGCCTTCAGAGCGGCTTATCACAGAGTTTGTGTAATACGAAAGGTCTTTTCCACATTTCCAGCACATGCTTTTTATTATAACCCATTTGACTAATTATGTACAATGACCTACCATATTTACATGTTCAGTGAAGAAATCTGCTCGGAAACAGGCTGCAACAAGGCTGCCGTTTCCTGTTTCGATGAAAACGGTGAAATCATCCGTGGAAATAGTTATTGCCTTGAGCATCTGAAAGACAAAGATACGTTCCTTAATCAGGTACGCAATTACATCCAGACTCACGAAAAAATAATCGGCCTTTCCTGTCCCGGTCTTCATTTTTCCGACATGGATTTTTCCGAAAAGAAGTTCTATGGCTGTAACTTCCAGCATTGCATCTTCACTAACGTTCACTCAGAAAACTTCCGTGCCAGAATCAGCTCTTTCGATTATGCAATCTTCGCCGACTGCAACCTCATCAAAAGTAACCTGCAGTTCACATCCTTTGCAGGAGCAACGTTCTCGCACATTCTTTTCACCAACTCTGACCTGGTACACAACAACTTCTGCGGCATCCGTGCAGCGCAGTCCTCATTTGATGATTCCGACCTGTACAACTCCCGCTTCATCCGTGCAAAGCTCGAAAACACATCATTCAGAAACTGCAACATAAAGAAAACATGTTTCTACGAAATTGAGGAGAAGAACTGTTCATTCAAGCTTTCAAACACTCGCGAGGCTCTGCTTTCAACGGAGGTCAATGAAGAATGAAAATCTATTTCCATCTGAACCTTGAAGGCTTTTCCAACTGTTATCTCGTTGCCAACACAGTAACTAACGAAGCAATCATCATCGATCCGGGTAAAGTAACACGCCAGATCATTGAACATATAGAAGAAAACAATTACAAACTTGTCGCATGCCTGATTACACACAATCACGGAAGTCACGCACGCGGTCTTGATACACTCAGGAAGATTTACACACCAAAGATTTACGCCGCTGATTACGAGGTAGCAGGCGCAGACACAAACGTTCTGAAGGATGACGGCATCATCAAGGCTGCAGGATTCACCATCGGCTACATGGCAGTTCCCGGTCATTCTCCCGATTCCATGTGCTACAAGATAGGCCGCGTCATCTTTACCGGAGATTCGCTCACAGCAGGCCGCCTCGGCTCAACGAACAACTCGTATGCCCGGCAGAACCTTATTTCCAACATCCAGCAGAAAATACTTTCACAGCAGGAAGACACCGTCCTCATGCCTGGACACGGACCGCTTTCCTGCGTCAATGCAGAAAAGCACTTCAATCTGGATATCGGCTGTCCTGAACTCAATATTCCGCCGGTCATCGGACGGAACATCAACGAAGACCCGATTCCGCTCAATAGCCCATGGAGACAATCCACGGGCGCCCTGCGTTCATAGACCAGTTCTCAAACACGAAATCATCAAGTTTCTCTGCCGCCTCAACAATGCCGGCTGCATTTGTCTCGCGGATGTACGCTGACAGTTCCGGCATTGCCTGCATGACAGAACCGCGACAGGCAAGGTTTTCTGCAAAATAAGACGGAACGCTTCCGACTCCGAGCTGCATGACATACGCCATGAACTCGTTCTGCATGAGATACTCGTCAGAAGGATCATAGCCAAGTGACGGCTGGGAAGCAAAATAGCCATAAATGAAATCAAGCGAGTTTTTCTCCGTTGTATTACGGACTTCTGCAACCCGGGTTCTGAATGATTCTGTGGTAAAGTACAGACCGTGGAAAGTTTCGTGTGACAAAAGCTGGCTGCGGAGATAGCGTGCAGATTCCTGCGAAATGGATATGATGGCGCCCTCACCTGCCTTCCAGCCGTCCCTGGTCTCAATAATCAGGCCGTTATCTGCAAGAATGGCGCACAGTTCCTTTTCAAGCCTGTTGAGCGGGAACTTTTCTTTCTCAGCTTTGTCAAAAAAAGCAGCCAGCGTTTCAGCCTTGTAATCGTGAGCATTGTAGCCATGCTGGTCTTTAATGGCGCTGTCCGGAGCGAGAGTGCCACGCCAGCCTTCCTTTTCAGCGAAGAACGCGAGCCGTTTGAAAAGATCATCCTGAACATTGTAATCACGGGTATCAAAAAACAGGATTGACGGGAATGTATCCCACGCAAAATATTCGTAATCACTGCCGCGCCACTGTTTTACCGGCCAGTCAATGATGCAGCCAGGATCCGTTATGATGGGCGCCGTGTTGCCATCAGGAATGACTGCGTACTCAATGCCTGTAAGCATATCCTTGTTGTTTTCAACGGATATGATGGCACCCCTGTTCTGAAGCCGGCCAGCATACACAGTCGTTACCTGATGAGTTTCTTTGGTCCTGCGGCAGGTAATCTCAGTGGAACCGGCAGAAAGTGTGACCGTACCCGGATGTCCGTTACTGCCAGCGTCAGCCGGATTGTTTCTGAAATGGATGATGACATAGCCGCCGTCAGCAGTCTGGTCATACGCAACGGACTGCGAAAAGTTGAAAGAATCCGGAATGGAACCGCCCAGCCATGAGCCGCCGTCAGGACCAAAGCCAACCGTTACAAGATTATCTTCAAGGATAAGGCCGAACCGCGCAGTGCAGAGTTCAGCGGCCGTAAGCGTCAGAGGTCCGTCAGACTGAACAAGAAAACCTTTTACGCTGCCGGGCTTGTCTGCAGGCAGGGCAAAAAGCAGGTCAGTCTGCCTGTCTGAAGTTGCGGCTGTTACTGCGACAGGGCGTTTTGAAAGAGTTCCCTGTTTCAAAGCCTTACCGTCGAAATCAGTATCATAAAGAAAAGCAGCTGTTACTGTTGCAGAAGATTCAGTAGTAAATGACAGCTTAAGCGAAAGCGGATGTGATTCATCTGCCACAAGAGAAGAAAGCTCATCCGAAGCAGAAAAACCATAGTACAGATAAGCAATCTGTTCTGAATCAGCAATTACACCGTTACGGGCCGCTTTATTAAGGGCTGCAAGAGGATACTGTTTTCCAGAAGAAGAAAGACTGAGGGATGAAACTCTGGAACTTCCGCATGAAAAAAAGAAAAGACAGCAGAAAAGGGCTGATACAGCCCGAACAACTGATTTCCGGCAATTAACCATATATATACTATATCGATTTATTGGAAAACCTACTAGAACAATTTTCAGTAACTTGCCATAGTTATCATATGGATCTGGTCCTTTTACCGCACCACAACACGATTTCTTCCCTTCAAAAGCTGCAGACAGAGCTACGTCAGACATCAGGAAAAGGCTTTCTTGCAGCATATCCGCTTGTGTGTGTTCTCGGCCACACGGACGAAACGGTCGCCGTGCGCGGAAAGCTTACGTGTAAGCCTCATCAGATTCTGAAGGATATGCTCAAAGACGCGGATGGCACCATCTGCTTTACAAATCAGATTGAAGCAGATGCAAAAAGCGGAACGTTTCACCTTCCTGTAAGCGTTCCGTTCATGGACATGATACAGGCTGCCGGCTTTAGGCCTGAAACGAATCTGCGCATTCTTCTGGGCTTTCAGCTCTCTGCACGAGAAAACGCCGGCACCCTGCATTGTCAGGAATTACCCGCTCCTTCACGGTCTTTCCGCCTTGCGCTCATGGAAACAAAGCCGCTTTCGGCCGGCAGTCCGCTTCCAGAAGCAGAACCGGCGACGCCCTTCTCGTGGAAGTTCCATCTGCCTTTCTGGGTAAAATTGCGCTGATGACTTGCCTTTACTGCGGAAAAGGCTTATTTTTTTAGAATAGACGTATTTCGGGAGGAATCTTCCATGACAATGAACAGGAAAACAATTCTTTTATGTGCCTGCGCCGCCTTTCTTGGCCTTATGATGCTTTTTTCACCGGCGACGTTCATCAAGGTAATCATCATTGCAGCCGGTTGTGCCTGTGTCGTAAGCGGAGTTCTTGCATTTACCGGAGCCCGTAAGCTCATTGAAGATCCTGTTTATTCCTGGTGCGTTACAGGCCGCGCAATCCTCTGCATCATCGTCGGAGCCCTCGCAGTAATCCTGCCGCTTGCAATCGCAAAAACAGCATGGACAGTCATGCTGTACATACTTGCTGTCGAGCTGCTCGTTTCTGCCCTTGCTGAAGTTTACACCACACTGAAACTTAAGGAAGCTAACATTGACTGTAAGTTCTACTGGGGGGAAGTCATCGTTTCCATTGCCGTTTCCCTCGTGCTTTTCCTGATGCCGGCAAAAATCGGTTCTGCACTCATCCGTATTGTCGGTGCATGTATCCTCATTGCCTCGGTTGCCCTTTTCATCTGGGAATACCGCAGCAATAAGGGAATTGATTTTACTGTCGAAACATTAGACGATTAAACAAGCCGGACTTTATTCAGCAAGACGATCAGCCAGGAGTTTCACGCCCTCAATCATAGCCTCGTGTTCATGGGGTGCAATGCGTGCATACAGCGTTTCAGGCGTATCACCCGGAAGAACGGGTACCTTTTTCTGAATCAGGATTTCTCCGCCGTCACATACTTCATTGACCAGATGAACCGTACAGCCCGACTCTTTTTCACCGGCGGCAAGAACAGCTTCATGTACATTGTGTCCCCACATGCCGACTCCGCCGAACTTTGGCAGAAGGGCCGGATGCAGATTGATCATACGGTTTGCATATTCTTTTATGACGGCACCCTGAAGAACGGTCAGGTATCCCGCATACACAATGAACGCAATATCGTTTTCGCGGCATAGTTCCAGGATGCGGTTTGAGACAGCCTCGTTTTTTCCTTCACGGGTTGCATTCTGGGCAACTTCTTTTCCCATGACAGCGTAAGGACTTGCGATCTCTGTCTTGATGCCGGCTGCGGCAGCACGCTCGAGCGCAAAGGCATTTTTAGTACTGGAAATGACAAGCGCAATGGTGTACGGGCAGTTTTCTCCCGCCTGTTTCATGCGCTTTTCTTCATCAATAAGAGCCTGAAGGTTTGTTCCGCCTCCAGAAACGAGGACCGCAGCCCTCACAGGTTTTGTGTCGTTCATCTGTCTTTCAGACCTTTTTTTACTTGTCAGGATACATCAGCTGGTTCAATTCAGCACAGAGCTTGATGCCTCTGTCAACATAGTCTTCCTCACCTGACATAATCATCATGTTGGCATATTCCAGTGCTGCATCATAATCCCCGAGATCTTCGCATACGTACGCAAGATTTGTCAGGACAATCAAGTCTTCCGGATCTGCAGCATTGGCACGTTCAAGATATGGACGGGCGGTTTCCAGTTCCCCTGCATACAAGTATGTAAGAGCTGCATCATTAAGTGCTATTACATTTTCCGGGAAAAAGGTCAAAAGCCGTTCTGAGACGTATGCTGAATAATCAAAAAAGCCGGCGTTCATGAATTCAATAACATAATCATGCATAATCTGAACGAATTCCCTTTCATGAGCTTCCTGATCATCCCCATAAAACGGTTCATTATATGTCCAATACCAGTTATTGCCGTTATATTCAAGACGGTCAAAAATAGCCTGAATGCAACTTTCAGCATTGTCATAATCGCCAAGCATATTTGCAGCATGGATATAGCCGCACCACAAATCGAGACGTTCAGGATACTGCATTGAACCATGGAAACAGGATGCAAAACAGCGGTCAAGGTTTTCGTAAACAACCTGGATATCATCTTCTGATGTGGCAGTTTCCAGAAGAACAGTAGCTTTCTGGAAGTAGAAATTGTGGCAGGCAGCATAGAACTCTGGTGTCCAACCATATATGCCATACCAGGAAAGAAGATAATCCTCTATTTCATCAATATCAGATCCGCCTGTTACCATTACCTTAAAGGTATCCCAGTACTGAGTATCAGCAGCAGGATTCATCGTAACAGGAATACTCGCTGTATTCTGTGGCCAGTGTCTTGTGCCGTCAAAAAGATCATCAAGACCCTTTTTCACAAGGTTTTTAGGCGTTTCCGGAGCTTCTGCCGAATAGGGAGCCGGAGATTCTGGTGTAGCTGATGATTTAGAAGAAGCATCATTCCACGAAAGGACCGGCGTCTCATTCTGTCCTGCATCACCAGAATCTGACGTTGTAGCACATCCCGCAAAAAAGAGGATGATAAAAACTGCTGCTAAAAAACAGATTGTATTTTTCAATTAAAATAACTCCTTATAAACTGATTAACACATAAACAGTTTATAGCAATCATTTCAAAAAACAACAAAACGAAGTTTTATTCGAACTTAACCTGCTCAGCCTGAGTCTCTGCGCTTGGGACGCCTTCTGTTACGGCGCCGGAAGCAGCGGCAACACGGCCAATCCTGTACGCTTTCATGCCTGCATTGCGGCCGGCGTGGTCTGAAGCAGCGAAAGCATCAAATGCAGCGATGATTTCGTCTGCCTTGTCAGCGCTTACAGCCATCATGAAGCCGATTCCCATATTGAATGTGTTGTACATTCTGTCCGGATCAGCTCCGCGTTTTACGAGTTCGTCGAATACCGGCAGTACCGGCCAGGAACCTTTCTTAAACACTGAGATAAGCGGCGTTTTGCCGGCGGCTGCACGCTTTCTGTTTGCTTCCGGGTACATGCGCGGTACATTTTCATAAAAGCCGCCGCCCGTAATGTGTACCATGCCGTGGACAGGGCCTTCTGCAAGACTCTTTCCTGCAGGACGGAATTTTTCAAGTATTTCAAGAACCGGGCGGACATAAATGCGGGTCGGAGCAAGGAGTGCTTCTCCAATGGTTCCGCCGTTAAACGGTTCTGTAAAGTCAGTGACCAGCTTTCTTACCAGAGAGAAGCCGTTTGAATGGACGCCTGTTGAAGAAAGACCGATAATCACATCCCCTTCCTCAATGGCGCCGCCTGTAATGATGTCTGCTTTTTCAGCAATACCGACGCCGAAACCAGCGACATCGTACTTGCCCTTGTCGTAGAAGCCTGGCATCTCTGCAGTTTCACCACCAAGAAGCGCGCAGTTGCTGTCTACACAGCCGTCTGCAACGCCTTTGACGAGATCTGCTGCAATTGATGAATCCAGGTTTCCGCAGGCAATGTAATCAAGGAAATAGAGTGGCTTTGCACCAGTACACAGGATGTCGTTGACGCTCATGGCAACGCAGTCAATGCCGACCGTATCGTATTTCTTCATCTGGAAGGCAATATCGAGCTTTGTGCCGACACCGTCAGTTCCGGAAACCATGACAGGTTCCTTCATTCCAGCTGGTACAGAGAACATTCCGGCAAAGCTGCCAAGTCCGTTCAGAACGCCGGGTATCTGGGTCCGCTTTGCGTGAGCCTTATACTTGTCTACGGCCTTGTAGCCTTCTTCAACATCAACACCTGACTGTCTGTAGTCTATCATGTCTATCCCCTTGATTAGTATGTACTTGTTGTTATAACTGTTTTCCGTTCAATTCGCCTGGAACAGATACAGGATACTCGCCTGTGAAGCAGCCTTTGCAGTAGCCGAAAGATTCAGGATTCAGTCCTTCGAGTGCACGCATCATGCCTTCACATGAAATGAATGCCAGTGAGTCAGCACCGATTTCCTTACGGACTTCCTCAACATCATGTGTTGAAGAAATGAGCTGAGAGCGGCTCGGTGTATCAACACCGAAGTAGCACGGGTACTTTACCGGCGGGCTTGAAACCCTGAAGTGAACTTCTTTTGCACCGGCGCGGCGCAGGATGGTAATAAGACGCTTGCAGGTTGTTCCGCGGACGATTGAGTCATCGATGATGACGACGCGCTTTCCCTGAAGATCGCTCTTCATTGCGTTCAGTTTTACGAAAACGAGTTTTTCGCGCTCTGTCTGTGTCGGCGCAATGAATGTGCGGCCGATGTACTTGTTCTTTACGATGCCCATTGCGTACGGAATGCCACTTGCCTTTGCGTAGCCCATTGCAGCACCGAGTCCGCTGTCAGGAACACCGATGACGACATCAGCCTTTACGCCGCTTTCTTCTGCGAGGACGGCGCCCATGCGGAGCCGTGCTTCCTGAACGGGAATGCCGTCAATGATTGAGTCAGGGCGTGCAAAATACACGTATTCGAAAACGCATGAGCGTTTTGCAGTGTGTTCGCCGAATTCGAATGAAAGGACGCCGTCGTCATTGATGATGACGATTTCGCCCGGGCGGATGTCGCGGACGAGCTCAGCGCCGATTGCATCAAGTGCGCAGCTTTCGCTTGCCAGAACCCAGCCGTTCTCGAGTTTTCCGAGACACAGCGGACGGATGCCGTTCGGGTCGCGCACACCGATGAGGCTCTTTTCTGTCATGACGCACAGGGCGAATGAACCTTTTATCATCTGGATTGTGTCGGTAAGGGCCCGTTCCAGACCTTTCTTGTAACTCTTTGCAATGAGCTTAATGATTACTTCTGTATCACTCTGGGAAGTGAATGTTGAGCCCGTTTCTTCAAGGAACTCTTTGAGCTGGTCGTAGTTGACGAGCTGTCCGTTGTGGGCAACGGCAATGCCGCCGAGCTTGAAACGGTTTACGAACGGCTGTGCATTCTCAATGTGAGCCTGTCCGCTTGTAGTATACAGTACGTGGCCGATGGCAATCTTACCGCCCATTTCATCGAGCTTTGCGCCGTCAAAAACGTCTGCGACAAGTCCCATTTCCTTGTGCTGGATGATATCCGTGCCGTTGGTACAGGCAATACCTGCACTTTCCTGGCCACGGTGCTGCAGTGCATACATTCCATAGTAAGCTAACTTTGCTGCATTGTATGACGCTTCTTCTGCTGATCCGTCGGGTGCGGTTCCCATTGCAGAATTAGTTGCATCGTCCGTCTTCTGGTTTTCCATCACCTTGTTCAGGTAGATGCCGATAATTCCGCACTTTTCGCCAAGCTTATCAGCTCCGGCGGGCAAAATTGTTTCTGTGTCCATTTTTTTCTCTTCTCTCTTCCTGCAATCTGCTTACAGCGTTACGCCAAGGCCGCCGTTTTCTTCGGCTTCCTTTGCCAGTCTGGCACGGAACTCTGTGAGCTTACTGCGAAGTTCAGGATATTTGATTGCAAGCATTTCCACTGCGAGATAGCCTGCATTACCTGCGTTGTTGACGCCGACAGAAGCAACCGGAATCTGCGGCGGCATCTGTACAATAGAAAAAAGGGCATCCAGTCCAGCCAAACCGCTGGAAGAACGCCCTTTGCTGTCCATAGACCGACACTCTAACGGTACTCCGATAACCGGCAGTACAGTCATGGCCGCAATAACACCCGGCAGATGTGCGGCAAGTCCTGCACCGGCGATAATCACCTCTGCGCCGGACTCTTCCATCCTGCGTACAGTCTTTTCCAGCAGATCATGTGCACGGTGGGCGGACAGCACGAAAGCCTCGTACTCAACACCGAATTCAGTGAGCACTGCTGCAGCCTTTTTCATTACTTCTGTATCTGATTTTGAACCGAAGAATATGGCAACCTTCATCGTATACTCCTGCATTTCTGCAAACGATAGATTACCGACGGATAGATATGAAAAGAACGGGAATCATAGTCGGTCGTCGTGGGTGACCGGTAGAAACATCTCACACCCTGTCAGTCTGAGGAGTAACTGAACATCCCGTGAAACATATATGAGCCGTCGATATAGGATAATACCATAATCGTGCTTTTGTGGCAATAGAATTCAGTAACAGTTTTTTTTTAGAACAGGACAAAATCCTTAAATGTCAGTGAGACACCGGCCGTCAAACGATAATTGTCGGCAAATGCTGACAGATCGAAAGAATCAAGATCTGTTGAATATTTGGCTGACACGGCTACTTTCTTGAAAAGTGGAATGTCGAGTCCAGCCTCAAGCCTTGCATTAACATACGATCCGTTTTTAATAAGTGCACCATCCGTCATTACACCGCCTGCAATGAACAGACCGGGATGAAACGGACCAAGTCCCAGTTTCACCGTTGCACCAAGCAAAACAGCAGCATCCCATGAAGTTACTTCAAAGCTCTTTGTTGTAATCTTGATCTTGGAAATCTTTAAGTACCTGTTAACTCCGCCTAAACCAAGATTTCCTTCTGCAGCAATGTACACAAACGGAACAAAAATACTCGTCGAGAATTCAGTAGAAACAGACACTTTCTGATCGACTATCTGAAGCACATCAATTCCCAGGTTACAAAGCGTACGAGACTCATCCGTTATGAAGAAATTACCAAGGGAGATTTTTTCCCTCTTCTGCTTCGCTTCTTCATCTGCTGATTCTGCCGCAGCATCTTCAACGTCAGCCAATGCAGCTTCTTCTGCAGCAGCCTCATCCGCAGCAGCCTTCTCTGCGGCAGCAACAGCTTCTTCCGCCTTACGGGCCTCTTCTGCTGCGGCAGCCTCTTCTGCTTCGCGTGCTGCTATAAGAGCTTCCTGCTCCGCAGCTTCCTTAAGCATGTTGTTTGCTGTAAGGAATTCGTATTTCTGCGTAATGAGCGCACGTGTACTGATATTCCTTACCGGCACAAAAAGACCTTCAGAACTTACGCTTCCTGCAGTCAGAAGACTGATTCCATCAACATCTACAGCACGGGAAGAATCTGCATCAAGACTGTTGAGCACACGCTTAACCCTGCTTCTGGTAAGCTGATCAGACAGGCAGTCAATCGTTTCTGCAGTGGGAATATACCAGCCGCTTCCAAGATATGAACCGAAAATGCCTGCACGCTCACCATAAGCAGAAACGAAAGCATCAATGCCGTCTGCTGCATCAGCAGGATCAAGACCAGTCAATCCCAGAGCAATGATCTCTGTTCCATCATATGGTGCATAAATAACAACCGCAGCAGCATGCTCTTTTTCATAGCTCGAGAACAGTCTGCTGTCTTCATAGGCAACAACAGAACCATCATCAAGAACGACATCCGCAGGGTGTACAGGGAACTCAGTATGGACACGGGTTACAGTTCCCGCTATTTCTTCATGTGCAGTTGAAGTTTCAATAATGACGCGGAGTGTTGCTTTCTGAGAACCTTCAACTTTAAGGGCAGCAGCACTTACAGGGATGATGCATTCTTCATCAGAAACCCACTCCACACTGTCCGCAAGCTTTGTCGCAAATCCTTCGACACGGACGTTCAGCGCCTCGTTTCTTCTGCAGAGGAATCCGCTTCCAGTCACAGAAACAGGAACAATACCCTCATAAGTATCACAGATATCAGGAATGGAAATTCCCGTCACTTCGAAAGGCAGATCAGAAATGGACCTGCACAGACGGAAACCGCACGTATCGTATCCAGAAAAGCTTTCACGTGCATGATTTCTTGAAACAGTGTACTGAGAGTAACCGTACAGGTAATCAACAAAATAGCCGTCTGTATAATAATCATCAATGCGGTTCCAGGCTGTTCCCATAATGCACAGGTCCAGGCTTTCTCCTTCATGGCACATTTCGGCAACGTTTCCGTACATGTCATACAGCCCGCCTGCATCTGCAAGCTTTTTTGCAACAGCATGAGTGCCAAAGCCGGTCCGTCCTTCACCACGGGCGGCACTGTTGTCTACAAACCACGCGTACATGGCTGTTGAATCTGGCTCTGCTCCGGCTGCATTCATCCATTCTTCGCGGGTAGGCAGGCGGAATCCGGTCTTTGTGAAATCAGCACGGACACTGCCGAAGCGGATGATATGTCCTTTGTCATCGTAGACAGGATCGATAAGCGTATAGACACACTGGTTTTTTCCAAGCGTTTCTTCTGTCAGACGGTTACAAAACCACATGGCATCAAAGAAGGTCACCGTTTCAACAGGTCTCATTTCCTGCTCTTCACCAGCGAGAAGTTTTTCAAAAACTTCTGACTCCAGGACACAGGAACTCGGATTGGTACCCGTAACTTCCTGATACAGTTTCTGGGTTACTTCAGTTGTACTGAGGTAATATGGCTGAAGTGAAGTCCCGCTTATATCTGCGGGAACCATATCCGGCATTTCCACGGCAAAAACAGGATTCAAAAAAAGAAAGAATGCGGTCAGTATAATAGTAGTTTTTACGTTTTTTCTCATAGTAACTTCTCCAGACTGTCGAGCCTGCATACAGTGTATACCATTCGCGCGTTTATTGCCATAACATGACACTGGAGATATACTTGTTTTCATGAGTATGACAGAAATTGCCCACTGTTCAGGGATAACTGATTATTTCGTTTTTTCCGGGAAATTCATTCTGATTGACAGCACAGGCAACTCTTCTGCTGCTCTTTTCAACGACTGCATTTCCAAAAGTCTCGTATCCGACAGCTTTGTCGAGCCGGAATACTCATACGCTGCAACCATACTTACTTCAGCAGACACGCTTCCGGAAGGCAGTTCCCTCATTCCGCTCAGGAACCTGTTCGCATCGCAGGATCCACGCTCAGCAAAAGCAGCCAGAGCACTCGGACTTCTCAATTGGCGGCGCTCAACGCGTTTCTGCAGTCGCTGCGGCACTCCGCTTGCTGATGACAGCCGGGAAACTGCCAGACGCTGTACAAAATGTGGAACCGTCGTCTATCCGCGGATTTCACCGTGCATCATAATACTTGTTTCCCGGCCAAAAGCAGATGGCGGCAGGGAGATGCTCCTCGCGCGTCATGTACAGCGCAATCAGGACATGTACACATGCATTGCAGGATTTATGGAATGCGGCGAATCAGTTGAGGAGTGCGCAGCGCGCGAGGTAAAGGAAGAGACAGGCCTTTCAATAACGAACATCCGTTACTTCAAGAGCCAGTCGTGGCCATTCCCGGAACAGCTGATGATCGGGCTTACTGCAGACTACGCAGGCGGGGACATTACGCTTCAGAAAGACGAGCTGGCAGACGCACAGTGGTTCAGTCCGGACGCACTGCCACACTCACCGCCGCCAGGCTCTCTTGCATGGGATTTAATCCATACATCCGGCTCACTGCTTTGATGCAGATTCCACAGATTTTTCCAGCATCTCATCAGTAACAGGCTTGCGGGTTTTCCACGCATTGAGGACTGCCTGATAGTATGCGATATGTCTGTTGACAAATGTTTCAGGCAGGAAATCCACAGAGCGTTCCTTACTGTTCTTTCCGTACAGTTTCAGAAGTTTCTGATCCTTCAGCATGTTGACGATTGCTTCAGACATTTTCTCATCAGATTCAGACTGATAACCGTTGAATCCGTCAATGACAGTATCGTTGTAGCTGGTATCCTTGCGGACAACAACAGGAAGTCCGGATGTCAAAGCTTCAAGAATCGTCATTGAATGCATTTCAGAAAGAGAGGGAGATACGAAAAGCGCAGCAGATTCGTAATACCTGTGGACAAGCGAATTATCGATGAATCCGGTAAAGACAAATCTGTCTGGATGCTGTGAGACAGAAACAAGTTTCTTCATGTACTTCAGGGCTGGACCATCTCCTACAATGACAGCCTTAGCCTTTTCCGTCTGCGTAAACACGTTATCAAGAATATCAACAAGTTCAAAAACACGCTTTTCTTCAACAACGCGGCCCACAAACAGAAGCATCTGTTCATCTTCTTTTATTCCGAGGCTGGATCTGAGTTCGGCAATCTCTTCCGGAGATGATGTTTTTGAACAGTACTGTTTTGGATTGATTGAGTTTGGAATAATCGCAGACGGTATATCAGGACAGATGTTATCCTGCTTGAAATAGTCATGCGCTTTTGCTGATACATTGATAAGACTATTCATGTGTGAATAAAACTTACGTATCAGCGCACGGATTGTATCCGGAGAAATGTGCTCACCGCCCGGAATATAGAATTTATAGTAATCTTCCCACATCGTATGGGTCGTTGCAATAAGAGGCACATGACATTTCTTGCTTTCATGAACGGCGTTGATACCCATGGAAAATTCTGTGTGACAGTGGATTATGTCTATTTCATTCTGCTTGATGATTTTACTTACTTTCTTAAGGAAGGGGAAACCGAAAAACTGGTCTTTCATTCCCCATCCCATTTTTGCAGATGGAACCCTGTATATGTCCGGATTGGATTCATCAGCTTCTGCATCAGGATTATCTACCGTAATGATGATGACGTGATGTCCCTTAGCCTTGAGTCCTTCATACAGTTCATTGACGACAGTAACTACTCCTGTTTTCGACGGGAGATATGCATCCGTAAATAAAGCAATATTCATTTTTAAACCCTCAAAAGCAGTATACATAAAATAAACACAAATTTCACCTCTTGCGTCACTCATTTACGCATATTTCTGTGACAGAGAAGATGATTGTGTTTTTCTCAGTTTTCCGGGATAAGTACGGATTGCTTAGCCCAGGATTACGGTAACTTCGTGCTTTGAGCCGGCTGTCTGTGGCGGGATGGCACTGACAGGCTTGCCGTCAAGAAGCAGCTCTTTCACACCGTGCTCTACGTGGGCCGGGTTCTTTACTGTGATTGCGAAGTCGGCATCTCTCCAGCGGCGGGTGGCGGTAAAGCCGTCCCACTCTGCAGGAATTGCAGGGTCTATGAGCATGACAGTATCAAGGTCGCTTTCTGCGCCGGCAGCTTTGTCTGCAAACGCAAACCTGATGCCGAGCATCCAGCGTGTTGCGGCAAAGTATGCCCAGCCTGCAGATCCCGTGAGCCACGGATGGCGCGCACGGCCGAAAGCGGAATGCTCGCGGCCCATGACGAACTGGCAGTATGCGTACGGTTCTGCCTGACGCACTTCGATTTTATCGTTCTGCCGTGCAGGACAGAGCGCATTGTAAAACTTCATGGCACGGCCGCCCTGACCGAGTTTTGCGGCGGCAACCCACGCCCACGGATTAGGATGGCTGAAGATAGCGCCGTTTTCCTTGATTCCCTTGTAGACGCGTGTCAGGAAGCCGATGTCGTCATCGGGCGTGCCGTACGCAGGTGCATTCAGATGAATGCCGTAATCGGAGTACAGGTATTCGTCAATGGCGTCGAGCGTCTTTTCAGCGTGCTCACCGGTTGCAACTCCAGAGCAGACAGCCCAGGCGTTTGACTCAAGATGAACCTTGCCTTCCTTGTCGTTATGCGTACCGATTTTTATGCCTTTCTTAGTGATTCCGCGGATGTACCAGTCGCCGTCCCAAAGCTCTTTCTCACAGGCAGCGCGTACTTTTTCACGCATTTCCGTATAACGGGCGGCATCTTCTGTGTGACCGGCCGCAGCGGCAAGCTCCACGAAGTTGTCGAGTGCCCAGAAATGCAGGAAAGAGACAAGCGCGCTTTCGCCGCCGCCCAGGTTCAGGCAGTCGTTCCAGTCTGCACGCAGTCCCTGACAGATGCCGGTAGCGCCGACGTGTTCTGCTGAGAAGTCGAGTATCTTCTTCATGTGCTCGTAGACCGTTCCTTCTCCGCCGTCAGCGTAGCCAAGCTTCTTTTCAAGGAAAGAAGACTCGCCCGTTTCCTTGATGTATTCGCAGATGGCGGGCACAAGCCAGAGCGCGTCATCAGAGCAGGTGTCTTTAAGGCCGTGAACGAGGCTTGCTTTCTCAGGCTCCGGCTTTACGGTCGGTGACTTGAACGGAAGCGGCGCCGGGCGGTCCGGATCAAAAAGCTCAGGCTCAAACAGGTGCAGGCCGTAGCCTGTAGACGTGAGTCCGCGGAGAAGCTCAACAAGGCGCTGTCTGCATTTTTCAGGATTTGAGTGCGGAATGCACATTGCGTCCTGGGCGGTGTCGCGGTAACCAAGACCGGTACGGCCGCCTACTTCTATGAATGAGCTGAAACGGCTGAAAATGACGTTTACTTCAGACTGATACAGGTTCCATGTGTTGAGCATGGTGTTCATGTCAGCGTTAGGCGTGTGTACCTGAAGCGCGCCGTACTTGGCCTTCCACCAGCCGGCGAGCTCAGCGAATGCAGCATCTACGGCGGCCAGGTCGCTGAACTTAGCCTTCACCGCTTTTCCTGCGGCGCGGTCACCTACACCGAGCATGAACACGACGCGGATTTCACCACCTGCAGGCACGGTAAACGCCTTCTGCAGCGCGCCGCAGTGGTTGTTGCCGAGCTCGCTGCTTCCTGAAAGCACGCCCTTCTCCACTCCAAGCGGATTTGATTCATCCCTGTACGAGCCGATGAACGCGTCACGCAGGCAGTCGTAGCTGTCCGGCTCAAAGCTTGATGCCATGTAATGGTACATGGTCGGATTGTAGAAGTTGTCACACTCAATGACGCCGTCCGCATAGCTTGAACCTGAGCAGTACAGGCTCATCTGGAAGTTCTGGTTGTCTATCTCAATCATGTTGAAAGAAAACTCAACGTATGAGAAAAGGCTGATGTTGCGCGGCGTCTTTCCGTCATTACGGATGCGCACATCCCACAGTTCGCATGTCTCACCGCGCGGGATGAACAGCGTCTCTTCCGCATGAATATCTGCATAATCGCAGATGTACTTTGAGTATGAAAGGCCGTGGCGGCATACGTATTTCGCTTTATCGAGCGGCTTGCCTACCGGCTGCCATGACGCTGACCAGTAGTCTCCGCTTTCATTGTCGCGGATATACACATAGTGGCCCGGACGGTCGAGAGGCACCGCGTTGGCATGAAAACGCGTAATTCTGTGGTGCTCGGGAGACTCATGCCACATGTAGCCGCCCGCATTCTGCGAGATGACGGTGCCGGTCTGCTCAGTTCCAAGATAATTAGTCCAGGAAACGGGGACATCAACTCTGTCGATTACATATTCGCGTTTTTCATCATCAAAATAGCCGTATTTCATATTGTGCCTCAAAAAAAAAGGTAGGTTGGTTTACAAGTCAAACTAACCTACCTTTCATAATATCACGAAGTCTTAGCACTTGCAATAGTTTTCACGAGAAAACGACAGCTGGCATCATTTCAGTATATCGGAAAGCGCATTCAGAAGTTTCTGCGCGTTGATTGGCTTTGCAATATGTGCATTCATGCTGGCAGCAAAAGCGTTCTTTATATCTTCATCAAAAGCGTTCGCCGTCATAGCGATGATCGGAATATGTGCAGCATACTTGTCCGGAAGTTTACGGATTGCCCTTGTCGCATCATAACCGTTCATCCGCGGCATCTGAATGTCCATGAGAATAAGGTCATACTGTCCTTTCTTTGCGCTGCGCATCTTCTCAACGGCAATGTCACCATCTTCAGCGGTATCGATGATAATTCCCTCATACTCAAGAATTTCTGTTGCAATCTCACGGTTCAGCTCGTTATCCTCTACGAGAAGAATTTTCTTTCCGGCAAGGTGTATGGAAACGCTTCCCTGTACGGCAGTTTCCATTAAAACAGGTTTTGTAATTTTATTCTCAAATTCAACCCTGACTGTTGTTCCCACACCTAGCTTACTCTCAATAGTAATGGAACCGCCCATCAGTTCCACAAGTGACTTTGTTATGGACATTCCAAGGCCTGTTCCAACGACACCGCTCTTTGTCGCACTTTCCGCTCTTGAAAACGGTTCAAATATATGAGCAAGGTATTCTTCACTCATGCCGATTCCCGTATCAGTAACTGTATAGCGATAGCGCGCATATCCTTTTCGTGTACATGGTAATTCTTCAGCAAGCAGACTGATTCTTCCGCCAGGATTAGTATATTTCACTGAGTTGGATACGATATTCGTAAGGACGCGCATAACATGGAGCCTGTCCGCAGTAATCCAGTGATGGGTAACAGACTGATCGATTGTGGATGTAAAGACAATGTTCTTTTCCTGCGCGCTTCCATTCAGAAGACTGAACAGATTGTTTGCGGCCATATCTATGCAGACAGGTTCTTCCTTAATATTTACCGTACCTGATTCCACACGTGACATATCCAGAACGTCGTTGACAAGCGTCAGCAGATGCATGCTGGACATTTTGACTTTCTTGAGGGAATCAAGAACACGTTCTGCATCATCAATATGCTTTTCTGCAATGTCCGTAAAGCCGATTATAGCGTTCATAGGCGTGCGGATATCATGCGACATATTGAAAAGGAATGTTGATTTTGCCCGGTTGGCTGCCTCTGCTGCAATTTTGGCCTCTTCAAGTTCCTGGCGCCTTCCAACCTCCTTCTTGATTTCAGCATCAATGTTTCGCATACAGGCGATGGTACCAATCGGGATACCGGCATCGTTCCTGATTGCAATAAACCTGAGTTGATAATAGAGGTAAGAATTCTTCGATTTTATGATGCGGAAATCAACAACATGACTCTTATCTTTGGCAAATGATTCCAGAACTTTCTCTTTTTTGGTGTTGGCAAGAAACTGTTCCCGGTCTTCCGGATAAACGAAGCGGGACATAAGGTCTAGTTTCCTGCTGTAATGCTCCTCATTTGAAGTTTCTTCATCTATAAGAGCTGCCATGTCATCGGATATGCGGCTATGAACCAATACTTTATCGTTATACCGGTCAGAGTTGCTGATATCGACAATGGCAATACTGTCATATTCTGTAGCAAGAGCCCTGATGTACGCTTCTTCTCTCTTAGCTTGTCCCACCAGCGCGGAGATATCCTTTACATTCGTGTATGCAATGACATCGCCCGCCTGGTTTCTGATCATGGCTATACTGCGACGGAGCCAGGTGCTTCTGCCTGAAATGGTCTTTGCCTCGTAATCAAACGTAATATCTGAAGTGCCTTTACTGAAAGTATCAAGAAGAAGCTTTCTGTCCGTCTGATTCAAGAAGGTACCGGAGTCAGTTTCCTTTACGAACCGGCTGTTCCATGCCTCTATATAGCAGTCATAACTGCATGGTGTCCTTACTCCAAGAACATCACCGAGCGGAATCTCGTTTCCAGAATCGTCCTTCCACACGCCGTAATACAGCAGATCCATTGAAAGATTAGCTTCAAATGAAACAAGCGCATCAGAAAGAACAGCCCGCTTATAATTGGAAAGCTGGTCAGCAAGATCCTGCAGTTTTTCCTTTTCACGGACAAGCATTTCCTGATATTCCGCAGATTCATCTCCGACTACGTAGACATGAAGCACGCAGCTTCCAATCAGCCATCCAAGCGCATAGAACGGAAGCAGCGGATACTTCTCCTGAAAGATGATGGCAATAAGCATTGTCAGACTGAAGAAGAATATGACAAGATGACGTTTCTTTTTCGTGCCTTCTGTTTTGAAAACTTCTATAAATGTTACAATACTTGAGAATGCAAACATTGCAACCTGAATCCACAATGCTATGTAACGGATGGGACCAGCCACATACGCATCATTCTCATCAAACCAGAAGAAGCAGTGGTAGAAGAAATTGACGAACAGACATAAAATTTCAGCAATAAAAAAAGCAGAACCGAAATAGGTGAAGAACCGTGCCCGCCAGTCCTTCATTTCAAGATATTCGACTATGTACCGGTAATACCAGACAATGGCAGAGGCCATGGCAACATAGTAAATGGTTGTATCCACAAAAAGGGCTGAAATCCAGTTCAGTCCCGCAAGAATGCCCCACACGGCATCAGAAATGTAATAGATGAAAATGGAAATCATCAGCAGGCGGTATCTGTCTGCCGCTTTCTGTATTCTGTTATGTTCAGGTCTGAACATCACCTTATAGTTGATGATGAGCTGTATCGCTATTGAAATCAGACCAATTACTGAATACAGATAATCCTGCACACCGATGCCTCCATTTTTAAGGCTATCATAAAAAAGTGCAGGATACAAAGAAAAAGCAAAGTATTTCCGTACAGATTACAGTTTTTTATTCTTCTTGATGACTGGTTCGCAGGTAAGGTCTACACCAAGTTTCTTGAAGATTTTTCTGTCGACTTCAGAAAGCATGACGGAAGTATGTACCTGACAGCCGTTCAGTTTCGGCAGCTGTTCCAGAGCCCTCTTTGCCACAGGATCATTGAGCGAAACCATGGAAAGGGCAACGAGCACCTCATCAGTGTGAAGACGTGGGTTGTTGCCTTTAAGGTATTTCACCTTCATCTCCTGGATAGGCTCAATAGCACTTACCGGAATGAGGTGCGTGCTGTGATCAATGCCGGCAAGGTGCTTCGTCGCGTTCAGGATGAGCGCCGCACTGGTTCCAAGAAGCGGAGTTGTTTCTGATGTAATGATGGTGCCGTCCTGCAGCTCGATTGCGGCGCACGGAACACCTGCTTCCATAGCACGGGCTTTTGCGGCAACAGTGACTTTGCGGTCATCTGTATTTGCCTTTGCCTGCCCCATAATCAGCTCAAGCTTCAGAATCTCACTTTCATCGGTAAGATTCTCCGCCGTGCGGCCAAGTGTGTTGTAGTAACGGCGGATGATTTCCTGACGGCTTGCCTCACAGCACGCTTCATCATCAATGATGCAGTAGCCGGCCATGTTTACGCCCATGTCAGTCGGTGACTTGTAGGGGTTCTCGCCGTAAATGCCTTCAAAGATGGCGTTCAGTACAGGGAATATCTCAATGTCGCGGTTATAGTTGACGGTCGTTTCGCCGTATGCTTCAAGATGGAACGGATCAATCATGTTGACGTCATTAAGGTCAGCTGTTGCAGCTTCGTACGCAAGATTGACCGGATGCTTCAGCGGCAGATTCCAGATAGGGAACGTCTCGAACTTTGCATAGCCAGCCTTAACGCCACGCTTATTGTCGTGGTACAGCTGTGAAAGGCAGGTAGCCATCTTGCCGCTTCCCGGTCCCGGTGCAGTGACAACAACGAGCGGTCTTGTCGTTTCAATATAATCGTTTCTGCCAAAGCCCTCATCACTTACAATGGCCCGTACGTTTGCAGGATAGCCGTCAATTGTGTAGTGGAAGTAAGCCCTTATGTGAAGTTTCTCGAGTTTGCTCTTGAAAATGTCTGCAGAAGCCTGACCAGTGTAGTGGGTAATGACAACACCACTTACCATAAGACCGCGGCTCTCGAACTCCTCGCGAAGACGGAGCACGTCCATATCATACGTTATGCCCAGATCTCCACGGACCTTGTTCTTTTCAATATCAACCGCGCTGATGACGATGATGATTTCTGCCATATCAGAAAGCTGCATAAGCATGCGGAGCTTGCTGTCAGGCTCAAATCCGGGAAGTACACGGGATGCGTGAAAATCGTCAAAAAGCTTGCCGCCAAATTCAAGATAGAGCTTGTCGCCAAACTTCTGAATTCTCTCTTTAATATGTTCTGATTGGATTGTACAGTACTTGTCGTTATCGAACCCGCGTGTCATTGGAAACCTCCACACGGGACTTCAGTATATCACAAAGAGAGTTTGAATTCAACAGTATGGACTATTCATAAATCCGTTTCAGATCATCCTTCATGGCATGCAAAGCCTGAACGAGGAGCGGTTCAAAGTGAGTTCCACTTGATTCATCAATGATTTCGAATGCTTTATCGATGGAATATGCTTCCTTGTATGAACGCTTGGAACACAGTGCATCGAAGACATCCGCGACAGCCATGATGCGCGCGCTTATCGGGATCCGTTTTCCCTTAAGTCCCTGCGGATATCCCGTACCATCCCACTTTTCATGATGATACAGCGCCATTTCACGGGCTATTGTCAGATAGCGTTCATCCTCAATCTTGAACATGGTCTTGCTTATGATCGACTCGCCAACAACAGGATGCGTCTTGATGATTTCAAATTCTTCTTCCGTAAGCTTTCCGGGTTTGGAAAGAATCCTGTCAGGAACCTTGATCTTTCCAATATCGTGAAGAGGAGCTGCAAGAGAAATAAGGGCATAATCAGTTCTCTTGAGGACACTGCTGTAGATTCCCGTACGTTTCAGATACCGCGTCAGCATTTCAACAACAAGACTGGTACGCTTTACATGCTGTCCGGTTGTACCATCACGAGACTCAATCATATCTGCAAAACTGTAGACAATGCGGTTCTGCATGTTGTTGATGTATTCAACCTGCTGTTTCAGATCAAGAACAAGCAGGGCTTCCATAAGGATGCGCACTGTCGGCTGCAGAAGCCTGATTTCACTGCTCGAAAACATTTCATACGGAGAACGTGCACCTGCGAAAATATAGCCGAATACATGATGTGCCTTGAAAACGGGAGCAGAAACACCAAGATTGTCATGAATGACAATTTCTTCTCTTTTATCCTGATCTGAACAGCGTTCTGCAATGAGAGACACAATGACATCTTCGGCAAACGCAGGATCATTGCATTTCTCGTAAAGGGTCTTTCCCTTAAGCATGCCTTCTTCATCAGGCATCTCGTAAATGACTACAAAGCTTGGATTCATTGCTGAAAAAAGCCAGTCAGTGACGAGGGCATACATATCGTGTTCATTGTCACAGGCAAAAAGCAGCTTTTCAAGGTCATTGAACGTACCATTTGCAAAATCAATCTGCGGATACAGGAATTCACAGACAGGTCTTTCCAGAAGCAGACACAAAAACGGTGAAAGAACAATGAGGAAAACCTTGAACCATGGCGTCTGAACAGGAATAAGCGAGAACATGACTATGGAAATGATCGCACAGCCCGTTACCATGATTTTTGATGCGTATGTGTCAAAATTGGCGTGTCTTGCCTGTATGAAGGAGCAGAAAATGCTGACAGGCAGGAAAAGAAGAGGAAGAACCGTAACGATTGATTCTCCGCTATCAGCAATGGACAGAGATGCAGAAATCATCCTTACAAACAGCATCAGCATGCATGGAGCAAGACTGAAACATATACCGACCAGGAAAAACCGCAGGAGCAGTGATGATTGAGGCGGAATTCGATGCATCAGTATGAAAAGGACAATAATAGCATAGCCAAGAACAGCAATATTCAGGTATGGCAGGTAAAACAGTACACTGTCAAAGAAGGAAAGCGGCCTTACTGCAACAATGACAAAACGCAGAATCGACAGGAAATATGGTACATGACTGATGATCAGGAAACGGGGATATGCTTTTTCCCGTCCGGATAGTCTGTAGAAGAAGCCGACAATATGCAGTATGTACCCCGCAAGACATGCTGTGGAAAGCTGGAACAGCGTCAGATTGCAGACTGAATAAAAAAGAGTGTTACGAGAATCAGAATAAGCATTTGTAATACAAATTCCCGTTGCATAGACAAAGCCGATGAACGAAGAAATGCCATCCGATTCACTGGAAATGAAGCTTAAAAGCAGGCCCAGCAGGATAAAAAGCAGACCGGATCCATAACAGACTTTATCGTCAATAGAAAGAAAGCGTAGTTTCTCCATGAATGAGAGCCTTCCCGGCACCCGCATTATGTGAATGCTGCCGTCTTCAAGCTCACAACGGTACAATTCTCCTTTTGAGAACAAATCTGAATAACGGGAATACCAGTCAGAAGACTTGCCCCCATAGTACATGGAGGCAAATTCCTGCGTATCAATATTGTTTATCTTTGTAATGACATCGCCAACCTTAAGTCCGGCCCAGGAAGCAGCGCCACCGTCAAACAGTTCCGTTACAGTAAAATCTGAAGACGTAATTCTGAATCCCGTAAACAGATACGGCTGGTTCAGGCATAAAGAGAACATGAGTACCAGAACAGTAAGACAGAGAAGACCGACTATCAGAAATTTGACATTATGCTTCATGTTCCGTCATGGCTCCATATATATTCTTTCCAGCTCGGGTTTGATGACTTTCATGGCATCAACAAGGCATGGCTCAAAATGAGATCCCCGGGATTCTTCCAGAATAGAGAACGCCTGAGAAACGGTATATGCTTCCTTGTAGGAACGGGCAGAGCAAAGCGCATCGAACACATCAGCAATAGCCATGATGCGTGCACTTACAGGAATCGCTTCGCCGGCAAGCCCGCTCGGATACCCCTTCCCGTTCCATTTCTCATGGTGATACAGAGCCATTTCACGGGCAAGTTTCAGATAACGCTCATTCTCAATATGAGACATTGTCCTGTTAATGATTTTCTCACCTTCAACAGGATGAGTCTTTATAGTATCAAATTCCACTTCGGTCAGTTTTCCCGGTTTTGACAGGATGCTGTCAGGAACCTTGATTTTACCGATATCGTGAAGAGGCGCCGCAAGCGCTATCATATCATAATCTGCAGGAAGCAGTTTATCCGCATACAGGTTATGCTCCCGAAGATTCTTTGCCAGAAGAGAGACTATGGTGCTTGTACGCTTGATATGCTGGCCGGTAGTACCATCACGGGATTCAATCATATCTGCAAAACTGAAGACAATCTGGTTCTGCATTTCACTTACATAATTCGCCTGGTTTCTGAGGTTTAAGACCATCAGCGATTCCATGAGGATTCGGGTAACAGGCTTCATGAGGGCCATTTCCGCATTGGAGAACATTTCGTCTTCTGATTTTGCACCTACGAAAATGAATCCGTTCAGATTATGCATCTGGTACATTGGGACTGAGAAACCTTCTTTTCTGTGAATGAAACGTTCGCCATCCCTTGACGGGTGATTAAGACGATCTGCAACCATGACATCGAGAACAGCTCTGTTCTCTTTTCTATGACGGAATTCCGTAAACAGGAATTTACCCTTCTTCTTGTCCGTAACCGGCTTTTCATAGAAAGCAACAAACTCAGGATTGAGCATTGCAATGATCCAGTCAGAGACAACCTCATAAATACGCTTTGGATTACTGCATCTGAACGTCGTCCGTTCAAGGGAATCAAGGCTGTGTTCAACAGCTGTCATTTTTGGATGCAGGAACTTATCCAGCGGGACACACAGAATCTGATATAAAGGAGGGCAGATGACAAACAGCAAGATTCCATTAATAGTTGACGGTACGAAAATGTAAATGCAACCAGTCAGGACGAGTGTAAAAAAGGCTGCCATGATTTTCGTAACAATCTGATCCGAAGACTCTTTTACCGTCTGCAATGTTGCACAAAGGAACCCTACAGGAATTATCAGAAGACAGAAAATATCTATGGGAGACCAGTACTGCAGGAAAATGGAACCCGTTTTCAGCATGCTTTCAGTAGACAATACAGCCGTATTGCACATGAACGGCATGAATGATATGCAGAAGCTGAAGAAAATAACCCGCATTGAAAGTGATGACTGGCGGGGAATTCTCCGAAGGAAATAAATCAGCAGGCAGATTGTTGTCGCGGAAAGAAGCCAGAACAGAGCATTGTTGATGAAATCAAGGGATGAAGCCCAGAATTTGATGGCACCGGTGGCAATCAAAATGATTTTCAGCACCAGAATGATAAAAGGAACATATATTGCCTTTGAGAAAAATTCATCTCCAAAGCCGGCAGAAACAAGCCTGAAAAAACCGGAAAGCCACTTGAGGCACGCAAGAAACGTAAAACATTCTGCCACATTGCCTACTATAATAAGTACAGCCGGGAAAAGACCCGTTGCATTATATCCCTTGCATTTTCCAATGATGAAGAACGCGGCGGCATACAGAAAATGGACGAAATCAGAAACAGAAGCAATGTCACCGGCAATGAAACTTATGATGACTCCGCAGAAAACAAAAAGGAATGCCGTGCCTGTACAGGCTCCATAAAGGGAGCTGCCCTGGTCAGGCAAAGCAATTCCAAGCGATGGGATTGCCTTTGGAGAAAAAGCTGGTACTAATGCAAAACCGATTGTGGCAAGGCATAAAGCGAAGCCCACAATGCTTAATCTTCTGGCTTTGAACATAAATCCTCAGGCTAATTATAGTAAAAAAAGCTGAAACCACCAAACAATATTTTACAAATAGAGGATTAGAATTATCAAAAAACTCTAATATTGTAGTATACTGTCTATATGCATAACTCTCGCCGTCTTTTTTTTATAATCTTGATTTTGTCTCTGTATATTCTATCGGGATGTTCTGGAAAAAAAACATCAGAAGATGACCTTATTGTCTATAGTCCCCATCCTATTGATTTCATAACGGAGCTGGTCAGAAACTATGAAAACGACACAGGCATGCATGTCACTGTCATACAGATGGGAACCGGTGAAATCCTCGACAGTCTTGCGCTGGACAACGATGACCCGAAATGCGATGTTCTCTGGGGCGGTTCTCTTTCATCAGTTGCTTCAGCAGCCAGCCTCTTTGAAGACTACACATCACCAAATGAAGCTTTTTTTGCTGACGGTTATAAAAACAAAGAAGGCATGTTTACCCGTTTCTCAGACATTCCCAGCGTCCTGATGATAAACAGAAACCTGCTCGGCGACATTACCGTTGAAGGATATGAAGACCTGCTGAATCCGGAACTGAAAGGAAAAATTGCCTTTGCTGACCCCAGACTTTCATCCTCCTCCTTTGAACACATCATCAACATGCTGTATGCAATGGGAAACGGCAGCCCCGAAAACGGATGGGATTACGTCCGTTCTTTCCTTGAAAACCTGAACGGCACACTGGTAACAAGTTCCCGTCAGGTGTACCAGGGCGTTTCAGACGGAACCTTCGCTGTCGGCCTTACTTTTGAAGAAGGTGGCGCCAATTATGCCGAAACGGATGAAAACATTTCGCTCATCTACATGAAAGAAGGTGTCATTTTTACTGCAGACGGTCTTTACATAAGGAAAGGAACAGATCATAAAGAACAGGCTGAACGTTTTGTCGACTACATGACAGGAAAGGATGTACAGACGTACATTTCACAGGTTCTGAACAGGCGGACTGTCAGAAACGATGTCACCATAAAACCCTCTCTCGTTTCAAAAGACAGAATAAATGAAATAGTCATCAATTATGGAACTGCAGGAGCTGTCAAAGCTGCATGGCTTGATCACTTTTCTTCCATCTGGAATGAGGTTCAATGAAAACTAAACTGCACTTCAAGAATGAAATACGAAATGCCTTCATCCTCTATGCCCTTGTGCCTGTATCTGCCGTCATTGTGCTCATTACGGTCATCTGTTTCTGCATATGGTCGGTCGGTATCAACAGGCAGATAAAGAGTGACAGCTTTCTCATACAGGAAGCGCTTGAAAGTTCCGTGTACAACTATGCAGAAAAAGCCGCAGAGCCAGTTTCAGCTTCATTTGCCTCTTTTGAGACTGGACGCAGGTCAATTTCAAAAATCTATTCATCACTCAACGAGTTCGTCAGGAAGCAGAATGTAAGCGCAAACTTCATCCTCGTCAACCAGGATTATTCCATTCTCCTGCAGGCCGATGCAGCACAGACTTTCCGCATTCCCGATTATCAGAAATCAATCGTCTGGGGGCCGTTGCAGCGCATGGACCGCGATACTGAAAAAACTGTCATTGAAGTTTCAAACGAATACTCTGCAAGTTCTCTCGCAGAAATCGTCATTGGCCATGTTCAGGCAGAAAGCAGTTCCCATAAGGGGTATCTGCTGTTTACCATTTCAGGGAAAACGGTTCAGGAAGCCCTGAAGGACATCCGGTCGACATATGTCATTACGGACAGGTTCGGCAGTGTTTTCACAACAACAAACAATTACTATCTGAGCGATTTCGGCAAAATTGACGACATGTACAGGACAAATCCCGGTAAAGTCATGGTAACGGAAGATACGGCCGTTTTCCGCACGGATATTGCAGACGGCGCGCTCTCAATCTACACGCTGCAGGACATTTCCCAGACCCGCACAGCACTGATACTGCTCATCATCCTTGCTGTCCTGCTCGTCCTTCTGCTTACCATCGGCATGGTAGTCAGCGCCGGTAAAATTGCGCGCGAAAAGACAAAAAGTATTGATGAACTTGTCTCAGCCTTTCATGATGTTGAGGAAGGTAATCTTGAAAACCGCGTCGACATCCAGGATAACATTGAGTTCCAGACAATTGGTGATGCATACAACAAGATGCTCGATGATATCAAGCATCTGATAGCCGAAAACGAAAAGGAAACAAAAGCAAAATACATTTCTGAGCTCAAACAGCTGGAGATGCAGTTCAACCCGCATTTCCTGTACAACACACTTGCGACAGTCCGCTATCTCCTCAAGCTTGACCCTGACGGTGCGGTCCGGACAATAGTCAGTCTTTCTGAACTGCTCAGATACAGCATCAAGACGGAAAGTTCGGTTGTCACCCTTGAAAGTGACTTGAAATATATAGAAAACTATCTCAATATCCTGAAAACACGTTTTGGCGAAAAGTTTGACTTCTCTCTGGATATTCCAGAGAACTGTCTGAACGCTCAGATACCGAAACTCATGCTGCAGCCCGTCATTGAAAATGCTGTAAAATACGGTTTTGAGGGTGTTTCGCACATGGAAATAACCGTTTCAGCCAGAAAGGCTTACGGGCTGCTTCTGCTGACACTTGCTGACACCGGTTGCGGCATGACGGAAGCTATGCTCGCAGAAGTCAATGAGCTGCTTGCATCTCCTGAAAATGCCGCTGAACATATCGGCCTTTCAAACGTACAGCGCCGCATTCAGCTGATGTATGGCCCAGAGTTTGGTATTTCTGTCACAAGCGTTGCCGGTACAGATAATCCGCATGGTACAACTGTCACCATGAAAATCCCCTTTAAGGAGTGATCCCCGTGATTCATGTAGTTATTGTTGAAGATGAAGAAATTCTCAGAAAAGGACTTGTCTGCACCGTTGACTGGCTTTCAATGGACGCTGTTGTCGTTGCTGATTGCGAAAACGGAGAAGCCGGCCTTGATGCAATAAAGCAGTTCAAGCCTGATATTGTCTTCACTGACATCAAGATGCCTGTCATGGGCGGTCTCACCATGCTTGAAGAAGCCCGCAAACAGGGGCTTGAGTTCATCTCGGTGCTGCTCACCAGTTACTCTGAATTCGATTACGCACACAAAGCCATTTCGCTCGGGGTCTTTGACTATCTTCTGAAACCAGTAGACGATGAGAAGCTTGCCGAAGTCATGAAGCGCGCAGCCGGGCGCATCGAGGAAAACAGGCAGCACCAGCAGGCTGCAGAACTTGTATCAGCCGGAGCAGGAGAAAACGTCATTACACTTGTCAATCTTAAGACAGACAATCCATACATAAAATACACGTTTGAGCAGGTTGAAAAACGATGGAAGGAACATCTGAGTCTTGAGACTCTCGCGGATGAGCTTCATGTCAGCACCAGTTACCTGAGCCGTGTGTTCAAAACAGAAACTGGCTGCACCTTCCTTGAATTTGTCAATAAATACCGGGTTCAGAAAGCAGTCGAACTGCTTTCCACAAAGCAGTACCGTGTTTACGAAGTCGCAGACATGACGGGCTTTTCTGACTACAAACAGTTCCACCGCATCTTCAAGGAATACACGTCAATCTCCCCGACAGAATTCCTGAAAAGCGCAGGAGCTGTCATGCGCGTTCAATAAAAAGGCCATCTCTTTTTCTGTTCAATTATTGAGATAATTAGCCGATTTTCTGACATTGTGTCCTCAAAAAACCGCCCTTATACTCAAAGTATAACCGGAAATGGTTTATTCATTAGGAGGAAAAAAATGAAGAAGTTTGCTGCTATTGCAATTCTCTGTGTTCTTGCCTGCTGCATGGTATTCGCAGGTGGAAAGAAAGAAGCTGCATCAAAAGATGCAGGAGAACTCGTTGTATACGGTTCATGTGAAGAGGAATACCTCTCAGCTGTCTGCGCTCAGTTTGAGAAAGTTACAGGTATCAAGACAACATATCAGCGCCTTTCAACAGGTGAGGTTCTGACAAAGATTGAGGAAGAGAACGGAAAGCCTTCTGCTGACGTATGGTTTGGTGGTACAACAGACCCATACAACGAAGCTGCAGGAAAGGGCCTTCTCATGCCATATTCAGCTGCAAATGCATCACATCTCGTTGGACCACAGTTCAAGGATGCTGACAACAACTGGTACGGTATTTACCGCGGTATCCTCGGTTTCTTCTGGAACACAGAAGAAATGGCACGTCTCGGACTCAACCCACCAAAGGATTGGGACGATCTCAAGAAGCCAGAGTACAAGGGACTCATTTCATTCGCTAACCCAAATACAGCTGGAACAGGAAAGCTCATCGTAAACACAATGGTTCAGATGAAGGGTGAAAAGGCTGCTATGGACTACTTCGCAGAAGTTGATAAGAACATCTGCCAGTACACAAAGTCAGGTTCAGGTCCATCAAAGCTCGTTCCAACAGGTGAAGTTGTCATTGGTGTAGGCTTCCTGCACGACGTTGTATACCAGATTGTTGACAATGGCTATGACAATATCGGTATGTGCGCTCCTGCTTCAGGAACATCATACGAAATTGGTGCTACAGCAATCTTCAAGGGCTGCAAGAACGAAGAGAACGCAAAGAAGTTCATCGAATTCGCTCTGTCACCAGACTGCGTAAACATTGCACAGGACAACGGTTCATACCAGTTCCTCGTCATCGACAATGCAAAGCCGGTAACTGCAGCTGTAAACGCTGGTCTCGACAAGATTGAAACAATCGTCTACGACTTTGACGATGCAAAGGTCAACGGTCCTAAGTACTACAATGAGTTCTTCGAAGTCATCGCAAACGATGACCGTGTAAAGACAAAATAACTCAGGCTTATTGACTGAAGAGAGAGTAAAGCCGGGGTGCAGAAAAAGGCTGTCCCCGGCTTTTTTTTAAACCATTGCTTTTTTATGTGGAGAAAAATGTATGCCTAATGCACAGGGAAAATCGCTGGACAGAAAAAAACTGTTCGCTGACCCTATACTTATAACAGCAATAATAGGTATTTTCCTGTTCCTGCTGCTTTTCATCGTCTATCCGCTTGCCATTCTGCTTACCGACAGCGCAGTTGTTGAGACTGAAGCCGGAAAACAGATAGGTTTCGGAAACTTTGTCCGGATTTTCAAGATGACGACGTTCAGGAAAGCTATTTCCAACACGCTTGTTCTTGGAATGATTACCGGAATTGGTGCAACGCTTATCGGCTTTCTGTTCGCTTATGTTGACGCTTATGTTGATGTAGGCTCAAAGTTCGTCCGTAAGCTGTTCAATCTCGTTTCAATTCTGCCGGTTGTTTCGCCGCCATTCGTCCTTTCACTTTCAGCAATCCTGCTGTTCGGACGCACCGGTGTCATTACCCGCGGACTGTTCAACCTTAATACAACTGCCCTGTACGGCTGGCGTGGTATTGCCCTCGTACAGATTCTGACCTTCTTCCCGGTCTGTTACCTCATGCTGAAAGGCCTCCTCAAGAACATTGACCCGTCTCTTGAAGAAGCTGCACGCAACATGGGAGCCAGCCGCTGGAAAGTATTCACGACAGTTACCCTGCCACTCCTGCTTCCAGGTCTTGGAAATGCTTTCCTCGTTTCCTTCATCGAGTCAGTTGCTGACTTCGCAAACCCGATGATTATCGGCGGTAACTACGATACACTCGCTACATCCATCTACCTGCAGCTGACCGGCGCCTACGATAAGAGTGGTGCAACGGCAATGGCTGTCGTCCTCTTAACCATAAGTATGGGCCTGTTCATCCTTGAGAAGTACTGGCTTGAAAGAAAGTCTGTAGCTACCCTCACCGGAAAGGCTTCACGCGGCCGCGTCCTCATGACCGACAAGAGTGTACGCCGTCCGCTTGTATCACTGTGTACAATCATCACAATCTTCGTTCTGGTCATGTACGCACTCGTTCCGCTCGGTTCCCTCTTCAAGCTGTGGGGCCGCGACTACTCACTGTCACTCAAGTGGTACCAGTACGTATTCAAGAACAAGGGATACCGTGTATTCACCGACTCAATGCTGCTGTCTATCATTGCAGCTCCTATTACAGCCCTGCTTTCAACCATGATTGCATACCTTGTCGTCAAGAGAAAGTTCGCCGGCAAAGGACTCATGGAGTTTGTCGCAATGCTCGCCATGGCAGTTCCGGGCACCGTTCTCGGTGTCGGATTCATCCGCGGTTACAACTCTGGTCTGTTCCATTCAGGCATAATGCAGTCGCTGTACGGAACAGGTGCCATTCTCGTCATTGTCTTCATTGTCCGCTCACTTCCGATTGGAACACGAAGCGGCATTGCAGCACTGCGCCAGATAGACAAATCCATTGAGGAAGCTGCCTACGACATGGGCGCTGACAGCGGAAAGGTCTTTACGACCGTAACACTCCCGCTCATCAAGGAATCGTTCTTCTCAGGACTTGTCACCACATTCGTCCGTTCAATCACGGCAATTTCTGCAATCATCCTGCTCGTAACACCTAAGTACCTGCTCATCACCGTCCGCATCAACGAACATGCTGAGAAAGGAAACTACGGCATTGCCTGTGCGTATGCAACAATCCTTATTGTCATTACGTACACTGCAATCACACTCATGAACGTACTGCTTGAAAAGTTCGGTACAAGCAAGGCAATAGCCCCTCAGGAAGAATAGAAAGGAGATAGACTATGAACGAAAAGAAAGAACCAAAAGGCGTAAAGCTTGATCATATTACAAAGATTTATCAGGACCCTAAGACAAAGCAGGATTTTGCTGCTGTTGATGATGTTTCTCTCGACATTCAGCCGGGCAGTTTCGTCACCCTTCTTGGTCCTTCTGGCTGTGGAAAGACAACGACACTGCGCATGGTTGCAGGTTTTGAAAGCCCTGACAAAGGTGAAATCTACCTTGGTGATGAGGCAATCAATGAACTGACACCAAACAAGCGCGACACTGCAATGGTTTTCCAGAGTTACGCCCTTCTGCCGCACTACAATGTCTTTGACAACATCGCATACGGACTGAAACTCCGCAAGTTCTCAAAGGAAGAGATTCATGAAAAGGTCATGAGCATGCTTGACCTTGTTGAGCTTTCAGGCATGGAAGAGCGCATGACTAACCAGCTTTCCGGTGGACAGCAGCAGCGCGTCGCACTCGCACGTGCACTTGTCATGCAGCCAGGCGTCCTTCTCTTTGACGAGCCGCTTTCAAACCTTGATGCAAAGCTCCGTGTCACCATGCGTACTGAAATCCGCAAGATTCAGAAAAAGCTCGGCATTACGGCAATCTACGTAACGCACGACCAGTCTGAAGCAATGAGCCTTTCTGATGAAATCATCCTGATGAACAAAGGAAAGATTGCACAGAAGGGAACACCTCAGGAAATCTACTACCGTCCGAAGAGCGAGTTTGTTGCTGACTTCATCGGTGAAGTAAACTTCCTTGATGGACAGGTTCTTGAAATTAACGGAAACAAGGCAAAAGTCCGCGTAGACGGAGCCATGATTGAAGCAGAATCAAACGGTACAGCAAAAGCCGGAAGCAACTGCAAGGTACTGCTCCGTCCTGAGTCAGCAACTCTGGCAGAAACTGGAAAAATCCCGTGTGAAGTCATTCTTTCCACATTCATGGGAGCTTACCAGTACTATCAGGTTATGGCTGGCGGCACTCTTGTCAAGATTACGGAATATAATCCAAAGAGCCGCAAAATCTATCAGGCTGGCGACAAGGCATTCCTCGCCTTTGACGAAGCAAACCTGTACATTCTCTAAAAGGGAAAAACGGAAAAGACTGTACTTTTACAGTAAAATTTCTTATTCCCAAATGTTTTTTTCGTGATATACTGATAGGGTACATTGGTAAAAGTGTACCCTATTGGTATTTTTAAAGGAGAAAAACAATGATTAATGTTCCAGAAGTCAAACTGGGTATTGTAGCAGTCAGCCGCGACTGTTTCCCAGAATCACTGTCAGTCAACCGCCGCAAGGCACTCATCAATGCATACTCAAAGAAGTATGACGCAAAGGACATCTATGAATGCCCGATCTGTATCGTAGAAAGCGAAATCCACATGGTACAGGCTCTTGAGGATATCAAGAAAGCCGGCTGCAATGCACTGTGTGTATACCTCGGAAACTTCGGACCGGAAATTTCAGAAACTCTGCTCGCAAAGCACTTTGACGGACCAAAGATGTTCGTTGCTGCTGCAGAAGAATCACAGAAAGACCTTCTTGACGGACGCGGTGATGCATACTGCGGAATGCTCAATGCAAGCTACAACCTCAAGCTCCGCAATGTTGGCGCATACATTCCTGAATACCCTGTAGGTGATGCAGATGACCTCGCAGACATGATCCACGACTTCCTGCCAATCGCACGTGCTCTCGTCGGCCTGTCAAAGCTCAAGATCATTACATTCGGCCCACGCCCAATGAACTTCCTCGCTTGTAACGCACCAATCAAGCAGCTGTATAACCTCGGTGTTGAAATTGAAGAGAACTCAGAGCTCGACCTGTTCGAATCATTCAACAAGCACGCTGGTGACAAGCGCATCAAAGAAGTTGCTGCAGATATGGCTAAGGAACTTGGCGAAGGAAACAAAAAGCCAGAAGTTCTCGAGAAGCTCGCACAGTATGAAATCACACTGCTCGACTGGGTTGAAGCACACAAGGGATACCGCGAATACGTCGCTATCGCCGGAAAGTGCTGGCCAGCATTCCAGACACAGTTCGGATTCGTTCCTTGCTATGTCAACAGCCGCCTGACAGGACGCGGAATTCCGGTATCATGCGAAGTCGATATCTACGGATGTCTGTCTGAGTTCATCGGAACATGCGTATCTAACGACGCTGTCACACTCCTCGACATCAACAACTCTGTTCCAAAGGATATGTACGAAGAGTCAATCAAGGGCAAGTTCAACTATACACTCAAGGATACATTCATGGGCTTCCACTGTGGAAACACAACAACAAAGAAGCTCGCATTCCACGAGATGAAGTACCAGAAGATCATGGCACGCAACCTGCCAATCGAAGTTACAAACGGAACACTCGAAGGCGATATCGCTGCTGGCGACATCACATTCTTCCGCCTGCAGTCAACAGCAGACAACAAGCTCCGCGCATATGTAGCTGAAGGTGAGGTACTCCCAGTTGCAACAAAGTCATTCGGTGGTATCGGTGTATTTGCTATCCCAGAAATGGGCCGCTTCTATCGCCACGTACTCATCGAGAAGAACTACCCGCACCACGGAGCAGTTGCATTCGGTCACTTCGGAAAGCCGCTGTTTGAAGTATTCAAGTACATCGGTGTTCCACTTGAGGACCTGAACTACAACCAGCCAAAATCTCTGCCATACCCGACAGAGAACCCATACTGCTGCTAAGCAGATGAAGGCTGAATAAAAAAGCGGTCCAAACGGACCGCTTTTTTTGTTTCTCAATCAGATATTCTTAGAATTTCCAGATATCAGGACACCTGCTTTATTAACTCAAGTGTTTTCTCAAGCGACAATTCAATTTCATCAGCAATCTGCTCAGGAGACTTGTTTTTTGCAAGCTTTACCTTAATCATTTGCAAAAGCATGCTCTGCTCACCTTCCTTAAAAGAAAGCGTTTTTTCCCATTCTATTTCCTGTGCTACTGTCATATATCTGCTCCTATGGTCGCGATCTGATTTTACACGTTCAACGGTATGTTCAAGCTCTCTGGTAAAGGCTGAATCTGTCTTAAGAGTACTGATGAATTTCAATACAGCACGTACTTCAGAATCTTCTGCCTTATCATATGCGCTTGTATTATAAAAGACAGTATGTGTTTTGTCATCATACGGAACAATATCTGTTTCGAAAAGGAGCTCATAAGGCTTCTCCTCCTGTAAAAAAAAGTGTAAAGACTTATTACAAAAGTCTTTACACTTAATTATTACCGTCAGAATTGAGTTTTATTGAAAAATGCGAAAAAGATTTTTCTTTATCCTTCTCATCCTGTTTCTACTCAGCACCGTACTCCTTGTAGTATGCGTCAATTGCAGCCTTAATCTTGTCGTCAATGACGATGCGGCCATCAGCAAGCGGCTTGTTGTACAGTGCTTCAACAACCTCGCTCATCGTGACGATGGCGCCTGTCGGGAAGCCGTACAGGTCCTTGATTTCATCGAGTGCGCACTTGGTGCCCTTACCCTTCTCTTCCCTGTTGAGAGAGACCATAAGACCCTTTATGTCGATGTTGCCCTGAGCCTTAAGGATAGGGAACGTTTCTTCGATTGACTTTCCGGAAGTGGTCACATCTTCAATGATGACAACGCGGTCGCCGTCTTTAAGCGTACTGCCGAGCAGGATGCCGCCCTCACCGTGATCTTTTGCTTCCTTTCTGTTGGAACAGTAGCGGATCTCCTTTCCATAGAGTTTGCTGTATGCAATGACGGTCGCGACTGAAAGCGGAATGCCCTTGTAGGCAGGTCCGAACAGTACGTCAAAGTCATCGCCGTACGCATTGTGGATTGCCTGTGCGTAGTATTCACCGAGACGGCCGAGCTGGCTTCCGGTAATATAGGCGCCCGCATTCATGAAAAAAGGAGATTTGCGTCCACTCTTCAGGGTGAACTCACCAAACTTGAGTACATTGCACTCAACCATAAACTGAATGAATTCTTTCTTGTATTGTTCCATAGATACATATTGTAAGCAAAACACGCTTTCGTTGCAATGTACCCGTTCAGGCCTTATAATAGAGAATATGTCAGAAGAACCAATACTAAATGCACCAAAAAAAGATTACGACGCTCCCATGCATACAACGGAGCACATCCTGAACCGCACGATGGACACCATGTTCAGCTGTGGCCGCGCATTCAGCGCCCACGTTGAGACTAAGAAAAGCAAGTGCGACTATCACTTTGCAGAAGACGCCGTGCCTGATGCAGCAGCCCTCGCCGCTGTAGAAGCGAAGGTCAACGAAGTCATTTCACAGAATCTTCAGGTCAGCTCAAAGGTTGTGTCGCGCGAAGAGGCGGCGGCGATTGTTGACCTTTCACGCCTGCCTGAAGACGCGAGTGAAATGCTCCGCCTTGTCTACGTCGGTGACTATGACGTGTGTCCGTGTATCGGAAAGCACGTTGAAAATACAGGTGAAATTGCTGAAATCGGCTCATTCCGCATCATCAGCAGTGATTATAACGACGGCGTATTCCGCCTGCGCTGGAGGGTAACAAAATGAATATAAGCCTTCTTCTGTATGGTATAGGAGCCCTTATTGCGCTTCTGACCATTGTCATTACAACACTGAACATCGTAACGTACAAAATGCTGTTTATGCCTAATTTTGCGCGTTATACAGTAAAACAGGATCCGCTCGGTCAGGACTGGGACGTCATGGTTCCCTACAAAAACCTCATTGAAAAAGGTGAAAACTGGTGGTTCCAGCAGCCTGTTGAAGAAGTGTGGATGAACTCGTATGACGGGCTCAAACTCCGCGCAGACCTGCTCCGCTCTGAGATTGCCGCAAAAGGCACCATCATTCTGGTGGCAGGCTGGCACGGCTATCCGCTCCGCGACTTTGCGCCAGTGTACCGCCAGTTTCATGAAGAGGGTTACAATCTGCTCATGATAGATCAGCGCGCGCAGTGGAAAAGCGAGGGGCAGTTCATGACATTCGGCATTAAAGAGCGTTATGACGTACGTGACTGGATTACCTTCGTCAACGGAAAGTTCGGCAATGAACTGCCCGTTTTCCTGTACGGCATTTCCATGGGCTGTGCGACCGTCATGATGACCGTGGGCTTTGAGCTGCCTGCAAACGTCAGGGGCGTTATCGCAGACTGCGGTTTCACATCCCCGTACGACATTCTGTCATATCAGATCAAGGCAACATATCATCTGCCAGAATGGCTGCTTTTAAACATAGCTGACCACTTCGCAAAAAAAGAGGCAGGATTCGGTTTCAAGGAATATTCTGCACTGACCGCAATGGAGACAAACGTTACTCCAATGCTTTTTGTAAACGGAGATAAAGACGATTTTGTTCCACCGTTCATGCTTGAAAAGGTTTACAATGCGTGCAAGGCAGAAAAAGAGCGCCTTGTAGTAAAAGGCGCTCCTCATTCCATTTCAAACTGTGTAGATAACGAAGGCTATTTAGCGACTGCCTTAGCCTTCTTGCGGCGTTTCTCGACATAAAGCAGTGAGTCTGCCTCGTTCAGAAGCACCATGAGATTGTCGTTCTCATGAGAATACTGAACGGCGCCCAGACTTATGGAAATCTGAAAAGGCTCGCCTGAGGATTCATTGTATTCCTTGCAGAATTTCTTGAGGCGGGTCTTGATACGGGAGAATGATTTCGTATCCATTCCGACAGTGATAATGCCAAACTCATCACCACCAATCCTTCCGATAACATCCGTTGCGCGGAACGTTTTCTGAAGGATTTTTGCCTCTGCCCTGATAGCGCGGTCACCAGCATCATGTCCCCAGGTATCGTTGATCTTCTTAAGACCGTCCATATCGCCAAACACGACAAAGCCCGTCTGATTCATATCAAGCGACATCATGATCGTCTGCTGTCCGTGCTGCATGTAGCCGCGTCTGTTCAAAAGACCCGTCATTTCATCCGTGTGGGAAATATGCAGCAGTTCGCTGTTGTTGCGAGTCAGTTTCTGGCGTTCAAGAAGTGCCTGGGTATAAGAATATGATGCGGCAATAACAGATGAGAACGACGTACACAGGATAGTGTACAGCGTGCTGTCAAAGTTACCGGGTCTGAAAATCATATATCCGTATTGAACACTGCAGTGATAAATCGGGAAGACATATTTTCTCTCCCCCGTATCAGAAAGCATTCCATACGGAAGTATTTCATCCTGGGGATTAAACTCGATATACTTGCTTTCCGGGTTCATCTCCATACCGACAGTATCATCAAATGCGGTAAATACATACGCTTTTGACGGCAGCGGGAAATATTCAAATTCTTCTGTTTCAACAGCTTCTTTGTACAAAACAATTGCAGCTCCACTGATTTCAAATCCGCGGATATCACGGTTCATGCGCTTACGAAGGTCATCAAGCGTCATTTCAAGCTGCGTATCATTCTGGTAGCTTACAATGCTGATTATCTGATTCTTCTTTTCAGCCCACTCTGAAATGCTGTTTATTCTTCGAAGCCTGTTGCGTTCGACAGGTTCTCCGCTGACAGAAAGCGTAGCAAACGATGTTTCAAGGGGCGGTACACAGCCACAGGACTGGCGGCACACAGCATTTGTGGGCACAGGCATGACGTCAGGAACACTTCCACCGGCAAGGATGGAATACACTGACTCTGCTGCGGCATATCCCTGAAGATAGATACTCTGGGAAACGGTAGAAAGTGACGGTGTTGTGTGGGAAGCACGTTCCGTATCATCATAACCGGCTACTATTACCTGATCCGGAACGGATATGTGCCGCTGCGTAAGGAAATCAATGCATCCAAACGCCATTTCATCGTTCAGTGCAACAATTGCATCAAATTCAGGAACGCCATACTGTTTTTCGTATTTTTCAAGCTCAAGCATTGCTGAAGAATAGGTAAAATGTCCATGGAGGATGTCTTTATCTTCAATAGTCAGATTGTTGTCTTTCAGCGCTTTCATAAACGCTTCCGTCCGAATCTGTGCAACTGCAGACTGACCTTCAACACTGATAAGCGCAAAATGCTTGCATTTATGCTTCTGGATAAGATGCTGCACCATATCATACATTCCGTTTCCCGTATCAGGAACAACAGACGGAATTCCCGGAATGACATCACCAATACTGATTGTCGGGATGGGATAATATGATTTTATGAAGGCAACAAGCTCATCCTTTGTGATGAAATTGCCCTGCGTTCCCGTTGCAATAAGAATGCCATCCACCGAATTTGCATTGACAAGTGCAGCTCCGGCTCGTTTCTGATAATCATAGATTGCATAGGGAGAATGTCTTTCACCTATAGGAAAAACATAAAGCGTACAATTAACATGCTGACAGAAAGCCATGATGCCGGCTTCAAGTTCCTGGGAAAACTCATTTCCGTAATCATGGATTAATAATCCTAAGCGAAAGCGATTGGCCATACTGACACTATATCACGCTTTCTGAACAGAGACCAAGAAATTAATACGATAAGGGGGATATCCTTACGTCAGCAACGTGGAAAGCACAAACTGTGCAGCCTGACTGCGGACGGCGTCACGGTCGCCTTCAAAATGCCGGGTTGCGGTCGTAACGGCGCCATTTTTGAGGAATCCGAAACAGACAGTACCAACGGGAGTTTCCTCAGAGCCACCACCGGGGCCCGCAACGCCAGTTACCGAATACGCGGTATCTGCTTCCATCAGGGATGCGGCTCCCTGAACCATGGAGGCTGCAACTTCTTCGCTTACAACGCCATACGCCTCAATCGTTTCATCCGGGACATGCAGAACGGCGTGCTTCACTTCGCACGTGTAAGAGACTACAGCACCGCGCACAACATCGGATGAGCCGGGAACCGCTGTCAGAAGCGCTGCAATCAGGCCGCCCGTACAGGACTCTGCTCCGGCAATGGACTTTCCTTCAGAACGAAGCTTTTCAAGAAGGCACTCTGCCGTTTCTGCAGCCGCAGTCTGGCGTAAATGAACTGCCGCCAATGCTTCCCTGAACTGCATTGCCCTTGCAAGTAAGCCTGTTGTCATGATTATTCTCCTTTCAGCAGCTGAAACGTGCACCCAGCGTTTTGATAAGCGAAAGCAGCGCGTCCAGCTTCTCGTGTGTAATGCGCGGATTAAGCAGCGTGAACTTCAGGCACACGCGTCCGCCCGCAACAGTCTGACCAATGACGACGCCATGCTCATGGATAAGGGAGCGGCGCACTTTTTTGTTGACCTCATCCCAGCGGAAAGCTTCAGCGGCGTGCAGCAGCCCCGCCCCGTTTCCGCTTTTAAGAGCGTCTGCATGTGCGCTTTCTGAAGGCGGCGCGAGGCGGAACACAACGGAACTGATTTCAGGCTCAGTGACAACAGCAAACGCAGGATCTTGTAAAAACTGTCCGTACAGATAGGCGGCGTTGTTCATGCTTGTAGAAATAAGCGTAGACCAGCCGTTTCTGCCGCGTATCTGGAAAGAAAGCCAGACTTTCAGCGCATCAAAGCGGCGTGTCGTCTGGATTGATTTGTCGACCAGGTTTGTATAGCCGTCTTCCTCATCCTCTTCGCGGTTAAGGTAATCCGCATGGATGGTGAGCGCCTGCATGTCACGTCCGTCTTTTATGAGCACCGCGCTGCAGCTGACCGGCATCATGAACATCTTGTGAAAATCAACGGTGACAGAATCGCTTAACGCAATGTCTGCAACGCGGGCGCGGTAATCGTCAGACATGATGACACCGGAACCGTAGGCGGCATCCACGTGCATCCACATGCCATATTCTTCGCAGAGAGCGGCAATCTCTTTCATGGGGTCAATGCTGCCAAAGTCGGTGGTGCCGCATGTTGCAACAACGCAGAACGGGATGTTTCCGGCAGCAACATCAGAAGCGAGCAGATGCTTCAGGGCGGCAATGTCCATTTTCTGCTTCTCATCAACAGGAACTTTTACTACCGACTGGTAGCCTAATCCCATGATATGGCAGGCTTTCTCCATGGAAAAGTGGCTTATTTCGCTTGTATACAGCCTGAGCTTTGTGAAGTTTTCAGGAAGGCCGAACTTCTTTACATCAAGATGGAGCTTTTCATTGCAGAACCAGTCGCGCGCTATCAGAAGCGCAGTCTCGTTTGACTGGGAGCCGCCTGACGTAAAGACACCGTCCGGAGCAGAAACGCTTTCAGGAACAGATGCGCTTTCAGAAGCGGGAACAGCGGCGGTGTACCCGAACAGGCGGCACAGCTCGCGGATAACGGCCACTTCAATTTCGGTGGCGACAGGCGACTGGTCCCAGCTGTCCATAGACTGGTTGAACGTTGAAATAACCAGTTCCGAGGCAATCGTCTCAAGCAGTGACGGACCATGCAGGTGCGCCATGTAATCGGCGGAAGGAGTTCTGAGCAGATTCGGCAGCACGACCTCGTTCAGGCGGTCAAAGGCATTTTCAAAACCAATGCCCTCATCCGGCAGAATCTCTACTGCCTCGACCACTTTCTTCAAATCAAAAGGTTCCGGGCCCGTGTATGCCTTGTCATTGATAAACGCGTCTTTTATGGCTTTTGCCGTGCGCGTGATGATATCTTCGTAAAGCTGCTTGTCAGCATCGTTTTCTGTAATGAATAAATCTTTTTCTGTCATGCGTCTAGGATAACAAAAAAAAACGCAGTTGGAAAGTGCGCCATCTGGCAGTATACTTTGAGTATGAGAACAGATTTTGGAAAACAGACTTTCATGTACCCTATGCCGGTACTGATTATTGCAACGTACAACGCGGATGGAACGCCGAACGCCATGAACGCAGCATGGGGCGGCATTCACGATACAAATCAGGTGGGAATCTGCATTGCCGGTGACCACAAGACAGCGGAAAACCTGCTGCACAGAAAAGCATTCACGGTAAGTATGGGAGATGAAGCACACGTAAAGGCGTGCGATTACGTCGGCTGTGTAAGCGGAAAGGATGTAGCGGATAAAGTGACGAAAGCGGGATTCACCGTAAGCGCGTCAAAGGTTGTGGATGCACCGGTCATCAATGAGCTGCCGATGAGCCTTGAATGCGAACTTGTCAGCTATGATGTGAAAACGGGCTGCATGGTCGGCAACATCATCAACGTGTCAGCGGATGAGTCAGTACTCACGGAAGGCAAGATTGATCCTGAAAAGCTCAAACCCATCACGTTTGATCCGGTGCACGGCGTTTACCGCGGACTCGGTTCTGTTGCGGCAAGCGCTTTCTGCACCAAAGAGATGTAATGCTTACGCTTTCTGCGCTGCATCTATTTCCCTGACGACGTCTTCGAAAATGTCGAGGGCGGTGGTAAGGTCTTCGTCGCTGATGTTGAGCGCACACAGGCAGCGCATGACGGAGCCGTGACGGCCGCCCTTCTCTACGACAAGCCCTTTCTCAAAGCAGCGCTTCTGAACGGCAGCAGCAATGTCTCCGCTTGCGGCGCGGCTTCCGATAAGGTCAGGCGCTGAAGCCGGGTCAATGAACTCGGTGCCGACCATAAGGCCGATGCCGCGCACATCACCGATAATGGAAACTTCATCTTTCAGCGCATTGACGCGCTTGCTGATGATATCGCCTTTCCGCTGTACATCAGCAAGAAACTCTGGCTTTGAAACAGTGTTCATGACAACTGTTCCCGCCTTCATGGCAAGCTGGTTGCCACGGAATGTTCCCGCATGAGCGCCGGCTGTCCACTTATCAAGCTTCTTGTTGTAGATAACGACTGAAAGCGGCTGACTGCCACCGATTGCCTTTGACGTCAGGATGACATCCGGCACAATGGCGCTGTATTCGAACGCGTAGAACTTTCCTGAGCGGCCGACACCGCACTGGATTTCGTCTACAATGAGCGGAATGTCCAGTTCCTGTGTGACGCGGCGGATTGTCTGCATGAACTTCACCGGCATCGGAATAACGCCGCCTTCGCCCTGAATCGGTTCAATGATGACGCAGGCTGGTTTTGTAATGCCGCATTCCGGGTCTTTCAGCGTACGCTCAAAGAAAGCACATGCTGCATCAACGCCGGCTTCTCCGCCAAGACCGAACGGACAGCGGTAGGAGTATGGCGCCGGAAAGAAATGAACGTCAGGCATGAGACCTGCAACTTTTGTCTTGGCGTTCAGGTTTCCTGTGCAGGCAAGTGCGCCGTGGCCCATGCCGTGATATCCGCCCTGAAAAGCGATGACTGATGAACGGCCGGTTGCAGTCTTGCAAAGCTTGATGGCGGCATCAGTAGCGTCTGTTCCTGAAGGACTGCAGAACTGCATCTTTGCGTTGTCTTTCAGCTCATCCGGGAGCAGAGAAAGCAGCGTGTGAACGAAAGCGTCTTTTGTTGGTGTCGTTAAATCGAGCGTGTGCAGCGGGGCGCCAGAGGTAAGCAAATCAACCATTGCCTGATTAACTTCAGGATTGTTGTGTCCAAGTGCGAGCGTTCCTGCTCCACACAAAAAATCCAGATATTTGTTTCCTTCTACATCCGTAATCCACGAACCCGAAGCCTTCGCGAGCGCGAACGGAAACTTGCGGGGATAACTGCGTGCATTGGATTCTGTCGTTTCCTGTCTGGTAATGTAATACTGATTGGTGCATGCAGAGTCTGTCTGATACATCTACGTTCTCCCATTACTGATTTTTGAAAATAATGCTTTTGAAGGAATGTACTATAGATTTCTTTTCTTTACAAGACCTTAGCCTGCTCTTTTGTCAGTTTTGTGCGGTAACACCTGTCAGAAGTCATTGCATCAAAACAGTCGGCAACGCAGATGATGCGTGAAAAAAGCGTGATGACGGAGCGTCTGGCAGATAAACGGAACGGAATCAAATCCCTTAAGAATTTCAGCGCTTTTTGCGGCGTGGGTCCTCATCACTCAGTCCCATGACTCTGGCAATACTGCGTGAATAATAGGCCACACGCATTGAATGTCCGCGGGTATACGAATCCTTTGCTTCTATGGTATTTGCAAACAACTCCATTGTCTTTTCGATAATCCGTCTGTCCTGCTCCCGTTTCCGTTTAACAGCAGCAAGTCTGGCGTTGAACAGCATGGTAGTAGCATAGGCAACCAGGGAACCGAATAAAAGGAACCATCCACCCCAGTAAAACGGCGTGACAGCATCAGGGTTTTCTTCTGAATAGACACCATTCTCCCATGTAATAGTCATCCATTCTCTGTTTCTTGTCACGAGTCATAACAATACAATATCTCCAATATATAAAATATTGTAATCTATAAACGTAAAAAAGAAAACGAAAAAAATTGAGAAAATAGAGAAAACTTTACTTTTTAAAGCAGATTCAGTATGAGTTGAGCGGCAAGGACAGCGGCGCTTGCAAAAGCTGCAACAGTCAGAAGGCTTTTTTCAAACCATGCAAGAATAAGGGCTGTAACACATCCGGCAGTTGCAGTAATGACATTTCCCGTTGATGAGAAAATGGCGGGAAACGTCATGGCACCGAGAACTGCATACGGTATGTAATACAGGAACGACTTGATGAAGACGTTCTCAATCTTTTTCTTGATGAGTACGAGCGGCAGCATGCGGATGAGATAGGTGACGCCTGCCATGACCGCAAGGTATTTCAGGAAGAGAATCGTGTCAGTCATTGGCGGCCTCCTCTGCTGCAGTTTCCTTCACAGGGCAGAACCAGGCGAACAGGGCACTGACGCTCACTCCGCATATGATGATGACAAAGCCGCTTGAAACGCGGTTCAACACGGGCGCGTATGCGAACAGAACACTCATTGCGCAGGAAGCAAGTACAACGCCGAGCACAGCGCGGCTTTTTCGCGCGACCGGAATAATGATTGCTATGAACATGCCGTAAATGGCGATACCGAGCGCGTTTGATACGATTTCTGGCAGGATGTTGCCCGCCAGTGCTCCAAGTGTCGTGCCCGCTGTCCATCCGATGATTGGAGTAAGGGAAAGCCCGAACGCGTATTTAGAGCCTATGCTCGTGCCCTTTCCTGAAGCAACGGCGAAAATCTCATCCGTAATGGCAAATGAAAAGGAAAGGCGGCGGAAAAGCGTGAAGTTCTCATCCAGTTTCTGGGAAAGCGAAATGGACATGAGGGCGTACCGCAGATTGATGATGAGCTGGGTCAGTGCGAGCTCAATGAACGGCAGCATGCCAACAATGATGGGAACACCCGCCAGCTGACCCGCAGAGGTAAGGTTTGTAAGTGAAATGACGATAGCCTGCCAGGAAGCGAGTCCCTGACCGACAGCGAATATGCCGAACGCAAAGGAAACTGAAAGGTATCCGAGTGCAATAGGGATTCCGTCTTTAATTCCTTCGCCAAATCTGTTTTCGCTTGTAACAGCAACTTTCTGCATGTGGCAAGAATAGCACAAAAAAAAGCGGTCTACAATATGGAATGACTCCATTTGCAAACCGCTTTCTTCATGAACGGGCCGGCATGCTGTACCAGCCAGATGTCTGCTTACGGATTTACCGTTATGATTGATCCGTCGTCCCGGAACTTGATTTCCTGGAACTTAACGTCGCGGTGATGGTTCACGCCGTTTGAACGGATGCAGTCATGGTAGAACAGATACCACTTACCCTTGAATTCGCAGATTGAGTGGTGTGTTGTCCAGCCGACAGGAGGAGTCATGATGACACCGCCGTATGTATATGGTCCGTAGACATTATCAGAAACAGTCCAGATAAGGAGGTGCGTGTCACCTGTTGAATAGGTGAAATAATACTTGCCGTTGCGCTTGAACAGCCATGGGCCCTCGAAATATCTCTTGTCGTGATCCTTTCCTGTAAGCGGCTTGCCGTTCTCATCAAGAACAACGATGTCACGAGGCTCTTCAGCAAACTGAAGCATGTCGTCCGTCATCTTTGCAATCTTTCCGCAGACTGCAAGTTCATCGCCTTCAGGCTCCTTGTTATCCTTTCCCCAGACGTTGTTGCGGTACTGATCAAGCTGACCGCCCCAGATTCCGCCCCATGTCAGGTAGTACTGACCGTCGTCATCAGGGAAGATGCATGGGTCGATACTGTAACTGCCCTTGATTGGCTCCGGCTCCGCCTTGAAAGGTCCTTCCGGATTCTTTGCCGTAGCTACACCAAGGCGGAACATACCCTGCTTGTCGCGTGCCGGGAAATAGAAGTAGTAGGTACCGTTTTTCTCTGCACAGTCAGGAGCCCATGCCTGAATGCTTGCCCAAGGAATATCCTTTATATGAAGAGCCATTCCGCAATCCCGCGGCATGGTATTTACATCATCCATTTCATATACATGGTAGTCTTCCATCATGTACTCGTCGCCGTTATCATTGTGCTCCAGAACGATATCACGGTCGTGTGACGGATAGATATAGATTTTTCCGTTAAATACGTTAGCAGAAGGATCTGCTGAAAAAGTTTCCGGAATAAGAACTTTTTTCTCAAGTGATGAATTGTCCATAATCATATGGTACCATTCTGAACGCGGGGAGAATATCGGTAAATATACTGAAATTTACTGATTACAGGCCTGTCGCTTCATCAATGCCCATCCTGATGTTCAGGCACTGAACGGCGGCGCCGCTTGCACCCTTGCCCAGGTTATCAAAGCGTGTCGTAACCATGATGCGGTCATCGTTTCCGTAGACGAAAAGCTGCATGTCGTTTGTGCCTGCAAGCGTGTTTGCCGGAATGAACGCTTCAGGAAGCACGCCCTCGCCCATAAGCGGCGCAACATGCACAAAACGGCAGCCGTCATAATGTTCTGCAAACATTTCCTGAACGTTTGCGGCGGTCACCTTCTTTGAAAGCAGGCGGCTGTGAAGGCCGACGGTCACCGTCATGCCCTGGAAATAGTCGCACACATACGGATTGAACACAGGCTCGTACTCAAGCCCGGGGATTATCTTCATTTCAGGCAGGTGTTTGTGTGCCTGTGTCAGCGCGTAAAGGCGCGGGCTGTCGAGAGAAGGATCCCGCCCCTCTGCCTCGTACTGGGCAATAGCCTTCTTTCCGGCACCGGAATAGCCTGAGACAGCGTGGACCACAACCGGGTAGTCGCGGGGCATGATGCCTGCCTTCACCAGCGGATAGAGGATTGCGACCGTTCCAGAAGCATAACAGCCCGGTGTTGCAATCCTGTTTGAAGACATGATTTTTTCGCGGAATGACTTGTCCAGTTCCGGAAAGCCGTACGCCCATGCCGGATTCGTGCGGTGAGCAGTTGAAGCATCAATGATGACCGTGTGGTCGTTTGTGCAGAGCGCTGCGGATTCAACAGAAGCTGCATCCGGCAGGCACAGGAACGTATAGTCAGATTCATTTATGAGGCGCTGGCGTTCAGCCGGATCCTTGCGGAGTTCCTCGCTTATCGGAAGGATTTCGATGTCGTTGCGGCCGGCAAACCGCTCCATAATCTTAAGGCCAGTTGTGCCTTCCTTTCCGTCAATGAATACTTTGTATGCCATTTCTGTGCCTCTCCTTTCTGCTTAGATGCCTACGAAGTGTGAATCAACCTTATCCTTAAGGTAAGCGATGAACTCATCAATCTTCATGATCTGCTGCTGGCGGCCGTCACGGAAGCGGACTGCAACATTGCCTTCTGCTTTCTCTTTCTCGCCGACAACGAGCATGTACGGAATCTTCTGCAGCTGAGCAGTCTTGATCTTGCCCTTCATGTTGTCAGAGCCAAGGTCAGCGCCGGCGCGGAAGCCCGCATCCAGCAGCTTGTTCATAATCTCTTCTGCATAGTCATTGAATGCCGGAGCAACCGGAATCATGGCGACCTGCTGAGGGCAGAGCCATGCAGGGAAGTTACCGGCGAAGTTCTCAATAAGAATACCGAAGAAGCGCTCGATTGAACCGAGTACTGCACGGTGCAGCATGATCGGATGGTGCTTCTGGTTGTCAGCGCCAATATATGTTGCATCAAGGCGTTCTGCTGACGGCAGCTGATAGTCAACCTGGATGGTACCGCACTGCCATTCGCGGCCAAGGCAGTCGAACAGCTTGAACTCAAGCTTAGGACCGTAGAATGCGCCCTCACCCGGCTGGATTTCGTATTCAAGGCCTGCCTCGTGACAGGCATCTGAAAGCTGCTTTTCAGCACGCTCCCATGTTGCAAGGTCACCGACATGGTCTTCTGGCATTGTTGAGAACTTGACGACCAGCTTATCAAAGCCAAAGTCGTGGTAAACGTTCTTCAAGAGCTTGCAGAACTTGGCTACTTCAGGACCAAGCTGCTCTTCAGTACAGAAAATATGTGCGTCATCCTGGACGAAACCGCGGATACGCATGATTCCGTGCAGGGTACCGCTCGGCTCGTTACGGACGTCGTTACCGAACTCAGCAAGGCGCAGCGGCAGGTCTTTGTAAGAGCGCAGGCGGCTCTTGAAAATCTCGATAGCGCCAGGACAGTTCATCGGCTTGATTGCAAATACGCGCTTCTCACTTTCAGTAATGAACATAAGGTCCTTGTAGTGACCCCAGTGACCTGAGCGTTCCCAAAGGCTCCGCGGCATAATGGCAGGAGTATTAACTTCCTTGTAGCCGTCCTTGCGGATCATAGAGCGCATGTAATCTTTAATGACGTTATAGATTGTCCATCCATTCGGATGCCAGAAAATCTGGCCCGGATCTTCAGGATCAAGATGGAACAGATCAAGATCTGTACCAATCTTTCTGTGATCACGCTTCTCAGCCTCAGCGAGCATGTTGAGGTAATCCTTGAGTTCCTGCGGTTTTTCCCATGCAGTACCGTAAATGCGGGTGAGCATCGGGCGGTTTTCATCACCACGCCAGTAAGCACCGGCAATCTTCATCAGCTTGAAAGCCTGCGGATTGATTTCCTTTGTGCTGGCAACGTGAGGTCCGCGGCACAAATCCAGATATCCGTCCTGCTCGTATGTACTGATTGTTGCATCAGGTGGCAGGTCATTGATAAGCTCAATCTTGTACGGCTGGTCCGCAAAAAGTTTGAGCGCTTCTTCTTTTGATACTTCTTTGCGGATGAAATCGTGGTTTCCGCTTACGATGCGGCGCATTTCCTTCTCGATTTCAGGCAAATCCTCTGCTTTGATAGGGCGTGACAAGTCAAAATCATAGTAGAAACCATAATCGATTGATGGTCCGATAGCGACCTTGCTGCCCGGAAACAGTTTAAGCACTGCTTCTGCCATGACATGAGCCGTACTGTGACGAATCAGGCTCAGTCTTTCTGTATTATCCATGTTTTTCCTCCTACTCGCAGTTACATCCTGCGGCGATAGTAATGTTTGCCGTCTAGTATAGACTCACACGTGGATTTGTTCAATAAAGCGGGAGTGTAAGGATGGCAGGATGACGGGCGCATTTTGGGCACGCCCAAAACCGGGCTGCTACGGGTTCCGGCCAGCCGGCCTTCAGCCTCCTCGGCAGCCATGCTGCCTGCGGTGGCCGCTCCGCGCCCTCCGCATCCCTTGCGCGAGGTCAGTCGGCGACTAACGACAATTCACTTCTGTGGCAGGAAGCAACTAAACCGTCATCGTCGTCAGACCATTCAGAAGCGACATCTTCGACAGAATAAACTGATTCCTTATAGTTTGCTGTCTTTAAGAAAATCAGTTCTTCTTCAAGACACCATTCTCTTGAAATAACATATGTTGAATTAGTCATTTTTATGACGATTGCTTCATCCATAGTGATTTCATAAATGGGTTTTCCTTCAGAATCTTTAACTGTTATTTCATCCTGCACAATGATGACATCCGTAACGAAATTATCGATTTTAGTTTCATAGACAGGAGCTTCAACTATTAAAGCAAAGGGTGCGTCTGAAGTTATTTTCCTGATTTTGAATTTGGAGACATCTTCCGTATCACCAAAATATTCTGTTTCAGTTAATTCGTTACGGATCTCAACTTCATAGTCATCAGCAATAACTTCAAGATTTCCAAATATCCTGTTCCAGCTGTCTCTTTCTTCTGATTTGATGCAGTTTATCTTTTTTCCGACAAGCCTTTTCAAGAGAGCCTTTTCTTCATCTGAAATACAAGAAAATATCATGGATTAATCCTCCTTCTCAACAAAATGAACCCAAAGCCGGTCAGTTTTCTAAAAAACGGAATAATCTGAAATCATTGACACTAAATCCAAGATTAATTTTCTGTGTGTAGGGGTCAGAATATATTGACCTACACTTTTGCCACTTTTGTACTTAGGAAAATCATATACGAAGAGTGTTTGACAAAATGTATTTATATTTTGAACTAAATCATCTTTATTTTGGCTCTTACTGCAAATTTTTTGTTGATAATATTCAAAATGCTCCCCTGAAAGAACATGAACAAGAATTGAGCAATCTGTTCCATTTATGAAGGCATTATATTTTTCTGTTGATTTAAGCTTAAGTCCTATTAAACAAGGGAAAATAATGTGAATTATGAAGTCTTTGCATTCATCTTCACAAAAACCAAAATTTCCTCGTCTCTCATAATTATCTAGAATAATACTTATATATTTTAAAAACCTGTTAATTTCTCGTTTCTGAAAACCTAAATAAGAAATAACTTCCTTACAAATTATTTCTTTGAAGCATGAAGAATTAATATCAAACTCAAGGTATTGTAAATATGTTTCTATAGGAACTTCTGGTAAATTCAGTCTCAAATCAAAAAATTTGTCCAAATATCCAGTTGCATTAAATTCTTGGCCATAGTACTGTTTCACAATATATTCTAATTCGTTTTCGTTCATTGCAAATAAGAACGTGATTTGTTCGCAACTCATATAGTGTTTGATTCTTTCAAGAAGTTGAATTGCATAGTCAGGACGGCACCTGTCAAGCTCATCTATGATAATCAGGATACGGTCACCACGTTCTGCTGATAATTTCGAAAAAAACTCTATTATTTCTTTTTGTAAGTTGTTCTCTTTTTTTATAGTATCCATCAAATCATTTACATACTTACCATTCATCAGCTCTTTTACATCAATTGTTTTTCCTAAAAATGGAATTGAAGACACCAATGTCCCTATAACTTGTTTGATTGCACTATCAAAATCAAATTTCTCCCACTTATATTCAAGGGAAAACTGTCTGGCAATAATATATAGTAATGACAATAATGGGTCATTGTGCAAATCATTTTCCCACGCGTCGAAATAAACAGTAGCATATGTTTGTGTTAATTCAGGCTTTCCTGCAAGATTTTCAATAGACTCATGTTTACATTCTGAAAATGGATTTAAAGAATCAAGCAAAAACTGTAATTCCTTTACAAAAAAAGTTTTTCCACTGCCCCATTTTCCATCAAGGCAAATGGAAGTTGCCTCATTCACATGATCAAGTAGTTGAGATACTTTGAAAATCCGTTCATTCAAATTTAATGCATTATTTTTCAGTGCATTCTCTATATTTTCCGCAGTTGGTTGTTTATCGTAATTTTTCATATTTCCCACCACCATTTACTTAAGTTTTTTATCCCAGCGTCTTCGCCTTTCCATTAACAATGGTTTCATGCACAAAGACAATCTGTCCTTTCTTGTTCTTGTAGAAATCAGATGAAAGCCTTTTGAAGTAGCCTCTCCTGAAGTGCGGACTGACGACATCTTTCTCATTTTTCTCCAGAGCATCAATGACTTTTTCCGATGCCTGCAGGTAATGGTTGTTTTCTGTCTTTACTCCATGCGGGACGCCCTCAGTAAGACATTCCGGGAAGGCGTTTATGTAAGCAATCAGGTTGATGGCGAACTTTGTCATTTCGTTTATTTCCTGATCCGTGTAGACGACTGAGTTTTTCTTCTCGATTTCAGTACTTGAAATGTGGAACTGCTCCATGCCGTGGTTTATGAAAATGCGAAGCTCGTTCTGTTCCAGATATAGTGTGTAACCGAATACAAAGCCTTGTTTCATTCTTGCAGGGTGTACGCAGAAAGCAAAGTTTATGCCCTCTTCAAGTTCAGAGCATTCATCATTCTTATTTACAACTACGTTCTCACCGTTATCCCTGATGTACTGCTTTATGCCTTCAATATCCCTAATCTCTATGCTTTTGAAGAAGTCTATGAGGGCCGGCTCCGGGACATAGATGTGATACAGTTCATGGTTCAGGTCGCGTATGAAAAGTTGGGAACAGGTTGCGTCGTCAAGGCTGTAGGTAAAGTTTTTAAGATACCATTCATGGAATTGTTCTTGGGGAGTTATCAGGTTATTCTCATCGTAGATATCTCTCAGGAATCGTCTGTATGCATCGTAGAAGACTCCGAAAGTCTTAGCGAATTCTAGGTGTTTTGACAATTACACTTTTCCTTAATTGAAAGAAAAAAAACTAATTCGGTTGTTTAGGCCAATTTGAATCAAGCCATTGTCTGTCTTCTAACCATTGTTTTGCAGCTTTGATTGCATCATCCCTAAATGATAAAAGGCTATAATCAGTAGGTTTAATACGGTCATTGCTTTCTGTTTGTGACAAAACATACATTCCATGCCATCCATTTTCCGGAAATTCTTTTGTTCCTCCATTAACCATTCCAATAAACTTCGGAAGTTTTAAGAAGTCACCATCTAATACAATTATTGTACTCCAGAAAAATTGCTTCATGGCTTGCATAGAGGGTTCCCTATCTCTTGTTACTCTATCCCTGATACTAGTTTTACTTTGAATACAACCATAGCAATACTTTTTATTATTATTATTTACCAAAATATATAAATCAAAAATCGTATTCTCTATCTGGTTGTTAAGCCAATCAATATCCCGTTGCTTATTACCTAATTTACTTTCCTTAATAAGTGTGTTTAAATCTCTTTGAAGAACAATTTCTATATTGCTTCCCTTTAAAGCCTCATTACCCAATTGCTTAATCATTTCCTCAAAGGCATGTCCACTTGATTTTTTCCAACTCTGATCTGCACTAATAACCTTTGCTATCGTTTCAGCATCTTTTATACCGCTTTTGTGATGGACATGAATTTCATAAACAGTTTTCCAAATTGTTGCTAGACTTATATTCGGAAACTTTATCCATGCATCAATCGTAGTTTGCTTGATAGCAGCCTTCTGAGCAGCAATTTCAAATTGCTTCATTTTATCTGCCGGAATATCTTCCAATGAAGTATCAGAAGCTAATTCCTTACTTGCATCTAAAACAGAACGATACCAAATGTTTTTATATTCATTTTCGCAATACTCATCTAAGTTTTCCATTATTCATTCCCCTTTAAGGTTTCAATAATTGTCTTTCCCCATGCATATGCTAATAATGGTGGAACTGCATCTCCAATTTGTTCGTACTTATCTTGAACATCGCGGTTTATGTGTGGGACAATATAAGGACCTCCGCAAAAATCGTATGAATCTGGGAATGATTGCAATCGTGCGCATTCTCTTACTGTAAGTGCTCTGTCATAGTTTGGATGAACAAATTCATCTAAACAATGGCTTGTTACAGTTGATGAAGGTTCTGTTGGAATCAGTCTTTGGTTTCTTGTAATAAATAACTTCTTTGGTAAAATTCTTTGTTCTTGTAATTTTTCTCTCTCTTCCCCTTCGAAACGGTTAAACAAGTCTTTCATTCCTTCTCCTTGTTTTAGGAGAGCAAAACGTTTTAACGTTGCTTCTCTATGTTTCATTGGAGTTTGATATGTAAGTACGTCAGGGGTTTTGTTTTCTCTTTTCCAAAAAGTATCATCCTTCATTAGTTTTGAGTAATCACTTTCATCTCCAGTATATTTTGTCGCTGGCTCATTTGTATTTGGAATAACATTGGGTAATCCCATGAAAGCGTCTTTTACATTTACTATTTTTTTACAGTTCGGTTTCGGTTTAACTAATTTCCAGTTTGGAAATCTTGTTGCTAAAATGAAAAAACGATTTCGTCTTTGGGGCACCCCAAAATCAGTCGCGCTTAATATGACTTGGATGAAATTTGAATATCCAGCATTGCATAATTCTTCTTTTAGAATGTCAACTATTAGTTCTTTAGATGACTTTGTTACTGTTTTTGTTGTTATAGCAGGAACATTTTCAAATAGAATCATTTTAGCATTGCAGATTTTTGCAATTCTGATTCCTTCTCTGAAAAGGAATTGTCTGTCATCATAAAAAGAACGTGATGTGTTTCCAGCTGTAGAAAAGGTCTCGCATGGCATTCCAGAGGTAACCAAATCAATCCCTTCTTCAGGAATGAATGGAAGAATTTGTTCTGGTGTAACATTCCTTATATCAGAACAGATTGTATGAACTTCCGGGTGGTTTTTGGAATATGTATCAACACAACTTTGTATATATTCAATTGCCACTTTCGTTTCAAATCCTGCAGCGTGTAAACCTGTACATATACCACCAGGACCACTAAAACAATCAACATGTGTAAATGCCATATTTCCCAAACCTCTATGTTATCTTTACATTTCTGATTATCTTCTTTTTCTATTTTACTAGAATATAAAAAAGTTCGTCAAATGCAGAAATGCTATCTATACAGCTTTTCTAATAACAAACATAT